>JAVKMO010000013.1:0-165461 GCA_031539345.1 Chitinophagales bacterium | reverse complement strand
ATCAGGCACACTGTCTTGCACGCTTACGCCTACAAATTCTTGAAAAGACCAATTTTCTAATAACCCATCTTCTAAATCTTCGTCACTCAGATTGTATAAATATTGCAAAAATAACATCTTCAGTTTCGTCTCAAGGCTAATTGGAGGACGACCACCTGTAGACGAATTGCTTTTGTAAAGACAGCTCACAAACTTTTCTAACGCTTTAAAATCAATATGCTGTTCTATCGTTTTTAATTTGTAGTACGTTTTACTCCGCTTTCTATTCGGGTTGCTAAACAATAAAACATCTGAAAAGGTCATCGCTTTTTTCATACAATATTTTTTCTTACAAAATTATTTTATTTCTTTGCAATAGGTTTTGCAAAAAATCCTCTTAATGAGTTCTTTAAATTAAAATATATTTCTTAACTAAAACCAATTGTTTATTATGGCGAATCTATCTTGCCCTAAATGCTCTGAACTAACTAAAAAAGGTAGTTACAAAGCTTGGCAAATTATTATCTCTATTTGTTTTTTCCCTGTAGGACTTCTTGCTCTTCTTGCAGATAGCAATCCTACTAAATGTCAAAAATGTGGACACACGTGGCAAGGGTAAACAAATCATTAAGTTGGGTATCGAAAAAACACCCAGCTTTTAATTAATTAACTTATGGAGTTTGCTTTTTTTCCAAAGTATATACTAAAAAAAATTAGCCCTTATTTTTTAGTTCAGAATGATTTGAATATACTTCTAAGTAATTTTTTTATAATCTTACTTTTCCTTTTATGCAAAGACACATTGATTGTTTTTCTAAATCATTTACCACACTTTTGTCTTTTCGATAAATTGTTCAGCTTTCAGTGTCCAGTTTGTGGTATGACAAGAGGCTTGTGCGAAATGGCAAAAGGAAACTATAAAATTGCGTATAAATTAAACGTATCAAGTATTTTGTTATCATTTTATATTTTTGCCCAAATTCCGTTACGACTAATTAGTTTGACAAATCATAATTCGCAAACATTT
Organism: Chitinophagales bacterium; assembly: GCA_031539345.1. Taxonomy (GTDB): domain Bacteria; phylum Bacteroidota; class Bacteroidia; order Chitinophagales; family Chitinophagaceae; genus JAVKMO01. Next base: position 164,455 of record JAVKMO010000013.1, on the reverse strand, counting down.
AGCGTTTCAATAAATAAAATTTCAAAAAAAATAGGACAATTAATCATCATAGTAATTGTCTTATGTTGGGTAATGAAACTTATAATGATGTTGTAGAAAACCTGCCCACAACATTAGGTTTGGCATTATTGGGACAGACGAATATTGCCTCAACATTTGTTCTTTATTGTGCTTCAGTTCGGGCTTGACGTACATCGCTGAACTTTAGTTCTTAACTTCAACTTTATATTTTCAATCAGCAGTGATTCCGGGCAGACGGAATTCTATTTTCCAACCTGCACAAAGCCCTGTTCGTTAGGTGTCATTATAGAAAACAGCGAAATACAACAGGCGATAAATGACAAAAATGATTGGATTTATGAATAATGAAAGTAGAATAAAATAATGTAATTTCGCCTACAGAATATAAAAAACAAAAAGTAAATAGTAAAGAATATGAAACCTTGTCCAATTTGTAAATCAGAATATGGTTATTCAATCGGTAACGAGCTGTATAACTGCCCTGATTGTGAAAATGAGTGGAATCCTAACGCAGTCGTTGAGCCAGACGGAGAAAAAATATTTGATTCGAATGGTAATGAACTTCACAACGGAGATAGTGTAATTACGATAAAAAACCTGCCTGTAAAAGGTGCTCCTAAACCTATTAAAGCAGGAACAAAAGTGAAAAATATTCGACTCAACTTTAATAGTGACCATAATATTGATTGTAAAATTGAAGGATTTGGTTCAATGGCTTTAAAATCTGAGTTTGTCCGCAAGGCATAATGTCAAAACTTTATCATCAATTCTATCATCTAATTTGATTTATATAAAATAATTTACAAACTAATGATTTTTAAGCATTTATGATAAATTTTGCACTTAAAATATTCCAATTTTCCCAAGCCCCAAAACTTTATACAACATACAAAGTGAAAGCATACATCTATTTAAATTTAGCTTTTTTATTTATTTCATTCAATTCTTTTGCTCAATCTGATAGTGTAAACATTAACTCCTCTCAAGAAAAAGAAATAGTGCAGCCTAAAAAATGGTACGACAACTTTTCTATTAGAGGTTATTTACAAATAAGATATAATAGGTTGCTTGAAACAAATGAAAATTTGGGATGTGAACAATGCGATAGGTCTTGGGGAAAAGACGGTGGTTTTTTTATGAGGCGTATGCGGATTATCCTTTTTGGGCAAGTCAGCAAAAATGTTTATTTCTATATTCAACCCGATTTTGCAAGTAGCCCTTCTTCTGATCGTCTCCATTTTGCACAAATCAGAGATGCTTATTTTGATGTAGGCGTAGATAACGATAACGAGTTTAGATTTAGAATTGGACAAAGTAAGGTTCCTTATGGTTTTGAAAATATGCAATCAAGCCAAAATCGAATACCACTCGACCGAAATGATGCTTTGAACAGCGCAGTGTCAAATGAACGTGATATGGGGGTATTTTTTTATTGGGCACCTAAAGAAAAACGAAAACTCTTTTCAAGTTTAGTCAACGATGGGCTAAAGGGAAGTGGAGACTATGGCGTTTTTGCCTTTGGAGCATATAACGGTCAAACTGCTAATAATTTAGAGTTAAACAACGAACCTCATATCGTAAGCCGCCTTACCTACCCTTTTAAATATAAAAGTCAGATCGTAGAGATTGGTGTGCAAGCATATACTGGTAAGTGGGTTATGCCAAAGGCAAACCTGAGCAATGGAGTAAAAACAAATTCAAGTTTAATGTACCTTGACCAAAGAATTGCAGGCACTTTTGTGTTATACCCAAAACCGTTTGGTGTTCAGGCAGAATATACAATTGGCGAAGGTCCAGAATTTAATAAACTTACAAAGTCAATAGAAGTAATGCCTCTTCACGGAGGTTATGTTACATTAAGCTATTTAGCAAAACTAAAGAAACAAACGCTCATTCCCTTTATCAGATACCAGTACTATAAAGGAGGTAAAAAACATGAACGAGATGCTAGAAGTTATTATGTCAATGATATCGAAATTGGCGGTGAATGGCAGGTGAATAAAAATTTTGAACTAGTGATGAATTACACAATATCTAAAAGACAATATGAAGATTTTGGAAATCAAGACAATTATCAGTCTGGGAATTTATTAAGAATTCAAGCACAGGTAAACTTTTAAATCAACCTTTTATAACAGCGGATTTACAAAAATAAGTTCAGTACTAATTGAAAATGAATACTAAAAAATATGCGACTCTAAAAAGTTGGAGGCTTTACTCCACTTGATTTAGATTGTAATAATCAAGGACTTATATTCAAATCAATAATATTTTTACAAATCAAAAAAATCAATCAGAAAAAAAAATATTTTTGGGTTTCTGACTGAGCATAATTTTTATCATTTATTTATTTATTTATTTAAACATGGCAAATACCGCAGACATTAAATCAGGACTCATTATTAAATTAGACGGCAATCTTTATTCTGTTGTGGACTTTGGTCAAAATAAAACCGCAAGAGCCGCCGCAAAAGTATGGGCAAAATTAAAAGGCGTTGATAATGCTCGCACCATTGAACACACTTGGAATTCAGGAGAAACAATTTATCCAGTAAGAGTAGAAAAAAAACCTTTTCAATATTTATATAAAGACGATAGTGGCTATAACTTTATGGACAATGAAACGTTTGAACAAATTGTAATGACAGAAAGCCACATTAACGCACCGCAATTTTTAAGAGATGGACAAGAAGTATCTATCTTTTTTAATACCGATACAGACGCTCCTATGAACGTTGAGTTGCCTGATAAAATTGTTGCAAAAGTAACTTATGCAGAGCCAGGAATGCGTGGCGACACGGCAACAAAAACATTGAAACCAGCAGAAGTTGAACCCGGTGTAAAAGTGATGGTGCCATTATTTGTTAATGACGGAGATATGATTCGTATTAACACCAAAACAGGCGAATACGTTGAACGCGTAAAAGAATAATTTCACCCTTCCATTATTTTTGGCTTTTTTATTTTTCATTTTTTTTAAAATTAAATTTTTATGGCAAAAAAAAATAAACCACAATCGAAAGCACCTGCAAACAAAGAGCCTAAAGTCAGTTCACCAATTGTATCCAACAACCCTGATTTTCAACAAATTCAAGATTTAGTACGCCTTGTCAATGAAAATAATATTGGTGAATTACATTTTGAAAAAGGCAATTACAAAATTAGCCTTAAACAAAAAAATAACGACGTTGTTTATGCTACAGCACCACAAATACAAGCCGCTCCAGTTGCTGTTCAACAGGTAGCCACTCCGCCTAAAGCTGTTACAACAACAGAAGCACCAAGCACTGCGAAAAGTAATTTAATTACAATAAAAAGTCCTATGATAGGCACGTTTTATATTAAACCTGCACCAGATAAAGCAGACTTTGTAAACGTTGGAACTGAAATTAAAAAAGGACAAGTTTTGTGCATTGTTGAAGCCATGAAATTGTTTAATGAAATAGAAAGTGAAATCAGTGGAAAAATTGTTAAAGTATTAGTCAATAATGCGTCTCCGATTGAATTTGACCAAGATTTATTTTTGGTAGAACCTGCCTAAGTTTATTTTCTTTCAATTACTCACTTTTTTGACTAAAATCTACGCTCGTGTTTAAAAAAATATTGATTGCCAACAGAGGCGAAATTGCACTTAGAGTTATTCGTTCTTGTAGAGAAATGGGTATCAAAACAGTTGCTGTTTATTCAACCGCCGACAAAGAAAGTTTACATGTTAAAATGGCTGATGAAGCTGTTTGTATAGGACCACCACAAAGCGGGTTGTCTTATTTAAATATTCCACATATTATTTCTGCAGCAGAATTAACCAATGCAGACGCTATTCACCCTGGATATGGTTTTTTAGCTGAGAACGCAAAGTTTTCAGAAATCTGCCGTAAGCATAATATTAAATTTATCGGACCAACGCCAGAAATGATCAATGCAATGGGAGATAAAATTACCGCAAAAGAAACCGCTAAAAACGCTGGCGTTCCTGTTGTTCCTGGTAGTGGAGGGTTGATTACAGACATTGCTGAAGCAAAAAAAACAGCCAAAGAAATTGGGTATCCGATTATGCTAAAAGCAACTGCTGGAGGCGGAGGAAAAGGCATGCGTATTGTTTGGGAAGATGCCGAATTAGAAAAAAACATTATCGCCGCAAAAACAGAAGCACTTGCTTCTTTTAAAAATGACGGCGTTTATATGGAAAAATTCGTTGAAGAACCTCGCCATATTGAAATTCAAATTGCTGGCGACCAATTTGGTAGTGTTTGTCATTTAAGCGAAAGAGATTGCTCTATTCAACGCAGACACCAAAAATTAGTTGAAGAATCTCCGTCTCCGTTTATGACGCCAGACCTTAGACAAAAAATGGGCGAAGCCGCAATTCGTTGTGCCGAAGCCATCAATTATGAAAGCGTTGGAACAGTAGAATTTTTAGTCGACAAGCATCGCAATTTCTATTTTATGGAAATGAACACGCGTATTCAAGTTGAACATTGCGTAACCGAAGAGGTGATTAATTTCGACTTAATCAAAGAACAAATTTTAATTGCATCAGGCATAAAAATTTCAGGTAATAATTATGAACCTTTAATGCACGCCATTGAATGTAGAATTAACGCAGAAGACCCCTACAACGATTTTAGACCTTCGCCTGGGAAAATTTCAATCCTACATCAACCGGGTGGAAAAGGCGTTCGTGTAGATTCTCATGTCTATGCAGGCTACACAATTCCTCCTTACTACGACTCGATGATTGCAAAAATTATTGCTGTTGCACGCACACGTGATGAAGCCATCAAAACAATGCACAGAGCCTTGACAGAATATGTGATAGAAGGAATAAAAACAACGATTCCGTTTCACTTACAGTTAATGAAAAATGAAAAATTTATACAAGGAGATTTCAATACCAAATTTTTAGAAACTTTTCACTTGGTATAATCTTTAACCAATACGAACATAATGAGCCATCAATTAGATAAAAAAACATTAGCAATAAGAACGCAAACGCCAAGGAGTAATGAATTAGAACATTCTACCCCACTCTATTTGACAAGTAGCTTTGTTTTTGATAATTCAGAAGATATGGCGGGTGCATTTGCTGATGAAAATGACAATAATATTTATAGTCGTTATTCTAACCCAAACGTACAAGAATTTGTCGATAAAATTTGCTTATTAGAAGGTGCTGAAGCAGGCTTTGCGACTTCTTCTGGCATGGCTGCGATATTTGCGTCTTTTTTTTCTTTTTTACAAAGTGGCGATCATTTAATTTCTTGCAATGCTGTGTTTGGAGGAACACATACAATACTAAAAAAATATTTTCCTCGATTTAAAATTGACGTCACTTTTGTTGATGCTCAAAAACCAGATGAATGGGAAAAAGCAATTCAAAGCAATACCAAAATGCTTTATGTTGAAACACCCACAAATCCTGGTTTAGACATTGTCGATTTAGAAAAAATCGGAAAATTGTGTAAAAAACATAACATTTTATTTAATGTTGACAATTGCTTTGCAACCCCAATTGGACAAACACCAATTGATTTTGGCGCCGACCTTGTGGTGCATTCTGCAACCAAATGGATGGACGGACAAGGTAGAGTTCTCGGAGGTATTGTTGTAGGAAAAAAAGAACTCATCAACGAAGTCTATTTATTTTGTAGAAATGCAGGACCTTCTATGTCGCCATTCAACGCATGGGTATTGAGTAAAAGTATAGAAACTTTAGACGTTCGCATGGAAAGGCATGCCAATAATGCCCTTTTTCTTGCCACGCAATTGCAGCATCACCCAAAAATAAAATGGTTAAAATATCCGTTTTTACCAAGCCACCCCAACTATGAGGTTGCCATTAAACAAATGAAAAACGGTGGCGGTCTTTTTTGCTTTGAATTGTCTGGTGGCATAGACGCAGGAAGAAAATTCATGAACAAATTACGCCTACTTTCACTTACACCCAATTTAGGCGACACAAGAAGTATCGCTTCTCATCCTGCCAGCACAACACACTGCAAACTTTCTCAAGAAGAACAACTTGCTGTTGGTATTACGCCAGGGTTTATTCGCGTTTCTGTTGGCTTAGAACACCAACAAGACATCTTAAATGATATTTTACAAGCCTTAGCTTAGATAATTATATTTTAGGGTATAAAACCTATTTTTTCGTCCTAAAACTAAACCCTCCTCAAATTAACAAAAGAAGGGAACGGATTTTTTCAGTTGTTTTCAAAACATATTCGACAAATTTTCCCGTCAAGTCAGGCCTTATATCCTGACTTGAAAAAATACGGGAACGTTTTTTATTTAATCAATTGTCCGAGAGGGTCGATATAAAATGATTTTCCTTTACGAGCAACTAACGCTTTTCCATTTCTAAAAGAATCCGCCCAATCGTATTCTAAGGCTAATACCTCTTTTCCTTCGTTATTGATAAAACCATAAAGGTTGTTTTTCATTACAACGGCAAGTCCTTCGCTAAAAGGCATCACATTGTCATAACCCAAAGATTTTCCTTGCTGTTTTCCTTGAAAATAATGAAGAGCAGATTTGCCATTATTTTGAACCACTAAAAATGTTTTGTTCTCATTAAAATAAATGGCATCGTTTGTTGGCGGAATAATTTCTGCCATATTCGTATCGATAGTGCCAAAAGAGTTTCCTTTTCTGATAATGGCAATGTTTTTAACAAAGTTCGTCACTCCGTCATAAAAAGAACCTGTTTGGGTTAAATAGCCTTTGACGGTTTCTTTTTCTGCCATTGCAATGCCATTATTAAAGTTGCTACCGTCGTCATAAATGGGTGCAATGATTTCTTTTCCTTGACTATTGATGTACCCCACTTTTCCATTTTTTTCAACTTTTGCAAAGCCATTGTAAAATTGATGTGCATTGTCGTATGGAAGAACATCGCCACGTTTTGTGATGTAGAAATTTCTTGTTGGAGCTGGCATTTTTCCGAGTATTTGTACATAGGCTAATCCATTACGAAAGTTGCTTGCTTCGTCATAAATGCCAGGAATAGCTACTTTTCCTTTGGCATCAATAAAACCATATTTATCAATTTTTCTAACTAAAGCCATGCTGTCTGTGAGTGGGAAAATTTCATCAAAAGGCATTTGTAAGCCCTCTTTATTGATATATACCCATTTGTTATTGGTATCTTTTACTTGTGCAAACCCCTCCACATAATCTCTTCCATCTAAATACATGGGTACAATTTTGACTTTTCCATTCGTGTTAATGTAACCATATTTTTGGTTGATTTTCACTAAAGCTAATCCTTCTTTAAAATCTCTTGCATCAGCATATTCTAACTCGCCAATTAACTTGCCGTCTGTTTCGATAAACCCATATTTTTTATTTTTTCTAACACGAGCTATATCGTTTGAATACGCAAATGCTTCGTCATAAGTAGGCGGAACGCTGACTGCTCCGTTTTCATCTAAATATCCATACTGTCCATCTTTTTTAATTTTTGCACGGCTATTTGAAAAATTGTCGATATAATCATATTGTGGTGGCACAACTTCGATTGTGTTTTTACCCACAATGCCGTATTTTCCATTTTTATAAACAATTGCTTTTTGATTGGAAAATGGTTTAACAGAATCGTATTCTACAAAATATTTAGACACATAAGCGTATCTGTTTCTTGTTCTTACACTTGCAAATCCATCAATAAATGGTCCTATTTCATCATAAGGTAATTGCTCACCCGCTCTGGTGATAAACACCCATTTTCCACTTTTGTTTACTGTTGCAAAATCGTCTTTAAATGGTTTAACATCGTCATAAATAGGGATCACGATAATGCTTCCTTTATTATCAGCAAAACCCCATTTACCATTTTTTCTAATTTTATACCAAGCGTCTTCCAGTTCAATAGCTTCGTCAAATTCTTTTCCTTCTCGGTTTAAATAGCCTATTTCTCCATTTTTCAAAAACTTAGCAAAACTTTTTTTAAAAAAGTCTAAAGTGTCATAAATGATTGGTGCAAGTTCTACGCCAGCAGCGTTGATTAAACCATATTTTCTGTTTTTTTGTACCATCGCAACGCCATTTGAAAAGGGCCATACAAAATCATAATTTAAGGGAATAGTTTCTTTCAAACTTGAGTCTATAAAACCCCATTTGTTATTGATGGCAACTTTTGCTAATCCACCAGAAAATGTTGCAGCATCGTCATATTCTTTAACAACTACGCCTTCTTTTCCATCTTCTCTAGTAAAAACGTATTTGCGTTTTTCATTTAAGGTTAAATTGATTTTTACATTTTCTTCAAATAATGAATCTTCTTTTGTTACTTCTGTGTCTTTTATTACTGCGTCATTTTTTTTGACTTCTTTGTTTGTTGTATCTGTTTTTGCTGTCGACACATTAGAATTTGTTGTTTTTTTTAACTCTGATGTATTGTCAAAATCAAACCCCTTAGGTGAAGTTGTTTGAGCTTGGTTCTTTGTAGCAAAAAACAAAGAGAATACAATCATTGTTGTCGCAATTTGATGTTGGCGAATAAAAGTCATAAGTTATTGTTTAAAAAATGAAAGTAAAAAATAAGGAGGTGTAAAACGTGTTAAGAAGAAAGATTTCGTTGTTGTAAAATATATTTACCCAAAATATCAAACTCAATATTGACGATGTCTTTGGGTTTTATGTATTGCATTGTTGTAAGAGAAAAGGTATGTGGAATAATGGCTACACTGAATTGATTTTTTGTAATTTGAAAACACGTCAAACTAATTCCGTTGATGGTAACAGAACCTTTTTCAACGAGTAACGTTGTGGTTTGTTCGGCGGGCAATTGAAAAGTAAGTACATGGCTACCTTGTTCATTCTTTATCTCAATCACTTGTGCAGTCGTATCAACGTGTCCTTGTACAAAATGACCGTCTAATCGGTCGCCAATTCGCAAACATCTTTCTAAATTCAGTTGGTCGCCTTCTTGAATGTTTTGGAAATTTGTTTTTGACAAACTTTCTTTTACTACAGTTACTTGATGTTCTCCGTTTCTGACATTTTCTATTGTCAAGCACACGCCATTATGTGCAACGCTTTGATTACGTTGTAAGTCATTACTCATGGCGGAAGATACCCAAAAAGAAAGGTTCGTATTGTCCTTTATTTTTTGTGTTACACGTCCTGACATTTCAATAATTCCTGTAAACATGAACTTAAAATAGATAGAACAACAAACTTAATTTTCCTTTTTATTCTTGTTGAGTGCCTTATTCGTATGCTAATTAAAAAATGTGCATAACCTTCCCTACCATTTTACCTATCCATTTGCACACTTTTTCAATAGAGTTGTCTTTATGGTTTAATTGCCTACTCGCCAAACATTATTGTCTGTATTTACGTCTGCCATTTTTTTGCTTGCATCAAGCGTAATGGTTTTTATTTTTGTCGAACTAACAAAAGGTAATTGATAAGTTGGTTGTACCCATTTCCATGTAGGTGATAGCATAACAGAAGAAGGTAAGTTCGGTTTATTACCAAGCAATAAATTTACAGGAATATATACTTCTTGCTCACGCCCATCTTCAAATACGATTGTAAGTTCTATGGGCATAGGAATTAGGCCCATGCGTTCGATTTCTATACTATATACAGAATCTTTTTGTACTACATTTTTGATGCCATAGTCAATGGTTTTAGAGGAGGCGGTCCAATAAGATTGAAACCATTTTAATTGTAAGTGAGACACATCTTCTGCGACTTTAAAAAAATCATTCGGTTGTGGATGTTTAAATCGCCATTTTTTGCAATAGGCTTGAAGGATGTGCTGTAGCGTTTTTTCTCCAACAAGATAATCTAATTGCTGCAATAACAAAGCACCTTTAACATAAGATGCGAGGCTATAATTTGAATTGGTTTGAAAATAATCAGAAGGAAAACTCATAGCTTCATGGTTCTCTTTTGCATTCACTTTTTTAAAATAAAAATTCATTTCATCTGTTAATGTGTTTTTTTGTTTTTCGCCAATTGCAATACTGAAATGATGTTCCATATAATTTGTAAATCCCTCGTCTAACCAAGCATAATCAGACTCGTTGTTGCCTAACAAACCCTGAAACCAAGCGTGCGTCCATTCGTGAATTGCCGTAATAACATCAGGTTTTTTTATGAGCGTTGCCATTGGATATTCCATACCACCATCGCCGCCTTGTATAAAAGAATATTTATCATAAGGATAAGGGCATAACGCTTCTTCGATATAGGGATAGACCGCTTGCATTTTTGTTTGCAATTTTTTCCATGCCAATTGATTTGCACTATCACCAGGTTTGTAATAAAAATGAAGTTCTATTTTTTTATTTGGAATGAGTGCCACGTCGTGAATAAAATTCGTGTCTGCAGCCCAAAGAAAATCATGTACTTTTTGAGCTTTAAAACGCCAGATTTTTTTGTTTTTATTGAGAGAATAAAAACCCTTTGACAGACTTGGCGTAATTACCTTTTCTTCTCTTCCTGTTGCTGCAACAACAAATTTTTTATCAAGAGAAATTTGCACATCAAAGTTCCCCCATTCACCATAAAACTCTCTGCCAACATATTGGTTCGGATGCCAACCACGCTCGTCATAAGCACAAATTTTTGGATACCACTGTGCCACTGAATACATCACTCCCTCTGCATTGTTACGACCAGAACGTCGAATTTGTTTTGAAATTTGAGCTTCAAAAGAAATGGCGATAGACGTTATTGTATGAGGCATAATTGCTTTAGGCAAAATGATTTTCAATATACTTTCATTGATTTCAAATTGAACAGTTTGCTTATTGACAAAGATGGATTGAATATGCTGAAAGCCGTATTCATCAGGCTTTAGATTAGAAATTCTATCCCCTACTCTTTTATCTGGATCGATTATATTTCGAGACCGCACGTCCATGCTACTATTGGGTTGAAACGCATTCCAATACAGGTGAACATAAATTTCTGATAATGTATCAGACGAATTGTTCGTATAAAAAATTTGTTCCACGCCTTTTATGCGGTGAAGACGTTCATCTACATCAACATCAATTTTGTAATCGACCTGTTGTTGCCACGGAAACGAAAACAGAAAAGCAGAATAAAGAGAGATAACAAAAACAAAAACAAAACGAGTGAATATCATCATTCTAATTTTTAAAAGAGAAATAAACAATACGATAATTACAACAATACAATTTTAAAGTTGAAATTATTTTAATCGCAACATAGCATTTGCATTTTTATTCAAGCAATTGATTTACTGAGACTAAAAATTAAAAAGTACTTTTGAAACCATAATTTTCAAAATGGTCTTTGCACTATTTTTGATTTGTTGATACAACTCTTGTTTCAACGCTATCATTCCATATTATCAATTTGAGTTTACACTAAATGAAGAAAAAAAAGAAAAACAAACCAACACGCTTATCTACAAAAACAATTCAAGGCGTTGTTGATATGACAAGCTCGGGCAACGCTTTTGTTATTGTACCAGACATGAAAAAAGACATCATGATTTTTAAACAAGATGTGGGTGCCGCCTTTCACAAAGACCTTGTAAACGTTGAAATTACAAGGCGTAGCGAGACAAGAATATATGGCAAAATTGTGTCTGTTGAAAAGCGAAAATACACCGAATGGACAGGCACGGTAGAACAAATTGGCAATGGATATTATTTTATGCCCAGTGTGAAATACAAAATCAGTAGTCCGTTGATGATACAAAATTTAGACACTATTGACCCCGAACTACGTAAGAAAAAAGTGCGTGCAACAATTGCCCAAAGTTTTCATGACAAGTTACCCATTATGGAAATTTTAAGCGCTTCAGACAAACAAAATGACGATGCGTTTATTCTCAATGACATTTTAATTGAAAATGGCTTTCATTTAGATTTTCCTGAAGAAGTATTTGATTATAGCAAAAATTTTGTTGTCGATTTTGCTCATGAATTAAGCTATCGAAAAGATGTCAGAAAGGTCTTTACAATTACAATAGACCCCGCAGACGCAAAAGATTTTGATGATGCATTGTCGATTCAATATTTAGAGAATGGGCATATTGAAATTGGAATTCATATTGCTGACGTTTCTCATTTTGTACAAGCAGAAAGTGCAATTGACAAAGAAGCAAAAGAGCGTGCAACGTCTGTGTATATGCCGGGTTTTGTATTGCCTATGTTGCCACATCATTTATCTGATAATTTATGTTCGCTTGTACCCAATGAAGATAGATTGACTTTTTCAGCTTTTGTTGAACTGCGTGTGAATAAAGAAAAAGTAGAAATTGTAAATACAAATTTTTCAAAAACGGTTATTCATTCCAATAGAAGATTTGCCTATGAAGAAGTGCAAGACATCATTGAAACAAAAAAAGGCGATTACACAAAAGAAATTTTAGACCTGCATCATATTGCAACGTGTTTACGGGCAGAAAGAATGAAAAATGGTGCCATGAATTTTAGTTCAACAGAAGTGCGTTTTGCCTTAAATGAAAATAATTTTCCAACGGCAATCGTCATCAAAGAGAGTAAAGAATCGCACCAACTTGTAGAAGAGTTTATGTTATTGGCGAATAAAAAAGTAGCCGAATTTTTGAGTAAACAAAAGCCCACGATTGCCTTTCCGTATCGCATTCATGACAAACCAGATGAAAAAAAAGTCAATCTATTTATTGATATTGTAAGGCGTTCTGGGTTTCAATTTATGACTTCTGAAAAAAAACCTTTTCCTACCGCTGTCAATGAATTATTACTTGCGGCAAAACAAAGTCCACAAATTTTTGTATTTGAAAAATTGGCCATTCGTTCAATGGCAAAAGCCATTTATACAACAAAAAATATTGGGCATTATGGGTTAGGGTTTCAACATTACACACATTTCACATCACCCATTCGTCGCTATCCCGACATTTTAACTCATCGGGCATTAAACGACATTCTCACAAAATCAAAACCCCAAACCGCACCAAACAAAATGGAAGAATATTGTTTGCATTCAAGCACAAAAGAAAAAAGTGCAACTGATGCAGAACGTATGGCGATTAAATACAAACAAACACAATACATGAGCCAATTTGTTGGACAACAATTTGAAGCCATTGTTACGGGCGTTGCGTCTTTTGGTTTTTGGGCAGAAACGATATTGCATAAATGCGAAGGCATGGTTAAATTAAGCGACCTTCTTTTGGTTGATGATTTTGTTTACAAGCAAGAAGAAATGTGTTTAGTAGGAAGAGCAACCAAACAAACGTTTGAATTGGGCAAAAAAATTATGATTCAAGTTGTTTCAGCATACCCAGAAGACAAAGAACTCAACTATGCGTATGTAAGCAACAAATAAAAGTTAGCAATTTTTATGCTGTATTTGAGTACAAGTATTTCAGAGTTTTTGAACTTTGACAACGCTTGCTTTATATACGTTACCGTTTCGCACTTTGTACTTGACGAAATATTTTTAATTTAGCTATCGAAATAAACTATAGTGCTATGAGCCAACACGTAATAAATATTGATAAAGAAATTTTAGGTGGAACACCTGTATTTTATGGCACAAGAGTTCCCATAAAGAATCTTTTTGACTATTTGGAAACAGGCGACTCTATTGAAACATTCCTTGAAGATTTTGAAGGTGTAAGCAGAGCACAAGTTGTACGACTTCTTGAAATGTCCCAAAAACTCATTGAAACCTCAACAAATCTACTGAATGAAAATTTTGCTTGATGAATGTGTTGCTAAGTGCATGAAAAACATTTAGAAGAATTTGAAGTTTTTACCGTCAGGGAGTTAGGATTAAGTGGCATTAAAAATGGAGAGTTAATGACTTATTGTACGGAAAATAATTTTGATGTATTATTGACGATTGATAAGAATTTGATGTTTCAGCAGCACCTCGAAAAATATCCTGTTACGATTGCTGTTTTAAATTGTTTGACTAGTAAAATCGAAGAGCTTGTAACCTTTCTTCCTTCATTCAAGGCTCAAATCAATACATTAAAAAAACAAAAAGCCTACATCATCAACAAATAGGTACACCTATCTGATAGCGTTCTCTCTATTGTATCAAAACTTATCTCACCTGGTGCATAAACCAACAAAAAAGCCCGAAAACATTGCTGCTTTCGGGCGAGAATCCTTAATAATTGATAAGAATCAAATAATTAAAATTTAAAATTCAATGTTAACATAAACGTTGTTCCTAAAATGCTAAAATGAGAGGCATCGTAAGAAGTCATCGCATAACGACCATTAAAGCTTAAAATATTTCTGTAATATTCGTCATTAGAAACTGTTTTCCCAGACATCACTTGATTTTCTGTTGATAGATTTTTTAATGTATATTTTGGAGTAATATTTAAAATATTATTTGCAGCAAATGATGCAGAAAAGCTTTTGCTAAAATCATAAGAAACCACTAAGTCTGTTAATATTTGTGGCAAAAATTCTAAATAAGCGTATTTGTCTGCATCTTTATCTTCAGCAGATTTTCCTGAATTAGGTAAGTCAGCATTGACAAATTTAGAAGTACCAAATAAGGTATTATTTAACGAGATAGAAAGTTTGTCTTTTTGAACGTAATCAACACTTAAAATGGCTTTGTATTGAGGGCGAGCAGTCAAAATAATACTTTCTTCTGTTCTATTGAAAATTACGCCTCCTGCTTTTGAAATTGCGTCAGGTGTTGCAATTCCTCCGATACGCACATTTTGATTCCAATTTCCAGCTAAATTAAAGTTCAATTTAGACCCAGAACCAAGTGCTAAGTTTTTATAATTGACAACAAAATCAATGCCTTGAGAACGTGTATTGATGCCATTAATAAAGAAACTAACCGCAGTTACACCAGCTCCGTCCATCAATTTGTAAAGGTCTGATGCAGCGTCAAAACCACTTTTTTTCAAACGAGAACTTAATACCACTCTGTTATTGATGGTGATGTTGTAATAGTCTAAAGTAATGCTAAGGTTTTTATTAGGTGTAAAACCTAAACCACCAGTAAAGTTGATAGATTCTTCTGGTTTTAATGCTGGCACGCCCAATTGTTTTACACTTGGATTAGAATTGTTTAAAATTCCTTCAATAGCAATATTACCTGCTACAAAAGTTGCTTGTGCTAATTGTAAATTTAATTGGTGTAAAGAAGGTGCTTTAAAGCCTGTAGAAGCAGAAGCTCTAAGGGTTAATATTTTAGGAACGATATTTAAGCGTGTAGAAAATTTGCCAACAAACGCATCACCAAAGTCAGAATATCTTTCATAGCGTCCTGTTAAATTAACAAGGAAGTTTTTTGTAATGTCCCAAGACATGTCAGCATAAAAACCGATATTAAATCTTCCAAATTTTCCAGCATTTTCTTGTCTAAATCCAGGAAAAGAATTTGCTCCTCCACCCGAGTATGAGGCTGTATCGCCAGCAACAATTTCAAATTGTTCTGAACGAAATTCCGAACCAAAAGCAAGACTTAAATTGTCTGCAACTGCTTTTGTAATATCAATATTTCCTACAAGGTGATTAAATTTAAACCCACCTGGTCTAAATGCAATTGGAGACTTTGCTGCTAAACTAAAATTAAGCGTATTGTTTACATAATACAATTGTTCATTTCCACCAGCTGTTCCACTCATATCGATATTCCAACCGTTTACTTTATTTTTTAACCCTACTGTTGCATTATAATCTTTCATTTCACCTTCAAAAGTTGGTCTAAATCCATCATAAGTTTGTCCTGGAGCTGTTAATAAGCCGTAATCTGTAGATTTCCAATAAGGAGTTCTGCCATTGGCAAAACTTAATACTCTTTTTGTTACAAAAGCAGCATTTCCATAAACAGAAGCATTATTACTCACAGGAATAGACGTGTTGATAACTAAATTTGCAGAAGTAATTGCTGGTGAACCTGCAATATTTTTTCCTGAAGGATTTTTTGCTAACCAATTTTTCACGTAATTCAAATCTGCATCAAAACCAATATTTGGATCAGCATCTGCCCAAGGGTCTATGTTTTGTTTTGTATCGCTTATTCTTTGGTCTTTGAAAGAAGCTGTAAAATTTACAAAGCCTTTATTTGCAAATGTTGCGCCTGTATTCAAATTAGCACCGTAAGTAAGTCCGTCTCCTGCAGCACGTATGCCAGAAAATATGCTTGCTTCAGAATAATCGATTTTGTCTTTTAAAATGATATTCATAACACCCGCAATGGCATCGGAACCGTATTGCGCAGACGCTCCATCTCTTAAAATTTCGATTGATTTAATCGCTGACATCGGAATAGCAGCAAGATCTGCTCCCACCTCTCCTTTTCCTGGCGTATTTTGAATATACGCTAAGGCACTCATGTTTTTTCTTTTCCCGTTAATTAAAATTAAGGTTCTGCTTGGTCCTAAATTTCTAATTTCATAAGGGTCAAGCAAAGACGTTGCATCTTGGACTGGTAAACTTACCGAGTTAAAAGAAGGTACTTTGTATTGTAAGGCTTTATCAAAAGAAATTTGCCCTGATGATTTCAAATCTGCGGCACTCAAATTGTCAACTGGCAAAGGTGTTGATGTTGCTGTGCGGGGTGCTGTACGTGTTCCTACAGCGATAACTTCCTCTAACTGTGCATTTTTTGCAGAGTCAGGCATGGCTGCATTTTCATACGATTGTGGAATAGGATTTGCGTTTTGTGCAAAGGCACTAGCAGCGAATAAAAACGCATACACGCTTGCTTTTAGTCTTTTTGTGTTCTTCTTTGTTTTCAAAATCATGATTAAAGTTTTAGGTTAAAAATTAAAGTATAGATAAAAATAGATTTTAAATGAAGACTTTGGATTTTCATTATCCACATATTCACAATGGGCTTTAAGCAATGTGATGAAGTAATTTGTATGTGTGCTAATATTTTTTTTAGACTCTATTGTTTTAATAGCTCAAAAAAGAAGATGGTTGTTATGCGTTTTTTTGATGCAATAATTCTTCAAATTGACTTTCGTTAAGAATATTGACTGTGCCTATTTTTTTTGCTTTTTCTAATTTACTGCCTGCGTCTTGTCCAACAATTAAATAATCTAATTTAGAACTTACGCTCGGACTAATTTGTGCACCTAATTTTTTTACCAGTTGTTCAGCATCACTTCTTTTTCTGTTTTGTAGTGTGCCTGTAAACAAAAAACTTTTTCCTGACAAAGTGCCGTCTATATTGTTATTGTTTTTTGTTGTAGCGAAATTTAATCCCTGTTGTTGTAATTGGGCTAAAAGCAGAAGATGATGTTGATGAGAAAAAAAATGTTGCACACTATGTGCCACTTTTGGACCGACGTCTTCTAATTGTTGCAGACTTTCTATACTCATTGTTTTAAGGTCATTCAGGTTGGTGATGGCATTGCAAAGAGTTTGTGCGGTTGTTTTTCCAACAAAAGGAATTCCTAACCCTAAAAGCAAAAAATGTGCCGGTTTATTTTTAGAGGCCTGTAAGGCTTGTTGTAAATTAGTGATGGTTTTTTCTCCAAAGCCGTCAAGGTTGCTGATGCGGTCAAAAGGCAGTTGATAAAGGTCGCTTATGTTTTTAATAAAACCAAGTTGAAAGAAGAGTTTGATTTTAGATTCACCTAAAAACTGTATATCCATTGCGTCTTTGCTACAAAAATAAATCATACGTTCCACCATTTGGGCTTCACAAACAACATTATTACAACGCCAATGTGCTTCGTCTGCATTTTTCATTAAAGGCATTTGACATGACGGGCATTGCGTAGGAAAATGAATGGTCTGTTCACTGCCATTTCTTTTTTCGGGCAAAGCGTGTAAAATATTAGGAATAACATCTCCTGCCCTTTCGATGAGAATTGTATCGCCAATGCGGAGGTCTTTTTCTTGAATATTATTTTCATTAAACACAGAAATAGACGATACGGTTACGCCGCCAATGCGTGTTGGTTTTACTTTTGCCACGGGGCTAATCACGCCGGTTCTTCCAACTTGATATTCTATTTTTTCTAAAATCGTTTCTGCTCGATACGACTGAAATTTATACGCTACTGCCCAACGTGGGTGGTGCGAAGTCATGCCCAATTGTTCTTGTGCTTTTAACTCGTTAATTTTAATAACCATTCCATCAATGTCATAATCTAAATCATTACGTTGGGTTTCAAACGCTTTGCAATAAGCAATGACTTCTGCAATAGAAGAAACGACTTTAACGTGCGTTTTTTCTGCAATTTGAAATCCCAATTGTTGCAATAAGTCTAAACATTGGTGGTGTTTTTCGCAGGAAAATTGTTGTTGTTCATTTTGTAATTGATAATAACTCAAGTGATATACAAATGCCGTCAAGTTTCTTTTTTTCACTTCTCGGCTATCTTTCATCCGCAGTGTGCCAGAAGCGGCATTGCGTGCATTGACAAAAGCGGATTTATTTTCTGCTAAAAAATCGGCGTTGTTTTGTTCAAAACTTTTTTTACTCATCAGCACTTCACCTCTCAGTTCAACCTGTGTCAAATGATGAGATAAAAAATCAACTTCTTGCGGAATGCCATACACCTGTAAAGCATTTGCTGTAATTTGATCTCCTGCAATTCCGTTGCCTCTTGTTAAGGCGCGTTTCAATTGGTTGTTTTCATACACTAAAGAAATACTTGCCCCATCATATTTGGGTTCAATAGCAAAAGTATAAGGTGTGTCTAAAGCGTCTGCAATGCGTTTGTTCCAGTCTAATAAATCACCTTCGTTGTAGGTGTTTTGCAACGATAGCATAGGCACTAAATGCTGTTCTGTTGTAAATAACGGAGATGAGTTTTTGCCTACTCGTTGTGTTGGTGAATCAGGCGTAATGATGTCTGGGTATTGTTTTTCTATCTGCAATAAAGCGGTAAAAAGTTGGTCATATTGCCTATCGCTAATTAGAGGACTGTCTAATTCATAATATTGTTGTTCGTGAAATTGTAATACTTCTCGCAATAGAGAAGCATCATTTTTGTCGTATGTTTTTTGTTCGAGAAGCAAGTGAGTTTGTTGCAAAAAATTGTTTTGGTTATTCATCAATTCAAAAGATTTGAATAAAGAAAAAAAAGTAAAAAATTGATTTGGCGATTACCCTAAAAAGCAAGACTATAATAACAGAATTGAAACTTAAATCGATTGCCTGCTAATCATTTTTGGTTGGAGAACAATATTTTTTTGCATCTTCTTTTTTTTGTTGCTATTCACATATAAATCAAAAAACAAGAGTGCTGTTGTTGTGCCTATTTCAATGGGAAATTGATCCATTGTAGAAAGTTGTGGTTTGAGATATTCTCCAAAATTTTCATTTGCAAATCCGCCTATTTTCACTTGTTGTGGCACTGCAATTTGGGCTGCTTCTAAAAATTGAATTGCCCCTAATGCGGTATAATCTTCTACACAAAAAATGCCATCTGGTTTATTTTTTTTATTCTGAAACAACTTTTCACACGCACGCTTTCCACTTTCAGGGGTCATGTTTTCAATGACTAAAAATTCGGGATATGCTTTTAAATGATGTGTTGAAAGTGCTTTTAAATAACCATTTAATCTGTTTTTAAAAATGGGTATATGTTGAGGACCAGCAATGTGAGCGATTTTTTTGCATCCTGCATGAATGAGCGCGGTTGTCATTTCATACGCTCCTTTTTCGTCATCAATGGCAACTGAAGGAACTTTGAGCAATGGGTTTACTCGGTCAAACAAAATGAGGGGAACGCCTTGTTGAATAATGTTTTTAAAAGGTGCCAAATCTGTTGTGTTTTTTGCCATAGATGCCATGATAACATCGACACGTGCTTTCAATAAAGTCAAAAGACCTTTTTGTTCAAATTCAGGCAATTCATTTGACTGCACTAACAACACATTATAGTCATATTGAAAAGCAATTTTTTCAATACCATGAATAATATTGGCAAAAAAATTCATTGCTAAACTTGGCACCATAACGCCAATCAACTTTGACTTTCCACTGCGTAAGGAGGCCGCCATTTTGTTTGGGTGATAATTTTGTTTTACTACTTCTTGCAATACTCTTTCTTTCGTTTTGGGGTTTAAAATGGGATAGTCATTTAAAGCCCGCGAAACGGTTGCAATGCTCAAGTTTAAGGCTTTTGCAATGTCATGGATAGTTGCCGCAGTGTTTTTTTTTATTTTCAAAATTGGCGTAAAAAGGAAAGAAATAGATTGATAAAATTAGGCAGTTTTTTTATTTGTTTGAAGTAAAGCCGCACGATATTCTGGAGAAATAATTTTGACACAATGTTGAAAAATTTGTTCTCCTTCTGTCAGTAATTCTTGTGCAATTTTACTTTTTGTGTTTGCAAAATGTGTGTTTAATAATTGCTGAATTTTCTTTTTGTCGTCTGCTTGCAAGGGTTCTATTTCAACCATTTCTCTGTTGAGAAGTTGCTCTACATTTTTTTGTTTGTTGAGAATGTAGGCGATTCCTCCGCTCATTCCTGCGGCAAAATTGCGTCCGATATTTCCTAATACCAAAACAGTTCCGCCTGTCATATATTCACAACCATGGTCTCCAACGCCTTCTACAACAAGGGTTGCCCCTGAATTTCTAACTGCAAAACGCTCACCACTTTTTCCTCCAATATAAGCTTCGCCAGAGGTTGCTCCATAAAATGCGACATTGCCAATAATGATATTTTCTTGTGCATTGAGTTTGCTTTTTGATGAAGGATAAACGCTTAAAATGCCTCCACTCAACCCCTTTCCGCAATAATCATTACTGTCTCCTTCTAAAGCAAGTTGTACTCCTCGTGCTAAAAATGCACCAAAACTTTGTCCAGCAGAACCTTTGGTTTGAATTTTGACGGTGGCTGGTTCTAATCCTTTTGCTCCATAGCGTTTAGAAATTTCATATGATAACATTGTACCTACAGTTCTGTTCAAATTGTTAATTTGATAATTCAAGTGAACAGGTTTTTGTTGCTCTAATGCAAGGTGAGCGTCTTTGATAATTTGCCTATCGAGCACGTCTAATGTTTCATCAAACTGTTTTTCTGAATGATAAAGCGTTGGATTGAGTTCATTTTTTTCTACATATAAAATGGGGGCAAGGTTGAGATTTTTATGCTTCCAAGAGTTATTTATTTTTTTTTCATCAGTAGCTAAAAAGTGAGCATTACCAATCATTTCATTGACTGTTTTAAAGCCCAATTTTGCCATAATTTCTCTCAAATCTTGTGCCATAAAATAGAACATATTGATAACGTGTTCAGGCTTTCCTGTAAACAATGCACGCAATTCTTTGTTCTGTGTTGCAATACCAACTGGGCAAGTATTGAGGTGGCATTTTCGCATCATAATACAACCGGTTACAACGAGTGCTGCTGTGGCTACACCCCATTCGTCTGCTCCTAATAATGCAGATATAGCAAGGTCTCTTCCTGTTCTTAATTGTCCATCAACTTGTACGCGTATTCTGCTGCGTAGTCCATTTTTTAAAAGTGTTTGGTGCGTTTCTGCAAGTCCTAATTCCCAAGGAATTCCTGCGTGTTTAATTGAGCTTAGTGGCGACGCTCCTGTTCCACCGTCAAAGCCAGAAATGGTTACTTTGTTGGAATAAGCTTTTGCAACGCCTGATGCAACTGTGCCAATGCCGGCTTCAGACACTAATTTTACACTAACTTCTGCATTGCTATTGCTATTTTTTAAATCAAAAATGAGTTGTTTTAAATCTTCAATAGAATAAATATCGTGGTGTGGCGGTGGAGAAATCAATCCTACGCCCGGTGTAGCATGGCGAACGCGTCCTATCCAATCATCAACTTTATGTCCTGGCAATTGCCCTCCTTCGCCTGGTTTTGCTCCTTGTGCAATTTTAATTTGCAACTCTTGTGCATTCGCTAAATAATGACTTGTTACGCCAAATCGTGCAGACGCAACTTGTTTAATGGCAGAATTTTCCCAGTCTCCATTTGCTTTTTTTTCAAATCGGCTGGCATCTTCGCCTCCTTCTCCACTATTGCTTTTTGCCCCCATTCTATTCATCGCAATGGCGAGTGTGGTATGTGCTTCATGCGAAATTGAACCAAAAGACATTGCTCCTGTTGCAAAACGTTTAACAATATTTTCTATGGGTTCAACTTCGTTAACTGAAATTGCAGGTTGGTGAAATTGAAACGCAAATTTGCTCCGCAACGTGCAGGCTCTATCGTTTTGGTCATCTATCAATGCGGCATATTTTTTAAATACAGCATAATTATTTGTACGCGTTGAATGTTGTAATAAATGTATCGTGTCGGGATTAAAATTATGGTAGTCTCCTTTTTGTCGCCATTGATATACGCCTCCAGTTTCTAACTGCAAGTCGTTATGATTAAAACTCACATCATGACGTATCAAAACTTCTTTGGCAATATCATCTAATCGCAAACCGTTAATACGACTAACTGTTCCGATAAAATATTTATCAACCACTTCTTTACTAATGCCAAGTGCTTCAAAAACTTGCGATCCTTGATAAGATTGTAAAGTAGAAATACCCATTTTAGAAAATATTTTGAGTAGCTCTCCATTGACCGCTTTGATATAATTGGTAGCATATTTTTCATTGTCATAATTGCCTGCCAATAATTTTTTATCATTCAAATGTTGTATGGTTTCAAAAGTTAAGTACGGGTTAATACCAGACGCTCCGTATGCAATGAGTGTTGCAAAATGATGCGTTTCCCATACGTCAGATGCTTCTACTAATAAACCCACTTTTCCTCGCAATCCTTTTTTAATCAAATGATGATGAACGGCAGAAACCGCCAATAAAGAAGGCATTTGTGCATGCGACGAATCAAAACTCCTGTCCGACAAAATAATAACCGCAAAACCGTCTTCTACAGCATCTTCAGCATATTGACAAATTCTATTTAAGGCACGTTCTAATGCTCCATTTCTGCCATCGGCTTTAAAATAAATGTAGATGGTTTTTGTTTGGAAATTTTTATTGTCCACGAATCGAATTTTTTCCAAGTCGTTGTTGGTAATAACAGGTTGGTCCAATTGCAAACAAATGGCGTGGTCTGCACTTTCATCTAACAAATTCACTTGACCGCCTACATAAGACAATAACGACATAACCGTTCGTTCACGAATGGAATCAATGGGTGGGTTTGTTACTT
Organism: Chitinophagales bacterium; assembly: GCA_031539345.1. Taxonomy (GTDB): domain Bacteria; phylum Bacteroidota; class Bacteroidia; order Chitinophagales; family Chitinophagaceae; genus JAVKMO01. Next base: position 141,366 of record JAVKMO010000013.1, on the reverse strand, counting down.
GTGCAAACGATTGTTTGAAGTAGTTTGACAAATGTTGGCTTTGGTCTGAAAGTATGGCTAATGGTGCGTCATAACCCATAGAACCAATAGCTTCTTTGCCTGTTTCTATCATTTGTTTTAAAATGATGTTCACGTCTTCTTTTGTCATGCCAGCAGAAATTTGTTTGCGGAGCAAAGTGGTTTCATCGATATGCAAAAATGTGCCTTTTGCTTCTGGTAAATCTTTGAGTTTAAGTTTGTTTTTTTGTATCCAAGTAGCATAATTTTTATTGTTACAAACCATGCCTTTGACTTCTTCGTTATTGTAAATTTTTCCTTTTTCAATATCGATTAAAAACATTTTGCCAGGTTGAATTCTATTTTTCTCGATGATGTCTTCTTCGTTTACATTTAAAACGCCGACTTCAGAAGCCATTACAATTTTGTCATTTTTTAAAACGTAATAACGAATTGGTCTTAATCCATTTCTGTCTAAAGTTGCTCCAATTAAATTGCCGTCTGTAAAAATAACGCCTGCTGGACCGTCCCAGGGCTCCATCAAGTTGGCATGATATTCATAAAATGCACGTGTGTTGGGGTCTAAGTCTGGATTATTTTCCCATGCTTCTGGTATCATCATCATCATAACGTGAGGCAATGAACGCCCTGATAAAGCAAGTAATTCTACCACTGCATCTAAGTTGGCAGAATCAGAAAAAGAACGATTGGTGATAGGCAATAACATTTCAATTTCTTCTTTTGAAAAATGTGTCGATGACAATAAAGATTCATAAGATTTAAACCAATTAAGATTGCCTTGCAACGTATTGATTTCTCCATTATGTGCAATCATTCTAAACGGGTGTGCCAATTTCCATGAAGGAAATGTGTTTGTAGAAAACCGAGAATGAACCAATGAAAATGCAGACGTTAGGGTGTCTTGCGACAAGTCAGGAAAATATTCATCTAACTGCGAAGAGTTTAATTGCCCTTTATAGACAATTGTTTTTGATGAAAATGAAGCAATATAAAAATCAGTGCTGATTGATTCGTTAATTAGATGGCTGATGTAATTTCTGAATACAAAGAGTTTTCTTTCAAATACAATTTGCTCTTTGAGTGTACTTGGTTTAAGCACAAACATTTGTTCAATTGATGGCTCTCCTACCAAAGCTCCTTGTCCCAAGTTAGAATTATTAACTGGCACTTTTCGATATCCTAATAATTCTAAATCAAACTGTTTAATTTTTCTACTAATCAGATTTTTACACTCTTCAATTTTTGCAGCATCGTTTGGAAAAAAAATCATGCCTACGCCATAATTTCCTAACGATGGAATTTTAAAACCTACTTGAAAACATTCATCTTTTAAAAACTCGTGTGGCAATTGAAATAAAATGCCAGCACCATCACCCGTTTTTGGATCACAACCACAAGCACCACGATGTTCCAAGTTTTTTAAAATGGTAATTCCTTCTTGAATAATGGCATTTGTTTTTACGCCTTTTATGTTGGCAACTAAGCCTAATCCACAGGCATCGTGTTCAAAATGTTGGTCATAAAGTCCTTGCGGAGATGTTGTTGTCATGTGTTAAAAATTAGCAATGAAAAAAAGAGTGAGTAGCTTGTAATGATAGAAAATAATGAACTGCTTATTAAAAAATAAAAAAACAAAATGTGTTTATTTTCAATTTAAAAGACTTTTGTTTTGCCTCAAATAATCTAAAAACGTTTTGTACATAAAAAAAGCCCGATACGTTTAAAGCAAATCGGGCCTTGTGCTTTAAAATTAAAATGATTAGAGTTTAAATGCCTTCTTTAATTGTGGAACATAGTCTAATTTTTCCCATGTAAATAATTCTACGTTTTGCTTTTTTGTTTTTCCGTCACTTGTTGTAAAAGTTTTTGTTTTTGTTTCTGGTTTACGCCCAAAGTGTCCGTATGCAGCTGTTTCTAAATAAATTGGGTTTCTCAATTTTAATCGTTGTTCAATGGCATAAGGTCTTAAATCAAATATTTTTTCTATCGTTTTTGCAATTGCTCCGTCAGTCATTTTTACTTTGGCTTTGTTGTATGTGTTTACAAAAACCGCCATTGGTTGTGCAATGCCAATCGCATAAGAAATTTGTACTAATACTTCGTCGCTAATGCCTGCCGCAACTAAATTTTTTGCAATATGCCTTGCTGCATACGCTGCAGAGCGATCAACTTTAGAAGGGTCTTTTCCACTAAATGCACCACCACCATGCGCACCTTTTCCGCCATAAGTATCGACAATAATTTTTCTGCCTGTTAATCCTGTATCGCCATGAGGTCCGCCAATAATGAATTTTCCTGTAGGGTTGATGTAATATTTAATGCTTGGGGTAAATAATTTTTTCAATTCTGCTTTGTTGAGTTTTTTAATCACACGCGGAATTAGAATCTCAATAATGTCTTTTTTAATTTGGTCTTGCATTGTCTTTTCATTGGCATGAAAAGGATCATGCTGTGTAGAAACGACAATAGTGTCTATACGTTGTGGCACATTGTTATCATCATATTCTATCGTTACTTGACTTTTTGCATCTGGTCTTAAATAAAGCATTTGCTTTTTTTCGTTTCTGATGGCAGTCAATTCTTCTAAAATTTTATGTGCAAGGTCTAAGGCAAGCGGCATATAATTATCTGTTTCATTCGTTGCATAACCAAACATCATTCCTTGATCACCTGCACCTTGGTTAATTTTATTTTTTTTATCAACACCTTGATTAATATCTGGCGATTGTTCATGGAGTGCAGAAAATATTCCACATGAATTTCCGTCAAACATATACTCACTTTTGTTGTAACCAATTTTATTGATAACCGCACGTGCAATGCTTTGTGCATCAACATAAGCTTTTGATTTAATTTCTCCCGCCAATACAACTTGACCTGTTGTAACAAGCGTTTCACAAGCAACTTTAGATTCTGGGTCTAAGGCTAAAAAGTTATCTAAAATAGCGTCTGAAATTTGATCAGCAACTTTGTCTGGGTGTCCTTCAGAAACACTTTCAGAAGTAAATAAGTAAGACATAAAGATAGATTTAATGAAAAAAAATAATAAAAATTAAACAGATAAGTAACTTGTTTTTTTTGACGGCAATAGACTTTCACCCATTAAGAATTTATCGACTGCGATGGCGGCTTCTCTGCCTTCTGATATTGCCCAAACAACAAGTGATTGTCCTCGTCTTAAGTCTCCTGCAGCAAACACTTTAGCATGAGAAGTTTGATAATTTGTTGTTGCCACATTATTGCGTGCGTCTAATTGCAAGTTAAGGTCTTGGATAAATCCTGTTGGGTCGGGGTGTAAAAAACCCATGGCTAATAAAACCAATTCACAAGGCAATATCATTTCAGAGTTTGCCTTTTCGGTCATTGTTGCATTCCCCTTTTCGTCTTTTGTTGCAACTAATTCGACTAATTTCAATCCTTTCACGTGTCCTTTTTCATCACTCAAAAATTCTTTTGACTGCACGGCAAATATTCTTTCACAACCTTCTTCATGAGATGTAGAAGTGCGTAAAATTAAAGGCCAGTTGGGCCAAGGCGTATTTGGGTTACTGTCTTTTGGAGGCATCGGCATCACTTCTAATTGGACAACTGATTTTGCACCTTGTCGGTTAGAAGTGCCTACGCAATCTGCACCAGTATCGCCGCCACCAATTACAATAACATTTTTTCCTGTTGCAAGAATTTCGGTTTCTACAATTGGTGTTTTATTCAATCTTTTGTTTTGTTGTGGCAAAAAATTCATTGCAAAATGAATGCCTGCTAAATCTCTTCCTTGAATAGGCAAATTACGTGGAATAGTAGAGCCACCGCACAATACAACAGCATCATAGTCTTGCAAAATTCTTTCTGTAACATATTTCACATCAACGCCAACATGTGCATCTGTTACAAATGTAATGCCTTCTGCTTCCATTACTTTTACGCGTCTATCAATTGTATTTTTATCCAATTTAAAATCAGGAATACCATAACGTAATAAGCCACCAACTTTATTGTTCTTTTCAAATACCGTAATTTCATGTCCGGCTTTATTCAATTGTGCTGCTGTTGCCAAGCCCGAAGGACCGCTCCCTATAACAGCAATTTTTTTACCCGTTTTAATTTGTTGTTGATAAGGCACAACCCAACCATTTTCAAAAGCTTTTTCAATAATAAATTTTTCAATGTATTCTATCGTTACCGGCTTCGCAACAACGCCCAATACACAAGCTGCTTCACAAGGGGCAGGGCAAATACGTCCTGTAAATTCAGGAAAATTATTTGTAATACTTAAAATCCGATACGCTTCATGCCAATTATTTTCTTGTATGGCTTGGTTAAATTCTGGAATAATATTTCCTAAAGGGCAACCTTGATTACAAAAAGGAATACCACAATTCATACAACGCTTGGCTTGCGTTTCTACCATTTTAAGGTCTAATGCACCATCAACTTCTTTGTAATCTTTTAGGCGTTCTTCAATATTTCTTTTGGTTGGAAGTTGTCTTTCATGATGTAAAAACGGAATTGTATCTGTTGCCATAAATGTACTATTTAAAAGAATTAATTTTAATCATAAGCCACAACAAGATTTGCATATTGAGACCAGGAGGTTTGATATTTTTGTATTGATGTCATAGGAACTTCTATTTTTTGAATGGGGGCATTGACCCAACTCGCTTCTAATGTTGGAGGATATTCTGCATCAATTCTTATGCTGGTTAAGTTTTCACATTCATCAAAAACATTTGCTGCAATATGTGTTAAACTTGAAGGCAAACGTAGAGAAAGTAAACTTTTACACGAAAAAAAAGCGTTACGATGAATGGTGTCTAATTGTTTAGGCAGGTTAACTATTTTGAGCTGACGACACTCTTCAAACAATCTTGGAGCAATCGTTTTGAGAGCATCATTAAAGTTAATCGTTTCTAATTGAGAACAGCTTTTAAAAGCACCTTCTGCAAGAACATTCAAATTCAACGGCAAATTGATTTCTTTTAAAGCATCACATTCTGCAAAGGCTTCTTGCCCAATTTGTTGTACACTTATTGGTATAATAATTTGTGCTAAATGAGCACAGCCTGTAAATGTATATTCCAAAATTTTTTCAATACGCTCTGACAAAACAACGTCTTGTAAGTTTTCACAATAATAAAAAGCCTTTTGACCAATGTAATTGACTGAAGAGGGAATATAAATTCGTTGCAATTTTCTGCAATAAGCAAACGCTCTATTGTCAATTTGTAACAATGTTTTAGGCAGAATAATCTCTAAAAAAGATTGCCCTAAAAAGGCTTCTTCTCCAATTTTAAGGACTTTTACGCCATTTATTTTTTCGGAAATAATAGCCTTTGTTTGATTTTTAACATCCGTTACCGCCTTGATTGTGCCTGTTGCAGGGTCAAATGACACACCAATATTGAGCGTATCAGCATTCTGATTTACTTTGAGCTTTACAATTTTTTGTTTTCCTTTTTTAACGTCTTTTTTCTTTTCTTTTTTTTGTATAGAAACAAAAGACGGAAAAGCATCAACAGTTACAGTCAAAAATAACAAAACGAAAACCAAGAAAACTTTAAACATAGAACTTGGCATAAATATCAATACAATTAAATAAATACAAAACGTGTGGAAAATAATTTTTTTTCTATACGATATGAAATCAATTGTAAACACTTTTCAAATGCGATATCAAGAGCTTTTTTCAAAAAAATAAAAACAAGAAAATACTAAAAAATAAATGCACCATCTTCTTTGATATAATGTACTTTTTTATTTTTTAACATTTCGGCATACACAGAAAGATCTTTTGGAGTACAAGAATTGTCTATCACCAACCTATTGAAATGGAGTAAATAAAATTGTAAAAAAACGCTTTCTAATGCTCCTTTATTGACAATTAAATAATCGCAATAAAGTGATTGATTATTCAACGCAATAGGTTGTTTAAAATAAACAATACTTTTTTGTTTGCATTGTAGGGCAAGATTATTTTTGGCTTTATGCACGTTCACTTTTTCAATGTCATAAAGCAAATTTGTTATTGCAATCAAATTGCTCTCTGTTTTTTCTTGATGAAGACTATCGGTATAAAAATCGGCTTGTCGCCCATTGATACAAGCAAAAGCGTTGCTGTTTTTATTTTGATAAAAAATAAATTGTTGCTGCTGTTGTCGTTGATAACATTGATATGTATGGTATAAAACAGCAGATAATAAACAAGTGAGAAGAATGATAGTTGCAATAAACCGGTGTTGAAAAAGAACATAAAAAATAACACTACCCAAAAGAAAGAAATAAAACAGCATTTCAATTGCATTAAAATTAGGCAATGGAATGAGTGCAAAAGGTAAATCATTACTCCAACTCATGGTCTGATTCATCAATAATACAAGTGCTGAAAGAGTTTTGCCAACGTATGTTGCTATCACAAAAAAAGGCGACAACACTAACAGCAAAAATGTACCCGAAAGAATGATGGTTGAAAGAGGAATGGCGATTAAATTATTGACAATAAAATAAGTAGAGAAAATATGATTGGTATAAGAAATAACAGGAAAAACCAAAATTTGAGCCGCTATTGTAGGAATAAGAATAGAGACTATCCATTTGATGATTTTATATTTTGAAGCGAATGCGCGAGCAAAAAAAGAATTGAAAAGTGCAATGCCCAAAATCGCGGTATAAGACAAAAGAAATCCTAAGTCATACAATTGATTGGTGTCATTACAAAGCAAAAAAATGGCAGAAAAAGCAAGTAAATTTAGTAGCGACGATTTTTTATTGACGGCTTCGCCAATGGCAATAATTGAAAACATAACTGCGGCTCGCAAAATAGAAGCATTCGCTCCTGCAAGTAAGGCATAGAACCATAAGCCACAAAGCACCAACACAATTTTGATACTTTTTTGAAACGCATTTTTTTTCAAAAACGCAAAGATTATATAAGCTAAAAACCAATAAATACAACCCAAATGTAAACCCGAAATGGCGATAATATGAATCGTTCCAGATTGTAAATATTCATTTAAAATGTCTTTGTTAAGGTCTTGTTTATAACCAATCAGCAAGGCTTCTAATAAACCATAAACGTCTTTATTAGGAATGTATTTTTGAATTTGAGATAAAACAAAAAGACGGGTGTTGATATACATTTGCTGCCAATTACTTTTGGGTGTAATGGCAATAATTTCAATTTCATCAGGCATAATAAATAACTGATGGGTAATTTGTTTTCGTTTGTAATAGGCTACGGCATCAAACAAATGTGGGTTTAAACCATTCACAATTGGGCTTGGCTTTTTTCTAACAAAAATGGTGTAATTTTTAAGCAAGTCAAAGTGAAAACTAGTATCCTTTTTTAAAATGGACAGATTGCACAAGCCGTGGATTTTTGTTAACTTTTGACGACCATAATAAGCTGTTACAAGTCCTTGTGTTCTATATGTTTTCGGCGTAATAACAATATCTTGATTGAGTTCTATAACATAAGCATTAGAGTCGTTTAGATGGTGCGTTAAATGATTTGCATCGTGTGCATCTTGCTGCGAAAAATGAAGCGTTGCACTTGAAAACAAAATAGTCAAAAACAAGAGAACCCCGCTCGCATAAGCGTGATAAAAACGAACAGATACACTGAATTGTTGAAACAAAATGTACATCAAAAGACTAATGCAACTAATTGTCAAACACCATAAAAATGGAAGTTGAACAATATCTTCAAACAAAATGCCAAGAATAAAAGGAAGGGCAATTTTGATAAAAGGATTGCGTCTAAAAAAAAGTTGCAAGTCGTAGTGCATTTGTGAATCAGTATAAAATGACAATGATGAACTAGTGGAACATAGACACTACCCTATTTGTATATAAAATTGTTGATGATAATTAGGCGTTCAGCATTTGCGTTAATTGACTAAAACACGCGTCTTTGAGTTCCATTTCACTTGCATAATTTTTAGGTTCAATAGGCTTTGATAAATGCATCGTTAATGAACCTGGGAAAAGATAGAAAGGAATATGTGGAGGAAAAATGTTTGCAGTACCCTGAATGGCAACAAGAATAATTGACGTATTTTGAAGCATCGATAGCTTAAACGCTCCATTTTGAAAAGGCAACAAGATTTGATTTGTTTGATTTCTTGTACCCTCTGGATAAATACAAACGCTGACTTGCTGGGTTAAATATTTTTGTAGTTCAAGAAAACTTTGGCGGCGATGAACGGCACTTTTTCTATCGACTAAAACAGAACCCATTTTATAGATAATGCCAAATAGGGGGACTTTAGCAAAACTGCTTTTTCCAATTGTAAAGTTTGCTTGAGGTAATAACGGAGTACTTAACCATATATCCAAAAAAGAACGATGATTAGGAACATAAATATGCGGCTGATCTAAGACAGAATTGGGATTATGGATTTTGATTCTAGAAAAAAGGATCAATAGTAGAAAGCGTATCCAATAAAAAGAAAGTCGATAAAAAAACCGTCCACGTTGAATTTTATCTTTAACAAAAAGATTATATATCAAGCAAATAAAAGCAATGACAATTGTACTGACAAGAAAAAAAGTCATGCCATAAATAAAAAACAATCGACCAATTAAAAGTTTCCAAAAAGGAGGTTCGGTTCTTGTTGTAATGGATTCCATTGAATAGGGTTTTGGTGATGTTGTTGTAGATGTGTATTAATTTGCGAAAAATGTTTGCATCCAAAAAAACCCTTGTGTGCAGAAAAAGGCGACGGGTGCGGAGCTTCCAAAATAAAGTGTTTATGCGTGTCTATAAAGATTTTTTTTTGTTGTGCAAATTGTCCCCACAACACAAAAATCAACTGTTGTTTTTTATCAGACAAATGCTTTATCACAGCGTCTGTAAAGGGTTGCCAACCAATATGAGCGTGGCTGTTGGGTTCATTTTCTAAGACGCTTAATGCACTGTTTAAAAGCAATATGCCTTGTTTTGCCCATTCGGTCAAAACATCTTTTTGGGGCATGGTGATACCTGTATCTGTGGCGATTTCTTTATAAATATTTTTGAGTGATGGTGGCAAGCGATGTGGCGGTGAAACTGAAAACGCAAGCCCATTGGCTTGTTGATATCCATGATACGGATCTTGCCCTAAAATAATGACACGTGTTTGCGAAAAAGAACACAAGTCAAACGCAAAAAAAACTTGCTCTATCGGTGGGCAAATTCTTTTTTTGCTTGCCAATAATTCTGCTTCTATCGATTGAAATATCTTTTGTTGTTGGGCTAATACAAAAAAATTATGCCAATCATTACGAGGAAAATAAGGCTGTAAATTCATATTTCACCATCACTTTAGGGCTAAAAAAAATGTATCCGCATGTCTTTATAAAATAGAATTAAGAACAGATTTTTTTTAATTATCTATCATCAATTCTTGAACAAGCACCTTTGTTTTATATTGTAATTGTACAAAATAAATGCCCGTACGAAGTGTATTTGCGTCAAGAAAAAAGAACAATTCACGATTGCTTTCTGGAATAGACATTTCGATTACTTTATTGCCATTACTGCTGATTATGCGTATGCTTTGCAAATCAGGATTCAAATTTTTTTGCCGTACAACAACCTGACGTGTCATTTTGTAATAAGACACAAACCAATCATTTTCTGCATGATATGGGCAATTGATATTGTCTTGTTCGGCTTGGTTATTTGTATTATCTCCATCGGCAATGCCATTGGGCTGCGTGAGTTCTATCGTTAAGTGTTGATTGTATTGAGGAATGCTTTTTTGTAATTGTAGCGTCAATATTTCTTGTACGCCAAGTACACCATACCATGTTTCTGACTGCACTAATTTTTTGTCAAAATAAAGGTTAATGTTAAAACTGTGAATGTCGTTATTGCCTTTATTGCTAATCTGCAATTGAGGATAAATCGAACGACAGTCATCATATTGCTGATCAATAATTTTTATCAATCGTAGGTCATTTTCTTTTTTAGGACCAATAGCATATTTTTTAGATGTTCTCAAATTTTTGTAAACGGAGGAATCATATAAAATTGCCTCCATCAAATCGACTTGTCCTTTGGTAAATAAATTCGCACAATTGTCATTTGTATAATCCATAAAATTCATAAACATTGCACTGGCATCTGTCGAATTACAACGTTGCGTAAGTTCAGGAAAATTGGGACAAGCATTTTGATGACTTGCTTTTTGTTGCGGCGTGTCGCCTATGCCGTCATCTTCATCACATTGATCTTCGTCTGCCCAAATATGTCTCAATCCAAAAAAATGCCCCATTTCATGCGACAAAGTTCTTCCCGCATTTGCACTTGGATATAAATAAGTCGCCACACTGGTGTCGCCAACGGCTCTATAATTCAATACAATTCCACGTATCGTATTGGGTAAATTATCATAAGGAAAAACACTAATTCCAAACAAATCTGTCATTTGCGTAATCCAAATATTTAAATAAGAATCCTCGTCCCATGCACTGTCTCCGCCGGTGGAAGAAGATTTTACATTATTATACGTCAGGGTATTATAATTTGTATTGTTTACTTTTCGGATAATGCCTGTTGTGGCATTGTCGTTTTCGTCTCGCACAGCAAGTGCAAATCGCACGGCAGCCCCTTTTCGCAAAGGTTTAAAAACGTCTGGCGTTTTATCGCGGTCGAGATTTGTGTTATTAAAATCTCGATTTAAAATTTCAATTTGCTTTTCAATTACCTTATCAGTAACATAAGGCAATAACCTTTGTGGCAATAGAATATGAACCACAATACTTATCGTATCAACCTCGCCATTTGTACGAGCAACAGCATTTGGCGTCAATTGCCTCAACGGATTGATTGGTTGAGGAGCAATAGAATTTAAAATTTCTTGCTCTCTTTTTTCTAACCGATTTTTTATCGCCGTATCTTTTTTTAATGCATTGTAGTATTCAAAAATACCACAACGCTGCATACTTGGAATTGAATTTTGTGCTAATAAAAAATGACTTAAACAAATTTGTAAGCACAAAAAACAACAAGACAAAAATCTAACACGCATTTGAGAATATATTCTGTATAAACATAAAATGCGTATTGAGATGATTTAAATAGAGGCAAGAATTTGATTTGCAAAAACTTTTAATTCTTCGATACGATCTGTATTGATGCGATAAAAAATGACTGTTTTTTCTCTTTTTGTAATCACAATTTTGGCTTTTCTCAACTTCCCCAATTGTTGTGATGTTTGAGATTGACTTAAATTTAAGGCTTTGTAAATGTCTCCCACCTTTAATTCTGGCTGTGTATGAAGCAAGTCTAAAATTTGAAGTGAAAATTTGTTTTGCAATAATTTGTAAAGGTTACTAATTTTTCTAAACTGAAGTCCGTCTATACTCGTAATCATAAAAATTAAACATTAAAAATTAAATAATAAAAGAAATAAAACTAAGGTTCTAAATTATGCGAATTATCTACAAAAAGAAAAAATGATTTGTAAAATCGATAGCCAATAAACGTAAGTTTTTGTGTAATGATTTGTATTGAAGAAGCAAAATCAATAAAAAAGGCTTTCAAAATTTTTGAATTCAAGTTGTATTTTTGATAAAATTCTTTCTTTCAAAGCGGTTTCTTTGATAAAAGAATAGCGAATACTATTCAATACAATTTCTTTAATATCAAGATAAGAAAGATAAGGATAACGCTTGGCAAGTAAAACATATTGCTCGGTCAAATTTGTTCTTAAAACCCCAGCATCATCAGACGATATAACGACAGGAACGCCCTCTGTATAATACAACATAATTGGATGCTTATCTTCTTTAACATGAAGAATAAATTCATTGCTGGTTAAATTAATCTCTACTGCAATTTTTTTTTCTTTCATTGTTTTAAGCAAATCATAACATTTTGTTTCATGGGCAATATCCACGCCATGCCCTATACGCGATGCGTTTGCTGTATAAACAGCGTCGTGAATATGCCACGTTAGTTCTTCAGGTTTCACAAGCCCTAAAGCGAGTTCGCCAGCATGCAAAGCATATTTCACTTTTGGATAAAGAACATGACAAAATTGATACATCTGCATATGCAACCAATAATCTTGCATAGAAATTTCGTTGTTTTCAGGTGCTACAATATTGACCCCAACAACGAGCGGGTTGGTATTTGCAGACTCAAAAGCGATAAGCATATCCCTGAAAATTTCTATAGGCGACATAAATCGGAGAACATAGTTTTGATAACGCATAGTAAAATCACTATCATCTATTTTCAATTCTGAATGAATAGGCGTAATAAAACTATCATTATAGCGTTGAGCAACAGTGTGATAATTTTGTTGTTTTAAATACACATATAAAGTATTCAAGTCTTGTTTTACTTGTGTTGCATTTTCACTTTGTTGTGCCGTGCGCAAGTCTGCATTCAAATACTGCATGGTTTGCATATTGATTGTAGTGGGAATGCGGTTGAGCATTGTTTCGATATATGCAACACGTTCTAATTTTGCACGCTGCTTCAATTCTAACAAACCTTCTTTGACAACACGGTTAGAAGGAATGGTAAACGCAGGGAAAGTGGAAAAAAAATGTTTGTCTGAAGGTCCATCGGTTGGCAAATAATCTTTGATAGACCATTTTTTAATTAAAGCCTCTTGATATAAAATAAAGTTTTTGTCCTTGGAAAAATCAGACATTTTTTTAGTATGATATTCGTCTGCATTTTCTGCAATTGTCAATCGTTCTGGGTTAAAATACAAGTCTTTTTGTAGTGCATATTGTAAATAAGTTTCTGCATAAACCGACCCACTATAATGATGATGCAAGTCGCCGCCTTTGGGCATATTTGAAAAAAAAGCCGTGAGCAAATTCTGCGAGTGACGAATTTTTTCTAAATAATCTGTAGGTGATTGGGTAGATGCTGCTAATAAAGCCGCATTTGAAAACAAAAACGAATAGAGCAAGGATTGTAAGAACATAACAATAAAATAAGCTGAACAATTGGTTTAGAAAGATAGATTTTTGTTTTTAATTACAAGGATACTTTATCATTCACCAAATAATAAGAACGGATACAATCCCAAAGTATTACAATAATATTTGTTTTCGTCTCTTCTCATTTTGTACTGCAAAATTTTATATTCGTCAGAAAAAATATGCCACAAATTTCGATTACAAGAGCAACAAAAAGTCGCATCAATAGCGTTAATATTGAACAGTTAAGTGCTGGTGATTTTGGTAAGCACTATACAGACCATTTATTTCAAGCAGATTTTATTGACGGCACTTGGACAAATTGTAGTGTGCAACCTTTTTCAAATTTATCGGTATCGCCTTTTTTAGCTGCCTTTCATTACGGACAAACAATTTTTGAAGGCATGAAAGCATACCGTTTTGAAAATGACAACATTGCCACTTTTAGACCACTAGACCACGCCAAACGTTTCAATTTATCTGCAGAAAGAATGTCAATGCCTGCGTTTCCAGAAAATTCATTTCTTGATGGTTTGAATCAATTTTTAACGATTGACAATAAATGGGTGCCTAAAAGCGATGGTTCTTCATTATACATTCGTCCTTTTATGTTTAGTACTGATGCTTGTTTAATTGCACGACCGTCTCTTAGTTACAAAATGATGATTGTGGCATGTCCTGTTGGTGCTTATTATTCAAAGCCCCTCAAAGTGATGGTTGAAGAAAATTATACACGTGCGGCTATTGGGGGAACTGGTAGTGCAAAAGCAGGAGGAAATTATGCGGCTTCTTTTATGGCTGCCAATGAAGCAATGAAAAAAGGTTTTGACCAAATTATTTGGACAGATGCCAATGAGCATGAATATATTCAAGAAATGGGGGCATCAAATATTATGTTCCTCATAGACAATACGCTTTATACGCCAGACTTAGAAGACAAAACAATTTTAAGTGGCATTACACGAAAAACAATTATCGAATTATTACAATCACAAGGAAAAAAAGTCGTCGAGAAAAAACTACATATCAATGAAATTGTATCAGCAGCCCAAACAGGACAACTGCAAGAAGCTTTTGCCGTTGGCACAGCTGCAACAACAACACCGATAGCTTCTATCACATATAAAAATCAAGAAATCATTCCTTCTGATTCAAAAAACACATTTTCAGAAACGATCAAACAAACACTGAATGACATTCGTTATGGAAAAACAAAAGATACTTTTTCTTGGATGAAAGAAATCAATACACTTTAAATATTTTACGTACTCAATTTTTTATTTCAATGAAAATACTTTCGTCTGCTTTGTTTTTTGTCGGTCTCATTTTTGCATCGGCTCAAGCACAACAAAAAACTTTGATAGATAAAATTTTTGCTACAATAGGCTCAAAAATCATTTTACGTTCAGACATTCAAAATCAAATTGGTGATATGCAACGTCAAGGTATGGAACTTCCAGAACATGCCGAATGTTTGATTTTAGAACAAGAAATTATCAAAAAAGCAATGGCGATGCAAGCTGAAAAAGACTCTTTGTTAGCCTCAGATGAAGAGGTTGATGCTGAAGTCGAAAATCGTGTACGCTATTTCACCATGATGTATGGAGGAAAAAATGAGTTAGAGCAAATTGCAGGACGCAATGTGTATCAGATGAAAGAATATTTTAGAGAACCCATTAAAGAAGGTTTACTTTCTCGGAATATGCAAAAAAAAATCATCGAAAATGTAAAGGTTACGCCTTCAGAAGTGAAACTTTTTTTTGCCCAAAAACCTATCGACAGTTTACCTTTTTATGAAACAGAATTGCAAATTGGACAGCTTGTAATGTATCCAAAAGCACACAAAGAAGTTGAAGAGTACACGATAGAAAGTTTAAAAGAAATTAAGAAAGATGTTGAAGTCAATGGCAAAAAATTTGAAAGCCTTGTGCCATTATATTCTGAAGACCCAGGCAGCAAAAATAACGGCGGAAGGTATGAACTCAACAAAAATGATAAACAATGGGATCCTATTTTTATTGCTACTGCTTTTAAATTAAAAAGTGGAGAAATTTCTAAAGTCGTCAAATCAAAATTTGGATACCATATTATTCAACTTGTTAGCCGTTATGGTGACGATGCCGTTGTACGACACATTTTGAAAATTCCTCCAATTCGTGAACAAGACATTCAACCAATTGAAAAATTACAAGACTCGTTACACACATTATTAGTGAATAAAACAAAGAGCTTTAATGATGTTATTACCACCTATAACGAAGATGATAATGCAAAATTTACTGGCGGTTATCTTCTTAACAGCAATCAATCTTCCACATTAACCATAGACGATTTAGACAAAGATATTGTACTGAAATTAGAAACAATGCAAATAGGCGATTATGCAAACCCGTTTATCTTTACCGATCAACGTGGACGTACAGGTGTAAAAATGTTGTATCTGAAATCAAAAACTGTTCCGCACAGAGAAAATTTAACTGATGATTATACAAAAATCAGTAATAAATTAGTGGAAAGCAAAAAAGCAGGATTGATGCAAAAATGGATTGACGACAAAGTGCCTAATTTTTATTTACATGTAGAAGACGAATATAAAACGTGTAGTAAAAATATTCAGGCATGGACTCTACGTTCAGAACAAATTGGTAAAGCGTATTAAGTTGCTTTTGAAAAATTTCTAAACATGGACGCTACCTATCTCGTCATACTTTTTATTGATTTGCTTCTCATTGCTTTTTTTAGTGGCATAGAAATTGCTTTTGTATCTCTGAATCGTGTATCTATAGAATTTAAAAAAAAACAAGGCAGCCAAAGTGCCAATATCATTGCACATTATTTTTCTAAACCAGAAGAATTTATCACGTCGTCTCTTATTGGGTTAAACATTGTTTTAGTTTTTTTTAGCATCACGTTTCAATCGTTCTTAGCGCCCTTGTGGAATAACGATATCATCAATCATGACAAAAACCCAATGTTCATTTTCTTGATTGAATTATTCACCTCAACAAGCATTATTTTTTTATTTGGAGAATTTTTGCCAAAAACAATTTTTAAAACTAAAAACAACTTCATTCTCATTCTGCTTGCTCCATTAATTTATTTCTCCTTTCTCATTTTAAAACCAATTACCCATTTTTTTGTTTTTATCGCAGAACAAACGATTCGCATCGTGTTTAAAATGAAAGAGGACGAAAAGTCAGAACGCTCTTTTCAATATGTCGACTTAGAATATTTCATTGCAGAAAAAACATTGTATGAAAAAAATCAAGATAATATTCAAAACAAATTATTACGTAATGCTTTACAATTTCCAAAAACAGCAGTACGCGATTGTGTCATTCCTCAAACAGAAATTGTTGCCATCAATATCAACGACACTGTAGAACAAGCCATTAAAAAATGTATTCAAACAGACCTGAGCAGAATTATCGTCTATAAAAACAACTTGAATAAAATTATTGGATATATCCACCATTTAGATTTATTGAGAAAACCACGCAGTATTAAAAGCATTTTAATTCCTATTCCTGTTTTTGCAGAAACAACAAAGATTAACCAAGTATTAACACAGCTTTCGCAACAAGGAAAAAGTATTGGTTGGGTAATTGATGAATATGGTGCAACTGCGGGCATGATCACAATGGAAAAATTATTAGAAGAAGTTTTTGGAAAAAACACAAGTAATGACGAGCATGTTGTTCAACAAGCATTAACAGAAAAGAAAATTTCTGAGCATGAGTATATTTTGTCTGGTCGTTTAGAAATTGATTATTTAAACGAAACATATCACCTTTTGTTACCCAAAAATGACATCGAAACTTTGTCTGGATTTTTAATTTTTCATTATGGCGAAATTCCTAAAAAAGAAGACGTTGTAATGTATAAAAACTATAAATTCACGATAGAAAAAGTCAATCAAAAAACAATTGAACAAGTTCGTTTAGAAATTGTAAAAGCATAAAAACTATCGTCAATAATTTTTATTATTCATCAATGTGAATTGGCTATGAAAAAACTAAAATGGTATGTATTGAAAAAGAACTTATTTCTTTTCTTTCTCTTCTTTGGATTATCTATTTTCAGTATAAACACTTCTTTTACCTTAACCACACCGAAGCAAAAAAAAGCTAAAACATCAATACAAAAACCAATACAACAATCAATACCAATAACTCAAAATAAACCCCAGATGGAAAAAATTGTATTAGGTGCAGGCTGCTTTTGGTGTGTCGAAAGTATTTTTCAAAGGTTAAAAGGTGTACATCACGTACAGTCGGGATATAGCGGAGGCAAACACCCCAATCCTACTTATGAACAGGTATGTGGACCACACAATGACTACATAGAAGTATGTGAAATTTTATATGACCCCAAAGTGATTAGCTTATCTGATTTACTCCGCGTGTTTTTTTATACGCATGACCCTACAACCCTCAACAAACAAGGTAATGATGTGGGTTATCAATATCGATCTACTATTTTTTATACCACAGAAGAACAAAAAAAAATTGCCATCAATAAGATAATGGAACTTGATAAACAACATTTTTTCACAAGACCAATTGTTACGGACATTCGTCCATTAAAAAGTTTTTACCTAGCTGAAAAATATCACGACAACTATTACAACAAGAATACGGAACAACCTTATTGCAAAATGATTATTGCACCAAAATTGCAAAAATTTGAAAAAACATTTCATTCTCAACTTAAATAATTTGTATTTTTATGTCATTGAAACAATCACACGAAATCGACTATGTTATTAGAGGGGCAGAAATGCAATACTTAGAAATAGAATTAGACCCACAAGAAACCGCCATTGCAGAACCTGGCAGTTTTATGATGATGGATGACGGCATTGGTATGGAAACCATTTTTGGAGATGGTTCTACACAACAAAATGGATTACTTGGAAAATTATTTTCGGCAGGCAAAAGATTATTAGTAGGCGAAAGTTTATTTATGACCGCTTACACCAATATCAGCACACAAAAAAAGAGAGTATCATTTGCTTCACCCTATCCAGGAAAAATTATTCCTATGGATTTAAACCGCTTAGGAGGAAAAGTTATTTGTCAAAAAGATGCATTTTTAGCTGCTGCAAAAGGCGTAAGCGTTGGCATTGAATTTCAAAAAAAAATAAGCACAGGATTATTTGGCGGCGAAGGTTTTATCATGGAAAAATTAGAAGGCGATGGCATGGCGTTTGCTCATGCAGGAGGCTATATAGTAGAAAAAGAACTTAGCCCAAATGAACTGATTAAAATAGACACTGGTTGTATTGTTGCGTTTACAGGAACTGTAAATTATGATATTCAATTTGTTGGCGGATTAAAAAACACACTCTTTGGCGGCGAAGGATTATTCTTTGCTACCCTACGCGGGCCTGGCAGAGTTTGGATACAATCTTTACCGATTAGCCGTTTAGCCACACGTATACTTGCTTATGGCATTGGCAGTAGAAAAGAAGAAGGCAGCGTACTTGGCGGCTTAGGCAATTTGTTAGACGGAGACGGCTATTAAGCAACCTATTTTAAAACCTCAAAAGATTTCCTATTCTTACCCACTTGACTTAAAATAAAAAATATGCACTTACACAAAGAAGGTTTTACCACAATTCTGATTAGCACAATTGTTTTTCTGGCTTTACAACTCATCAATATTTATGTCATTAAAAGAATGTTTCCAAACATTGCTTTGTTTCTTGTTATTGTTGTTACAGTTTGCTTTTTTATCGTGATTTGGTTTTTTAGAATACCGCACCGCGTACATACAAAAGGAGAAAATTTAATTGTCGCACCTGCCGATGGAAAAATTGTTGTGATAGAAGAAAAAATAGACAATGAATATTTCAAAACAAAGCGTATTCAAGTTTCTATTTTTATGAATCCGCTAAACGTACACGTGCAACGCTATCCAATTAACGGAGAAATTATTTACAGCAAATATCATCCCGGTAATTATTTCATTGCATCTTATCCCAAATCTTCCGATTTAAACGAGCGACACAGCGTTGTTTTAAAAAAAGGAAAATTTGACATTTTAGTAAAACAGATTGCTGGGGCATTGGCTCGTCGCATTGTTAATTACTCTCATGTGGGTGAACAAGCCGTTCAAAATGAAGAAATGGGTTTTATTAAATTTGGTTCACGCGTAGATTTATTACTCCCCCTTGGCACAAAAATCAATGTTAAAATGAATGAAAAAGTACAAGGAGGCATAACCGTTATTGGTGAAATACAACCGTAAATAAAATATGGAAGTACTCATATTGCCTGTACAAGGAAAAATGCCATCATGGAAAAACAATTGCTTCATTGCTCCAAACGCAACACTTGTTGGCGATGTTCAGTTGGGTGATGATTGCAGCGTTTGGTTTCAAAGCGTTTTACGAGGAGACGTTAATTTTATTCGCATTGGCAACAAAGTCAATATTCAAGACGGTGCCATTTTACACGGCACATATCAACGTTGCGGAACGACAATTGGCAACAATGTTTCTATTGGTCATCGTGCCATTGTACACGGTTGCACTATTCATGACAATGTGCTTGTGGGTATGGGGGCTATTATTATGGACAATGCCGTTATTCATAGCAATACAATTATTGCCGCAGGTGCTGTTGTACTGGCAAATACGATTGTTGAATCAGGAACAATTTATGGCGGCATTCCAGCAAAAAAAGTCAAAGACCTTTCGCAAGAATTATTTACGAATGAAGTTGAACGGATTGCAAATAATTATTTGCTCTACTCGAGTTGGTTTAAGGGGTGAGAAGTTTCCTCTGTTTTTGTGAGAAATAACAGATAATGATATTGCGTGTATTTTGGGATTATGCTGCAAGCGTACCAAGTAACACCAACAAACACAATCGCGGAAGAACAGCGACATTACGACTACCTATACCGACAATAATTTTTAAATAAATTAGTAATGCGAACAAAATATTTACTAACCTTAATTTTACAGCTTTTAATATTTACAATTTCAAATGCACAAACAAGCGTAACTGTTTCTGGAATTATAAAGAACAAAAACAAC
Organism: Chitinophagales bacterium; assembly: GCA_031539345.1. GTDB lineage: Bacteria > Bacteroidota > Bacteroidia > Chitinophagales > Chitinophagaceae > JAVKMO01. The sequence continues at coordinate 121,382 of JAVKMO010000013.1, read as the reverse complement.
AAAGCTGTTTTGCCTTTTGTAAACGTAGTTTTGAAAACCGATAAGGATAGCTCTTTTGTAAACGGAACAGTAACCAATGAAGAAGGACGATTTTCACTATCAAAAATAAAATCTGGAAACTACTATTTAGAAGTTTCTTATATCGGCTACAACACAACAGAACAATCGCTGTTTATTGGTAATCTAACAGAATATCTTGACATTAAAAGCATAGAGATAGAAGAAAAATCAACATCACTGCAAGAAGTTGTTGTAACAGGAAAAACAACTGAGATAAGTGAGAAAATGGATAAGAAAACATTTTCTTTGAAAGACAATATTAGTCAAGGCGGCGGTTCTGTGTTACAAGCAATGCAAAATTTGCCAAGTGTAACAGTACAAGATGGAAAAGTACTACTTCGTGGAAACGATAAAGTAATTGTATTAATTGATGGAAAACAAACAGCATTGACAGGTTTTGGCAACCAAACAGGGTTAGACAATATTGCTGCATCTGCCATTGAAAAAATTGAAATTATCAACAACCCTTCTGCCAAATATGATGCAAATGGAAACGCAGGCATTATCAATATTATTTACAAAAAAAACAAAAAAGATGGTTTTAATGGCAAGGTGGGGTTTACAACAGGTCTAGGTTCTCTGTGGGTGCGAAAAGAAAATTTACCAACCATAAGACCACAATATACGTTTACGCCAAAAATCAACCCAAGCGTTTCACTTAATTATAGAAAAAACAAAGTTAATGTCTTTTTTCAAGGCGATTATTTATATACAGAAACGCTGAACAAAAATGAATTTGTAACAAGAAATTACGACAATGGCGAAGTCATCAATTCACAATTAAAACGTAATAGAAATACACATTTTACGACATTGAAATCTGGAATTGACTATACAATTAACGACCAAAATTCATTGACTATTTCAGGACTTTTTGGCAGTGAAAAAATTATTGACCGAGGCGACCAACCCTTTTTTAATAGCGATTTTTCTCAACGAAAAAGGCTTTGGCAGTTTTTAGAAGATGAATTAAAAACAACCATAATGGCAACTGCTAACTATCAACACAAATTTAAAGAAGCGGGACATTTGCTCAATGTTGGTTTTAATTACACTTTCCACAGGGAGGATGAAAAATATTTTTACGACAATTATTTGCCAACTTCGACAGGAACAGATGCTTTTAAATTATTGTCAGACGAGCAGGTTTATGATTTTAATTTTGACTACATAAAACCGCTTAAATACGGACGAATTGAAACAGGCATAAAACTTCGTGACAGAAATATACCGACAAATATGCAATTTATTCCAGGTGTAAATTCAGTTTTAGATGCCAATGCAGGTGGTTGGGCAACTTACAAAGAATTAATACCTGCTATTTATGGAAACTACATTTTTGAAAATAAAAAATGGGAAGCCGAATTAGGTTTAAGAATTGAGTATGTGAAAATTCAATATGATGTTAATCCTAATCATATAGTTTATAAAAGTGATGGTTATGATTACACACAGCCATTTCCTAATTTACGTTTTGCATACAAAATTAACGACGATAACAAAGTTTCTATTTTCTACAACCGAAGAGTTGACCGACCTAATGAAGTTGATATTCGTATTTTTCCTAAATATGACGATGCCGAAATAATTAAAGTTGGCAATCCACGATTGCAACCACAATTTACAAATTCGATAGAATTGGGCTATAAAAAAAGTTGGGAAAAAGGAAGTTTATACAACTCCATTTATCACCGATTTGCTGATGGAACAATTACACGAATTTCAAGCATTGTTCCTCCAAGTAATTTAATTTATGCAACATTTCAAAACGTAAATAAAAGTTACAACACAGGATTTGAAATGGTTTTAACGCAAGAAATTTCTACATTGTATTCATTCAATATTAATCTCAACGCATACAGCAATCAAATTGATGCATTTACTGTTGAAAACAAATATCCTACTGCACATACTTTTTCAGCAGACAAACAAGAAATATATTCAGGAAACATAAAATTGAACAATACTTTTCATTTTCCTAAAAACATGGATGTACAATTAACAACAATTTATTTAGCACCCGATATTATTCCACAAGCAAAAATTAAATCAAGGTTTTCATTAGACATTGGACTAAAAAAAGCAATTCAAAAAGAAAAAGGAGAACTATTTTTTAGCGCAATAGATTTGCTAAATACAATGATAATCAAAAAAGAAATCAAGGGAGAAGGCTTTAACTATACAAGCAACGACTATTACGAAACGCAAGTAATTAGAATTGGGTATAGTTATAAATTTTAATGAGACAGAAGAATCCGAAACGCCAGCACGTAATATGAGTTTTGCAAAATAGAGGAAGAAGTACACAATTTGAATATTGGCTATTCTAACCAACATTTATGCAATCAACAGAATAACCCAAATCAAAATTTTTAATACGCTGTAAAAAATCAAAAAAAATGAAGCAAATCTTTATCAACCTTGCGGTGAAAGACGTTCAGCAATCAATGGAATTTTATACCCAAATTGGATTTAGAAACAATCCACAGTTTTCTGATGATACAGCAAAATGTATGGTTTGGAGTGAACATATTTTTGTGATGTTATTGTCGCATGAAAAATTTGCAACATTTGCAACAAAGCCACTTGCAGAAACTAAAACAAAACTGGCTGGGCTTTTTTCTCTTTCCGTTGATAGCATAGAAGACATACATGAAATGATGGACAAAGGCTTACAAGCAGGCGGAATAGAACCAAGCGAAATGCGAGATTATGGTTTTATGCAACAAAGAACATTGGAAGATTTGGACGGACACACGTGGGAAATCTTTTTTATGGATGCATCAAAAATTCCGACTACTCCAAATCAACCATCATAACAATGTTCATGAGGGTTTACGCTATCGTTTCGTATTCTTTTTTATTGAATATCCAAAAGATGATGGGAAACACCAAAAGCGTTAAAACGGTTGCTGTTATCAATCCTCCAATAATTACAATCGCTAAAGGCTTCTGAGACTCTGACCCAATGCCTGTACTTATCGCCGCAGGTAATAAGCCAATGGAGGCCATCAGTGCCGTCATTACAACGGGGCGTGTTCGTACTTTTACGGCTTCTATAATCGTTTCACTAAGCGTCATATTTACTTTTAAGTTATTATGAAATGCAGAAATCAATATCACACCATTTTGAATACAAATACCAAACAAGGCGATAAAACCTACGCCTCCAGAAATGCCAAAATTTGTTCCTGTAATATGCAAAGCCATAATGCCACCAATAATAGCAAAGGGAACATTGGTAAGAACCAAAAGGGAGTCTTTGATATTGCCGAATAAGATAAATAGAAGAACAAAAATACCTGCTAAACTAATTGGCACCATTTGCCCTAAAGTGCCTGTGGCTCTGACTTGATTTTCAAATTCACCTGTCCAACCAATGCGATAACCTTGTGGAAGTTTGATCATGCTTGCAACATTTTTTTGTGCTTCAGCAATCGTACTCCCTAAATCTCTGTCTCGTACAGAAAATTTAACGCCGATAAAACGCTTTGTATTGTCTCTATAAATAAAAGCAGGACCTGTAATTTTTTTAATGGTTGCAATTTCTTTTAAAGGAATTTTATAGCCATGAATAGTCGGTACTTTGAGGCTGCTCATATCTTTTTCATCTTTTCTATAATTGTTCTGATACCGTACTCTAATATCAAATTTTTGTTCGCCTTCAAATTTTTGGGTAGCTGTTTTTCCGCCAAACGCCATTTCTAAAACTGCCTGTGCATCGGCTACCTTTACTCCATAAGCCGCCATGCGTTCTCTATCAAGCACAACACTCACTTCTGGTTGTCCTACATTTCGCAATATGCCTACATCTTTTATACCCTCTACATTTTCAATTTGTTTAATAACTTTATTGGCGATTTTATCCAACTCGTCTAAATTATCACCATATATTTTGACAGCATTAGACGCATTGATACCCGCTACACTTTCAGCAACATTATCTATAATTGGTTGTGAATAATTGTAACCAATCCCTTGATATTTAGTGAGCGAATCGTCCATTTCTCTAACCAAATCATCCATTGTTATTTTTCGTTTCCAATTGTCTTTGTGTTTCAAGTTGACTTGCATTTGTACATAATAAAACCCGCTTGGGTCTGTGCCGTCATTGCTTCTACCCACTTGACTCAAAACGCCATTCACTTCAGGAAATTGTTGTAACTCTTTTCTCAAGATGGCGGTTTTCTTTACGGTTTCTGATAGGCTTTGACTCATAGGAAATTTTGCTTCTACCCACAGTGCACCTTCATTCAGTTGAGGTAAAAATTCTGTACCTAAAAATTGGGCAGACAAAAATGTTAAGATGATAAGACCTATAGAAGCGATAATGGTTTTTCTTTTATTTCTAAATGTCCACGCAAAGCCTTTTGCTACAATTGTATTCCAAAAATTGACAAATGGATTGTTCTTTTCTTTGACGTTTTTGTTGAGTAAAAGATGACTTAATACGGGCACTAAAGTGAGCGTAAATATCAAAGCCCCCAACAAGGCAAAGCCTAATGTATATGCAAGCGGAGAAAACATTTTTCCTTCTACTTTTTGAAAGGCAAAAATGGGCAACAATGCGGTGATGATAATGAGCTTAGAAAAGAAAATGGCTTTGCCCATTTCTGTGCCGGTTTTTTTGATGATTTGACCTTTTGATAATCGATTAAAAGCATCCATTCCTTTTTTGTGAGCCAAGTGATCAAGGGTTACAAAAATGCCCTCTACCATCACTACTGCACCGTCTATAATAATACCAAAATCAACCGCTCCAAGGGACAATAAATTGGCACTCATGCCTTTTAATTTCAGGCATAAAAAAGCAAATAATAATGACAGTGGAATGACAATTGAAACGGTAAGCGTAGTTCTCCAATCTGCCATAAACAAAAACACAATGACGGTTACAAATAAGATGCCCTCAAACATATTGTGCATAACGGTTGTGGTGGTATAATGCATTAAATTGTCACGGTCGTAAAATGTTTCCATTTTTACATCTTGGGGTAAAATGCGTTCGTTGAGTTCTTCAATTTTTTCTTTTATCCTTCCTAACACTTCTTGAGGGTTTTCTCCTTTTCGCATGACAACAATACCTTCTACAGCATCATCATTTTCGTTGAGTCCAACTTGCCCAACACGAGGCATAGAACTTTCATATACATCAGCAACATTTTTTACCAAAATAGGGTTGCCACCTGCTTCATCAATAATAATGTTTTCAATATCCGAAATGCTTTGCAGAAGCCCTACTCCACGAACAACATAAGCCTGTCCATTTTTTTCAATCACATCGCCACCAACATTGATATTACTTTGATTAACGGCTTCAAATACTTGTAAAGGTGTAATATCATATTTTGCTAATCGGTTCGGATCAACGCTAACTTCATACGTTTTTTCTTGTCCGCCAAATGCAACTAAATCTGCCACACCCGCGACCGAGCGCAACTGACGGTCGATAACCCAATTTTGAATCGTTAATAAATCTCGCGAATCTCTTTTTGAACTTTTGAGTGTATATCGAAATACTTCTCCTGTTGGTCCATAAGGAGGTTGCACATCTGGATCTACATCGTCTGGTAAAGACACATTGCGTAATAAATTATTGACTTGTTGTCTGGCAAAAAAATCCTCTACGCCGTCTTCAAAAATGATTTTGATAACAGAAAGTCCAAACATCGTAATGCTACGAACGCTTGTTTTTTTCTGCACCGAATTCATTGAAATTTCAATGGGCGTAGTTACAAAGCGTTCAATCTCTTCAGCACTTCTTCCATTCCATTCTGTTACGATAATAATTTGCGTATTCGTTACATCGGGGAACGCTTCGATAGGCATATTTTTAAAAGCCACAAATCCTGAAATGACTAAAACGCCTATACAAAAAAATGTAAACGCTTTGTTTTTAATTGAAAAGGCGATGATATTTTTGATAAATTTATTCATTGATTTTAAATTCTAGCATGAAGTCTAATTGAAAAAACATGAACTGGCCCTTGTCTATCGAGGTTGTAACCAGGATTGAGTACACATTGATATGTTCCACTTAAGTAGATTTGATTTTTGATCAATTCTGCCGAATAGTATAGTTCTGCTAAATGTTCTAAAGCATAATTCAGATTACCATCACCAAGTATAAAACCTTTTCCTCCAGCTTTTAAATAGTCTCGATGAGATGTAGAAATTCCTGAGGACACATAAGCAATACCAACATGATCATTTTCTCTTTTCCAGCGTTTTCCTGCCAATGAAAGTCCTGTACTTACACTATGGTCTATTTCTGTAAATGTCCACGTTTCATTATTTCCATCATTCCAACTTGCTCTAAAAAAACACCCCAAATTATTCGTTATACTTTGATCTGCATTGATTGCAAAACCATATTTTGTATGCCCATATCTTCGTGTGTCTTGAATGCTTGGGTTGACTGAATTTAAAGCAATACTTGCTTGATAGTTTCCCATATTTGTGGTCGTAAAAAAAACTAAAAAGCGAATAGCCCCATCTTGATTTTTAAGTTGATGTCGGTGTGTGTATTCGAGTGTGTGTGAACCTGCTTTTGATATATCCCAATTCATTTCATTGCCATTTGCAGTTAAAGGGACAAGCGAAAAGACATATCGAAGTTCGTGTTTTGGAGAAACATATTCTAACACAATACTGGGGGTGTAACCACGTGTATTTGCTGGATAATCCCAAGCTCCATTATCCATTAACGCCCAGCTCATAAATTGTGTTCGTGGGTCATGGCTAAATTTATTTCTATCAAAAAAATCTGACACTCCTATTTTCCCTATTGTAAAAGACAAATATTCATTAGGAACATATTCTTCTAATTGATTAAAATCGCTTGCTTGATAGGTTTTCTGACTGTTGAATGCAAAAACTTGTTTGTAAAAAAGCCTCGCAAGATAAATTTGAGGCGCATGATCGCCAACTCTAAATGTTTCTCCATTTGTTGCGGCTGCAATTCCGAGTGCTTGGCTTAAGCCAGACCCACCTGCAATTTCTGAATTGGCAAATACGCTTGCACCTTTCCAAAGCCTTAGTCCATAATACAATGTAGATGTAATAGATGTTTGGGTTTCTTGCTCTTGTTGTAAACTATTATCATCGGTATATTTTACACTAAACGATGGCTTGAACTGATTAACAACAGTCGTTTGTGCATGAATTGAAAGTCTTTCATTCTTTATGCTGTCAATTTGCTGTGCGAACAAGACAGGTCGTACAAACAAAAAGAATAAAAACAAAAAAGAGAGAGAAGATGTATTCATTGCTTAATCATTTAAAGCGTCATAAATGAGTAATTGATTTTGGGTGATTACTTTTTCGTTTTCGTGAAGACCAGAAGCAACAAAAGTTTTATCTCCAACTTGACGAAACACTTCTATTTGTCTCGTTTCTATATTATTTCTGTCTTTAAAAATCATCACAAAGCTTTTACTTTGATCAAAAATGACCGCTTGCGACGGAATGCAAATCATTTGCTTGCCTTCTTTGTAAGATAATTTTATCGTGGCAGGCATTTCAGGTTTGAGTAAAAAGTCTGAATTGGTTAATTTTACACGGGCTTTCATAGCTTTCGTTTCAGGGTCAATGATGTTGAATATTTTATCGACTTTACCATAAAACTTTTTGTCAGGATAACTCAAGGTGGTTACAGCCGCATTGATGCCAAGTTTAACTTGATTAATGTCGCTTTCATTCACATTGGCAATTGCCCACACGTCGTCTATTTGTGCGATATCAAAAATATTATCAGACTTATCACTTCGTAGCATCATATCTTGATTGATATTTTTTTGAATAATAAACCCACTCAAAGGAGCATTCACTTCAAATATGGCTCCCCCTTTTATGTTGTATATTTTATACGTTTCTTGGACACGGCGAAGTTGTGATAGTGCTTTATCTAATTGGCTCTTTGCTTCTAACAAATCTCTTTCCACACTCAATTTTCCGTCATACAATTCTTGTGCTACTTTGAGATTATTTTTTGCAACAATCACATCATTATTTGCGTCGTCTAATTCTTTTTCAAAACCCGCCACCTCTGTGCTTCTTATTGTTGCCAACAATTGTCCTTTTTGAACATGGTCGCCTAATTCAACATACACTTTAACCACATTGCCACCGACAAGAGGAAACACTTCAATCATTTTATTGTTATCGGCTGTTATTTTACCATAAAAATTCAACTCATTTTGTAACGGTTGCCGTGTTGCAGGAGTTGTTGTAGTAGTTGCCAACATTTTGTCGCTCAATACAAAAGCTTCTTGAGTTTCTTTTGTTTTTTCTTTTTTATCCCCATTATGGCAAGACGTCAAAAAAACGACTGTAAGAAAAATTGCGGTTATTGTTTTCATCATTAAAACAGTTCTTTATTGGTGATAAAATTTAAATAAATACTAGACAGAATCAATGCTTTTTTGATTTCATTGATTTGAATAAAAGATTGATTGTAGCTTTCCATAAAGTCCGTAAATTCTAACATCGTAATATTTCTTTTTTGAAAATTTAAAAGCATTCCATGATACACCTCATCAAAGTTTGTTAAAGTAGATGCGTCGATATTGTTATACTGATTGACTTGCTGTTGCCATACTTGCCAATACGTTTCTACTTTGGTTTGCAGTTCTAATTGCTTATACTCTTTGTTCATATTCGTCTGCTTTAACTGTGCTTCTGCCATTTTGATATTTCCTCTGTTTTTATTCCATAGTGGTAAGGGAATACCAAATGTGAGATTGATTTGATTTTGAAATGCCCCACCACGTTGGTCATAAGAAAGCCCAGCAGTAATATCAGGTAAAGCCAAAGATTTTTGCCATTTCAAATATTGTGCTTGACTTTCAGACAATTTCAATGCTGTTAAATATTCAATATTTCCTGCAAAGGCAGCAGACTGAACGGTATCTTTTGGAACGAACCGGCTTTGGATTTTTCTCAATAATTCAGCCTCATCTGTAATCGGTTCTATCATATCAGACATTCCGGTAATGAGACTTAGATTTTGATTTGCTTCAATAATATCTTTAGCGATATTATTTTTTTCGTTCTTTAAATTTAACACCAATGATTGCAAACGCACGACCTCACGCAGTGGAATATTTCCTTTGACAACTTGTGCATTATAGTTTTTTACTAAGGTGTCTAAAATTGCAATTTGAGCGTTTAATGATTTTATTTTTTGCTTATCAAAATAAATGCTGTAAAACAGTTGGTTTAATTGAAATTTCAAATTGCGTAATACTTGTTCAAACTCCAACCCTGCAAGCGACGAATTACTTTTAGCAAATTTTATTTCATTTCTTTTTTTTCCTCCTAAATAAATGAGTTGTTGTATTGCAAGTGCTTTTTGTCCTTCTCTACCAACATCTAAAATTTTGTCATCTTGTCGATTGATAAGATTCAACTCGCCTGACAAATAAGGCAGTTCCCAAATTTTAGCTTGAATGACTGCGGCTTGAGAAGCTGTGATATTGTATTGTAAAGCCAACAATTGCAAATTATTTTTTTGCAGTTGTACTTGTGCCTCTTGTAGTGTAATTGGCTTTTGACTGAACCCTTTGAGTACAAACAACAAAAAGAATAAAACTATTTCTTTTCGTATTCTTTTAGATGACAATGAATTGAGCATTTAATATGTTAATAATAATTAGTTCAAAGATGATGAATATGAATTACGAGTATCCAATAATATAAAAGTTTATTCCTCTTCCACTTTTGCAGCATTCCCTTTTACAAGACCCTGATATTTTAAAGACGGCGAAGAAATAAATGCACCCAAATTTAAACTACTCCACTTTTTATCAATGCTGTTAATCGTCGTGTCATTGCTGACTATCACGTTCGGCCAGTCTCTTTTAAAATTATCTAAGGCTTTTGTTTTCACTGTACCATCAACGCCAAGGCAACTAACATATTGATTTCGTTGCAAATGAGACGGTCTTTTTTCTATCATCAAATCTCTCTGTGGGTCAATGTTATTGGCAACAAGCCAAATGACGGTACTCACATCGGTTATATCGACACAAGCATCAACATATAAAATCATTTTAATACCATCAATCAAGGCTTCTTTACAAATTTGACTGTGTAATTTTTGAATATGATTTGGCTTTGTTTTATTCAAGCTAATAATTAAAACAGGCAACTTTAATTGCGTCAATAAGTCCGTATAAATTTGGCGAATCTCTTTATCTAAAGGAAAAATATCTAAGTGGGCAATATTTTGTGGCATTTCATTGTAAAAGTCTTCGTCCAATTCTTCTTCAATTTTTTGTGTTAAGTCAAAACAAACTTTTCCACCAAAACTAAATTTAGAACAACTGTGATCTAAAACATCCATCGGACCTTTGGCGATATATGTATCTCTGCTTGGATTAAAATGTTTGAAATTCTGTCTTAATAAATCATAGTAATTATCAATCGAAGTGTGTTGCCCAGCAATGACCAAAATTTTATTAAACATCATTTGCCCTGCTCCCCACATAGCATTCATCACTTTTGCCGCTTGCCCAACAAAATCTTTTTGTATTTGAGCAATGACTAAATTGTGAAATACGCCTTCTATTGGCATATTCATATCTATAATTTCTGGGCTTAACGTCATTTTAATTGGTGCTAAAAAAATACGCTCTGTCGCCTTGCCTATCCACGCATCTTCTTGGGGAGGAATACCTACAATGGTTGCTGGATAAATGGCATTTTTTTTATGCGTAATGCACGTTACATGAAATTTTGGATAATAATCTGCCAAAGAATAAAACCCTGTATGGTCACCAAAGGGTCCTTCTAAAAACAAGTCTTCAAGCGGTTCGATATAGCCTTCAATAATAATATCAGCATCATTCGGCACCCAAATGTCTGGTTGCGAAATACAACGAACAAGGCTCACGCTTTTTTTTCTAATAAAACCTGCTAACAAATATTCATCAACATTTTCTGGCAAAGGTGCCGTTGCCGCATAGGTATAAATCGGGTCTCCCCCAAGTGCAACCGCAACAGGCATCGTCTTTTGCAACGCCTTATATTCATTGAAATGTTTTGCACTCACTTTATGCTTATGCCAGTGCATTCCTGTTGTTCTTTTATCTATCACTTGCATGCGATACATACCCACATTGCGTGTTTTTGTGATAGGACTTTGTGTATGAATAATAGGCAGAGTGATAAATGGTCCACCATCATGGGGCCAACATTTCAAAATAGGAAAGTCATATAAATTAATGTCATTATTTGTCAAAATAACCTCTTGACATATTCCTCTGCCGCTTTTTTCTTGTGGCATATAGTTGCCAATTTTTTTCAATTCAGGCAACATTTTTAATTTATCTAAAACCGTTTTTTTAGGCGTTTGCAGTTTATTAAATAAATCAAAAATGTCTTTTGCAATATCGTCTAAGCTGTTTACCCCAAAGGCAATACACATTCTTTCGTATGACCCCAATGAGTTGATCAATAAAGGGAATTTCGTTTTTGTATTCGTAAACAATAACGCTTTATTGTTCTTTGATTTACTGATTCTATCAACCACTTCGGTAATTTCTAAACTCGGATTGACATACGTATCAATTTTTACAATTTCATTTTTACGTTCTAATTGTTCTATGAAATAGGCTAATCCGACAGACATTTTTTCAATTTTAAGATGAAGAAAAAAACGGTATAAAGGTATTTTTATATGAATATGCTTAAGATGTTTTTTCTTTTGTGATGAGTTAAAAATTATCTTGGCTGTATTCTGTTTCAATTTTAAACAGAATAACATATTTCTCTCTTTTTTACTTTTTATTTGCAATGGTTTCTGGCGTACTTGTTATTGTTCCTTACAAAGTTTTACCGCTTATCAATGCGGGGCATAGAGGTTCTGTCTTATATGCCGAAGCATTAAGCAAACACACGAATGTTTTTTTAGCAAGTACAAAAGATATCATGCCAAGCAATGAATTTGCTTTTACTCCGCTAAAGATTTTTTCAACCAACCGCTGGATAAAATATTTGAATGTGTTTTATTTTTTTACACTTTTACGCATCGTTAGAAAAAATAAAATTTCACATATCGTTTTTGAGCAACCTTATTTGCCACTCATTTTCTTGCTATTTCGTTTTTTCACCAATGCAAAGTGTATTTATCATAGCCATAATATCGAATATCAACGCTTTCAATCATATGCTAAAAAAGTATGGTTATTGTTGTATTGCTTTGAATTATTGCATTACACATTCGCTCATTTAATACACTCTGTATCGCCTGATGACATTCTGCTTGCCAAAGAAAAATTTGGAATTAGCGACAAAAAAATTGTCTATATACCGGCTGCCATTCGCGTTGATGCTGTGCCTACAGATAGCGATTCGTGCAAAGAAAAATTACGCAAACAATATAACATCAAAGCAGACGAAACGCTTTTATTTTTTAATGGTTCTCTCAATTATCCTCCCAATCAAAATGCTATCGACATCATTCTTTCAACTATTATTCCTGCATTAAACGAACAAAAATTTGCGTATAAAATTTTAATCTGTGGAAGTAAATTACCACCTATCTACAATCACTTTAAAGCAAACCCTGAAATTATTTACGCAGCGTTTGTCGATGATATTGCTTTTCACAACAAAGGCGTTGATATGATGATTAACCCTGTCATTGAAGGCGGTGGCGTAAAGGTGAAATTATTAGATGCACTTTCTTACAACCTACCTTGCATTTCTACAGAAAGTGGTGCAAAAGGAATTTCAAAAGAATTGTGTGGGCAACAATTGCATTGCGTTGAAGACAATGATTGGAAAAATTTTACAAATGCGATTATCGAACAAGCGAAGAAAAAACAGACAACTATTCCAAATGATTTTTATGATTGTTATACGATGAGCGCAATTGGTAAAAAAGCTTTTTTAAGTTTAAGCCCATCAGCATAAATAAAAATAAACACATCAATTTTCACAACTCAATTCACAAATTATGATTTATTGTATAGGCAGAAATTATGTTGCTCACATTGCAGAATTACAAAACGCTATCAGCGACGAAATGGTCATTTTTTCAAAACCCCCAACCGCCATTTTACAAGACAATACAATGGCAATTCCGTCCTTCACAACAGATTTGCACTATGAATGTGAGTTGATTTTACGCGTTGGAAAAACAAGCAAAAATCTTGTTCTGTCAAATGCTTTGGATTGTATTGATGCCATTAGTATAGGTATTGATTTTACAGCAAGAGACATACAAAGTAAATTAAAGCAAAATGGGTTGCCTTGGGAAAAAGCAAAAGCGTTTGACCATTCTGCCGTTATTGGCAAATGGATTTCACCAAAAGAAAACACCTTTGCGTCTCCAATTTTATTTTCATTACAAAAAAATAAAAAGACTGTTCAACAAGGCAATACGTCTTTCATGCTCTATAACATTCAAACAATATTGGTTGGCATATCACAATTTTTCACCTTGCAACAAGGCGATATTATTTTTACGGGAACGCCCGAAGGCGTTGGTAAAGTGCATTCTGAAGATGTCTATGAAGGCTTTTTATTGGACCAACAATTATTTCAAGTTCGTATTGCATAGACATTGAAAACAGTATTCATAGAAAATTTACGATTGTTTCAGTATAAAAATTATGCTGAAGAAAATTTCGTTTTTACGCCTGGCATCAACGCCATTGTTGGTAAAAATGGAATTGGCAAAACAAACTTATTAGACGCTATTTATACCCTGTCTTTCACAAAAAGTTATTTTTCAAAACAAGAATCTTTGTCCGTTCAGCACAATTGCAATGCGTGCAGTCTAAAAGGAAATTATGCTTTTGGAAACGAAGCGCTAACGATTGATTTTTTTATTCGAGATAAAAACAAAAAGGAAATTATCGTCAATCAACAAGCGATCAAAAAATATTCTGATTTTATTGGAACAGTGCCGATTGTAATGATAAGCCCAGATGACGTTGATTTAATCAATGGTATTGCAGAACCGCGACGACATTTTTTAGACAAATTTATAGCCCAAATCAACCACCATTATTTAGCCAGCCTGATTAATTATTACAAAATCTTACAACAAAAAAATGCCTTATTAAAAGAATGGCATCATCAAAAATCACCTTCTTTATTGTCCATTTACAATGAGCAATTAGAACCTCTGGCAAACATTATTTTCAAATATCGAACAAGCATTACGCAAAAACTTTTTGATGACACAAAATCATTTTATGATTTATTTTCTCATGCTACCGACAAGATTGAACTTCGTTATGAATCTCAATTTCATACACAAACATGGCAAAGCTTAGTTAGTCAATACACCGAAAAAGAATGTCTTGTTCAACGCAGTTTAATTGGCATTCAAAAAGATGACTTAGTATGTTCGTTGAACCCTTATTTGTTTAAAGAGGTGGCTTCACAAGGGCAAAAAAAATCGTTGTTATTAGCCATCAAATTAGCCACGCTAAAAATGATTGCAGAAGAAAAAAACATTACGCCAATTTTATTATTAGATGACATTTTTGAGAAGTTAGACAATGAACGATTATCCCAATTTTTCAAGGTTGTATTTTCTTTTCCAAACGTACAAACATTTCTAACCGACACTAACCCAACGCGCGTACAAGACACTTTTGAACGTATGCAAAAAGCGTGCCATTTAATTACTATTGATAAGACTAAAAATCAATCATCATAATGGTGATAGTTAAATGATAACCTATGAGACTACAACAATTTTTCTTAAAATATAAAAAGCAAATTGTCATTACCATTGCAATTGTTCTCCTTCAATTGATTTGGGGCTTTGATCCGAAGTTTAGCATCATCAATATTGTATGGTTATTTTTTTAAACAAAATCAAATTCCTTGAAAAATATTTTAGTACTCTGTACAGGCAATAGTTGTAGAAGTCAAATTGCACATGGTTATTTAACGGACTTTACAAAAGGAAAAGATGTTAAAATATATAGTGCAGGCGTAGAAATACACGGCGTAAATCCAAAAGCTATTGCAACAATGAATGAAGATGGTATTGATATTTCACATCATACTTCTAACAATATCAACGAATATGTTGCAGTAGATTTCGATTTTGTAATTACTGTGTGCGACAATGCAAAAGAGCGTTGTCCGTTTTTTCCAACAAAGGCACAAAAATTTCATTACAATTTTCCAGACCCAGCAAAAGCAAAGGGAACAAACGAAGACATTGACAGCGAATTTAGAGCCGTGAGACAACTCATCAAAAATTACTGCCAAGAATTTGTCAAAACAATTTGTAAGTAACAACATTGCTTCGATGCGAACAAACATTTTCAGTCGTCTATAACAAACAACAACAATAATTAAAAAGCGAATGATTTTATGATTATACGGCATACATTCGCAACTTTTCAACCTATTAAAACCCTTTTATTTTATGCCTTTACAAGCAGGTATCGTTGGTTTGCCCAACGTAGGAAAATCAACTTTATTTAATGCTTTAAGCAATGCAAAAGCACAAGCCGCCAATTTTCCCTTTTGCACAATAGAGCCGAATGTTGGCGTTATCACAGTGCCTGACAAACGTCTTTTTTTATTAGAAGAAATTGCAAAACCACAAAAAGTTGTACCTACAACAGTAGAAATTGTTGACATTGCAGGATTAGTAAAAGGAGCAAGCAAAGGCGAAGGGTTAGGCAATCAATTTTTGGGAAATATTAGAGCAACAGATGCCGTTATTCACGTGTTACGATGCTTTGACAATGACAATATTATTCATGTAGATGGTAGCGTGAATCCAATTAGAGACAAAGAAATTATCGACACTGAATTGCAATTGAAAGATTTAGAAAGCATTGATAAGAAAATTCAACGCATCGAAAAAATAAATATGCCTGAAAAAGATGCGTGCTTATCGGTTTTAAAAACCATGAAGCAACATTTAGAACAAAATAAAAATGCGAGAGAATTAACCTTAACGCCAGAAGAAAAAAAGTTTTTAACTGATGCATTTTTACTCACCATCAAGCCTGTTCTTTATGTCTGCAATGTCGATGAAAAATCGGTTGTCAATGGCAATGCTTATACGCAAAAAGTAAAAGAAGCGATTGCAAATGAAAACGCAGAAATGATTTTAATCAGTGCCGAAATTGAAAGTGAAATTGCTGTAATGGAAAGTTATGACGACAGACAATTATTTTTAGAAGACTTAGGTTTAACAGAAAGTGGTGTCAACAGACTCATTCAAGCGACGTATAAAATTTTAGACCTTGCAACTTATTTTACCGTTGGTGTACAAGAAGTTCGTGCATGGACAATTCGTAAAGGAATGTTCGCTCCACAAGCTGCAGGCGTTATTCATGGCGATTTTGAAAAAGGGTTTATTCGTGCTGAAGTGATTGCGTATGATGATTTTATTCATTTAAAATCTGAAGCAGCTTGTAGAGAAAATGGAAAATTGCAAGTACAAGGAAAAGATTATATCGTTCAAGATGGAGATATTTTACACTTTAGATTTAATGTATAAAAACTTACTCAACGTTTAAACTTATTGCCAATAGGTTATCTAATTTTTTTTCTCCTTTTAGCAATAACATGAAAGCATACTGCTCATCATCTAAAAAAAACTTGTAATGAAAAAATCTATCCTTTCAATTTTGTTTTTAATTGTATTTGTTGCAAGTGCCGCTGCACAGGCAGAATTGGTTGCTCTTGGCGTTTTGG
Source organism: Chitinophagales bacterium (assembly GCA_031539345.1). Taxonomy (GTDB): domain Bacteria; phylum Bacteroidota; class Bacteroidia; order Chitinophagales; family Chitinophagaceae; genus JAVKMO01. Next base: position 104,636 of record JAVKMO010000013.1, on the reverse strand, counting down.
GACTTGTTAGTTTGATTAAAAGTAGTTCTCAAAAAAATGCACAAGAAAAAAATATCAAATACACCGCACTATTAAACCAGGCAAAACAGCAGACCGAAGAGGGCAATCATATAGCAGCAGTAAAGACATATCAAGACGCAATTGATTTAGAACCCAATAATTCTAAAGCATATCAATTAAGAGGAACGATTTATATGTTATACGCGAATCAATATGATAATGCAATTGCAGATTTTTCAAAAGCAATTCACCTTGATGAAAAAGATGCAGAATCTTTTGTCCATAGAGGTGTCGTATATTATTTTCAACAAAATTATGCGAAAGCACTTGGAAATTATGACCAAGCACTGGAATTAGATAACACAAATGCTAAAGTTTATTACTACAAAGGCAATGCTTTTTACAATTTGAAAGAATATGACAAAGCTCTTTTTCATTACAACAAGGCTATTGACCATAATTATCGCAATGCACTTTTATTTTACAATAAAGGCAATGTATTGATAGAAAAGATGCAAGATAACTTGGCTTCTGTGGCTTATCGAGATGCTATTTCTTTGGGTTTAAAACTGAATAAAGAAATCTACAAAGACCATATTCGCACGGCTGATAACTTCATACAACGTAGAGTAGAACAACAAATTAGTGATTGGCAACAAAAAGGAGAATTTGAAAAAACCGTTGATTACAAAATTCGTGTCAATGAAATAACAAGAAATGAAAAAGCAAAAAACTTTGCCCTGACGTATAAAAAAGAATGGGAAAAATTATTTCGTACTTTATTTTTAGAGAATAAAAACGAGTATAAAATTGTTGGTAAATACGATGCCGATAATGAAACATTTTTAATTGAACACCCTTTTATTGGACAAATTCCTGTTAAAGTTTCTGTATCAGATGCACAATATTTCAAAAATAATTTTGAGCAAATGAATGTTTCCGAATTTGACATTTTACCTCTGAAGGATACGGTTGTGATATCAAAGTTTAAGATTGGTGAAAAATATTTTTACGATAATCAACAAGCTATCACTTATGCGTCTACTGATATTCAATATAATTTCAAACCCATTACATACGAATCGAACACGTCTCATAAACAAGTAGTCAATAATTATACGCTATCAAAAAACAATATTCAAATCGGTATAGACAGCGTGGATATTGACATTCCAGAGACTAAGACAAATAACGAATATACTTATGCCCTCATTATTGGAAATGAAGATTATAGTACATTTCAAGTGAGTTTGAGTAGAGAAGTCAATGTTGATTTTGCTGTAAACGATGCAAGCATTTTTAAATTGTATGCTAATAAAACTTTAGGCGTTCCAGAAAAACAAATGAAATTTTTAAAAAATGCAACTGCAGGGCAAATGAAACAAGGCATTGCTTGGTTAGCACAAATGCAAAAATTTGAAAATGGAAAGGCAAAAATTCTTGTTTATTATTCTGGTCATGGCTTGCCCGATGAAACGACAAAAGAGGGTTATCTACTTCCTGTTGATATTAGTGCAGACCACTTACAAGACGGAATTAGTTTAAAATATTTGTATGAGCAATTAAATGCCTATCCAACAGAAAAAACACTTGTTATTTTTGATGCGTGTTTTAGTGGTGGCAGTAAAAGTATAGCTCCAATTTTAGCAAGAAAAGGCGTTCGTATTGCACCAAAATTAGATGCTCCTATGGGCAATATGTTGGTTCTTTCGTCAAGCAGTAAAGAAGAGTCTTCTGGCGTTTTCAATGAAAAACAACATGGGTTTTTTACTTACTTTCTTCTCAAACATTTGCAAGAAACAAAAGGCAATACCAGCATGAGCAATTTGTATGAAACAATGAAACAAAAAGTATTAAAAGAAAGTTCGTTGATGAGTAAACCACAAACACCTTCGTTACAAGTCAGTCCTGCATTCGAAACAGAAGAAAGTTGGAATTGGAATTTGAGGCGATTTTAAATCAACTACATACACCTTAAAATACAACCATAGTGTAAACCTATTTGAGGACAAGACAGTTTGAACACATTAGCCCAAGTTGTTGTTCTCATCAAGTCTTTTATTTCAATACAACATCGGCAACAAGAGGATAATGGTCAGACAAAGTGCTTGGTATTGTTTCAAATTGTTGAACTTTAAAGGGCTTTGACGCTAAAATATAGTCTATGCGAAGTGTTGGCAATAAATGAGGATAAGTACGTCCGAGCAAAAAACCTTTTTCTACAAAAGCGTCTTTCATATTATCACTTAAAGTTGAATACGTATAAGAATTTGGCACGTCATTAAAGTCGCCACATAAAATAAATGGCAGTGTAGTATGCTCTAAATAAGATTTAATAATATCAGCTTGTTGTTTGCGAATCAAAAACGTATTCCTCATTTTAAAAAAAATATCACGTGAGGCTTCCCAACTTTTTTCGTTGTGTTGTCGTATCAATTTAATTTCTTGGTATTCTTCTTTTTTAAATCCATAAGATTCTAAATGTGTTGTAAACACTCTGACTACCTTACTTTCACTAATGGCAATATCTGCATACATCATACTTTCTGACCCCGCTTCTATTCTGTCAAAATGGGTTACTTGTTTATTTACAATTTTATACTTAGAGAAAATGATGTTACCACTCATAAAGGCTTCATCAATGGTATAGTCTTTAGAAAAAAAATAATAAGGATAACCTTGTTCTAAAAAAAAATGAATGGTTTGAAAAGGATCATTCATTTTATTGCTATTAATTAAACACTCTTGCAAGCAAACAATATCTGGCTTGTAGATCTTGAGCAAATCAGCGTGTTCTTGTGTGAATTTACTATCATAAATATTGGTAGAATGTTCTGGAAGGCATCGCCTTATATTCCAATTAAAAATGCGAAGGGTTTGATTGCCTTTTTTTTTGATGATGCTAAACGTTGGGTTTTGAATATGTGGAGCAATACAAATAAAAATTTGCTTCCAATTTAACGCCAATACAAGAAGTAAAACAACCGCCCAACGCGGTTTAAAAATCAAGCTAATGACAAAAAAAACAAGCATCATGCCTAAAGCATAAGGAAATAGAATGCCTAAAAAACCCGCTCCTAATAAAGCATCTAAATTTAAAAGTGGATTAAGCGAACACGCCACAAAAACAGCAATGACAATGATATTGATGAGAATAATAAATCTGCCAATAATAGAATGCCAAATAAATGACAGCATAATCTCAATGTATTAAAATGAAGAGTCTTTGCCAACAAAAAAATGAAGATATAAAGATCTGCCTATACGCATAATCCATGGTTGTAAGGCAATGATAAATACAGCATTGACAAATAACCAAATAAAAATGCTATTGTCGTTTACGCTAAATCCAATTGTAAAATGCCAAATAAGGCATGTGATAACAGAAAGCAATACAGACAGTAAATAATTGATATAACCTGTTCCCCACCAAAATCCATTTTCTACTTCATAATGCAAATTGCAATTCTTGCAGTCATCATACATGGTGAGGATATTCTTCCAACCCAAATAGTTTTTATGTTTAAAGAGTTTACCTTTTCTACACCGTGGACATTGCAATTTGAGTACATTAAGAACTGTTCCCATAATGTTTACAAATGGAGGCGGTCTTTTTTATTCAATAGACTTTCTAATGTTTCTTGATATAATTCATCTGGCACACAACAATCTACAGGACAAACGGCAGCACATTGTGGCTCGTCATGAAAGCCTTGACATTCTGTACATTTATTCGGTGTGATATAATAGTTATCGTTACTAATTGGTTGGTTTTTTTGATCGTGAGGAATTTGTGTTCCGTCTAATAAAGTAAACAAACCTTTAACGCTGGTGCCGTCTTTTACCGCCCATTGTACGCCAGCTTCATAAATGGCATTGTTAGGACATTCTGGTTCGCAAGCACCACAGTTAATGCATTCATTGGTGATTTTAATTGCCATATAAAAACAGATTAAATAGGTTTTAAATGATTTTTTTAAAAATTAACGATTTTGAATTTCTACAGAGAAATCTAAAATGCTATGCGGTGGAATTTTATCTCCTGCGCCTTGTTCTCCATAAGCCAAAGAAGAAGGAATAATAAATCTTACATGACTACCTTTTTTCAACCCTAATAAAGAATAATCAAAACCTGGTATCAATTGTCCCAATCCTGCTTTAAAAGTTAAGAAAGCATTTTTATCTTTTTTTACTCTATCTACATTTGAATCAAAAGTTGTGCCATTCAATAATTTCCCTGTATAAATAACGCTTATTGTTGTGTCAGCTGCAATGATAGCTCCGCTTCCATCTTTGGTTGTAATTACAAAAACGCCTTGTTGGTTAAAGCTACCTGTCAATTTATTTTTTGCTACAAATTCTTCTATTGCTGGTTTATCTGCTTTTGCTTTTTCAATTAAACTTTTTACCAATTCAGATTTTTTTGCTTCCGTTTCTTTGGCTTGTTGAGCTTGATTTTTTGCATCAATCACAGTCAAAAATATTTTTGCGTAAGCACCTTTTTTGTAAAATGATGGTTTGTTAGGAACGTCTTTAAAGATAGAATCTAAAGGCACTCTTAACGCAACGCTATCACCTACACTAACAAGTGCCAAAACATCAAGTAAATTATACTTTTGTTGTGGGTTAGGGCTTTTTTGATATTGGACAACATCAGGTTGTGATTTATGACTATCAAAAATCAATGAATCAGCCATATATCGAATGACATGAAGGGTTAAAAAATCACCTTCTTGCACTTTTTTTCCTTTACCATTTTTTAGAATTTTATACTCTACACCAGAGTTTGTTTTTTTGTAATTTGTATTTCCACAAAAACTTGTAAACAAAACGATAAACAAAGACAATAGCATGAATTGAAACGAACGCATGGATTAAATTTTTTAGATTAAAAAGAAAGAGTTGCCAAACTAATTTTTATTTTTAGACGTAGTCAAACAGTAGAAAATAGTTATGCAGAAAATGAGGATTGAACGGTGCTAACTTGCCTAAGGAAAGTGAACTTTTGACACCATTTTAAATCCTGCAATTCAATTCTTCTCATATGTTTATTTTCATTTAAATAAAAAAAACTCCTAACTACAAAAGCAGTTAGGAGTTTAAAAGTGTCTAAAACATATCATATCTATTGATATGCTTTCATCAAATTATTGGCTAAATCAACCATTTGTTTAATCCCTTCTTCAGGCAAGTTTCCTTTTTTAAATTCTGACAATATTTGTGGCAACTTGCTTTTCATTTCGATTAAAAAAGTTTTTTCAAATTCTTTCACTTTATTAATCGGAACATTTTTAAGTAAACCATTTGTTCCAAGATAAATAATCGCAATTTGTTCTTCTACTGAAAATGGTTGATATTGGTCTTGTTTTAAGACTTCAATATTTCTTGCTCCTTTATCAATAATTGATTTTGTTGCAGCATCAAGGTCTCCACCAAATTTTGAAAATGCTTCTAATTCTCTGTAAAGTGCTTGGTCTAATTTTAATGTACCGGACACTTTTTTCATTGATTTAATTTGGGCATTTCCCCCTACACGGCTTACAGAAATACCTACGTTAATGGCTGGACGAATACCAGCATTGAACAAATTTGATTCTAAGAAAATTTGCCCGTCTGTAATTGAAATTACGTTTGTTGGAATGAAGGCTGATACGTCCCCCGCTTGTGTTTCAATAATTGGCAAAGCAGTTAGCGATCCGCCACCTTTTAAAATGGGTTGAATAGATTTTGGCACATCGTTCATTTTTTTAACAACTTCTTCATTATTGATAATTTTTGCCGCACGTTCTAATAAACGACTATGCAAATAGAATACATCGCCAGGATACGCTTCTCTTCCCGGTGGACGACGAAGTAATAATGATACTTCTCTATAAGCAACGGCTTGTTTTGACAAATCATCATAGATAATTAAAGCTGCTCGACCAGAGTCTCTAAAAAATTCACCAATAGCAACGCCCGCAAATGGTGCATAAAACTGCAAAGGTGCAGGGTCAGAAGCAGAGGCTAAGACAATCACCGTATAAGGCATTGCACCGCTTGCTTCTAAAGTTTGTTTTACAGCAGCAACAGTAGATGCTTTTTGACCAATAGCAACATAAATACAATAAACAGGGTTGCCTGCTTCATAAAATTCTTTTTGATTGATAATGGTATCGATAGCAATCGCAGTTTTTCCTGTTTGTCGGTCTCCAATAATCAATTCTCTTTGTCCTCTTCCTATTGGTATCATTGCATCAATCGCTTTTATACCAGTTTGTAAAGGCTCTTTTACCGGCTCTCTAAAAACTACCCCAGGTGCTTTTCTCTCTAAAGGCATTTCATACAATTTGCCTTTTATAGCTCCTTTTCCATCTACAGGTTCTCCCAACGTATTGACAACTCTGCCGAGCAATCCTTCCCCAACAGGTATAGAGGCAATTGTTTCTGTGCGTTTTACTTTATCTCCTTCTTTGATAAGTTTTCCATTACCCATCAATACAACGCCCACATTGTCTTCTTCTAAATTCAGGGCAATGCCTTTTACACCGTGAGAAAATTCTACAATTTCTCCAAGAGCTACGGCATTTAATCCATAAACACGTGCCACACCATCACCCACTTGTAAAACGGTTCCTACTTCTTCAATTTTTTTTGAAGTGCTAGCCCCACCTAATTGTTTTTGTAAAATTGCTGATATTTCATCTGCTTTAATTGCTGCCATAGAGTTTATTTTTTATAGTTGATTAGTTTGCTAATAATTGTTGTTGAAGTTGTTGTAAAGAATATTGAATGCTGAGGTCTAAAATTTTGTTGTCAAATTCAATCTTCAAACCGCCTATTAAGGCTTCGTTATGTGATGTTTTTAAAATAATTTCCTTCGCGTTTAAAATCGTTTTTATTTTTTTTTCGATTTGTTTTATACTATTCGCACTCAATGCCGTTGCACTTGTAACATTGACCACAAGAATGTGTTTGCTGACATAATATAAATGAACAAATTGTTCTACAATTTCTTGTATCACATATTCTCTTCTTTTGGTACATAGCAATTCTAAAAAAGATTGCATAGTAGGAGTCCATTTCATTTTTTTCTGAAGGGCTTGTAATACGATAATTTTCTGTTGTGCTTTAATCAATTTGTTCTGAAAAAAAAACAAGAATTCTTCATTCTTTTGTAGTGCAATTGTCAACTCTTGTACGTTTGACAAAACAGCCTCTATCGTCTTTCTTTGAGTTGATTCTTGAAACAAAGTTTGAGCATAAACAGTAGCTATTTTGAGATGTGCGATTTTCATTTTTATTGAAGTTTAATTTCTTGTTTTTGTCAAAAAAAATCAATTCTTTTTTCGGCGACGAATGTAAAAAAATATGGCAGATGTCATCAATCCTATTTGAGTTAAAATAAAATAGAATAACAACCGCTATGTAATGTTCCTATTGTTGTTGATTTTTATAGGGAACAAACAAAATGGCTTTATTTCGGTAATAGTCTAGATCGAAAATTTCATGCAAATCTATTTGTTGTACTTGGGCTTTACTGGTCTTTATTTCTTGGGTTAAATCACCTCCTTTTAAGCAAATTAAACCTTGATACATAGCATTACTTTTGATATTCATTACAGGCCCTGCCCATGCCAACAATTGTTCTAAAGAGGCTGTTGCTCTACTTACAACAACGTCAATATCTTGCCTATCTAATTGTTCGACACGGCTCCACAACGGGTTTATATTCGGCAATTTTAATTGTTCTATAAGATGTTCGATGACATGAATTTTTTTTCTCGTAGCATCAACCAAAATGAAATTCGTTTCAGGAAAAAGAATCGCTAATGGCACACCTGGTAATCCGCCACCAGTTCCAATATCCAAAACGTTGATATTTTTTTCAAAAGCAAATTGATGCCCAATACTCAAAGAATGTAAAAAATGTTTTTCTACTAAGTGAGAAATATCTTGTCGAGAAATTACATTGATTTTTTCATTCCACTCTTGATACAACTGTTGTAATAAAATAAATTGTTGTATTTGTGTTGCGGATAGAGAAAAAAAACGTTCTAATAAATGCACAAGAATTGTTTAACGAGCGTGTATTCTTTTGGCATTTTTAAAATAATAAAAGCCATAAAAAAGATAATAAAACAACAAAATAAATTCCATAATAGGTATCCATTTTGTCAAGTCACTTTGTTTGAATTTTTTTAACGCAAACGCCATAATGGTATAACTCGCAACAAATCGCAATAAAATAAATATGAGTAAAACACTGTCGATTGTTTGCAAAAATAATGCGGCTATCAAACTCACAAAAAACAACACAAAGCTAATGCTATTCAATGCCAATATCAATTGATGGAATGGTTTTAAATATTGGATTGTTGAGAGGTAATTTTTCTTTTCATAAATCCATTGCCTAAAATTCACGCTTGCTATTGTAGTGAAAAAAGAAGAGGGATGAGTACAAATAGAAACGTTATTTTTTTTGCCCATTTGGTTTACCAATAAATTGTCTTCACCGCCAGAAAGGTTGTTAAAAAAAGAAAAACCTTTATTGTCATAAAAAGCAGTTCTTGAAAGTAGCATATTTTTTCCTGAACCGAGAATTGGATTCTTCGCTAATACATACGAAAAAGCGTGTAGAAAATAACGTACGTTCTCAAAGCGAATGAATTGATTGAAAAGAGTATGTTCTTTTTTGTAATTAAAATAACCTAAAACAATATCAGTTTGTTTATTTTTTTTATTTAATAATTCTTGTAGGCACCCATTTGAATCTGGCAAACAATCTTCAGTCGTAAGCAAGATAGTGTCATGTGTTGCTGATTTTATTCCAATAGCAATGGCATATTTCTGACCTCTAATTTGCTTAGATTCTTGATAGAGGGGAATAATTTTTATTTTTTCGTGTATAGTTTGTAAGGGTTTGAAATCTGTGTTTTGAAAATTTGGATCGGGATTTAATACCAATACAAGTTCAAAATAATTTGCAAAATTTTTATTGGCTTTTAGTATGCTAATAAATTTAAGCAACCTTTGTTCATCATAAAACGAAAGAGGAAGAATTATCGATACAGGTTGGTTTTCTATTCCATCAATTCTTTTTTTGTTTCTATAAAAAACAAGGCGTAGAAAAAAAAACAAGGCGTAAAAAAGCTGTAAAGCAATCACTACGAACAGGACGATAGAAACAATGCGGTGAACAAAAAAAGGCATTGAATAAACCATAAAATAAAAAAGCTAACGTCAGTAAAAATATTTATGCCAATAAAATCGACAATTTGTTGTTTGCAACCTCGGCAAATCCGCCTTCGATATCTATTGCCATTCGACCTTCTACAGTGGCATCTTGAATAACAACGAGTTGACCTTTTTTTAAGGCACTCACCAAAGGTGTATGAGATTGAAATATTTCAAAAGAACCATCAATGCCAGGCAATTGAACCCCTGTAACAGTTCCTTCAAATATTTTTTTCTGAGGGCTAATAATTTCTACTTGTATCATATAATAACAGCTTAGTTTTTAGCTTGTTCTAATATTTTTTTTCCTTTTGCAATCGCATCTTCAATACTACCAACTAAGTTAAAAGCAGCTTCTGGATATTCATCAACTTTTCCATCCATAATCATAGTAAATCCTTTAATGGTGTCTTCTATGCTTACAAAAACGCCTTTCAAACCCGTAAATTGTTCGGCAACGTGAAAAGGTTGCGACAAAAAGCGTTGTACCTTTCTTGCTCTTGATACGACTAATTTGTCTTCTTCGCTCAATTCGTCTAAACCTAAAATGGCAATAATGTCTTGAAGTTCTTTATAGCGTTGAAGAATTGCTTTTACGCGTTGTGTACAAGCATAATGTTCTTCGCCAACAATGACTGGGGTTAAAATTCGTGATGTAGAATCTAAAGGATCAACAGCAGGATAAATGCCTAAGTCGGCTATTTTTCTACTTAATACTGTTGTTGCATCTAAGTGAGCAAACGTTGTTGCTGGTGCAGGATCGGTCAAATCATCTGCTGGCACATACACGGCTTGTACAGAGGTTATCGAGCCATTTTTTGTTGATGTAATACGTTCTTGCATTAAACCCATTTCTGTTGCAAGGGTTGGCTGATAACCTACGGCAGAAGGCATACGACCCAATAGGGCAGAAACTTCTGAACCGGCTTGCGTGAATCTAAAAATATTATCAACGAAAAATAAAATATCTTTACCTTTTGAGTCTTTGTCTTGGGGGTTTCCATCTCTAAAATATTCAGCAATTGACAAGCCCGATAAAGCGACTCTTGCTCTTGCTCCTGGAGGTTCGTTCATTTGTCCAAATACAAAAGTTGCTTTTGAATTTTTCAAACCTTTCATATCTACAGCGTCTAAATCCCAACCGCCTTTTTCCATTGAATGTTTGAATGCATCACCATATTCTACAATACCTGCTTCTATCATTTCTCGCATCAAATCGTTGCCTTCTCTTGTTCTTTCTCCTACGCCTGCAAACACCGATAATCCGCCATATCCTTTGGCAATATTGTTAATGAGTTCTTGAATTAAAACAGTTTTACCTACACCGGCACCTCCAAACAAACCAATTTTTCCACCTTTTGCATAAGGCTCAATCAAATCAATCACTTTGATACCTGTATATAAAACTTCTGTTGAAGTACTTAATTGGTCAAAAGTTGGCGGGTCGGCATGTATCGATTTACGAGGTAATTTATTTTTCACTTGCGGCAAACCGTCAATGGCTTCGCCAACAACATTAAATAATCTACCATTGATATCATCGCCTGTTGGCATACTAATTGTTGCTTCTGTGTCAATCACTTTCATTCCTCTTACCAAGCCTTCAGTACCGTCCATCGCTACACAACGCACACTGTCTTCTCCAAGATGTTGTTGCACTTCAAGAATCAATTTTTCAGTTTTGCTTTTTTGAATCTCTAAAGCAGAATAAATGGCTGGTAGTGTTCCGTCAAATTTCACATCAACAACAGCCCCAATAACTTGTTTTATTGTACCTGTATTACTCATAATTGGCATAGAATTTTAAGACTTAGATAAGGATATTTTAAAGGCGACGAATGTAAAAAAATATGCCACATATAGAGAAATAAAAAATATGATAGAAGTATCAAATCGTCAATCTTCATCAACGAGATTGTGATATTTTGCTTCTTCTCTTTGTTTTTTTGTGCGTTTATAAATTTTATCATCAATATCATATTCTTTTAATCGCCTAAATAATGTGCGTGAACTAATACCCAATTCTTTGGCTACTTTTTCTCTTTTGCCATAATTTTTTTGTAGCGATTTAATAATTAATTCTTTTTCTTTTTCAGCAAGATTGAGACTTTCTTCTACCAAAGCATTCACTTCTTTTTTTACTGGCGGATGAAAGGAAATTGGAGAAATATTATTGACGCCATTGCTGTTATTGTTATGCACGTCATTGGAATTGAAAATTTGTGGGTCTATATTGCCACTATTCATCAGTTGAAGAATGCCGTTTTTCATATCATACACTTCTTTTTTTAAATCAAAAAACATCTTCAAAATCATATCGTTATTAGTGTGGAGAGGGACTGTCGCATTGCCTTGATACATCACCGGAGTGGCATGATAATCTTGCATATCAGCCATTTTAATTAAGTCCTCCAATTCAATGTTTTTTTTGTGTTCAGAAAAAACTGCCAAGCGCTCTGCAATATTTTTTAATTCTCGGATATTTCCTGGAAACCGATATGACATCAGTTTTTCTTTTGCTTCTTCAGAAAGTTGGATTGGTTCTGCATGATATTTTTCGGCAAACTGATTAGCGAAAAATCGAAAAAGTAATAAAATGTCTTCGTGCCTATCTCGCAATGCAGGTACACGAATGGGTATCGTACTTAAACGGTAATATAAGTCTTCTCGAAACTTTCCAGCATCTATCAATTGTAATAAATTTTTATTCGTTGCTGCAATAATTCTGACATTCGTTTTTTTAACTTCTGAAGAGCCGACACGAATATATTCTCCAGATTCTAACACACGCAATAAACGTGCCTGTGTGTTTAAAGGCATTTCGCCTATTTCATCTAAGAAAATCGTGCCTTCATTCGTAGTTTCAAAATAACCTTTGCGTGCGTCTGTTGCTCCAGTAAAAGAACCTTTTTCATGTCCAAACAATTCAGAATTGATTGTGCCTTCGGGCAATGCTCCGCAGTTGATAGCAATAAAAGAATTGTGTTTACGCTTACTATTCGTGTGAATAATTTTTGAAAACACTTCCTTCCCTACTCCACTTTCACCGTTAATTAACACTGACAAATCTGTTTTTGCCGCTTGCAAAGACACTTCTAAAGCAAAGTGTAAATCTGGATTACGTCCAATAATTTGATATTTATTTTTGAGTGTTTGTAATTCCATATTGTAAAAATAATTAAGCAAAATAAATTTCAACTTGACAAAGATAAAAAGCCAGCTTCGTGCAAGAACATTTTTTTTAAATTTATTTGTACACAAAAACTTTATGCCCCTTTTACTTTGTCTTGACACTTCTAATGAAAACGCAGCAGTTTGTTTATATGAAAATGGAAAAATAATAACAAAGAAAATTAACACTACGCCACGCGAACACGCCCAATGGTTGCACATTTCAATTCAAGAGTTGCTTCATAATACCAATGTCAAATGGCAAGAAATTGATGCTTTTGCGTTTGTCAATGGACCTGGTTCTTACACAGGGCTAAGAATTGGCTTGTCGAGTATCAAAGGACTTTGTTTTGCGTTGCAAAAACCGCTCATCGCACTAAATACCTTAGATGTATTTGCCAATCTATTCACTATTCAACAAAACGAAATGCTTGTTACTAGTATCGACGCAAGACGCAACGAAGTTTTTATCGCCATTTACAATCACAAAAAAGAATATCTTCTAAAACCACAAGCCTTTATTCTGAACGAAAACTTATTTCATTTCAATGACAATAAACACAATATTCTTTGCGTGGGAAATGGTACAAAAAAAATAATTGACTTTTTTCCTTCTCTTCATCTCCAAGAGCAATTGTTTAACTATGAACAGTTCGTTATTACAATGGCAAAAATGAGTGAGCAATATTATCTAGAAAAACACTTTTGTGATATCAACACATTAGAATCTTTTTATTTAAAAGAAACCTTTATCAATCCTATTTCTTCAAAATGAATTTGATACACACCATTTTTAAATATGTTGAAAAGGCCTATCCCCAAAGCCTTTCTGTAGAAGGTATAGCTAAAAAATTAGGCATAAACGCAGATGATTTAAATGCTAATTTCACTCAATATTTTGCGTTTTCTCTACCGACTTTTCTCACCGCTGTAAAACAAATCGAAGCCAATAATTTAGATGAAAGAACAACAATCAAAAATAAATTTGCAAGTCGATTTCAACTCATTACCGAAGTAAAAGAAAGTGCGTTTCAAGATAAATCACTCGTCATATATGGGTTTCATTCTTGTCGATTTGGAATGTGTTGCATTGCAGTACACGAAAAAGGAATTTGTGAATTTGCACTTCTAAAAAATAAAAATGACGAAACTGAAATGAGAGACTTTCTAAAGAAAAAATGGAACACAAATCGCCTCATAGAAGACGACAATAAAACAAAAAAGATTGTAGATGATTTATTCGATACAACAAAAACAAACATTCCTATTTATCTTATTGGTACTCCATTTCAAATTAAAGTATGGCAGACTTTATGTTCAATTATTCCTTCAACCACAAATACATACAAACAAATTGCAGACAATATCAAACAACCTAAAGCCATACGTGCTGTGGGAACTGCAATTGGCAAAAATCCAATTGCTTATTTTATTCCGTGCCATAGGGTTATTTATCAAGATGGTTCGATTGGAAATTATCGCTGGGGCAGAGAATTTAAAATTGCACTATTGGCGTATGATATCATTCAAAAAGAATTACATCAGACACAAGCACCAAAGTCTTTTTAACTATGTTCAGACAGATTTTATCTTCCTGTTATATACAGAATAAACAAATTTTCATTATCCTCATTTTCGTTTTATACCATGCGTTTTTTTCTTCTTTTTCAATGTTTCTGTGTTATTTTTTTTTCAACTCTTCATGCACAAGTAGATGATCCTGATCAAAAATTCAATGAAAGAAAAAATCGATTTCAAGATGAAGATAAAGCAAAAGATACGTTTGTTTTAGACGACGCAAAAGCCTTTGTTGACAATGCCGCATTTGTTCAATACGACGAAAAATGGGGTTTGTTAAGCCAAAGTGGACGCATCGTCTTTCCTCTTACATTCAACAAAATCAACGAGTTGAGTGATAAAATAGTTGCCGTAAAAAACGATACTGCTTGGGCACTTTTTGATCGAGAAGAGATGGCATTAAAAACAGAATATATTTTTCAAGAACTTATTTTTGTGAATGCTGAACAAATCATTTTCAAACAAATCAAAAAAGATTTTTACGGCATTATCAACAGCAATGGTACTATTATTTGTCCGCCAATTTATGAAGCCATTTTTTCTTTAACAAGCAGAAGAGGCTTTGCAAAATGCAATCATCAATGGGCTTTAATTGATGCACGTGGCAAACAACTCTCGAATTTTATGTACACAAGCGTAAAAGAAATTCCTTCAAATACAAATAACTGTTTTGTGTTTGACGGCTTAAAATGGTTTTTAATTAACATCATCACCAAGCGTGAAATTATTCGTCGAGAAAAAGGATTTGATGAAGTTGAAAATTTTAGCGAAGGCAAAGCAATTGTAAGAAATCAAAATGCAGCAATTTATATCGACACTTTAGGACGTTTCATTACGTTGAAAAAAAAATATTTGAATTTAGGTCAAACGGTTGCCGATATGTGTTGGGTGTATGTAAGCAAAAAAAAAGGATGGATTTTATATAATTTGAAAACCAATCAAGAAATGGAAAACAAATTTGTGATTGAAGATGGAACAACCTTTACAGACAATATTGCATGGGCAAAAGAAAGTGACAAATGGGCGATGATTAATAAAAGTGGCGTACTCAAAACGCCATTTATTTTTCAGCGTATGCAAGCATCAGGTATTACAAATACGGTCTGGGTCGATGCTTCAGGTAGTGGGTGGGTATTATTAAATGACGAGGGCGTGTATGCGGTTAAAGAACCTAAAATGTATAAAGACGTACGCACTTTTAATAATGGAATGGCAGAAGTGTCCGATAACTTTGGTTGGGGACTCATCAATCAACAAGGCAAATCATACATTCCCTGTTGGTATGAAAACATCACAAATTTTAACAACGGAAAGGGCTTTGTTAAATTATTTGATAAATGGGCGCTTGCAACAAAAAGCGGAAAAATTTTAAAAGTGCAGTTGAAACGGAAAAAGAAAATTAGAGAGCCTCAAACTCAAGAAGTGCAAGACATAAAATCAGAGTCAAGTGAATAAAAATATTGTTTGGAAGTTTTTGATGAATAATTTTTATATTCGCCACAAAAAAAAAGATACACAATGGCAAATCATAAAGCAACCCTCAAAGATGTTCGTCAAAGCAGAAAAAGAAACGAAAGAAATCGTTACTACGGAAAAACCACTCGTAATGCTTTGAAAGAATTAAAAACAATTACAGAAAAAGCAAAAGCCATAGAAGGCTCACCCAAAGTGATTAGTATGTTAGACAAATTAGCTAAACGTGGTGTTATTCATCGCAATAAAGCAGCTAATTTAAAAAGCAAATTAGCAAAGTCGATAACAAAATTAAAATAAACCAATTCTATTCTTTTTTGAAAAGAGACTTCGTTAATAAAAAGCGAAGTCTCTTTTTTATTTTAATAGCCCTGTATCAATTATTACAGAATAATAGACTCACATTGATTTAAATTTCCACCATAATATGTCAAATATTGACCTTTTACTATCAACCGCAAGCAAAGAATTAACAAGCATCATCAAAAAAATAAAACAACAAGAAAGCATTAACGAAACAGATGCGTTGTATTTATTTACCCAAACACCAATCGCAAGTTTGGGCATTCTCGCAACATTTGTAAAAAACAAATTGCATGGTGACAAGGTTTTTTTTAATCGCAATTTTCATATTGAACCAACAAACGTATGCGTTTTTTCATGCAAATTTTGTTCTTATTCAAAGTCATATAAACACAGAGATGAAGGTTGGGAAATGTCTTTGGAGCAAATGCTTCATATTGTAAAAAAATATGATCATCAAGCCGTAACAGAAGTTCATATTGTTGGAGGCGTACATCCTAAAATGGATATTCATTTTTTTGCTGAATTATTACGTAGTATTAAAATACATCGTCCATCTCTACACATCAAAGCATTTACAGCAGTAGAATTAGACTATATGTTTCGCAAAGCAAAAATGAGTGTAGCAGAAGGCTTATTATTTTTAAAAGATGCGGGATTAAATTCTATTCCAGGAGGAGGAGCAGAAATTTTTCATGCATCTATTCGTTCACAAATTTGTGCAGACAAAGTGAATGCTGAAGGTTGGTTGCATATTCATCAAACTGCTCACGAAAATGGCATTCCGAGCAATGCAACTATGTTGTATGGACATATAGAAAATTATGAACATAGAATAGAACACATGCAAGTGCTACGAAATTTGCAAGAAAAAACAAAAGGATTCAATACGTTTATTCCGCTCAAGTTCAGAAAAGAAAATAATGAAATGAACCATGTTGGCGAAGTCAGCCTGATTGAAGACATGAAAATGTACGCCGTAGCAAGAATTTTTCTGACTAACATTCCACATTTAAAGGCGTATTGGCCAATGCTTGGAAGACAAAATGCTCAATTGACACTCAACTTCGGTGCGAATGATTTAGACGGAACTATTGATGACAGTACAAAAATTTATTCTATGGCAGGCAGCGAAGAACAAACGCCAAGTATCAGTACAGACGACCTCGTACGCCTGATACAAGAAAGCCATTATGTTGCTGTTGAAAGAGATACGCTATACAATGAAATCAAAGTTTATCCTCGTAGCAATGAAACAGCCTCATATATGAGTAAATAAACAAGTTGATGTTTTATTATTTAATTGCAAAATGTATAGTTATTTTTTAAATTTACAAAATTGGTGTTCTCTATTCGCTATAGTCAATTTTTATAAAAATGAAAAAAAAAATATTGTATCTTCTCGTTAGTATAGTGATTTTAACTAACAGCTTTGCCCAAAATAAATCTGCAAAAATTGACTTTGGTATAAAAGTATTAGGAAGTGCAAGTTTTGCAATACCCACTTTTACAGCCCCAAATAGTATTATACGCTTTATTGAACCGAATATAGGCTATGGTTTTTCTGGCGGTCTTTATTTAGGCATTCCTCTTTTTAAAAAGTTAAGTATACAACCAGAAATTCTTTTTCATGGTATTCGAATGAATGATTTCTCTTTGTCTCTTTTTAATAAAGCTCGCTCACCACGACCGCTTGAATATTACGGACTCTCTGTCCCTTTATTATTAAAGTTTTTAACAACAAAGCATTTGTCTATTTATGCAGGAGCAACAGGAAATTATTATTTTGAATTGATTGATTTAAACACATTAAAAACTTTAAAAAAAGACAATAAACGCTGGAATATAGCAGCAACAGCAGGTTTAGAATGGCGAATTTCCAATCGCTTCAAAATTAATGCTCGATATCATTATGGTTTTACAACTCTACTTACAGATGAATATTCAGAACCGAAAGACGAAGGAGTCAATTTCATTCCGCAATATATTGAACTAGGTTTTGCATTACAATTAACGCGACATGTTCCAACAATAAAAAATACATATTCAGACCGTTACAATGAAAATGCTGAATCTCAGACAGAGGCAAAGCGTGAAGTTTTGAATATTGCCACAATCGATAGCGACAACGACGGAATTGTTGATATGTATGACCGTTGTATTAGCGTCAAAGGTGTTCCTGAATATAAAGGCTGTCCAGCACCCGTGGACAGCGATAAAGATGGCATACCAGACAAAGAAGATAAATGCCCTACAGAGTTTGGGCAAAAGCGATTTAAAGGTTGTGCGGCACCTTCTGATACAGATGGAGACGGCATTCCTGACAGTGATGATAAATGTCCTACAATATATGGTGTTGTAAGCCATCAAGGCTGTAAAGAAGTGTCTGAAGAAGTCAAAGAAGCACTTCTCCTTTCGCTTAAAGGCATTCAGTTTGACGGGGGATCATCTATTTTAACCCAGTCGTCTTACCCTATTTTGAATAATCTTGGAAATATTTTAGCCAAAAACCCTCATTATAAATTATACATCATAGGACATTCTGATGGATCTGGAAGCCTAGAATACAATTTTAAATTGTCAAACGAAAGAGCTTCAGCTGTACAGGTTTATTTATTAACAAGAGGCATTGCAGCCAATCGCTTAATTACAAAATCATACGGAGCAACAAAACTACTCATTAAAGGAAGCACTCCCCTTGCCAAAGAAATTAATAGACGTGTTGAGTTAAGTATTGTGATAGAATAATAGAAAAGAATATTTATTCTATTCTATTATCATAGGCAAACGTAACAGAAAAGTATGCTCAAATTGATGCTGAAATTTCCGTTATTTTTTTTCAGGGATAATCTTTGATAAGACAATTCCAATACTCAAAATGATTAAAATAATCAATAGAGATAAGCCAATACCGATATGAATGTGTAAAAATTCTAAAAGCATTTTAAGTCCAATAAAAATAAGTACTACGCCTATTGCTTTTTGTAAATAATAAAATTGACTTGCCATATTTTTGAGAATGACAAATAAAGCCCTCAATCCTAGAATGGCAAAAATATTTGAAGCATAAATTACTAAAATTTCATCACTTGTAAAGGGGTGAGTTTTATCGGTTTTTACCAAAGAAATAATTGTTGGAATAGAATCTAATGCAAAAACAAAATCTGTAATACCAAGCAAAATAACAACAAGAGAAAGCGTTGTGAAATAATGTTTGTGATTGATTTGAATGATATATTTACCTCTAGGGTCTTCTTTAGAAAACCTAAACGCCTTTTGTATCCAACGCATAAAAGTATTGTCCTTGATTTCTTTTTCTGTTTCAGTTTTTTCTGTCATAATTTTTACACCAGTATAAATCAGAATAGGGCCAAATAAAAATAGAATCCATGCAAATCGATCTATCAATTCAATCCCTACAGCAATAAATAAAATGCGTAATACAATGGCAAGCAAAATGCCAATGAGTAATAACTTTCGACTATCGCTATTTTTAATTTTATATTGTTGAAAAATGAGAATAAAAACAAATACATTGTCAATACTCAAAGACATTTCTATAACATAACCACTTATGTATTTCAATGCAATATCAGTATTTTTAAAAACCAATAAAGCTGCAAAAAACAATCCAGAAAAACTCACCCAAAGGAGCAACTGCTGAAGCGATTTTTTAACAGAAAGTTCTCCTTTGACAAGAAAAAGATCTATGCCGATAGATAAAATAATCAGTAAAAAAAGAAGAATATAAAAATAGTAAATATGATTATTCATAAACTGAATATTATTGATTATCGTTTTTTATAAGCCTGATTGAGACCTCTTATAACGTCTTGAGTAATATCATTAATACCGTCTTTGTAATAGATAAAATTGACATCATTGGCAAAAACGTAGTCTAAATGCTTTTCTTTATTATACTGAATAAGGTAATCTTGAATCTTCTTTTTGACTTCATTGATGTCGTTAAATTCTATTTCCTTTAACATTTGCTCTTGCGTATTCTTAAATTCTATATATGTAACTTTTAAATTGGCTAATTCTTGTTCTATTTTTTTCAATTTTTCTGGCGATAGCTGTTTCTTCTTCTTGTCTATTTCTACCATTTTATATTGATACTTTTTTAAAAGATAACTCATTTTTGTTTCGTTGATGTGCTCTCTTCGTTCAATATTTTTTTTAATTTGTTGCATTAATAGATAGTTGTTTTCTATTTCATCTAAATTGATATGTGCAATTTTTGAGCCGACTTTTCTTTTTAAAGCAAAGCTTGTTGATGCTAGTATTTTATGACTTTTTCTTTGACTAAGAAACAGATACGTTAATGTAATGATGTTAAGCAACAACAAAATACAAACAACAAAAACTAAGATTTTAATTTTTCTTTCGAGTAAGAGCATGCGTTAATTTTAACGAATAAAATTTGGCAATTCTTTAGGCAAAAAATGTTTTGCAACAATCTTCTTATTTTCGTCTAACAAGAAAAATAGTGGAGTTTGATTTACCACGTAATTATACAAGCAAGAGGTTTGACCTTTTTTTACAAGCTGTTCTCTAAGGTCTCTTGTTTCTTCTATATGTATCCAATTTTTCAACTTTTTATCGTTGATGAATTTTATCCATTCTCCATAATCACCATCTGTTTTTAATCCAATCAATTGAATGCCTTTGTTTTTTAATGGAGTTTGATTTACCATAGAATCTAAAAGCGGAATACCAATTTTACAATGGCTACAATTCGGATCCCAAAAAGCAACAATTGTATACTTGCTTTTAATGTTATAAAGTGAAATTGTTTTATTCGTTGTGTCGATTCCTTCTAATTGTGGTGCAGGTTTACCGTTTAATATTTGTTTATACATGTTTAAAACATTCGAACTAGACAGATTTACAGTTCGATACTCTGCAATATTTTTTACCACATAATTATCATATATATGTATCATCAATTCTTCCGCTCTTTGAAATGGCAATCTGCTTTGGATACCGTATTTATTGAATAAAAAATTACATACAGGCGATTTTCCTTTGGTGTGAAGTGCTGGCAATAATTTATCAATAAAATTTTTCTGTAGCGAGTCTATGTTTTGTGAAACATAAAATTGACTGAAATAGTCTAACAAGTCATAGAACGTTGTAAGTGTAACAATTCTTTCATCCAGAAAAGGCACTCGAGACCAAAATTGTTTTTTTTGTTGTTCAAAGAAAGAAATACTATCAGCAGGAGTTTTAAATTGATAACGAGAAGCGTATTCCCCTAATAAATATTGCATTTGAACAAGAAGAGGTATCATTGTTTGTGCATATTGGGCAGAAAGATTGGCATATATTTTCTTTACTGCTTGTTGTTCCACCATCATAGAATCTTCCTTCTTTACAATACTGCTATCTCTTTGTATTTTTTGCATACGCTTGTAATAATCATTTGTTGCGTTAAAATAGTCATAAAATGATTTATTGTCTTGAGACTTAATAACCTTAACTATGGAGGAACTGTCAATTGATATTTCAATCGTAGAATCTTTATCTAAGACAATATAGCAATACACGTTTTTATTTTTCTCTTTACGGTCGGTTCTTAAGATTGCATACATTCCTTTAGGATAAAAATCTAGTTTTCTTTGGACACTACAAACATTGTTAAGAGAGTCCATACGAAAGGTGTCTATAATTTCTACTTTTTTTTCAAGCAACGTACACAAAAAGTAAGAGTTCGCCTTATTCGGCACATGAACTTTAATATTGTATTTTATTTTTTCTTGTGCAATTAAACCCGCAGAAAAAAGAAAAAAGAAATAGATAATCAATTGTTTGATCAGAGTCATAAAGAGAGCTTTTAAAGGAATTAAGAGAGATATTATTGTCGTTTAATTAAAATGGCTGCGTTTTCAGAACGAGTTACAAGAAGAACAGTTTCTGTTACTAATTTATCTTCATCGTAAACTTTTATCGTAAGGCTACCAATATTTTTTCCTACTAATTCATTCGCAACCAAGGTGAGTCCAACCTCTTCTCCTGGAGACATAATAAAAGAAAATGAAGATGCCCTTTCATGTGAAATTTGTTTTTTGTCAATAAATGTAATATTGTCAATAATCGAATATATACTCGAATCATTTGGGTTATTATTGATAACTTCTACTTTTACAATTTCAGCATGTACTTTTAATGTTTTGTAAATTTTCTCTTCTCGTTCTGCACTTGGCACAAGAAGTAGCGTGTCTTTCTCTTCATCTGTTTGTTGAGCATAAGTATCTGGGACGGTCCATTCTTTTGGTATGACATAGGTATTACTTTCTATTAAAGTTTTGTAATTTTTAAGTGCTACAACAACGGCATTCATCAATTCTTCTTGTCCTTCTTCACTATTGATATACACCTCTTCATTATTTGTACAGATATATCCTGTTTCTATTAACACACTCGGCATAGAGGTGGCTTGCAAAACCCAAATGCCTTTGTTTCGTTGTTTTACTCCGAGCGATAATCTATTGATACGTTTAAATTCTTCATGAATAAGAGACGCAAAAAGATAACTTTTTTTAAAAAATTTTTTTTGCCAGATACTAGCCATCGCAATTATTTCTGGGCTGTTAAATTCTGTTTGCGTTTCACTTCCGTTAGAGTCTAACAATACCTCTAAATTTTCTCGGATACTTTCATTTTTATCTTTTGACTTATGGGCTGCTATAATATAAACAGAAGAGCCTGCTGCTGTTGCTGGTAGAGGAATTCTTTTAAATACATTTTCTTTACGCATTTTAAAAGACACTTTTTTCGTCTTTTTATCTTTCACTTTTACTTTCCTTTCTCTTGTGCCAAGAAGTATTTTCCTATACTTAGGTGCAACTGCATCGGCATGAATAGAAATAAATAAATCACCTTTATGTTCATTAGCAAATTCCGCACGCAGTCTATTGGCGTCAGATGCATCGTTTAAATGGTTCGGCAATTTTTCATCTTGGCGAGTAAATAAAACTTTTGTGTCTGGAAATATTTCGTGAATTTTTGCTGACAATCGTTTGGCAAAAGCCAAAGTTACATCGGCTTCAACAGAAAAAGAACCTTTTGCACCAATGTCTGGGCGACCGTGCCCAGGATCTATAATGATTGTTTTAAGTTGAGGAACTTTTTGAGCAACTACAGAAAAAGAATTTGAAATCACAAGAACACTACCTACAAGAAGGGCTGAAAAATATTTCATTCTAAAAATCTAAATATTAAAACTGATAAATTAAATAAGTATAAATAGTCATTACAAAAATTATTCTTAAGAATTGATTAAATTCGGCACTCTTTTCTCTTTCTCCTTTTGGAAAAATGATCCGCAAGATAGTCATTGTATCACTTTTGTCTGTATTTTTTTTGGTTACATTTTCTTGTCATACCTTAAAAAATAAAAAAACAGTTTTTCTACCTGTTGTTATTCAAAAACAAAAGGCTGTTGTTACTCAGAAACAAGAAGACAGTTTAACAAAAAAAACGTCAGTTATAGTTGCAAAAGATAGTGTAGTCAAAAAAGATACTGTCAGAAAAGATACCACACACAAAAAGATAGATTCAATTTCAATAACTCAATTAAAAAGCAAAAAGAAAGTCAAAGACAGTTTACATTTTGATATTGATGAAGATTCGACAACACAACAAGGCGACAGTTTTTTAGATGATATCATCACCTATTCTGCGAATGATTCTGCTGTATTAGAAGTGGATAAAAATGATTTATCATTATATAAAAAAGCCACTTCAGATTACAAAGGCATGAAATCACAAGGCGATAAAATTTCAATGAATCAAGTGTCAAAAAACATCAGTCTATTTCCTAAAAAAGATTCTTTAGGAAATATTTCTATAGGAGACAAAATAAAGTTTGCACAAAATGGAACAGACTATTTAGGTGATACCGCGATTTTTAATTATTCTTCAAAAAAAGCTGTAACCAAAAATGGTTTTACAATGCAAGGTGATTTATATGTATGGAGCGACATCTCTAAAAAAGTTGATGACTCGGATATTTTTGTATCAACAGCACGCTTCACAACTTGTTCTTTAGACGATCCGCATTTTTCTTTTAATAGTTCTAAAGCAAAATTTAGAAAAGGAAAATCGGGCATTACAAATGAGGTGTTTGTGGAAATTGAGGGCGTTCGTTTGCCTGCTCCTATTGCACCTTTTGCTATGTTCCCTGTTTCTAACGGTGAGCGAAACGGCATACTTCCGCCAAATTATGTACAAACAAATGACAGAGGAATTGGCTTAATCAACGGCGGCTATTATTTTAAATTTGGCGAATATGCTGACTTGCGAGCGAACGCAGATTTTTATAGTTATGGTAGTTATGGTTTTAGAACAACGTCTAATTATACAAAACGCTATGGGTTTCAAGGTGGCTTTAATTTGGCGTATCAAAAAGTTTACACGGGTTTGCCGGGCGATACAGTGCGTAATAACAATATTTTATATAGCATTAATTGGAATCACAACATTGATGCAAAAGCCATGCCGAATGCAAATTTTTCTACAAATATCAATTGGCAATCAACAAAATTCAATCAGTTGCAAGTAACCAATAATCCTAATTTGAATTATCAAAATCAAATTAGTTCTTCGATTTCTTTTTCTCAACGATTCAAACAATTGCCGCTAACTTTTTCTTTATCAGGGTCGCATAGTCAAAATAGTAATACAAAGCAAATCAATATTGTATTGCCAACGTTCAATCTGGCTGTACTCAATTTAACGCCGTTAGAAAATCTTGGACGAGGAAATCAATGGTATAAAAAATTGACTTTAAAATATGACGTACAAGCAAGGGGTGAAACATTTTTCTTTGACACGTTAGTCAATCCTTTATTAAAAAACAATTTTAAGTGGGGAGCAAAACATAACCCTTCTATTTCTATTACCTTACCTTCATTAGGTCCGCTCAATTTTTCGCCAAGTTATAGTTATGGAGAAGTGTGGACGGATAGAAAAACAAGTATTCAATACAATCAGAATGACAAAAAATTAGACACACTAATAGAAAAAGGATTATACAGATATTACGATTTGAATTATGGTGTGTCGATGACGACGAGAATTTTCGGTACTGTTTTATTCAAATCTTCTTCGCCGATTAGAGGCATTCGTCATGTCATCAATCCTAACATTTCATTCAATTACAAACCCAATGTAAATAGTCATAATTTTTACAATTCTTATGATGCAAATAATAAAAGTACACGTAGAAATTATTATGAAGGTGCTTTGTATGGAACGTTTTCTGAACAACAATTTATGGGGTTAAATTTTGGTGTTTCATCATCATTAGAAATTAAAGTTCGGAATAGAAAAGACACCGTAAACGACACAAAAAAAATTAGTCTAATTGACAATTTCACAATCAACGGAAGTTACAATTTAACTACTGACACATTAAATGTAAAACCACTTTCACCCATTAGTATGGCATTGAGTACAAACATTGCGAAGAAATTAAATCTAACTGCCAATGGCACTTTAGACCCTTATGCGTTAGATTCTACAGGCAAACAAATCAACAGGACATATGCGTGGCAACAGGGTGGATTTTCTTTAGGCAGGATGACAAATTTTACGGTGAGTTTATCCACTTCGTTTACAGGCAAACCGAATACGACAAAAAAAACTTTACGTACTGTGTCTATGCAAGAGAATTTATATGAAGAGTTTTTAAGTAATGACACCAGTAAAAAAAGCAACTTTATCAACTATTTTAAAAGTTGGAATTTAGATTTACGGTATAACGTCAGCTATGCAAATGTATTTGTTCCTTCTACGCAGTCCTCTTATTATGCGGTAAGTGGACACAGCTTTTCTATTTCAGGCAACGTTGCACTAACAGAAAATTGGAAAGTTGGCTATACATCGAATGTTACTTTGTTTGATTTTAGACCTGATATTTTTGACAGAATGAAAGTGAATACTTTGGGGTTTACATTGTCTCGTGATTTGCATTGTTGGGAGTTGAATGCAAACATTGTTTTAATTGGGCAGGTGAAATCTGTTTCATTTATTCTGCGTCCAAAATCAGGAATGTTAAGAGATGTTAAAGTAGAAAAAAATAGATATTATCGAGAATAAGGTTGATTTCATTTTATGTTTACTGACTACGCCTCCGCAGAGTTTTTTTTGCTCAACCGCCTTCCTGTTTTTACGAAAAATCCGTATCCAATAGAAACATTTAAGTTAGAAAAAGTAAGCACTTTTTTGGCTCATATCAACAATCCCCAACAACAATTTAAAAGCATACACGTTGGCGGAACAAATGGTAAAGGTTCTGTTTCTCATCTTTTAGCTGCCGCATTTCAACAGCAAGGTTACCAAACAGGGCTTTATACTTCGCCACATTTAATACAACTTGAAGAGCGAATAAAAATCAATGGAATTGCAATTAACAAACCATTCATTCTTAATTTTGTCAATCAACACTTTAACCTCATCAATGAATTGTCGCTCAGTTTTTTTGAGGTGATGGTGGTACTGGGGTTTGTTTTTTTTGCACAACAAAAAATAGACATCGCTATTATTGAAGTTGGCTTGGGGGGGCGATTGGATAGCACTAATATCATTTCTCCAATTGCGTCTGTAATTACAAATATTTCTTTAGAACATACGCAATGGTTAGGCAATACATTAGAACAAATTGCAGCAGAAAAAGCAGGCATTATTAAACCGCATACTCCTGTTATTATTGGAGAATATCACAAAAACACTCTCCCTGTTTTTCAACACTATGCAACACAACAAAACGCCCCACTCTACTTGGCAAATTCTCTTTATGAACTTGTAGAAAAAAAGGAAACCAATGATGTGATAGAATTGACGATTTTAGATAAACAAAAAACAAACACATTTAAAATTACAAGTGATTTGATTGGCTCATATCAATTTCAAAATATTTGCACAGCATTAGCATGTTTGGAGGTTGTAAACAAACAAGGTATTTTCATCGAAGAAAAAAATATACACATCGCATTCAAAAGTGTAAAATCAAAAACAAATTTTTTAGGTCGCTGGGATATCATACAAACAAATCCACTGGTTATTGCAGACGTTGCTCATAATGCAGCTGGTATAGAGCAAATTGTCCAGGCGATTACATCAAAGCCATACAAACAAATTCATTTTATTATGGGTATGGTACAAGACAAAAATCACGACCAAGTATTTGCTTTATTGCCACAACATGGTATCTATTATTTTACACAAGCAAATATTTTCAGATCAGCTAAAAAAGAATATTTACAAAGTCTTGCTGTTCAATATCAACTTCAAAATTCTATCTTTGACAATGTGAATATGGCTTTAGAAGCGGCTTTAAAAGAAGCATCACAAGAAGACCTTGTTGTGATATGTGGGAGTGTTTTTTTAATTGCCGAATTGAATTTTTATACGCATAAAAAAAATAAAAATGAACGAAAATGAAGACATCAATTATTGGGATTTTCTATTATTTGGATTAAAGCATTACAATTTGAAAATTGAAAAAATAGAAGGAAAAAAAATCTTTTTAGAACACGACTATATGATAGAATTTGAAGGCGATAATTTGTATAAATTACTACACAAAAACGCTGTTGTTGGTCCTTTTGGAAGTATTGAAGGATTATGTGAATTTATTATTGAAGACCACAATCAAAATCTGTAATTCGACAAAAGCATTGTTCTTATTTATCAATTCACTTTGTTGAATTTTAAAAAAAGCATTATGAGTTTAATCAAAAGCATTTCTGGAATTCGTGGCACAATTGGCGGTCATACTGGCGATAATTTAACGCCCATTGACGTGGTCAAATTTGTGAGTGCATTTTGTTTTGCACTAAAAAAAGAAGGTCAAAAAAATAAAGTTGTCATTGGTAGAGATGCTCGCATATCTGGAGATATTGTTTTGCAATTATCTATACAAGCTGCACTGTCTATGGGTTTTGATGTTATCAATTTAGGCGTTACAACAACGCCAACGGTAGAAATTGCTGTTCCTTTAGAACAGGCAACGTGTGGTATTATTATTACTGCAAGCCATAATCCTAAACAATGGAATGCCCTAAAATTACTCAATGAAAAGGGAGAATTTATTAGTGAACAGCAAGGAAAAAAAGTATTGCAAATTGCAGAGAGTAGCGACATAGTATTTTCTTCTGTTGATGATTTAGGTACACTCACCACAAAAGATTATTTAAATATTCACTTAAATCAAATTATCAACTATCCACTTGTTAAAAAAGCAGCAATTGAAAAAGCAAATTTCAAAATTGTTGTAGATGCGATCAATTCGAGCGGAGCAGTTTATGTAGAAAAATTATTGCAAACGCTGGGCGTAAAAAACATTAAAATCATCAATGCAGAAATGCACGGAAATTTTGCCCATAATCCAGAACCTTTAGAAGAACATTTAACTGCATTAAGCCAACGTGTTGTAGAACAAAAAGCAGACATGGGAATTGCTATCGACCCCGATGTGGACAGGCTATGTTTTGTTTCAGAAAATGGAAAAATGTTTGGTGAGGAATATACGCTTGTGGCTGTGGTTGATTATATTCTCACTTATAAAAAAGGAAATACAGTAAGCAATCTAAGCTCAACACGTGCCTTACAAGATGTTACAGAACAACACGGAGGAATTTATGCTGCAGCTAAAGTTGGCGAAGTCAACGTTGTAGAAAAAATGAAGACAACAAAAGCCGTTATTGGGGGCGAAGGAAACGGAGGAATTATTGTTCCTGATTTTCATTATGGCAGAGATGCTCTGATTGGTATTGCTTTATTTTTAAGCCACGTAGCAGAAAAAAAAATGTCTTTGTCTGCATTAAAAAATTCATACCCGAATTATTTTATGTATAAAACAAAAGTTGAAACAGGATCAAGCAATTCTCTACAAAACATTTTTGATGCCATCAAAAAGTCTTTTCCTACAGCATTGTATAATGAAGAAGACGGTTTAAAAATTATTTTTAATTCAACAAAAGAATGGATACATATACGCAGTAGCAATACAGAACCGATTATTAGAATTTATACTGAAAGCCCGATACAACAAAATAGTATCGAACTTGCAGAAAAAATCATTGCTATTGTAAAATCAACATCTTTGAACAAATAATTTTTTTTTCAATTCTACTTTTATTTTCCCTACTCACCTTCATTCAAAATCTTTTATGGCACAAACTCTTTTTGATAAAATTTGGAATGCTCACGTTGTAGAAAATCTTCCTGACAATGGACCTTCAGTCATTTATATTGACCAGCATTTAATCCATGAAGTAACAAGCCCACAAGCCTTTGAAGGTTTGCGTAAAAGGAACATTGGCGTGTTTAGAAAAAAGCGTGTACTCGGAACTGCCGACCATAATGTGCCAACCCTCAATCAACATTTACCCATCACAGAAGAGCTATCTCGCTTTCAAGTTCAAAAACTCACAGACAATTGCAAAGTATTTGAAGTTGAACTTTTTTCTTTAGGTCATAAAGACCAAGGTATTGTTCATGTGATTGGACCAGAATTAGGAATTACGCAGCCTGGCATGACAATCGTTTGTGGCGACAGTCATACAAGCACACACGGTGCTTTTGGCACAATTGCTTTTGGTATTGGGACAAGTGAAGTTGAAATGGTTTTAGCAACACAATGTTTGCTCCAACAAAAACCAAAACAAATGCGTATTAACATCAATGGAAAACTCAATAAAAATGTTGGACCTAAAGATGTTATTCTTCATATTATTTCAAAATTAAGTGCTGCAGGTGGAACAGGATATTTTGTAGAATATGCAGGAAATGTGTTTTCTGAAATGTCAATGGAAGGCAGAATGACCGTGTGTAATATGAGCATTGAAATGGGTGCTAGAGGCGGACTAATTGCTCCTGACAGCAACACCTTTGACTATGTAAAAGGAAAGCGGTTTGCCCCTCAAGGCACAGCATTTGAACAAGCCATAGAAAAATGGAAAATGCTTTTTAGTGACCCCAATGCTACGTTTGATGCAGAGTTTCATTTTAACGCAGAAGATATTTTACCGATGATTACTTATGGCACGAACCCGGGCATGGGCATTGGTATTACAGAAAACATTCCCAATTCACAACACTTGCAAACAGAAAGCGAAAAAGCAGCATTTAAAAAAGCGCTTGATTATATGGGTTTAAAAGAAGGTGAATCACTGTTAAATAAACCCATTGATTATGTTTTTATTGGTAGCTGCACAAATTCTCGCATAGAAGATTTAAGGCTTGTTGCACAGGTTGTAAAAGGCAAATCAAAAGCTCCACACGTTCATGTTTTTATTGTGCCAGGTTCACAAGCCGTAGAACGCCAAGCAAAAGAAGAAGGCTTGGATAAAATATTTCAAGAGGCAGGTTTTGAATTAAGGCAAGCAGGTTGTTCTGCCTGTTTAGGCATGAACGAAGATAAAATTCCCACAGGAAAATATTGCGTTTCTACATCAAACAGAAATTTTGAAGGACGACAAGGACCTGGTGCAAGAACATTACTCGCAAGCCCATTAACAGCCGCCATTGCTGCAATTACAGGGAAGATAAGTGATGTGCAAAGCGTACTCTAAATGAACAACCTACATGCGTTGTGGCATAAGCAAAACAACAGCTTGTGCCATCAAACCTTCTCCTCTACCAACAAAACCCATTGTTTCTGTTGTTGTTGCTTTAATAGAAATATCTTTTGGTGTGATGTGTAAAACAGTAGCAATTTTTTCTTGCATAGACAAAATATAGCTGCCAATTTTTGGTGCTTCTAAACTCAACATACTATCAATATTGACAATTTGATAGCCTTCTTGTTGTATCAATACAAAAACGTGTTCTAACAATTTTATACTCGCAATATCTTTATAGCGAGGGTCATTATTGGGAAAATGCTTCCCTATATCCCCCAAACATAAAGCTCCAAGCAAGGCATCACAAATAGCATGTAATAACACATCTGCATCGCTATGCCCCAATGCACCTTTATCAAAAGGAATTAGTACGCCGCCAATATACAGCGGTCGCCCTTCTACAAGTTGATGATAATCTGTACCTAAACCAATGCGCATAAAATAAAAATAGTCTAATTAATTTAATGCTTCTGCTCTCATTTTTATTGCTTCACTTTTTCCTAAATATTTTTCTACAACAAGATGCATCAAATAAACCAATGGCAAGAAAAGAAGTGCCGCAAAAAATTTATATATATACACCGTAACCACCCACGCACTCACCATGGCAAAAGGAACTTTTTGAATAATAAAGAAAGCAATATATAATACAACAACGGTGTCAATCAATTGAGAAAATAAAGTTGATATTAAGGCACGCAACCAAATATGTTTATCTCCTGTAATTTTTTTTATTGTTCTAAAAATCATCGCATCTAAAATTTGTCCAATAAAAAATGCAATAACAGAAGCAAAAATAATCGATAAGCCTTGTCCTAAAACGAGAGCATAAGCGGTTTGCATATTTTCTACTCCTTTGTTTTGATTAGAAGTCAACCAATATGAATTAGGGTGAACATGAATGGCAAGGACCAATAACAAAAACATAAAACTAATCATGCCAACACCAATATAGGACATGAAACGAACAGCACGTACACCATAATAATCGTTAATAATATCCGTTACCGTAAATACAACGGGCCATGCAATGACACCAGCCGTGAGTGTAAAAGACAAATTAGATATACCAAACAAAGTCAAATTTGCAGACGGTAAACCAAGCGTTTCTTCTAAGGAAAATAATTTGCTACCAATAATTTCTGATGTTAAAGCGTTTGTTAAAAAAATACCAACTAAAACGATAAATAATTTTTGACTTTTAGAAAATTGCATAAAAAAATATCAGTACAACGAGAACAAAATAGTTCAATCAAAACTATTTTTTTTCACCAAAGTGTTTCATCACATTCATCAGAGATGGAACTAAGAACAAATCTTTTTGTACTTATTTTTTCTATTACAAGAATAAAGTACGTTGCAACTCTTTTTACTCAGCTCACCACTATGAAAAAATTCTTTTTTCTTCTCTCCTATTTATTTTTATTTCACGCACCAATGCTTTTTGCATGGGGGTTTGAGGCACACAGAGAAATCAATAAGCGAGCCATTATTTTTTTGCCTGCACCTTTAATTCGATATTACAAAAGCTATAAAGATTTTATTGTCGCTCATGCGGTAGATGCAGACAAACGCAAACATTTTCAAAAGCAAGAACCCCCAAGACATTATATCAACTTAGACGCTTGTGATGAACCTCCCTTTCATCACATTCCAAGAGCATATAAAAATGCACTTGCAAAGTATGGCAAAGACAGTTTAGAACGAATTGGCATTTTGCCTTTTCATATTGAGCGTATGTGTGAAAATTTAACGCGTGCTTTCCAAGAAAAAAACGGAGACCAAATTCTCAAATTGTCAGCGGATTTAGGTCATTATATTGGTGATGCGTCAGTGCCATTACATATCACAAAAAATTACAACGGGCAGCTTTCAAATCAAGAAGGGATTCATGGATTATGGGAAACGCAGGCTGTAAAATTATTACACATTGATACGCTGACAATTAAACTAAAACCTGTTGTTTTTATTCCGCACATCAAAGACGAAGTCTGGTCAATGATTTTAACAAGTTTTTCGCACGTTGGTGAAGTTTTAAACAACGAAAAGAAAATATCTGCTTCGTGGGGAGAAGAAAATAAATATCATATCAAAGTCAAAAAAGGAAAAGTAACAAAGACCTTTACGCATGGTTTTGTAGAACAATTTTTAGCATTAAGCGAAAACAGAATTCGAGAACGTTTATTTGATGCGAGTTATTTATTAGCCTGCTTGTATTATACGTGTTGGGTAAATGCAAACAAGCCTAACCCTGAAAGTATTCAAACTAAAAAAATCCCAAAAAGCAAAGACGATAACGAAGAAGATGAAGAACACAAACACTAAATCAATTTAGTGTACACTCAAATAATGTTCAAGTTTTTGCATTTGATCCGAACTGATTAAGCCATGTTCTATAAGGCTTTGGAGCGACTGGATAGTCCCTTGTTGTTGTTTGTATGCAAGTATTTTTTTTGCTAAAGGGAAACCCACATAAGGGTGCTTACCCAAATCAACTAAGCCTACAACATTGAGATTCAATAATTGTAAAATTTCACTTTTACAAATCAATTGTGGTGATAGAAATTGAAACAAAGAATCGTTCATCCCATACACTTCTTTAATTTGTGTAACGCTATAAAAGCCACCCAATAATTTTTTATACTTTAATATTCGTTGCGACATTTTTTCTCCAATGCCTTTTAATGCCTCCCATTCCGTTAGGTTTTCGGTATTGATATCAACAACAATTTTTTTTTCAATTTGTGTGCTTTTAGATTTTAAATTTTGTTCAGAGAAACGCAAATACGGTGCTATTTTTTGATAGAGTTCATCAGAAAAACCATAAATTTTTCTTACATCTTTCGCTTGATAAAAATGTCCTTTTTTATCGATGTAATTCAGAATTGTATGCGCTAATTTTTTCGGCACACCTACTCTTTGCCATTGTTCAAACGTTGCTGTGTTGGGATTAAAAGGCCCTTGCACCAAAGGCGTATTTACGGTTTTTTCAACCTCTTGGTATGTAATTTGTTGAATCGAGAGGCTATCTAACAAGTGTTGTAAAGCAGCGTTTGGGGGGTTGTAATTTGATTCAGAAAAGAAGAAAGGAATTGATGCAACCGTGAGAATAGAAATACAAAACAGCACAATAATGATTCGCTGTGTTTTGTTCCATTCAAAAAAAATTGTCAATAAGGCTTTCATCATAGGCGTTATTTCACAATGCTCATTTTTGCATAATTTAAAACAATTTTCTTCTCTCCATAATGCTCAAACGCAATTGTTGCAATTGGATTATGTGATGAGCCTTCTATTTTTTGAATAACGCCATAACCAAATTTGGCATGCTCTATTTTTTGTTCCATTTCAAAATCATCAATATCTGCTGGCGTAAAATTGGCAGATAGAATGTGGCTTGGCATAATGGACTCATGACTTGGAGGTCTGAAAGTTGATGTTTTTTTTTCTCCGAATGATGACTTATTTTCTTTATTAGAAAACTCATTTTTTGTTGTACTTATCTTTTTAAATTGTTTGAACACAGGATTAGAAAAAACTTTTTCTGCATAACTATAATTCAAAACCGAAGCATCAACTTCTTTTAAAAAGCGACTATGTTCATTGCTTTGTAATTTTCCAAATACATAACGCGCGTTGGCATACGACAACCATAATTTTTGCTTTGCTCTTGTTAATGCAACGTAAAACAAACGCCGTTCTTCTTCAAGTTGTTCGTTATCGTTCATACTCATTGCACTTGGAAATATTCCTTCTTCTAAACCAACAACAAATACTTGATTAAACTCTAAGCCCTTCGAGGCGTGTATTGTCATCAATTTTACGGTGTCTTTATTTTTATCTTCATCATTTTCAACGTCCGTCAGCAAAGAAATTTGTTGCAAATAAAGAGACAATGATTTGTCTTGAATTTCTCCGTCTTCATTGTCAGGACTTTCTGTAAAGGCTTTCAATGAGTTTAAAAAAGATTGCATGTTTTCATATCGTGCCACACCTTCAACACTTTTATCATCAAATAATTCTTTCACCAATTTTGTATGAGAACCCACTGCAAGAGCAACTTCATAAGCATTGGTGTTTTTTTCTAAAGTCTGAAAATACGTAATCATCGTAACAAAATCTTTCAATGCACCAAGTGCATTGTTTTTAAAACCATGCTGTGGTGCTGTCTTGATAACTTCCCACATGGTCAAATTTGTTTCATTGGCAACAATGGCAATATGTTCTATACTTGTTTTGCCTATGCCGCGTGCAGGATAATTGATGATGCGTTTTAAACTAATTTCATCTTGAGGATTATTGATAAATTTCAAATAGGCAATGACGTCTTTGATTTCTTTTCGTGAATAAAAACTTGTTCCCCCAAAAAGTTGATATGGAATATTGTAGCGTCTTAAATACTCTTCAAATGAACGGCTTTGTGCATTTGTTCTATATAAAATAGCAAAATCATTGTTAGAAAAATGATTTCTGATTTTTTGTTCCGAAATGGCATCTGCTATAAATTTGCCTTCTTCATTTTCATCTTTGAGTGTAATCAAACTAATTTTTTCTCCCTCTCCATTTGATGTCCATAATGTTTTTTCAATCTGCTTTGTATTATTCTCGATACTTGAATTGGCTGCGGTTAAAATGTTTTGTGTACTTCTATAATTCTGTTCTAAAACAATTTTTGTTACGTTTTCATAATCGTTTTCAAATTCTAAAATATTGTCAATTGTCGCACCTCGAAAGCCATAAATACTTTGTGCATCATCTCCAACAACACAAATATTTTCGTGTCTTGCTGCAAGAATTTTCACAATATCATATTGTAAGGTATTCGTGTCTTGGTACTCGTCTATCAAAATGTATTGAAACTTATTTTGATACTTGTATTGCATATCAGGGATATTTTTAATCAAATAATACATCTGCAATAACAAATCATCAAAATCCATTGCACCATTTTTAAAACATCGGTCAATATATTTTTGATACACTTGAGCAAAAGCGGGAATTCTTGCTGCATGATCTCTCGATATATTTTCTGATGCTTCTTGATATTCTTTTGGGGTAATCAATGCGTTTTTAAGCTGAGAAATTTTACCATAAATTTTCTTAGGCTTATACACTTTGTCATCTAAATCCATTTCACCCAGAATGGTTTTTATTAAAGACGCAACATCGTCAACATCATAAATAGTAAAGTCTCTTGGATAGCCTAAGTGCGTCGCTTCTGCTCTTAAAATTCTTGCAAATACGCTATGAAAAGTACCCAAAAACAAATTCTTGGCATTGTTATTGCCCAATAAATTTTCTATACGAGAACGCATTTCTGCCGCCGCTTTATTTGTAAATGTGAGTGCTAAAATTTGAAATGGACTCACACCTTTGTCCAATAAATGTGTAATTCTATGGGTTAAGACTTTTGTCTTTCCGCTGCCAGCACCAGCAATAATCATTAAAGGTCCTTCAGTGTGTAAAACAGCTTCTTTTTGGTGTTCGTTGAGGTTTTCTAAATATTTTTTTTCCATACAAACAAATGTATTTTACTATTTGAAACAGTTTGAAAATGATAAAAACAAAAAGAAAACTAAGTGTGTATAGTAAAAATGGCTTCTCTTTTTTTAAGCCCTACTACTTAAAAATTGACGATAAAAATTTGAAGGTGGAAACATATTTCCATCTCTTATTTTATCTTAAATCTACAACCTCTACATGAGGATAGTTAGCCGTTTTAAATTCAAAAAACGCATCATCAATTTTTTTGTTCTCTACTAATTTGCTCATGGTATAAGTGTATTTATTCCCATTTTTTTCAAAAACTTTAATTTGATACACTTGTAAATTTCCCTTCTTTTTTTCAGCCACGTAAACGTAAATTTTAAAAAACGGTTTGCTTTTATCAATCGGCGTCATTTCAATTTCTTTATACAATTGCTTTTGCAAACGTACGGGCGGATTTAAGCGATACAAAAAATTGTCATCATAAAAACTACTCAATAATTTTTGTGGCGTAATCATTTTGTTTGCAGGGTCAGGCGTTGTAATTTGAACTTCTTTTGTTTTATGGTCATAATTCCAAACACTTGTTCCATTACAAAAAATTTCTTGTTCATCAATATCAACTTTATATTTTTCTTTTTTCATCCATACTGTTCCTTTTTTCTCATTGAGTATTTTAATTTTTCCATTATAGACTTCGAGTTTGAGCGAAAAGTTCAATTTCAACGACGAATAATTTTTGATTTGTTCTGTTAGTATTCGTAAAATTTTTTTTGCTTCTATGTCATTACTTTTCATCTCATTTTGAGAAAACAACGTACCCGTTAAGAATAAACAAATTGTGGCAATAAAAAGTTTTTGCATAGCGTATTGAAGAGAAAACAAAAAGAGGAGAAAAGTAAAAAAATATGCTACAACTTTACATGTAATATCATTTGACTATTTCTTCGTATTTACTTTTTTATTTTTTATCATTTCATAAAAAATAAATTTGTCTTCGTTTTCATTCTCTATTTTTTCATCAACAATGCCTCAGCACCATAACCCAACAGAATTGGACTTGTTTTTCAACAAGGAACAAAAGTGGCAAGCGGAAATGAAAGCATTGCGTACGATTGCCGTAAGTTGTAATTTGACAGAAGAATTTAAATGGCGACATCCTTGCTATACTTTCAATGGTGGAAATATTGCTATCATTCACGGATTTAAAATGTATTGTGCAATTTCTTTTTTTAAAGGAGCCTTGTTGTCTGACAAAAAGAATATTCTCGTCCAACAAACTAAAAATGTACAATCAGGAAGGCAAATAAGAGGAGCTACTGTAGAAGAAATTCTACAACTGAAGCACATCATAAAAGAATATTTAAACGAAGCAATTGAAATAGAAAAACAAGGATTAAAAGTGCCTCAAAAGACAACGGCAGAGTTTGTCCTTGCTGATGAATTAGTGCTTGCTTTCAAACAACAACCTGCATTACAAAAAGCTTTTTATACTTTAACACCGGGAAGGCAAAGGGAATATTTATTGCATTTTTCTTCTGCCAAACAGGCAACAACAAGAATTGCAAGAGTAGAAAACTGCATACCTCGAATTTTAAATGGAAAGGGCTTAAGTGATTGCCTTTGTGGCTTATCAAAACGAATGCCTTATTGCGATGGTTCGCACAAACAATTAAAAAAATAAAACAATGAATAATTCTACAAGACCTCACCACTTTTCAATTCCTTTTGGCACATTAAAAATGGACATTCCTGCGTTGTTCGCTTATGAGCTTTCACAAGATAATTGCGATGCTTTAGATATGGAAAATGTGTCCGTAAAAGAACTGAACATGGAAGTGAGCATCACAAAAAAAGTGAACTTTTTTCTACTTCATTTTAGTCTCTATGGAAGTATTCAAAGTAGCTGCGACAGGTGTACAAGTGATATTGCAATCCCCATTTTAGACGAAGCCAATATAATTGTCAAAATGGTGAATAATCCAATAGAATATAATGCCAATGAAACAGACCCTGATATGTATTATATTGGTTTTAATGAGCAAGAATTAAATGTGAAAGAATGGGTTGATGACTTGCTCTATTTGGGAATTCCTTCGATTAAAAAATGTACCGAAGAGGGGAAAGGCGATTTTTGCAATCAAGATATTTTGAGAAAATTTTTAGTGTAATGGTCAGTTAATTTGTTGAAGTTGTATTTTCACTTTAAATTGTTTTCTCAACTTCCATATTGCATATTGGCTTGCAAAGAAAGTGATACAAAGTGCAATACCACTGATGATAAAAAAATCTGTGGCACGAAATTCAACAGGAAAATAATGGATAACAAAATCGCCCTGAATGGGAATAAGGTGAAAATGTTGTTGCAATAAACAAATCAAACTCCCCAACAATAAGCCACCTACTAAACCTAAAATGCCATACAAAAAACCGCAATACAAAAAGATTTTTTTGACTTGAAGAAATGAATAGCCAAATGTTTGGAGAAGATAAATTTGCTTTCGTTTTTCCATCATCAACAAATTAATTGTGCCTGCAATATTAAAAGCTGCAATAAAAATAACGAAAGATAAAATGAGGTAAATGATGAGTTTTTCTGAGCTTAAAATAGCAAATAGATTTTTGTTTTGTTCGAATTTATTTTCAATCAAAAGACTTTGTGAAGGGGCTAATTGTTGAATCATTTTTTTTATAGAAGGCAGGTTATTTTGTTTTATACTATCGACAAAAACATCAATGCTTGTAAATTGGTTGGCATTCAGTCCGCTCAAATTTTGCACCAACAATAAAGGGGCAAAACAATATTGCATATCAACGTCTTTATGAATTTGATACGTGCCAACAGTCAGGCAATAAGAAGTTTTTAACTCTTGTTCTAATTGCATAGATTGTAAAAAAACGGGAGTTGTGTAAAGGCTCACTTCACCTAATCCCATTTCAACATCAATACCCAAAGAACGTGCCATAACGGTACTTAATAATACTGCAGATTTATCGGCATACTCTGGATATAAATAAGCACCATTTCGGAGAAATAAAGACTTGAATTTTTTATTTTGAAAGTTACTATCAATGCCTTGCAATTTGCAAATCAATTGGGCCTGATTACTT
Organism: Chitinophagales bacterium; assembly: GCA_031539345.1. GTDB lineage: Bacteria > Bacteroidota > Bacteroidia > Chitinophagales > Chitinophagaceae > JAVKMO01. The sequence continues at coordinate 65,664 of JAVKMO010000013.1, read as the reverse complement.
TGAATGAGTGCGTCCAAAGCAACGGTATAAGATACATTAGAAAAGTGATTTTTGTTTTCTAAATAATTTTTAAGTGTATCGTTCAGGGTAATAATTTTTCCTTTTTGTGGAGTGATTTTTAATGCTGGACTATAATTATTATACATCGATTTAATAAGTCCATCAATTCCATTAAATACACTTGCAATAATAATGAGTGCCGCTGTACAAACGGCAATAGACGTAATGCTAATCCACGAAATTACATTGACGATATGCGTCGATTTTTTAAAAACAAAATAGCGTTTAGCAATAAAAAATAAAGGCTTCAAAATGTTTTATTTAAGATATTTCTAACGAAGCATAGCGATTGGCAAAGACAAATTGTTTCAACAACAAATTGTCGCTGTGTTCAATTTGAGAATGATGTCCACGCCACAATAAACTTCCTTGCGACATAAAATTAATATTGTCGCCCATCGTTAAAATAGAATTCATGTCATGCGTATTGACAATCGTGGTCATCTTTTTTTCTGTGGTCAATTCGTGTATCAATTGATCAATGAGAATAGACGTTTGAGGGTCTAAACCAGAATTTGGTTCATCTAAAAAAAAGTAAGTTGGATTTAAAATAATAGCTCTTGCAATAGCAACTCTTTTTTTCATTCCTCCGCTCAATTCATTCGTTCTTTTTTCAATGGCTTGTGTCAAATTCACGCGACTCAAACTATCCTTTACACGTTGAAGTTTGACGTTGTATTTATCTTTACTATAAAAGTTTAAAGGCATCATCACGTTTTCCAAAACGCTCATACTATCAAACAAAGCAGACCCTTGAAAGACCATTCCTATTTTTGACATCAATTGTTTTTTTTGTTCTTTTGTTCCCTTAGAAAAGGAAATGTTGTCATATAAAATATCTCCTTCGTCGGGTTCAAATAACCCTAACAAAATTTTCATCAATACCGTTTTTCCGCCACCACTTTTTCCAATAATCATATTCATTTTTCCACTTTCCATTGTGGTATGAATATTTTTTAAAATTTTTATTCCTGAAAAAGATTTACTGATATGATTGACTTCTATCATTCGGATTTATTTTAAAATCAATTTTGCTTCTTGCTGAATAGCGTCTAATAATAATAAATGTTGCTCTCTCAATTCATTGCCATCATAATATTCTATGATTTTTTTGACATACATCGCAGGCGACAAATTTTTACTTCCATCAGCTATGGCATTGATGGCAAAAAGGTGGTTGTCTTTTACGGTTATCATCCATTTCCATACTTTATGATTGACGTAAATTTGCTGTGTAATGTTGTGTTCTAATTCTTTTTGAATCGTTTCATTTAAAATGGCTTGCATTTCTTTTACGCTAAAATTTGCGTTGTATGTTTTTAAAATCAATTGCGGCGGGTACATTCTTTCACAAAATAAAATCAAGCGTTCATAGGCTTGTAACTTGTAATTTAATGCCGTTTTATCTGGGTTTTTAATGATTGTTTGAGCTGGTGTTTGTGGAATAATTGGAGTGGGAGAAATGTTTTTTTTCTGTTTTACAATCAGAAGAAAGGTGATGGCGAGTAAAATAAAAGAACCTATCTGTAAAATGAGAAATAAAATATCCATAAAATAATTAGCGATGAGAAAAAAGGTAAAAATGAAAGATACAGTTGTATTCTAATTGTTATCGTTGAAAGGCGATTTTATTCCAGCTCTAAACTGGGACAAGTACAAAAAATATTTCTGTCGCCATACGTATCATTAATACGAGCAATGCGAGGCCAAAACTTTTTTTGTTGCAAATATTTTTGTGGATAGACTGCTTTTTCGCGAGTGTATTTTTTTTGCCAATCACTTGTTGCAATACTCTGAATTGGGTGTGGGGCATTTTTCAACACGTTGTCATCTTGTTGGTATTGACCTTCTTCAATTTCTTGAATTTCCTTTCTTATACAAATCAAAGCGTCGCAAAAACGGTCTAATTCTTCTTTGGGTTCGCTTTCGGTTGGTTCTATCATAATTGTTCCAGGAACTGGAAAAGCTAATGTTGGCGGGTGAAAACTAAAATCAATCAATCTCTTTGCAACATCTATTGCATCGATATTGGCTGTTTTTTTAAATTCTCTCAAATCTAAAATCAACTCATGCGCTACCCTATTTTTTTGCCCAACATAAAGTGGCGTAAAAGCATGTTGAATTTTTGCTTTGATATAATTTGCATTTAAAATGGCATAAACACTGGCATTTTTGCACCCTTCTGTTCCGAGTAATTGAATATATCCATAAGAAATCAACAATATCAAAGCACTGCCAAAAGGTGCGGCAGAAACGGCTCCAAGTGTATTGTCGTTATTGGTTTTTGGCAACAAATGGTGTTGAGGTAAAAAGGGAGCTAATTTTTTATTCACGCCAATCGGTCCCATACCTGGTCCGCCACCGCCGTGTGGAATAGAAAATGTTTTATGCAAATTCAAATGACAAACATCAGCTCCAATATGTGCAGGAGAAGTTAGTCCTACTTGTGCATTCATGTTTGCACCGTCCATATAAACTAAGCCACCATGTTGATGAACAAGTTCGCAAATCGCTCGAACGCCTTCTTCATACACGCCGTGTGTTGATGGATAGGTAATCATTAAGCCGGCTAATTCATTTTGATGTTGTTCTGCTTTTTCTTTCAAATCAATGGCATCAATATTGCCTTTTTCATCGCAACGCACCACAATCACATCAAAGCCACACATTGCTGCACTTGCAGGATTTGTGCCGTGTGCCGAAACAGGAATTAAAATTTTATGACGCTGTGTTTGTTGGTGATATTTAAAATATTCTCTAATTACCATCAAGCCTGCATACTCACCTTGTGCACCAGAATTAGGCTGAAAACTAATGTCATCAAAAGCTGTTATTTCTTGTAAATATTTTTTCAATGTTTCGATAATCGTCATGTAACCTTGTGCTTGTTCTAAGGGTGCATAAGGGTGAATGTCAGTAAATGCTTTCCACGAAAGGGGGATCATTTCACTTGTTGCATTTAATTTCATAGTACAAGAACCAAGTGGAATCATGGCATCTGCTAAAGACAAGTCTTTATTTTCTAAGTGTTTAATATACCGCAAAAGTGCCGTTTCTGAAGTATAGTGATGAAAAATTTGATGCGTTAAACAGTCTCGTTTGCGTATTAAATCTTGTGCTAAAAACACAGTCGGTTTTTTTGCATTGATTTTTTTTAAAACAATTTTTTGGTTGCTAAACACTTTACTCAATAAAACAACATCACTGACATTTGTTGTTTCATCAAAGCTGATACTAATGGTATCATGGTTATGAAAATGCAAATTCATTTTTGCTTGTGCCGCACGCTCTTTTATTTGTTGAACTTGAAAAGGAGACTGTTCATTTGTTTTTATCGTTATTGTATCAAACAAATTTGTATTTACAAGCGTATAATGTTGTTGTTGCAAAAACTGTTGAAATTGATACGCATAATGATGAATACTTTGTGCCATCAATAATAATCCTGCCTTACCGTGGTACACTGCATACATTGAAGCCATGATAGCAAGGAGTGCTTGTGCAGTACAAATATTAGATGTTGCCTTGTCTCTTTTGATATGTTGTTCGCGAGTTTGCAATGTCATGCGATAAGCAATATTGCCAATTGCATCAACAGAAACTCCAATAATGCGCCCTGGAATTTCTCGTATAAAGTCTTTTTTAGTTGCAAAAAAAGCGGCGTGAGGTCCTCCAAAACCTAAGGGAACACCAAACCTTTGACTATTACCAACAGCAATATCAACGCCGATTTCTCCAGGACTTTTGAGTAACATCAAGGCGAGTAAATCTGTTGCAACAACACTCAATGCACCAACTTGTTGGAGTTTTTTTATCCAAAGGCTAAAGTCTTCTACGCTACCGTATTGATTAGGATATTGTACAATGCCACCAAAAAAATGTTCGTCAATCGGCACTGTTTTATAGTCTCCAAAAACCAATTCAATCTGTAAAGGTGCAGCACGTGTAATCAAAACATTTTTATTGTGTTGAAATAAATTTTCATCTACAAAAAATTTATTTTTTTCTGCTGTATGATTTTTTTGAACAAGACGTTTTGCCATTGTCATGGCTTCGGCACACGCCGTACTTTCATCTAACAAAGACGCATTGGCAATTTCCATGCCCGTAAGGTCGGCAACCATGGTTTGATAATTCAAAATCGCCTCCATCCTACCCTGACTAATTTCTGCTTGATAAGGAGTGTATGCCGTGTACCAAGAAGGGTTTTCAAAAATGTTACGCAAAATAATCGGCGGCGTATGCGTGCCATAATATCCTTGTCCAATAAAATTTTTATAGACTTTATTTTGGCTTGCAATTTTTTGCATCGCCTTAATATATTCTTGTTCTGTTTTAGGTTTGTCTAATTGAAAAGTTTGGCGTTGAATGTCTGCGGGAATCGTCTCTTGTATTAACTGTTGCAAATTTTTTACACCAATTGTTTTGAGCATTATTTTAAGGTCTTCTTGTTTTGGTGCAATGTGTCGAGGAGAAAAAGGGAATGAATACATAGTTAGAAAAAGAAAAAAAATAATCAATAAAAAAATCACCAAGCAGATTGCTCTCTATGGTTTACATGAATTGTAGTGTCAGGAAAATGTGTTTGAATAAATTGTTGTGTTGCAATAGCCGCAAAAACAGACCTGTGCTGCCCGCCTGTGCATCCAAAATGAATTGCCAAATAAGCAAAATCACGTTGTATGTATTTGTCGATAACAGGTTTTAATAAGCCTTGTGTTTGTGTTAAAAAAAAGGGCATTTCTGTTTGTGAAAGCAAAAATTGTTGCACTGCTTGATCTTTACCAGTGAGTTTTTTATAGCTGTCTATGCGGCCAGGATTATCAATCCACCTGCAATCAAAAATAAAACCGCCGCCGTGTTCGGTCTCATCTTGGGGAAGTCCTTTTTTAAAAGAAAAACTATTGATATAAATATGAAGCGGAGAATGAGGCACAGTTGAAAATTAAAATGTCGGTTGATTAAAATATGAAGTCTAAAATAGTATCCATTTTTTTGTTAAGAAAGAAAATAATAGTGGGGAAAAATAATTTTATTCGTTACAATTTCTTGGTTCTCTATCAACCCTCATTTTTATATGCCCAATCGCTATTTCATTTTTCATTTTATTACAATATCGTGGGTATTATTGATTTCTATCAATAGTTTATTCAGCAAACCTATTCAGTCCAATAAAAATAATTTAGAACCAACTGAACATGAAAAAAAATACACATTATCAGACAGTTTAAGAGGCAGTTTGAATCGATACCGAACTTGGTGGGACGTGCAACATTATGGCATTGCCATTACGCCAGATATAAAAAATAAAACAATTATTGGAAGCGTTGAAATAGAATTTAATGCCATACAAACGGGGCATATCATGCAAATTGATTTACACGAAAAATTGCACATTGACAGCGTTTTTGAAGTCGAAGTATTTTCAAAAAAAAGAATTACAAAATTGATTCCCATTGTATTTAAGAAAGATACAAATACCAATTTCATAGTTTTTCAAAAAAGTATTTTAAAGCACCAACAAAAAAAGATTCGCATTTATTATCATGGAAAACCACAAGAAGCAAAAAATGCACCTTGGGACGGTGGCGTAATTTGGACAACCGATTCTTTACAACAACCTTTTATTTCTGTTGCTTGTCAAGGGCAAGGAGCTTGGCTTTGGTATCCTTGTAAAGATCATTTGAGCGACGAACCGAACAAAGGAATGGACATTTCAATTACTACGCCAGACACTTTAACAGCAGTTTCAAATGGCACATTGATAAAAAGTAGTACTGACGAAAACACAAAAACAACGACGTGGAATTGGCAAGTCAAAAACCCTATCAATAACTACAACATCAATTTTACGATTGGAAAATTTGCTCATTTTTCAGACACTTTTCAAGGAGAAAAAGGCTTGCTCTCACTACGTTATTGGGTGCTACACCACAATATAGAAAAAGCAAAGCAGCAATTCAAAATCATTAAACCCATTTTACGTTGTTTTGAATATTGGTTTGGGGCGTATCCTTTTTATGAAGATGGTTATCAAATTATAGAAACGCCTTTTTTGGGGATGGAACATCAAAGCGGAATTGCTTATGGCAATGGCTATAAAAATGGATACAAAGGCAAAGATTTAAGCAAAACAAAATGGGGCTTATTGTGGGACTTTATATTAGTTCACGAAACAGGACACGAATGGTTTGGAAATAATATCAGTGTCGCCGACCGTGCTGATTTATGGGTGCATGAAGCGTTTTCAAATTATAGTGAAACTTTATTTACAGAATATTTATCTGGGCATAAAGCAAGCAATGAATATTGTTTTGGCATTCGGAATAATATTGGAAATAAACAACCCATCATTGGCAATTATGGCATCAATGAAGAGAGTAATGGAGATATGTATTACAAAGGCGGAAATCTTATTCATACGCTACGCAATGCAACTTATGACGATGAAAAATTCAGACAATTTTTACGCCATTTAAATAAAAAATTTTACCATGAAATTGTTACAACACAAATGATAGAAAAAGAATTTTGTCATTTTTATCATTACAATTTCCAACCCGTATTCAATCAGTATTTAAGACAAAACAAGATTCCCGAATTGACGTATTATTTCAAAAATGATGAAGTTGTTTTTCGTTGGGAACAATGTCAATTAGATTTCAATTTACCCATTCTAATACCAGAAGGTAAAAACCATACCCAACTTTTTCCTACAACAAAATGGCAAACGCACCGAATGACTACAATGGGAAAAAAATGGTGGACAGAAAAAGCCTTAGAAAAAGTTTTTTATATCACCATGAAACAACTTTAATGACGCATAGCAATCAAAAAAATATCCTCATGCGATTTACATTGACCTTACTGTATTGCCTTAGCAACAGCCTTTTTCTTGCAGCACAAAACATTCCGCCCTATCCCACACATTTAGATTTACAAAAAATCACTACGCCTCACTTTACAATTATTTATCCAAAAGGAATTACACAAGAAGCACAGCGCGTGGCGAACCTTTGCGAGTATGTTTTTCCGTACGAAACAAAAAGTTTATCACTCACAAAATGGAGAAAATTTCCATTGATTTTATCCAATCAAAACATGACCGCAAACGCATACGTAACTTTGGCAATGCGTAAATCAGAATGGTATAATCAACCTGGCAATATTGCAATGGGTGCAACAGAATGGTATCAAGATTTGGCTTTACATGAAATGCGGCACATGGTACAATTTGAAAAAATCAAACAATCTGGGTCCACTTTGCCGAATCTTTTTTTTGGAGAAATTGGACACGCCTTTCAATTACTCTTCTTGCCTCCTTGGTTTTATGAAGGCGACGCAGTCGTAACAGAAACCGCACTCAGCAAAAGTGGAAGAGGTCGTTTACCCTCATTCAGTCAGCATTACAGAGCCATGTTACTGGACAGTCTTCCGCTTCAATATGCACCTACTGTTTATCAATCATATAAAAACTTCTATCCAAATCATTATGCTTTGGGATATTTTTTTAATGCCTATTTAAGACAAAAATATGGCACACACATATGGAATAAATTATTCCAAAATATTCGCTGGGAAAGAAATTTAAAATACTTAACACATGAACGAAAGGAAGAAGTATTTGAAAATTTTTCGCAAAATTTGAAACATAAAACTTTAGTACAAGTGGCTCTTTTAGACACAACAGCATTTCAAGTCATTACGCCAAGCAAAAAGCGTTTTGAAAATTTCACTTATCCAAATTTTATCAATGAAACGGAATGTATTGCTGTTCATCATAGCTTGCAACAAACGAATGCACTTGTAAAAATCAATATAAAAAAAAACATAAAAACACACTTGTTGTTTTATAAACCTATTCAAGACAACCCTCTCGATATCAGCAATGCACAAGAACTTGTATGGGTAGAACAAAAGGCAGATAAAATTTTTAGTGAGAAAGATTTTGGCGTTATTATGTTGTATCAATTACAGACAAAAAAGAAAATACAACTGACACATAAAACAAAATATTACGTGGCTGCATTAAGTCCGAATGGCAATTTAATTGCGGCTGTATCATTTGATGAAAACAGAAATTGCGTTTTATCTATTTTAGATAAAACAGGCATGACGAAAAAAAAATGCTTCAATTCTAATGAGATTTTTATTGGCAATATTTCATGGAATAAAAACAGCGACAAACTCGTTTTTACAAAAAGAACGAAGGAAAACGAAGTGCAAATGAGCATCTATAATTTGGCTACAGACCAAGAAGATATCATACAAAAACATGAAGAGTTTATTTTTTCAAATCCTGTTTTTGGCGATCAAGACAAATCGATTTATTATCATAATACACAGTCTGGCATTGACAATATTTTTGTTTATGATATTGAAAAAAAAGTAAGCACACAAATCACCTCAGACAAAATAGGTGCAGATTTTCCATTTTGGAACAAAGCTACAAATGACTTGTACTATAGCCACTATACAAGCAAAGGCTACGAAATTGTAAAGCAACTACAAACAAAAAAGTTGCCTTCAACCAAACGTTGGAATACACAAATCATCAATTATCATGACGCTTTGCAAAAGCAAGAAGCAGGTCATTCTATTTTGGATAGCTTTCAAAAAATACCTTTTACAAACTATCCTTCAAAGCCATATCAGGGTTTAGCGAATTTTCGTTTTCATTCTTGGTTACCAACAACTTCTACGTCTCTCAACAACAATGGATTAGGCTTGTCTTTAATAGGAACAGACTTGATGAACAGTATTGAAGTGAATCCTTTTATTGGCATTTCAAATTCTGAAAACGGATTGTTGACAGGCGTATCGATTGCTTATCAAAAATTCTTTCCAAGCTTTTCTGCAAATTATACCCTACAAAATAGAAACGTAAACCACACTTTTAAACTACAACCTGGTTTAAGCCCCAAAGGAGATTCTACACAAGACCTATTGTTGTCATGGCAAACACAGTCATTAAGTTTAGGGGTATTATTTCCTTTTAATTTTTCACAGGCTTTGCATCATACACAATTATCGCTATCACATCATTGGCAGAATAATTATTCAATTGACATTCCTACAACATTTGCTTTTAACAGAACAACAAACAAAATTGTGATTAGCGAAAGGGCTACCATGCAATCTTCTTATTTGATTCATCAACTTCGTTTTGTTCACGCATTTAGTGCAATTGTACCCGCTGATTTACTCGCTCGCAATAGTCAAAACATTACGGTTACATACAGCCAAGGACTTGCAAAAAGCGGCACAACAAATTTATTTCAACAAATTACACTCAGAAGCGAATTTGTTTTTCCTGCTTTTTCACATCAAGACAGGTTTGTGTTTTCACTCAATGCAGAAAAAAGAAATGCAGCATCGGCAGAGTTAGGAAATTTACTTTCTTATCCTAAAGGTTATGGTTCATTTGCCCATCAAAACTTATATCGTGCATCAGTCAATTATCTGACAAGTCCTTTATCATTAGATTGGCAAACACCGAATTGGCTTCAATATATCACCTTGTTTTTAATCCCAAAATATTCTAAAGCTGTTCGCTTCAATTTATTTTCTGATAACGCTTATGCAACAACAACAAAGTCGGCTACTTTTCGGTCTATGGGTGTAGATATGATTTATGAAGGAGCTTATATCAGTAATCCTATTTTTCTTATTCCTTTTCGTTTTTCTTTTGCTTATACGCCAGACGCACCAAAACCTCTCGCAGTCGAATTGGGCGTAGGTTTACGGTTTTAATCAAATAGATACTTTACTTGCACGTCAAAAATAATCGTCTCATTATTTATGAAAATAGCCTTATACGCACGTCAACAAAATTCAATTACTGAAGAAGACTTAAAACATTTTATTCAACAAATTTCAAAATTCCCTTTTGAATGTTGTATTCATCGGCACTTATTTCACCAAGTCAAACATTTATTACCTGCTACTTCAACGGCAACATTTGAAGCGTTTCAGCATACCGAAAATTTAAAACAAGACGACATTGAATTGATTGTTAGCCTTGGCGGAGACGGTACATTGTTAGACGTAGTTTCTAAAAGTCGAAATATTCCGGTATTAGGAATCAATTTTGGCAGACTTGGTTTTCTTGCTGTAGTGGGTAAAGAAGATTTGCAAACCTTATTTAATAATTTATTAGACCGTGTTTTTTTTATTGAAGAACGCATGTTATTACACGTGGACACAAGTATTGAAGGCACCGATCAATTTAACAATATGCCCTATGCGTTGAATGATTGCGTCATTCATGCCACAGATTTTTCTTCTATGCTCAACATTCACACTTATTTAAATGGCGAATATTTAACATCGTTTTGGGGTGATGGAATTGTCATTTCTTCGCCCACAGGCTCAACAGGATATTCACTCAGCTGCAATGGACCAATTGTGTTTCCTGACATTCATTCAATTATTATTACGCCCATTGCCGCACACAATTTAAATTCTCGTCCAATTATTGTTTCAGAAAAATCTGTCATTGCATTTACCATCGAAACACGCAGTGATAAATATACTTGTTCTTTAGACTCTCGGCATTATCAATTTGCAAAAAACATTCAAATTGCAATTAAAAAAGAAGAATTCAATGCCAAGCTCATTCGCTTTACAGAAAAAACTTTTCTCCATACACTCAAACAAAAACTATACTGGGGTTTTGACAAACGCAGCGAAAAGCCATAAAGTACAATGGCTTCAACAAAATTGTTTCTCCTGTCTCTTGTACTCCTATTTCATTTTTCCTTTTTCTTGTGTAACGCAACTCAAAATATCTCCTTAATTTGTTGCACCTGCTTTTGTCTTTATTTATTTTTACTCAAACAAATTTACTATGAACTTACACGAATATCAAGCCAAAGAATTACTCAAAAAATATGGCGTTCCCATTCAAGAAGGTATTGCTGTAGACACTCCAGCAGCAGCAGAAGAAGCATACAGAGAATTAAAAGTTAAATTCAATAACAACTTTGCTGTTATCAAAGCACAAATTCACGCAGGCGGAAGAGGCAAAGGAAAAATTGTAGGGACAGAACAAAAAGGCGTAGTCGTAATTAAAAAAGCAGAAGAATTAGTCGAAGCAGCAAAAAATTTATTAGGCGGCACCTTAGTAACCATTCAAACTGGACCAGCAGGCAAAATGGTCAACAAAATTTTAATCGCACAAGACGTTTATTACGCTGGTGCAAATCCAACAAAAGAATTTTATCTATCGATTTTATTAGATAGAGCTTTGGGTAAAAATGTCATTATGTATAGCACAGAAGGCGGCATGGATATTGAAGAAGTGGCACACAATACCCCAGAAAAAATTTTCAAAGAACACGTTCACCCCTCAGGCGGATTACAAGGTTATCAAGCACGCAAAATTGCTTTCAACTTAGGCTTATCAGGCGAAGCCTTTAAAAACATGACCAAATTTGTAAACAATTTATATAATGCCTATGTAGGGTTAGATTGCAATATGGTAGAAATCAATCCGCTATTTAAAACAAGCGATGAAAAAATTATTGCCGTAGATTGTAAAATGAATTTAGATGACAACGCATTATTAAGACACCCCGACTTAGCCGCTTTAAGAGACGTTACAGAAGAAGACCCTACAGAAGTTGAAGCAGGCAAATACAATTTAAACTTTGTTAAATTAGACGGCAACGTAGGCTGTATGGTCAACGGTGCAGGCTTGGCAATGGCAACCATGGACATGATCAAAATTAGCGGCGGTGAACCTGCCAATTTCTTAGACGTTGGCGGTAGTGCAAATGCACAAACAGTAGAAGCAGGTTTTAGAATTATTTTAAAAGACCCCAAAGTAAAAGCCATTTTAATCAACATTTTTGGCGGCATTGTTCGTTGCGACCGTGTGGCACAAGGCGTTATCGATGCCTACAAATCAATCGGCAATATTTCCATTCCCATTATTGTTAGACTACAAGGCACAAACGCCGTAGAAGCCAAGAAACTGATTGATGAAAGTGGGCTAAAAGTACAACCCGCCATTTTGTTAAGCGAAGCATCACAATTAGTGAATCAAGCCGTACGATAAACACTTTTCTTTTTATGACTAAAAAAATTAGTTTAGTCGCTTTCTATATTTCTTCACGCATTTAAAATTTCTATTAAAGATGCCCGTAAAACTCCGACTCCAAAGATTTGGATCAAAAAAAAGACCTTTTTATTTTATTGTTGCTGCCGACACACGCTCACCAAGAGACGGCAAATCAATTGAAAAATTAGGCACTTACAATCCGCTTACAGTACCTGCGACAATCACCTTAGACAATGCAAAAGCCATTAAATGGTTAGAAAACGGTGCACAAGCAACACCAACAGTGCAAAGAATTTTATCTTTTAAAGGCGTTCTATTTTACAAACACCTTTTAAGAGGCGTAAAAAAGGGATTATTTGACCTTGCTACTGCAAATCAAAAATTTGAAAAATGGTTATCTGACCATGAAGCGTTTATTGCAAAAACAAAAGAAAATGCAGCAAAGAAAAAAGTAGCACAAGCACCAAAACCTGTAGCGACACCAGTAGCCACGCCAATAGCAGTAGCAACAGAAAATCCACCAACAGAACAAGCACCTACTTCTTAATTCACAACTCATTTTTAACCTCTTAAAACGCTCTACCATGGTTACAAAAAAAATAAGTTCAACCATTTTTATCGCCCTTTTTGTTATCGGCGTTCTTGTTTGTTTAAACGCTTGTGCAGCCACTTGCGTAACTTGCAACACATGCCCAAACACAGTTGGAATGGCTGGCTATAACTAAACAATACACTTATTTCATACCCTAAAGTCAGGCATTTTTTACCTGACTTTTTTTATGCCTTTAAAAACAGCAAACCACATTTTCATTCTTCTTTTTTAGTTTTATTATGTTAGAACATATTCTGATTTCTCCGCCTTTTGGAGAATGGATAAAACATATTCCAAAAACATCAAACGTTGTCGGTAGCCTTACTGTGCCTATCCGTAAAGGCAGATATTCGCAAGCCATTAAAACCATACGCCCCGTTTGCGGAAAAAATAGCTGGATCAACAAAATTGGCTTAAGAACAAAAGGCATTGCAGCATTTCGCTATCAAGCGAACGAAAAAGAAATTCTTTCTATTGCGGCAATTGAATATGCAGACTGGCATTTTTTTTTGCAGCATTTTAAAGCCAACAATAATTATGGTTTTCAACACATCGAAATTAACGTTGGTTGCCCCAATACACTCACACAACCCTTAATTGCCAAAGACATTCTACCCTTTACACAACAATTTAAAACCGTACTTATTAAAGTTCCTCCCAAAGAAAGTTCCATTCCTACAATAGAAGGTTTTTTGGAACAAGGCATATCCCACTTTCATTTATCAAACACCTATCCAACAAAACGTGGCGGCGTATCGGGAGAAATTTTAAAAAAAATAAACATTCGATTATTACAACAACTTGACCGCAACAATTTAATTTCTAAAATGACCCTTATTGCAGGCGGAGGAATTTATACCCTCGATGATGTCAAACAATATCAAAACTTAGGGGCGACCCATTTTTCATTATCGACGGTTTTTTACAATCCACTCAAAGGCTTACAATTGGTAAAAAAAATAAAGCAACATTTGAATAGAACAGCCTTAAGCATCAATATTTGAGCATAATAACTGTCGCAGAATTTGTTTTATCTTTTGAAAAAATATACAAAAAGACGCAATGCGTAAAATAAATATTTTTTGTCCTAAAATATTAAATTATTGTTGGTTTAAATTATTTTTGTTAAGATGAAAAAAATATACTATTGCGTATATTTACGTGTTGTGCGTCATTGTACCGAACCGCATAGACAGACAACAAAAACAAAATAACAAAACAAATAAATTATGACAGAAAATTTGAAATCAATACCAAAATGGATACTAATTATATCAGGACTTTTTGCATTACTTGGACTTATTGTAAGTTCAACTTTGATATTTTCGCCAGAATCTGCATTGAAAACAGTTGACCTAAATGCAAAAGGTGTTTGCTACTTGACACAAATGTGGGCGACACGACAATTTGCAGTAGGTTTTATTTTCGCTTTTGCTACATTGAAAAAATCAATTCCAATGCTGACACTTGCTTACTTATTCTTTTTAGTAATGAACATTGGCGACTTTTTCGTAGGAATATCGCAACAAGACAGTTCACTTTACATTGGAGCAACTGTTATGTGTATTATTTCTTCAACAATGCTTTACTTTATAAACAAACAGACAAAATAAAATGACAACAGAATTAACATTAAAAAAGTCAATTTAATATTAACGCTTCAACTGCAAAAGTTTGGGAAGCATTGACAAATCCCGAACTTATTAAAATATATTTCTTTGGAACGGAATGTATAAGTGAATGGAAGATAGGAAGTCCAATACTTTACAAAGGAATTTATGAAGGCAAATCATACGAAGACAAAGGAAACATAATAGATATTGAAATCGAAAAATTTATACTTTATAATTATTGGAGTTCTTTTTCAGGAACAGAAGATATTCCTGCAAACTATTCAGAAATAAAATACGAATTAACGGCAGACGGAAACGGAACAATTTTTACAATAGTTCAAGGAGGTTTTAAAACACAAGAAACTCATAACCATTCAGACACAAATTGGGGTTATGTAATGGACGGACTGAAAAAAATGTTAGAACAATAACTTGAAAGAAAAAACAACGAACGCACAACATGGGTTTGGCAAAAGTGGGGCTTTAGTACTAGGCAGAACATTTGTACTTTCTATTAGCTTTTGTACTAAATTTGAACATTGATACTTTCTAAACCCCACCTTCGCCAAGCCCAAAACCGTTAGGTGCAAGGCTACGAAAACCGACACAACCGACAACGAACATCAACGAAGAATTTGTACATTTGCGACAATTTTAAAATATAATCAAGACAGAAGAATGGCAGAAAAGAAAAAGGTTACAGCGAATGAAATTTATGATTTGTTGTTAAACGAATTTAAAATAAAAGAACAAATCGGAAGCGTTGAAATCATACTTGGCGGTATTTCTGCAAAATATAACGGTAAAGACGCAATTGGCGACTTATTACAAGAATGGCTTGGTGAATGGCTAAAACAAAAGAACTTTTATTTTAGAACCAGAGTAAACACACAAGAATTTCCAGACTTTTTACTAGCCGAAGACGACAAAAGTGGGTTTTTAGAAATCAAAACATTCAATGCAAATGCTACACCAGCTTTTGACATTGCAAATTTTGACTCTTACAACAAATCTCTACTTATCAAACCTGAAAGACTTGATGCAGATTATTTGATTTTCGGTTACAAAATGGTTGATTCTGTTTTGAGTGTGGACAATTTATGGCTTATGAAAGTTTGGGAAATGGCAGGAACTTCGGGAGCAAATCCTGTAAATATGCAAACCAAAAACAGCCAACCATATAATTTAAGACCTATAAAATGGTATGCTAAAAATCCAAAGAACAAACCATTTGCAGATAAAATCACTTTTCTAAATGCTATTTCTGAAACGCTCGAAAAATATTCTCACAGTACAGGAAGTTACAGCGAAAATTGGTTGAAAAACGTAAAGAAAAAATATTTTGAAAACACAGGAATTAAACTCTAATTCCTGCGTTTTCTGTTTCTAATATTTCGTATTCCGACACTTCCAAAGCATCTAAAATTTTTTCTGCAACGGCTTTGATAACAGGAACAACAACCGTGTTTCCTAATAAATCAAACGCTAAACTTTCTTTGACAGGAATTTCGTAATTTTCGGGATAACCAAAAATTCTTAAACCTTCTCTTATGGTTAGTTTTCTTATTCCTTTGCCATCGGGAACAACAATTTTAACCATATCAGTAGCAACCAAAGTTGGAGCAATTTCAAAAGGATTTAAAATTTTATTTATTTCAAAACTCAATTTTCCAGTTACAATATTGTAGCCTTTTGGTTTTGTTTCGTCATATATACGAGAAGTAATTACACCATTCTCTGTATTTTCAGAAACTATTTTTTTTGGGTGTTCAAATTTTATATAACCTTTTTCAACCAAATCATCTAAAAGTGCTTTTACATCAACATTTTCAAACAAATTCTTGGCAGGAAAAAATGACTGAATTTGACTTAAAGTTAAAGGCATACCATCCATCCAATCAATACCAATTTCACTCGCCCATTGCTTTTTTCTGCGTTCTTTAAAAAGCCTGTTTAGCAAATTTATTTGGTCTTTTGAACATTCACCTTTTACACCAATATCCCAACTATGAATATTGTTTTCGCCACCACGTTTGTCCTTTATTGATTTTCCATAAAGTTCTTCAACCGTAAAATGTGAAAGTAATTTTTTAGTGAAATCGGTTTTCATTATTGGTTTGCCACTTTCTAAAACATCTTTCAAAACTTTAAAAGTTGGCTCAAAATTATCTAATGACACTTTTTCATTTTTTGTACCGACAATAAAAACTCTTTTTCTTGACTGTGGAACGCCAAAATTTATACTATCCAAAACTTTCCAAGACACTTGATAATTTAATTCATTTTCAAGTTTATCTAAAATTGTTTTTAGTGTTCTGCCAATTTCATCATATTTGTTTTCTAAATCGTGTTTTACCAAACCTTCAACATTTTCAAGGATAAATCCTTTTGGTTGATGGTATTTAATAATTCTTTCTATTTCAAAAAACAAAGTTCCTCTTGTATCAGCAAAACCATTTCGTTTTCCACTTGCACTAAACGGCTGACAAGGGAAACCACCAAATAAAAAATCAAATAGCGGAATATCTTCATTTTTAACTTGAAAAATATCGCCTACAAAATTTTCGTGATGATGATTATGTTTTAGTGTTTGTATTGCGTAAGGTTTAATTTCAGAAGTTAAAACACATTCAGTTTCAATTCCTCTATCTTGACAGGCTTGCTCAAAACCAAGACGAATACCACCAAGACCAGCGAATAAATCTATAAATTTTAATTTAGTTGTCATCTTTCACAGTTTTATATTCAACATTAGGTTCAGCAACCATCAAAACAGACGGTTCTGAAATCATAAAAGTAGAGCGATATTCTTCAATTTCAATTTTTGTACAACCTATGACATACAGACATTGCATAAAAAAGGAAGCACTAAAAGTACCACGACTAATTTTACTATCAACGCTTGACTTCGTTTCTGTACAACCGTTTTCGTTTAACAAAGTGGTTAAATCTTCGGTGGACAAACCACGTTTTACTAACTCTGATTTGAGTATTCGTTTGACTTTATTATTCCATTCAGACATAACTTGAATTCATTTTATTTTGCAAATATGAGAATAATAATTCAAATACGCAAAAATAAATGCGAAAATGAAAAAAAACTGCACCTAACAGGGGCTTTGCAAAAGTGGGGCATTTGTGCTAAATTTGAGCATTGGAATTCTAATGAACATTTGTACTAAATTGAACATTTGTGCTTCGATTTCCCCACCTTCGCAAAGCCCCAGGCCGTTAGCGGGAATACCATTACCGCACTACTATCTGAAACTTAACACTTGCAAGGCTGATAATTGTTTTGTAAATTTATCCTGTGAAAATGACAAGCGAAATACAACTCGATTTTTTAGTGGATAAATTAACTAACTCTATCCAAAATACTATTTCTGGAGATAGTTTTCAAACCGAAATTTCAAGATTTACCTTTGCTGACTGTAAACAAGTAGTAAAAAGGAATGGTTGGAATTTCAACTGGAAATCTGAGCTTGACAACGAAATAAACGAAGTTTACAAATTGACAATTGTTGGAAACCCTAACATTATAAGTATCCGAAGAGAAAGCAACCACATTTTTATGAATTTACTCGAAAACGCTCCTTTTAATATTGGTAAAAACAAACTCTATGAAGGTGTTGCTGGAAATTTAGTAGCTTATGCTTGTAAACTCTCTTTTCAATTTGGTTTTGAAGGGTTTTTGTCATTTACGGCAAAGACAAGATTGATAAAACATTATGAAGAAACTTTGGACGCTTATCATTTTGGTGGACATAAAATGATAATTCCAACGCATTCTGCAAAAATTTTGACTGATAAATATTTTAAATCTTAACAAAATGGGACACATAAAAGAACCTAAAGGCATTGACTTTCTAATCCAAAGCGAACCTTTGACAGACAAAGATAGAGCTGAAATAAGTAAGTTTATCGCTGACTATAAAGCAAAAAAATCTACTACTAAATTGACTAAAACCAAGAAAAAAGAATTAGTTTAAAAAGGTACTTCCGCTAACAACGGTTTTGCGAAATTGGGGCTTCAGTGCCAACTTCAACATTTGTGCTTTTTACGTACATTTGTGCTAAATTGAAAGTAAGTGCTTCAAAATCCCCCACTTCGCCAAGCCCCAAACCGTTGAAGCCTTGTGGTCATAAAATAGATAGTTGCTTTGCCATAGCCTCAAGCCAGTTCAGATGTACTCAATTAACCATTATTGATGTGTTCTTTATAGCATTTTATTTCTTAACGTATAGGCTGTCCACAATGAAATCAACTGCTCAAAGTCATTTGGCAATTCACTCTCAAAAAACATTTTTTCTTTTGTAATAGGGTGAATAAAGCCTAATTCTTTGGCGTGTAAAGCGTGTCTTGGCATGGCATCAAAGCATTTTTGAATAAAAGACTGATAATTTTTATATACAGTTCCCTTCAAAATTTTATCACCACCATATTCATAGTCATTAAAAAGGTTGTGTCCGATATGTTGCATATGCACACGAATTTGGTGCGTGCGTCCCGTTTCTAATCGACATTCTATAAGCGTTACATAATTGAATCGTTGCAATACTTTGTAATGTGTTGTCGCATCTTTACCGTATTCTCCATTGGGATAAGCGTCAAATTTTTTTCTAAAGCGTTGATGCCTTCCAATATGTGCTTTTATTGTCCCTTGATTTTGCTTCATATCTCCCCATGCCATAGCAATATATCGGCGATGGATGCTATGATCTGCAAATTGTTTAATCATTCCATAAATGGCATCTAAAGTTTTAGCTAACACTAAAATGCCACTTGTGTTTTTATCAATACGATGCACAAGACCAAGACGAGGCAAAGTTGTTGTGTCTAAATTGTTTTTGGCAAAATGGTATGCAACCGCATTGAGCATAGTGCCTTTGTAATTTCCGCAACCGGGATGCACAACCATGCCTGCTGGTTTGTTGACAAGGAGCAAATAATCATCTTCAAATAAGATATCTAAAGGAATATTTTCAGGAACAATTTCGTCATCATGTTCTGTACCTTGTGCATAGACAATGATATCGTCAAAGGGTTTTACCAAATAATTTGCCTTTGTTGTTTTTTGATTGACGAGGACGATTCCTTTTTCAATGCCTTGTTGCAGACGGTTTCGCGTTGCACCAAGAATTCTATTTTGTAAAAATTTGTCAATCCGAAGCGGTGTCTGTCCTTTATCAACAACAACACGAAATTGTTCGTATAAACCTTGTTCATCTTGGGGCGACAAATCTTCTTCTTCGTCTTCTTGTGAAAATTGTTCTTGCATAGTAAAATGAAAAATTATTTTTTACTGAATAAAATCAAAAGTTGGAATTGTTTCTATTTGTTCTATCGTTTCATTATTCCTTTTGTAAACGAGCATTCTTTCTCCATTTGTAATGACCACATATTGCGGGGCAAGTGCTAATAGATAAGGCAATATTTGATCACTCACACGATGGTCAAGTGGCACTTTTTTTTGTTTACATTCAACTAAAATGTGTGGTGTAAAATCGCTATTGTAAACAACAATGTCAAATCGTTTTTTACGTTGCTGAAATAAAAATTCTTTTTCTACGGCAATAAATGCAAGCGGATATTTTTTTTCGTGTATTAAATAATTTATTACTTGTTGGCGTAAAACTTCTTCGGGAAAAGCATACAGCCATTGCTTTCTAACGATATCCCAAATTTTTCCATTTTCAATTTTATAGGAAGGCATTCATTCAACAATGAGAAGAAAAATAAAAAGACTAATTATTAAAAACCGTATAGCCAGAGACCTTTCCCGTAGGGTCAAAAGTGACAAATTTGATTCTCTCTTTTGCTTTTGTTTCAGAATATTCTTCATAATAACTTTTCCTTCCTTTGGCATCATACCCAGTTAAAGATTTTAAATTGCCATTTGAATAATAATGATAATCAGAAAAGTAAAAAGTACGTTTTCCTTGGTTATCATATTCGCTCACTCTTAGTCTGTGTTTACCTTCTTTGTCATATTCTTGAACAGATTTTGCACCATCAGCACGAAATACAGTTTCAATGGTTGTCCAAAATGATGAGTTGTAGGCATAACCAAATCGTTCCATCAATTTGTTTCTATCTTCAAATGTGTATGTTTCTTTAAAAAGAGGAACGGGACTTGTTTGATAAATCCATTTTTCATAAAAATGATACCCAGCAGCCATAACCGTTTCTGCCCATACAATCAGAGAAGGACAATTGCCAACATAGTCGTATTCAAAATTCGACAAATTAACAACCATTTCATTTTTTTGATTATATTGTGTAAAAGATATCATTTTTCCATTTTCGTCTTTTTTTTGTTCCCATCGACAGCTTGCACAATCATCATAATACCAACCTTCTATCACAGGTTGAACATATTTTTCATTACAATCTTTGACTTCATAATCTAACCCCAACCCATTAGCTAATCTTTCAATGGCTTTTTCTGGACTAACATAAGTCATTTGTTTGCCTGACTGTTGTGCTAATGCAACAAGCTGTTGCAGTCCATTAGAAAAATCTTCTCTATCAAAATCCATTTGTCGTGCTAAGTCTCCTTGAAGATAACGTGCTACAAATTCAGTATCGATAATAATGCCGTTTGTAGGGTTACCATCTTGATCTAAACTTTGTATTAAAGCTGCTTTGTTTCTATTTTCAGCAAGAAGTAAATCGCTCTGTACGTTTCCTGACATATCAATATAAGATAATAAAGTGTCTGCCAAAAAAGTTCCTATCCTTAGCTCTCCAAGATAAAACCGAACGGCAGTACCAGGCTTAGCAATAAATTTTCCTTTAATATCTGTATAGCCAAAAGTATCTTTTGAAACATAGCGCAACCCTGCAATTCCATTCAAATTGAGAACTTTGTTCTTAATCAAATTTTTAAACACTTTTAGTTCGCCATTCTTAATATAGCCGATGATAAACTCATTTTTAGTTTTTTGTTTAGTCAGCTTGGGTTGAGCAAAAACAGGCATCAATATTGCCGATAACCCATACACGATAACAAAAGATAAAAACAATCGATGGAGTTTGGTAAATTTTTTAAAAGAAATGAAAATAATTTGCATAATAAAAAAATACGTTCACGGAAAAAAAACATCAATCAGCAGACATAAAATAGCATATTGTTAGTTATTCAAGAATAACATAACAAGCACAATATTTTCCAATTTCAGACAGCAAATTAAACAAAAACAAGCAATTTTAGAGCATTTTCCTTTAAGCATAAAACATGAATAAATTAGAATTATTAGGTACAATATTCGGCATCATTGGTGTTTATTATTCTTACAAAAATAGTTATTGGGGGTTTGTCATTGGCTTAGGCAATACGATGATTTACATCTTCATTTGTTTTGAAGGTAAATTGTATGGAGAATGTGTGTTGAATTTGTATTACACAGTGATGAACCTGATTGGCTGGATCAATTGGATAAAGAAAAAATCAGATAATATAAATGTCATTGCAATTAGTTATTGCAATAGAAAAGAAAAGTGGATTGGCTTGCTTTCTCTCTTGGGATTATGGGGAATATTTTATTTTGGATTAGAATATTTAACCGACAGTACGGTGCCTTTTTTTGACTCTTTTGTAGTTGGTGCATCTTATGTTGCTATGGGATTATTAGTACTGCGAAAAATAGAAAATTGGTTGTTATGGATAATTGTAAATATTATTTCTATCGGCTTGTTTTATTACAAAGGATATGCCATTACATGCGTTCAATACGTTGTATTATTGGCAATTGCCATTCAAGCATATGTAAGTTGGAAAAAAGAATTTAAAAATGCACAAACAAAACAAATGTGAAAAAATAAGAAAACCTATTGTGTTGAAAATGTTTGTTTTGCAACTTTCTTTCACAATAAAACTTCAACAGATATCGCATCTGATTGAAATTATACCACTCTTAAAACGATTAAAAAAATCGCACTTATTTATTTTTTGTTTGCCTTATTCTTATGAAGAAGATTATTGTTTGTATTTGTTTTTTCATTCTTGCTTTTTTCAACAATTCACTTCATGCGCAGTATTTAAGCGGCTCGTACGATAATGTCAATGAAAAAATCAATCGAAGTTTAACGTTTTATCAAAATCAAAATATCATCAATTCTTATTTCTATTTAAAACAAATTTTTAACCAATTTGTCAATGAAGCAAAGGACAATATTGCCAAGCAAGACGCACAACAAGTAAAAGAGTACGTCGATATCATTCTTGGGTTGAACCTCAATAATCAAGATTACAAAAATAGAGCACTTGCTTACATCAGTACAACAAAAAACAAACCTTTAGTTGATAAACTCAGCTTTGCATTGAGCGTTTATACATTCTTAAATAGAGAATATAAAAATGCTATCGAATACACAAAAGAATTAAGCTATGAAAATTTCAATCAACAGCAAATCATCTATTTGAAATTTATTCAAGCCTACAGTTATTTTGAAGAACAAGACTTTGAAAAAGCATTTGTATTGTTTGATTTTTTGCGTCAAGTTTCCTTGAACAATCCATTTTTCGCAGACGCTTATTATTATTATTCTTACTTACAAATTAAAATCAATAACAATCTTAAGGTTGCTCTCAATGGTTTTTATTTGATTGAAGCAAACCCTAAATATGAGCTTATTTGTCCTTATTACATTGCACATTTGTTGTATGCTTTGAAGTATAAGCTCAACACACAAAAATATTTAGAGGAGAAGTTGTCGCAAGACAAAGAGTTTTTATATGAAAGTGAATTAACAAGATTACTCACGAAATTGTATTTTGAAAATAATCAGTACGCAAAAGTGATTCGCAATCTAGCACATGAACAAAAAAGAGACGCAGAAGAAAATTTTTATTTGGGAACAAGCTATTTTAAAGTCGATAGTTTTGACCAAGCGATTGCTACATTAACACAAGTAACGAACGTCAATGACACAATAAATTTTGAAATCAATTTCATCTTGGCTCAAATTTATCTCAATAAAAAAAACATTCCTAAAGCCTACCAATACTTATTTTATTGTGCGAGCAATACCATCAAATCGCCTTTTGATGATTTGATTTTATTGATGTATGCAAAAACGTCATTAGACTTAGGGCGGTCGAATATTGCGTTTCAAACTTTGCAAAAATTAGTTACCACATACCCCAATAGCAAACACGGCGTTGAAGCCAAACAATTGCTAATACTGACTTATACAAATACAAATAATTTTAAAGCGGCTATCAATTTGATGACTGATGTCGTAAAAATTTATGACAAGAAAGTGTTATCTAAAATTTATTATGGGCGAGCCTTAGAACTATTCCATGAGAACAAATTAGATAGTGCAAAATACTTTTTCATCAAAAATGCAGAATTGCAAATAGGTGATCTGTACGAAAAAAAATCAAATGTTATCCTTGGAGAGATAGAATATCAAAAGGAAAATTACGCTGGTGCTGTTCCTTATTTTCAAAAAGCCCTCAGCATTGCCACCGCCTCTCCTACTATTGCAAACATTGAATATCAACTTGCTTATACTCACATGAAGTATCAAGATTATGCACAAGCTGCGATTTATTTTAAGCATGTTGTTGATGCAAATGAAAACGATAACCAAAGCGTTGCACAAAAAAAAGACGCTTTATTGAGGCTTGGTGATATGTTTTGGATGAGTAAAAAATATGCTGAAGCAAGTGATATTTATTTTCGCTATGCACAAGACGCTTCAAATGTAAACAGAGATTACGCGGCTTATCAGTATGCACTCATCGTTGGCATCAATAATCCAAATGAAAAAATCAAATTGTTGCAAAATTTACTCGTTGCATATCCAGAAACAAATTTCAGAAAAATCATTCTGACAGAAATTGGAAATGCCCAATTAGCCAATAATGAATTTGAAAAAGCAATTCAAACTTTTAATGAAATTTTAGGTTTAAATGATGCTCAAAGTTTGCGTTCAAGTGCCTTATTGAATATTGGTTTGTCATACAACAATTTAAATAACGATAAGCAAGCCATTTATTATTTACAACAAGTGGCTGATAATTATCCAAATACACCTGACGCAGAACAAGCATTATTGCTTTTGAAAGAAATATATTCTAATAAAGGCGACGTAGAAACATTCATTAACATAGCAAAAAAAAGTGGACAATATGCAGATGATACAAATACGGATTCTCTTTATTTTAGAAGTGCAGAAATAAAATATCGAGAAAAAAAATACAACGATGCGTTTGCATTATTCAAAGATTATCTGACTAAATTTCCTACAAATAATAGAAAAAATGAAGCGTGGTATTATTTGCTCAATATTTCTGCATACTATAAAAATGCCAATTTGGCATATAGTTTTCTCGATAGCTTATTAATGAACAACCAGCCAAAATATACTGAACGAGGTTTAGTTTTAATCACAAAAATGCGAGACACAACAACAGCAAACAAACCATTACGCTTGCGTTATTATTCACTTTTATTAGAGCAAACAAAAAGTGAAGAGAATAAAACGATGGCACTTAAAAGTATTGTATGGTTAAACTTTGAACTCAATGATTTTAATGCCGCATATCCTTATCTCGAAGAATTGAACAAACAAAAAGAATTGACAGAACAAGACCTTGCACTGCTTCATTATTTGACTGCAAAACGGTATGCAAAAGATAGCTTCTACCAAAATGCAATTAGTGAAAACCAAAAAATAATATCCAATAATAACAGTCTGCTTTCTGCGTTAGCCGCATACGACAATGCCAATTTTTATTATGCATTAAAAGATTGGACACTTGCAGAAAAACAAGCTTTTGTCGTGATAGACAAGCACAATCAATATGATGAATTGGTGCTCAAATCTTATTTACTATTAGCTGATATTTACAAACAACAGAAAGATTTATTTAATGCAAAAGCGACTTTAAAAAGCATTATTAAAAACGCATCAATACAACAGTATCAAGACATTGCAAATACAAAATTGCTTGAAATAGAACAAAGTGAAGCGCCCATCAAAAGTGCAACACCAGAAACAGAAATAAAAAAATAAACAGAGAAACGGTTACGCAGAATTTCTTGACGAATTGATGATACCAAAAGAACAGCGTGTAATCAATTGTTCAATATCTCTTTGGCTGTCTTTAGACAATTCGTCGTCTTCCATTTTTCGCAATTGCATCAACCCAAATTGTTGAATGGCAAGCAAAGGAAGAATAATTCGCTCTCTCATTTTTATCGAAGTTCTATCAACAGGATTATCTTCCATTAATGTTTTTTTTTCTGACAGCTCTAAAATCATTTGTTGTGTAAGCAAAAATTCATTGTGAATAGCATGCCATACTTCTTGATAGGCTTCATTTCTAGACAAGTATTGCGTTAACGGAAAATAACATTTACACATCGACATTTCGCAGTTATCAATAAGGGTTCTAAAAAATACAGAATGTTGATAAATGGTTTGCAAAGAAGAAAATTTGTTTTCAGCTTTTAACTGTGCGAGTGCCGTTCCCAAGCCATAATAACCCGTTACATTTTGTTTAATCTGAGACCATGCTCCAACGTAAGGAATAGCACGTAAATCTTGTAGTGTGAGTTGTTTTGCTTGGTTTCTTTTTGCGGGACGAGAGCCTATATTAGTTTCACTATAAAATTTAAGTGGACTGACTTCTACTAAATAAGTCATAAAATTTTCCTTCTCTTTAAGAGTTGCATATTTTTCATGACTGATGCGTCCTACATATTCTAACAACTCGCTTTCATCTTTTGTAAAAGTGCTTTCCTTATCGTTAAATAATTTGCCATAAATGCCGGCATGAAGCAATTGTTCAATATTGTATTTTGCAGAAGCGGTCGTTCCATAATTAGAACTAATTGTTTGCCCTTGAACGGTTAATTGAATTTGATTTGTCGTAATATTTTTTCCCATTGACGCATAGAATTTATGCGTTTTGCCCCCTCCTCTTGCAGGCGGGCCTCCTCGTCCATCAAAGAAAACAATATCAATATCATATTGTTTAGCCACTTGAACCAACTCTTCACGTGCTTTAAAAATTCTCCAATTTGCCATAAAATAACCACCATCTTTTGTGCCGTCAGAAAAACCCAACATGACTGTTTGGACAGATTTTCTTTTTTGTAAATGCTGCTGATAATTTTTATGCGTAAATAATTGATGTAAAATTTGAGATGCGTTTTGCAAGTCCGTAATAGTTTCAAAAAGAGGTATCACATCAACCTGACAATCTTTCCAACCTATGAGTTGAAACAGATAAAAAACTTCTAAAATATTAGCCACACTATTGCATTGACTAATCACATAACGATGGCAACCCGCCTCACCATTACTTTGTTGAATAGAACGAATGGCATACGCAGAATCATAAATATCCTGATGAATGGGATGGTCAAAAGCCAAATTCAAAGTTGGGGGAATAGTTTCTAACAGCTTGATTTTTTCTTCAACTGAGCTTTTTTTGTAGGGTTTTGACAAAATATTTTTATCTGACAATTCCTGATAAAAATTTTCATGCATTGTACTTTCTTGCCGAATATCTATGGAGGCAAAATGCAATCCGAAAATTTCTACTTTAGTAATTAGGCTGTTTAATTTAGACAAAAAAAGACTTCCGTGCTGTTCAACAAGTATCTTTTTAATGAGGTTTAAATCATCTAAAAATTTGGATTTTGTAAACGCTAAATTTTCTTTTTTAAAAAAAACAATCTCGTATAATTCTTTCTCAATTGCTTCTATTTTCGTGTCTATATTTTTAAACGTCAGCTTGCGTTTTAATTTTCTAATATCTAAATAATAGCTTTTCAGTACGCTACTTTTTAAAGCTTCAGCAACTTGTAATGTGGTGTCTGATTTTACAAATGGATTGCCATCTCTATCGCCTCCGGGCCAAAAACCCATTTCTATCAGTTTACAATTTTGGTCTGTAACAAAATCGGGAGAAATGTTTTTAATGTTATTGACGATGCCTGCAATCGAAGTGTAAAATACATTTTCTAAATACCATATCAAATTGACGGCTTCGCTATACGGGCTTGGTTTTTCTTTTTTGAAGAAAGGTGTTTTACCTAATTGCAAAAGCAAGGCATTGATTTCATTCGTATTATTTTTTTGAATTGCAGTTGACAAGTCATTGATAATACCTAAAACAACACCTGGATAAAATTGCGTAGGATGTGCTGTGAGCGTAAGTTTGAGAGAAAACTTTTTCAACTGACGTTCTAATTTTTCTACTTTATTTTTTTCTAATACGGCAGATTCTAAATGTTTCCATGTGCCATTTCCTTGCACATCATTAACAATGGAAAAAGCAGCATCTTCTAAGGCATCAAACAAAACAACTTGACGTTCAACGTATTTAATAAAACTAAACAGTAACTGTAATTGCTCTGTATGGCTGAGTGCATTTGTATGCTTAGAAAAAAAGTCATGCACCAATTGTTCAGGATTTGTAATTTTCTCGCTTTCAAAAGTTTCTTCGCAATGCATTAAAAACAGGGACAATAAAACACCTGTTTTTTCTATTTTGTAAAAAGGCAATGACGTAAACAAGCTGTTGAATAATTGAAATTTTAATGCAATCAGTTCATTAAAATTTTTGCTTTTAGTTTGTTGGTCAATATTCATTTGAGCATTAAAAATAAAGTGGTCAGAATAATTATATGAATTTACAAATCAGGCAGAGCCTTGATAATAGAAAGAAATTCTGCAGCAATTAAAGATGCACCGCCTACTAAGCCGCCGTCAATATTTGCACAAGCAAAGAGTTCTTTTGCATTATTTGCTTTTACACTACCTCCATACAAAATCGACATTTGTTGAGCCACTTGTGTGCCATATTTTTTTTCAATCATTGCACGTATGGCTTGATGAATATCCTCTGCTTGTTCTGTTGTTGCTGTTTTCCCTGTGCCTATTGCCCATATTGGTTCGTATGCAATGACAATTTGGGTTAATTGTTCTGGCGTAAAAGCAAAAAGGCTTTCTTGAATTTGTGTATGAACAAATTCATTTTGCTGATTGGCTTCTCGCACATGTAAAGGTTCACCACAACAAAAAATAACTTTCATTTTATTGTCTAATACCAGCTGCATCTTTTCAGTCAATTGTGCATTTGTTTCTACAAAATATTCTCTTCTTTCGGAGTGCCCCAACACAACAAAATCAACCCCAACAGAGGCTAACATTTCTGCCGAAATTTCTCCCGTATAAGCACCTGATTTTTTTGAATAACAATTTTGTGCTGCGATAAAAATATTTTTTTGACTTTTTATTTTCTCTTTCATAGCCGATATATAAGGAAATGGAACAGCAAACACAACCTCATGATTCAAATTAGTAAGAGCAATGTCCTTCACCATATTGTCTAATAACTCATTTGCTTGAGTTAAAGTGAGATTCATTTTCCAATTTGCAGCGGCGATTTTTTTCCTTATCATCATGTTACGTTTAAAATAAAAAGAGTGAAAATTTAAATATTGAAAAATTATTTTTTTTCTAAAATGTGTAAACTTTTGTTGATGATGCTAACGCTCTCTATAATTTGTTCTTTGGTAATAATGAGTGGCGGAGCAAAACGAATTTTATCTCCATGGGTTGGTTTTGCTAGCAATCCATTGTGTTTTAATTCTACGCAATAATCCCAAGCGGCTTCTGGGTTTTGGTGTTCTATAACAATGGCGTTGAGGAGTCCTTTGCCTCTCACAATTTTGATAAATGGTGATTTTATTTTTTCAATTTCAGTTCGTAAAAGCTGTCCCATTTGAATTGTGTTTTCGCCCATTTTTTCTTCGTCAAATACTTGTAACGCTGTAATAGCAACAGCACACGCAAGCGGGTTTCCGCCATAAGTTGAACCATGTTCGCCGGGTTTAATTGTAAGCATCACGGCATCATTTGCGAGTACGGCAGAAATAGGCATCGTGCCTCCACTCAATGCTTTACCTAATAATAATAAATCTGGTTTTACATTTTCATGTTCACAAGCAATTCGTTTTCCTGTTCGATACAACCCAGTTTGAATTTCATCTGCGATCATCAAAACATTATATTGTGTACAAAGCGAACGCACTTTTGTTAAATATCCTTCATCTGGCACAACAACACCAGCCTCTCCTTGGATGGGTTCAAACATAAATGCAGCCACATTTTTATCTTGAAAAGCGGCTTCTAAAGCCACTGTATCATTGTAAGGAATAATTTCATAACCTGGCATAAAAGGTCCAAAATTCTTGTAACTACTTGGATCTTGAGAAGAAGATATTGCCGCTAAAGTTCTGCCCCAAAAATTGCCTTCAACAAAAATAATTTTTGCCGCATTTGTCGGAATGCCTTTAACAGTATATCCCCAACGCCTTGCTAATTTAATCGCAGTTTCACCAGCTTCAACGCCCGTATTCATGGGTAAAACTTTATCATAACCAAAATAATTGGTGATAAATTTTGCGTACAAACCAAGTTGGTCATTGTAAAAAGCACGTGAAGTGAGTGTTAGTTTTTGGCTTTGTTCAATTAAAGCTGCAATGATTTTTGGATGACAATGACCTTGATTAACAGCCGAATAACCACTTAAAAAATCAAAATATTGTTTGCCATCAACATCCCATACATGAACGCCTTTTGCTTTTGAAAGAACAACAGGCAAAGGGTGATAATTATGTGCACCAAACTGTTCTTCTAATTGAATAAATGAATTGGAAAGTGGACTAAGAGGAGTTTGCATATCTAAAATTATAGCGTTATGAAATAAATTAAACAGAATAAGATATTGAATACGACAAAAATTTTATTCAATAAAACAAAATAAAAAAAAACAAAACAATGAGGATAAATGATATTTTATTTGGCAATACTTACGGCTCTTTTTTCTCTAATAACGGTTACTTTAATTTGTCCTGGATAAGTCATTTCATTTTGGATTTTTTGTGCAATATTAAATGACATCGTGTTGCTTTCTTCGTCATTAACTTTGTCGGCTTCAACAATAACGCGCAATTCTCTACCTGCTTGTATCGCATAACATTTTTCTACACCTTGAAAAGATGTTGCCATTTTTTCTAAGTCTTTTAATCGTTGTAAATATTGTTGCATCATTTCTCTTCTTGCACCGGGTCTTGCACCACTAATTGAATCGCAGGCTTGAATGATGGGTGATATCACATATTGCATTTCTATTTCATCATGGTGAGCCCCAATTGCATTACACACTGCAGGCGTTTCTCCAAATTTTTCTGCCAATTTCATACCAATCAATGCGTGGCTCAATTCTGTTTCTTCATCAGGCACTTTGCCTATATCATGCAATAAACCTGCACGTTTGGCTTGTTTAGGACTAATACCCATTTCAGCTGCCATAATTCCACAAAGATTTGCGACCTCTCTGCTATGTTGCAATAAATTTTGTCCATAAGAAGACCGAAATCTCATTCGCCCTACGTACCGAATTAATTCTTTATGCAAACCGTGTACGCCAATTTCTATAATGGTTCTTTCTCCAATTTCTAATACTTGATCTTCGATTTGTTTTTTTGTTTTTTCTACAATTTCTTCAATTCTTGCAGGGTGAATTCTTCCGTCTGCAACCAAACGTTGCAAACTGATACGAGCAATTTCTCTACGCAAAGGATCAAAGCACGAAAGCACAACAGCTTCAGGCGTATCATCAACAATTAAATCTACCCCAGTTGCCGCCTCTAAGGCTCTAATATTACGCCCTTCACGTCCAATAATTTGTCCTTTAATTTCATCATTTTCCAAAGGAAAAACAGTAATCGCATTTTCTATTGCTTGTTCTGTTGCGACACGCTGAATTGTTTGAACAATAATTTTACGTGCTTCTTTATCGGCATTCTTTTTAGCCTCATCAATAATTTGTTGTTGTAAAGCCGTTGCTTGTGTTTGGGTTTGTTGTTTGATATTTTCCATCAACAAAGTACGTGCTTGCTCTACACTTAAATTCGCCACTTTTTCTAATTTCTGGCTATTTTCTGTAATTTGATTTTCTAACTCTGTGCGTTTGAGTGCAATATTTTCAATTTGTTTTTGCAAACTTTCTTTTAAAGATTCGTTGTCGCTAATGGTTTTTGTATAATGTGTTTCTTTTTGTGTAAGCGTATTTTCTCTTTGCTTGATACGTAATTCAGCTTCGGCATTTTTTTTATTCTTATCTAAAATAAGAGTATCATGTTCTGCTTTCAGTTGAAAAAATTTTTCTTTTGCCTCTAAATATTTTTCTTTTTTAATTGCTTCTGCAGAGGTTTGTGTTTCTTTCAAAATCTGTTCTGCTTTCAATTCAGCTTCTTTGATTTTGAGATTACTTTTATCCTTTAAAATAAAAAAAGACAAACCTATGCCTACTGCCAAAGAAACAATCGCAATGAGTATAAAAACTAACATAAAATAACGTTTTAAAGTATAAAAATCGTTGTTCTATTTTTAAAAAAAGCCAACAAAAGAATACAAGCAAGGCTTCAACAAGAAGCACACAAATTAAAAATGAGTATAAGCAAACGATAAATGGTAATGGCCTTTATTTGTTTTTGTCATATTACTGCTTGTGTTTTTAAATTGTCAGGTTACAACAACCTTCAATACTTAAAATTCTCTTTATCAACCTGTCATTCAAAAATAAAATAACATCGTGCCGAATATAATTAAAAATTGTACGTGTTATCGTATGATAGCTTAAAAAAAAAGAAACTGACCAAAGAGACTATTATTGAATAGAAAAACTCAAATTGTAAATCACATAACCATTTGATTCGCCTCCTTGCAAAAAAACAAAAGAGTTTGCCCCTGCTTGCACATCATTTTTATTTACTTCTATACTACGATATTCTATGGCTCGTTCTATATTATTTCGCACAAGTTCTTTTGACGTTATGATTCCACTTGATAAAGAAATTTGACGGCGACCGTTTACCAATAACACCGCTTCATCATTAATATCAATGCCTTCACATTTTATATGAGCAACTATTTTTTTTACCAAGCCAATATGAGCAGGAAATTGAAACCCAATTTCTTTATACGCAAGCATATCATCATATAAACTCCCTAAGTGGATTAAAAAAGGTGAAATACTCTTTTTAGGATAATGATGATCCCAACTAAATACTTTTAATAAACCATCAGTAGTAATTCCGTAATGAAAATACATACTGTCGATACAAAATTGTGCTACGCGAGAGTCTATAAAACCTGAATGAAAAAAGGCATTATCAAGGATAATCCAACCCCTTTGATTTCTGTTATAGGTATGTAAAAAATTCTCAAATGTCAATGCATTGTTTTGATTCAAAACGGTTTGATTTTTTTCTATTGCTATGAGGTTATTCGACTGGAATTTTTCTACACGTTGTTGGCGACATAAAAAAACACTATCATGTTGTAAATAATACATTGCATTTTCTACGTGCGAGCTAAGAACAATGTCGTTTTCTTTAAGTTGCGGTTTGATATATTCACAAGCCTGATTCCACGGCACATGAACGGTAAGTGGAGAAAGGTGTTCGTCAATAACCCTACCTTGCTTTTCTGTTGTAATGAAAGCGTGAATTTCTGATAAAGGCAAAAAAGAGTAAACACACAAGAGAATAAGCGAGACGATGAGAAAAATGTATGCTTTCACATATCGCTGAATGATTTGAATTTTAGGTAAAAACACAAACGCAATAACATAAATTGTTGCACTGCCTGCGATAAAAAATGTAGGATAAAAAAATGCCATATAACGCTCCCATGTCAACCCTCTTAAAATAAAAGACATGAGAATTAGTGGAACAAAAAATAAAGTACACAAAAAGACAGAACTTTTTTTATTGACAAAAAAAGCAAGTATGAATCCCAGCCAACCCAACCAATAAAAATTTTTGAGGTCGTATATAGTAACGTCAGTGTAAACCTTGAGGGCTTTATTCCAATCTTTGGTTTGAAACTTTGCAAAAATAGCAGTCCAGTTGGGCGAAACAGCCTCTGCAATCATTGGATTAACAAGATACGAAACTAAAACTTGAACCGTATAGGTAGAAAGTGGCGTAAATAAAATGAGCAAAAGAAAACAATTGATGTAAGCGATAATGGCGTACTTATCTTTAAAGGCATTTTCTTTTTTATTGATGACGTTATTGATAAAAATAATACTTGTATAACATCCAAAAGAAAAGAAAAACAAAATAATGGTTACTTGTGTGATGAGTGCTAAAACAAATGCGAAAAAAAACCAATAAAAATAGCGATAGTTTAATTGTAAGGGCTCAAAGATAGATGGCTGTTTACGTTGTGTTTTTGTTTCAAATAAAAACCATAGCATGAGTATTAAAAAGAAATAAAAAGTAGCCACCATTCCATAAGAACGATTAATTCTAGACCAAAATGTATAAAATTGAGAAAAGCTAAAAAGGGTTGCTGATAGCAAAGCAATGGGCGTGTTGTATAATTTTTTCGCAAATAAAAATACAAGTGGAATGCCTGCAACAGATAAAACAACCAAAGGAAATTTACACGCATAATCATTTAAACCAAAAACAGCAGCACTACAAGCATTCAGCATTGTAACAATGACTTGATTAAATTCTCCTCCAAAAAAACTACCTGTACCGTGCAACCATGCCTTTGCATATAAGGCGTGGGTATATTCATCAACCCAAAATGAATGAAAATCTAAACGATAAATACGAATAAAAAAAGCGATACACGTGAGTATGCCAACAATCACCCAAGCGTTTTTTTCTAAAAAAGAAGGCGTATCAATCGAGTGATGAAAAGGTAATTTCTTTGACATGAATGTTGATTTTTAAAGGCTTAAATACACAAATTGCATTATGTCCATAACACTAATTTTTCACCATCAAAGATGGGGAGGCAAATACTTTTATCGTGCTGAAAACAAAATTCGATGTCTTTTTCTAAACCAAATTTTGCCAAGCGTTGATAGTGTGAAATTTGCGGGATGAATGTGTCTTTATTTTTTTCTTCATGTTGATACAGTGTTTCTGCAATCATTGCACTGTCGCAGTCAATATTAAAATCACCCTTCAATTTATTGACAACAGCACCTGCAAATAAAGCATCTTCTATATTGATTTTATCCTTCCAGCCTGCACAAGCTAAAATAACATGATGATTTTGCTGGCGTAAATATTCACAAACAGCACTGATATTGAGAAATGATCCAATGACAATTTCTACTGCTTGTTGCTGAAAGGCTTGATGTAATAGTTTAGTTCCATTTGTTGTCGTAATGACCAATACTTTATCCGCTATTGTTTGCGGCTCATATTCTAAAGGAGAATTACCATGTGATAACCCTGGTATGATTTTTCCATCTCGTTCGCCAGCTGTCAAGGCGTTCAATTTTTTTCCTTCTGCAATACATGCTTCTATACTATCCACAGGAACGACCCATTTTGCACCATTGTGCATTGCCATCACAATCGTTGAAGTGGCACGTAAAATATCAATGACTACAACTATACTATTTTGTACTGGATAAAGAGGTAAAAGTGCTGGACTTAGAGCAACAAAAAGATTTTTTTTTTCAACTATTTTGTCCATAACACAAACGTTTCACTCGGTTTAAAAAAGAGAATTTTTTTTCAAAACGTCGATTATGAAAGGGTCTTTATAAAAATCAAAATCGGGGTTTTTAAGAATATTATCGTAAAAATAAATGGCTAAAAATTCTCTGATTTTAATTCTGTCTTTAACATTTAAATATTCTTCTATATCACTTACACTTGTCGCCTTTCCGTCTTTTAATAAATCATACAAACGATTTTTTTCATCATGCCTTGTTAGATATTCCACAATGACATAATAGGTATTTTGATTTAAAATTCCGTATCTATCAGTAAAATATTTACCCATAAAAATAGTAGCCTTTGCTACCGTCAAATCTCTACTTGTTTCTTTATTTTTACCATTTCCATATGAAATAGTATTGAGAAATGCTGGGGTTATTTTCCAAATTGTCAAAGGTTTATCTTCTCTTTGTAGTTTCTTTTGATACTTATTTTTATCCTCGTTTTCGTGCATTTTTAAAACCAAAGGCAAATATTTATAACTTATACTCAATTTAGAGTTTGCAAAATATTTATCAGCAAGGTCTAAGTATTCTTCTTGAGTTTGCAAAAAGTTATTAATCTCTGCTGATTTTCGTCTTAAAAAAGGATATACAGATTTTTCTGTGTTTTTTAAAACGTATGTTAATAAAAATTGATTGACGATATAACATAACACAACTTGAGAAATCGTGCTTTTATTTTTAATAATCAGTTTAGTAAATAGTTCTAATTTTTTCTTCTCTTTGGCTTGTAGAGACAGTTTCGGATTTGTTCTTTTTTGAACACTGTTCTGATTTTGTTGAACATTTATCAAATGTAGAATATTTTCTTCTATCGAAACAGGCTTATTTTCTATTGATAAAAGAATGTTTGAACGAGCTAATAAATCTCCTTTTTTTGTGAAAAGAACAAGAAAAAAAGCAAGAAGAAAAAAAAGTTTTACTTTCATAGTTATAATTATTCTATTCTAATATAGAGGTGTTTTAAATCGTCATAATTTCTTTTTCTTTTCCTACGAGGGCTTTGTCTACAAGTGCAATAAATTTATCTGTGCAGGTTTGAATTTCTTTTTCTGCATTTTTACACAAGTCTTCACTTGCACCATTTTTTTGACTTGTTTTAACTTCTTCAATCGCCTCTCTACGAATGTTGCGTAAAGAAATTTTAGCTCCCTCTCCTTCTGTATGTGTTTTTTTTACCAATTCTTTTCGGCGTTCTTCTGTAAGCGGTGGTAAAAAAATACGCAATATCAAACCATCACTTTGAGGAGTAAGCCCAATGTTTGAAGCGAGAATAGCTTTTTCTATCACAGGCAACATCTTTTTTTCCCACGCCTGTATAGTCAATGTTCTTGCATCTATGGCTGCAATATTCGCCACTTGTTGTAACGGCGTTGGCGTTCCATAGTAGTCTGCCACCAAGCCGTCTAAAATTTCAGGGGTTGCTTTTCCAGCTCTTATTTTCACTAATTCTTTTTGTAAGTGGTCTAATGATCTATTCATCAAACTTTCTGTCATCGTAATAATTTGTGCTAAATCTTGACTCATATTTTCTTTTAAATACTATACTTTAATTTAAATAAAGGATTATCAAATTATTTTATTTCTGAGTATTTTTTATCATAGAAGGCTTCTTTTTCTTTATCTTTTTTTTCTGTATAACAAACAATTAGTAAATCTATATTCGTTTTCAAAATATTTTTTTCATAAGATTTCATGCTACCCGCAGTAAATTGGGAATAATAATAACCATACGCTTTTTCTAAATATTGAATTGCTAATCCAAGCGTTTCGGCAGCGTTTGTTTTTATATTGTCTTTAGCAAGATTTGCTTTCTTTATTTCAATATCCAAAGATTTTTTTTGTTCTGTAAAAGCAGCATCTCTTTTTTTAGATTTATTTAATTTAAACAGTTGCTCATTGATGCTATTTAATTTAATATTAATTGGTTTAACATCCTCAGATTTTAATAAATATTCATTGTAATAGTGCTTGCCAAAGTCAGACCATACTTCATGTTTTTTTTCTTTTTCTAACTCTAAAATTTGCGTATACAATTCTTCTAAACGAGTAATTTTTCCTGACACTTCTGTTGGTCTTTTTCCCGCATTAGGATGAATATAATTAAACAAATCTGATGCGTATGCTTTTAGAACATCTAAATCATTGGGATTTTGCGACAAACTCGCTTCATAGCCATCAAACAATTCTTCTTTATTTGTATTTGCTTTATTTCTTACCCTGTCTAATTCTATCTTGGCGTAAAAATCATCTTTAGGATAGAGCTTTTTTCCAATAAATAAGTATTTATTCAATTTTACAGTATCAGGCTGCGTTTTATAAAAATGAAAACAAAGCCATCTATAAATTTGGCTGTAGGTTTCGCCTGCAATTTTCATGTTGGCAATTTCTTGATAATAGTCTGCAGCACTATTTTTATCGCCTGCATTTTCGTAACACAACGCAATGTTTACAACCAAAGATGTATCCAACAAAGGTCGATTTGATTGCGGTTGTTGGGCGATGTAATCATTCACGTTCAATGCTTTTTTAAATGCTGCAATGGCATCTGTAAATTTTTTCTGGTTATAGAAATTAGCCCCTTCTTGATAATAAGAATTATATAAAAATAAAATCGGATTTGTTCCTGCATTATAAGTCAAAACATATTTCAAAAAATCTGTAGAACCTAATTTATAGGCTTTTTGAAAAGCGTCAAACGACTCTTCTCTCGCATTCGGATAATTTAATTTTACACTTTCTTCATTACCCAAAGAGCTATAAACCAAGCCCTTTAAATACCAAGTTTCTACTAAGTCTTTTGTTTTGTTATGTACACTCGCTGCATCGATAGCACTTTTTGCTTTAATCCATTCTTTGGCTTGGAGGTAGTCTTTTGTATCGTCTATTTTTGAAGATTGAGCAATAACAGAAAGTGAAATCAGTGTAAATAAAAATGCAATAAAATATCGTAACATAAATTTAAAATAAGTAAAAAATAGTAGATGAGTGTGGAGGGGGTAAAAACACTAATTGGACGAATTTATCAAAATTTTTAAGTATTTACTCATCAATAGTAGATTTTTATCATTTTTCATTTGTATTTTGCTCAAGAGGCAATTCAATATAAAAAGTAGTACCTTTTTGCTCTTGACTTGTGAGATAAATAATGCCTTGATGTAGAGTAATAATATTTTTTGTAATTGCTAAACCTAAGCCAGACCCTTCGGGTTTTTTTATCAGTTGATTCTTAACTTGGAAAAATTTGTCAAATACTTGTTCTTGAATTTCTAATGGTATGCCTTTGCCATTATCTCTAAGGATAATTTTGATCTGCGTTGGGTTGAGTTGCTCAACTAAAAATTCAATCTTTCCTATTTGTGGTTCTACATATTTTATTGCGTTTGTAATCAGGTTGTAAAAAGCTTGTTGTATTAAAATTTTATCAGCACATAGCGTTACATCTTGTTCGTCTAAATTATGAATAATAACAATTTTTTTTTCTTTCAAAAAGTGTGATACCGCTTCTATCGTTTGTTCATAAACCGTAGATAATTTGAATGTTGATAAGACGAGTTCATATTTGCCTGATTCATATTTTTCTAAGTTTAATACTTCAGATACCAAAAGACTTAATCGGTCAGTTTCTTTTACAATGGCGTTCAAGCATTTTTGTTTTTCTTCTGGTGTCAAGTCTTGATGCTCGTATAGAATTTCTCCCAATGCTTTTATCGAAGTCAATGGGGTTCTGATTTCATGGGTTACGGTATAGAGAAATTCGTCTTTCATTTCATCTATTTTTTTTAAAGCATCATTGGCTTGTAGTAATTGTACAGATGCTTTTTTAAGTTCAATTGATTGTTTTGTGAGTTCTTTATTTAATGAAATAATTTGTTGCGATTCTCGAATAATACGCAACATCTCTTCAACGTTTACAGGCATTTCTTTGGTTACGGATTCTACCATCAACCGTGCCGACGCAGCACCAATTACACTCGACAAAATTTGTTCTACAAAATTAATCATTCGACTATCTGCAATACCATTCGCTTCTGTTTTTATTTTATGTCGATTTTGATACGACTCGAACAAATATTTACTCCTTTCTTCTCCCAAAAAATTGGACAATAAAATGAGTAAGTTTTTATTACTAATGTCACCCCGCCATGAAATATTTTTTTCT
Source organism: Chitinophagales bacterium (assembly GCA_031539345.1). Classification (GTDB taxonomy): domain Bacteria; phylum Bacteroidota; class Bacteroidia; order Chitinophagales; family Chitinophagaceae; genus JAVKMO01. The sequence continues at coordinate 26,600 of JAVKMO010000013.1, read as the reverse complement.
TCTAATTGAGTTTCATTTTTAAAAATATCAACAAAAACTTCTGCTTGATAAATTTCGCGACTTGTTTTTTGTGTAAGCAAAGACACCACAACAAACATAAAGAAGTTGATACTCAAACTAAAAAGAAGCCCATGTGTAATAGGATCTAAACCTGTAACTCCAAATAAGTGAAAAGGTTTCAAAAAAGAAAAACCAAATAACCCATGTGTCATAATGCTTTGTGGCAGGATATTGATATTGATAAAAATGGGAAGAATCAAACAAAATGCCCATACGCTAAAGCCACTCAAAATTGCCCATAAAGCTCCTTTCAAATTAGCATCTTTCCAATACATGCTTAAAATTCCAACAGGTGCAAGTTGGGCTATGCCAACAAATGATATCAAGCCAATAGAAACAAGAGATATGTTTTCAGCAATAAATATTTCAAACAAAAATGCAATCAATAAAATGACAACAATACTAATGTTACGAATCACTTTTAATGAAGCTGCATTCGTTGCATTCCATCTATTTTGAATTTTGTTCATTGAAAGTAGTATAGGCAAAATCAAATTATTACTCACCATATAAGCAAGCGACAACGTAGAAACGATAATCATGCTGGTTGCGGCAGAAAAACCGCCCAAAAAAACAAAAATTGTAAGCCAATTTTGTTTCAAAAAAAGCGGAAGCATAATGACATAAGAGTCGCCGTCTATGCCCTTATCTTTAAGCAAAATATTGCCGAGTAGTGCAATGGGAAGTACAAATAAATTGATGAGTAAAAGATAGAGGGGGAAAATCCATGCTGCACGCTGTGTATGACGCTCGTCCATGTTTTCTAAAATGCCTAAATGAAATTGACGTGGCAGAAAGAAAAAGGATAATGCCCCAAGTACAATAAGACTAAACCAAGTGAGGTAAGGATAATTTTCACTTTGTAAAACAATTGTAGAAGCATAATGGTCTTGCAATAATTCATTGATAACATTTGCATTCCAATGTTGATAAAAATAAATAATTACCAAAACTCCTATGGTTAAAAATGCAATCAATTTGATCAAAGATTCAAACGCAATAGTTGCTATTAAGCCAGGACGGCGCTCTGTTGTTACAATATTTTTTGTTCCAAAAATGATAATAAAAAAAGCTAAAATGATAGTAAACAACAAGGTTGTATCATGATAAAAAAACAATCCGCTATAGGCATTGCTTATAGCTCCTTGTGCGGTTTGAATCATAAAAAAACTTTTGCTAATGGCTTTAAGTTGTAAGCCGATATACGGTATCATACTAAACACAGCAAGTAGGGCTACTGCGGCACCAATGCTTGTATTTTTTCCATAACGGCTGGAAATAAAATCAGCAACGCTGTTTATTTTTTCGTGCTTGGTAATACGAATCATTTTTCTGCCAATAATGGGCAATAAAAAAACCGCAATTGTTGCACCAATATAAATGCCTAAAAAATCAATGCCAGTAACACTTGCTCTACCAACACTGCCATAAAATGTCCATGCCGTACAATACGCACACAAAGACAAAGAATAAACTAAAGAGGTATTTAAAAATCGGGCAGATTTGTGCCAATATTTTTCTACTACAAAAGCAATAAAAAATAAAAAAGAAAGGTAAGCGATGGATACAAAAAGTAAAAAACCGTAACTCATTTTTTTTTGTTCAATTTTTCAGTAAGAAGAGCAACGCCTATAATACAAACCAACCACATCAAAAAAATATAAAAAAACAAAGTCGGAATGCCCATAATAAAACACACTTTGTTAGCAATAGAAAGGAAAGGAAAAATATTGAAATACACTAAAGCAACCGTAATTACAATGAGCAAGTATTTATATTTTTTTTCTCGGAGCATGATGCAATCAATTGTCAATTATCGTAAGGATAAAAAAAAAGCCCAAACCAAAAGGCTTGGGCAAAGTAAAACTTTCTTGTATTTAGAATTTATATCCTATGCCAACTGTTATTCCAAGTAAGTGTGAATTGTTAAATGAAACCTGTTGATCCTCAGTTGATTTTGTTGTTCCTTCAGGTGTTGTTATAGTCGTAGTCATACTTACTTTTCTGTTATCTGCTTGTGAAATAATAAAATTATAGTATGCGTTTACATTCAAAAATAAATTTTCATTCAAAGCATAATCAAAACCAATTTTTGGACCTATCCCTGCTGTGATATAAGAAAAACTCCTCTCTATTTTTGAATATGGAACATATTGCGTAATCGAGCTATTGGTAACAGTAATTGTTGTATTGGCAATGTAAAGATTGACGTCTAAGCCTGCATAGACTTTTAAAGCATCTTTTGTTAAATAATAAGCTCCGCCGAGTTGTATCGTTTGAGGATTTAATTTTGAAGATTGTTGCATTGTTGAACTTCCTGGAATTGTAAACGAATGACCCAAATCAAAATGATAAGAATACCCTAAATTAAAAAACAGATTATCACCCTGATAATAACGAGCCTCTATACCAACAGGGATAGTGCCGTCTGTAAAACTTCCCAAAGAAGGTTTATCGCCCTGTCCTAATTTATCAATTTTTGTTCCTAATAAATAATTGTAGCCTGTGTTCAGTTGGACGCTCATTTTTTGAGCAAATAATGTTGCTGTAAATGCAAAAGCAAGAAGCGTTGTGGTGATTTTTTTCATTGTGTTTAAAGGGGTTTAAAATTAAAAAATAGAAAGAAATATTTTTTTTATGCACGAACAAATTTTAATCTAAGTTTCTAAAATCTACTGGCACTAATTTACTCACGCCTCGCTCTTGCATGGTAACGCCGTAAATCACATCAACCGTACTCATTGTTGTTTTATTGTGCGTTACGATAATAAATTGCGACTCATCACTAAATTTCCTAATCATGTTTGTAAATTTCGCCACATTTTGATCATCTAAGGGTGCATCAACTTCATCTAAAATACAAAACGGTGCCGGCTTAATTAAATAGATAGCAAAGAGCAATGCTGTTGCCGTAAGTGTTTTTTCTCCTCCGCTCAACTGCGTAATGCTTGATGGTTTTTTTCCTTTTGGTTTTGCTAAAATATTGACACTTGTTTCTGCCAAATTTTCAGGATTTTCTAAAATCAAATCACACTCGTCTTCTTCGGTAAATAAAGCCTTAAATACTTTTCTAAAATTATCTTTTACGGTATTAAAGGTTTCTAAAAACTTTTGATTTGCCGTTACTTCAACTTCTTGAATTGTTTGCAACAAACTGTCTTTTGCATTTACAATATCTTGTTTTTGAGCTACAATCGTTTCATATCGGGTTTTAATTTCTTGATAGGCTTCTATCGCCATGGGATTGATTTCTCCTAAATTTTCAATTCGTTTTTTTATTTTTTCTATTCCCGTTTTCAATTCGTCTAAATTCATATTTGCCACTGCTGTTGCTTCTTCAATATCATCGATTTCAATATTAAACTCGGCTTGTAGCCTTTCTTTTACGCTAGTCAGTCGAAGTTTAATTTCTGTTGCTTGGTCTTTCAATCCAGCAATTTGTTTGTCATTAATTTCCTTTGTTTTTAACAATTGTTTCAATTCATTTTCTTTTGCCAACAAATCATATTTCATTGTCTGATACACTTGCTCTTCCTTGACCAAATCTTGATGTTGCAGTTCTTTTTGTTGATAAAAATTCAATACTTCATTTTTCTTTTGATTGATTTGCTCACCCAATTCAGCAATTGATTTTGTTATTGCTTCTACTTCTGTTGTGTTTGCCGTCAGTGTTTGCGTTAAATTTTGAATTTGTTCAACTTTAAATTTTTCTTCTTGTTTAAGGCTGTTCAAATAATTTTGTTTCTGCGAAAATGTTAAATTGGTTTGATTATACAAATCTTGTTGAGCAACAAACTCTGTTGATATTTTTTCAAATTCAACAAGACTATTTTTCAATAATTCTGCCGTTTTTTCAAAATCGACACGTACAACACTCAGGTTGTTTTTGTTGATTAAAATGCCTTCTTCGTAATTGAGTTTCAATTTTTCTAAATCTTCTTTTTTCTTTTTCTCTACCCTATCCAAACTCAACGTGCTTTCTACTTTGTTATCAAGAGCAAATTTTTCATTCGTAAGCACATTCACTTTGGCTTGTATTTGCTGAACTTCTTGTTCTTGAATTTCACCATTTTTAGTAACAATCAATTGGTGAATATGAGCAATACGATTTTTTTGTTCTTCTACTTTTTTTGTTTGCGTATGAATAAATTCAAGGCTCTTTTCTAAATTTTTTAACCTGCCTATTTTATTTCCTTCAAACAAACCAATACTTCCTCCACTTACCGAAAATTGCTGATGAACAATTTTTCCGTTCATGTCAATTAAAATCACTCCATTGTGATGCAACGTAGCAAAAGATTCTATTGGTTGATTAAATATATATACATCGCCTAATAAATAATCAAACAAATGTTCATACGCATTTTCGGTTTCTAATATTGTTAACGCAGAAATTAAATTAGACGTATTTTCTGTGGATGCTTTTTCTTTTTTTATTTGATGTCTAAACTCTTCTAAAATTAAAAAATTAGCCTTTCCTTTTTGATTAGAAAATAAAAGTTCTACCGCCATTACCGCCTCTTCTCTTGTTTCTACAACATAATAATTCAAATATTGATTGAGATAATTTTCAATGGTTGTTCTGTATTTTTCTTGCACATAAATGAGGTCAGATAAAATTGGAATTGTTCTGTTTACCCAATTAGGGTTATTAAATAAAAATTTCACACTCTCTGGATAACCCTCCATTTTTTCAACAACACTTTTGAGCAATTCATACTCATTCTTTTTTGCATCAAAAATTCTATTCTCTACCCCCAATTTTTCCCTTTCTAATTCAAGTGTTTCTTGTTGCTCAATAATCAGATTTTTAATTTGTTGATTTTTTTCTTTTCTCGTTTCCAGCTCTTTTTGCTGATGTGTCAAATTTTGTTCTAAGTGTTCTTTTTCAAGTAATAAGTTTTGATAAATGTCTTTTCTTCTATTGCTATCGGTTTCAATTTGTTGCAGATTAACATTAACATTATTCAATGAAGCCTCAGAAACAGCTATTTTTTTTTCAAGATCAAATTGTTGTATCTGCCATTTTTTATTTTCTGTTCTGATATTTTCTAAATGGTTTTTTTGTTGCTCAATTGACTGTTTACTGTGTGCTAATTTTTCTTTTTGTAAATTGACATTATCACTAAACAATTTGATATTATCTTCTTGCTCTGCGAGTTGTTGTTTTGTCAAATCAACCGCTTGATTTAATTGTTGTAATTGTGTGCTTGAGTTTTGAATAGTGCCCGCAATATTTTTCACTCTATCGTTCAAATACTCTCCCCTCTGCACAAGCAATTTTTGGTCATTTTCACTCTGCGTAATGGCATTTAAGAGTTCATTATATTTCTTTTGAAACTCCTGTAACTTTTTTTCTTTTTCAATGACTTGTATTTTTTGCTTTTCTAACAAAGCATTCAATTCACTCATGTTTGTTTCAACGACAATTATTCCGTCTTGCACAGATTGAATTTCTATATTAATAGCTTGTAATTTTTCTCCATGTTCATTAGTAGAAAGTTTCCCGAATTGGATAGAATACTCTTTATACTCTTTTTTAAATTCGTTGAATTTCTCGGCTCTCTTTGCTTGAGTTTCCAACAATTTCATTTGTTCGGCAATTTCAAACAAGACGTCTTCAATTCTTGCCAAATCATTTTGTGTTAATTCTAATTTTTGTTTTGCTTCTTTTTTTCTAATTTTATAGATAGTTATTCCTGCTGCTTGTTCTAATAATTTCCGTCTGCTATTGTCTTTGTCTTTAATTAAGTCATCAACCATGCCAAGTTCGATAATCGAATAGCTATCAGAACCTATACCAGTGTCTAACAATAAGTTTTGAATATCTTTTAACCTACATGCAACATCATTCAACCGATATTCACTTTCTCCCGTTTTGTAAAACCTTCTTGAAATAGCAACCATACTATATTCTGTAGGCAAAATATTTTTTGTATTTTCAAAAGTTAAAATAACCTCAGCTACGCCACTTGACGAACGAGTTTTTGATCCATTAAAAACAAGGCTTTCCAAATTTTCAGAACGTAAATTGGCTATTTTTTGTTCACCAACAACCCAACGAATAGCATCTATAATATTACTTTTTCCACAACCATTTGGACCTACTATTCCTGTAATTTTATTATCAAAATGAACTACGGTCTTGTCGGGAAAACTTTTAAATCCCTTAATTTCTAAACTATGTAACCTCACGTTAAAACAAGTATGAATTATGGATTGGATTGTTGAGTATAAAATAAAAAACTTGCCATTTCTAGCAAGTTTTTTATCAGAATATTTTCATATTAAATTTAATACGACCAAACATTTTGTTCGTAATTAAAAATTTCATTTTTAATTTTTTCACTTTCCATTAATCTCATAATAGGATCTTTTATATACCCCGCAATACTTAAATTATATGGATTTTGAATAGAAGATTTAACTATATAAGAACCATAGTACTTAGACTCCCAAAGTTCTTCCCATGTCGAACGATAAGATAAATTGAACGGATTGTAAATCTCTAAAGAACCAAAATACTCTCTGCAATCTGGATAATATAACCAAAATACTACTGACCTGTCTCTAACACTTCCGTCTGCATTTAATACATTTTTTAATGGAGCAACTCCTAAAGTTCTGCTATACAATTGTCCGCCAGCTACATCAAAAACCCATTCTTCTTTCACTCTATAATATTCAACAGACTGAGGATCAAATTCGTTAACAATCAAAGAATCTCTTTTTGTATTCCCTGATGGATCAGACCAATCCGTAACCTGAATAACTTCTGGTTGCCCAACAATAACATCCGTTAATTCTTGATAATTTAATGGCTCTGTAAATCTATCATCAACCGGGCTATAGGCTTTTATTTTTTTTGCTTTTAACCCTTTTAATAACAACATAATAAATCTTTGATTACCATTATCTTCATCGATGTTATAACGAAATGGCATGTTAATTTTTTCATTAATTGGAATTTCTCTAATCACTTTCACTCTGTATAAAATATCTTCCTCTCTTAAAAAGCGATACGGAAGAACAACTTTTTGACGAGGTTTTTTAATATTAAAAACGTTGTCATTAACTTTAGAAGGAGACCATTCACTAACACCTAATGGGTCAAAATTACTATTAGCCTTAGCACCTTCGGCTTTATTTGCATAAGAAACACTAAAATCGCTAGATCCAGTTTTCTGACCATAAGCAACGATAACTGTAAAAGAAAAGAAAGCTAATGCTCCGAATTGAATAAAATATTTTTTCATATGAATCGCAATTTATAAAATGTTAATAGTAATAAATTATTTTAATTTAAAGGCAATACTATTCAATTTTCTAACTTTCCCATCAGGTCCTTTTACTTGAATATCATCAATATAAATCAATGCACCTGGTTTAGCTTGATCCACAATTCCTTTTGCTCGATTCACCCATCTTCCGCCTTCATTATTTTCAATTCTAAAACCATCAAAACCTGGTCCATTTCCTCCGATTTTATAACCAACAACAGTAAAATTCAACCCTTCAAAAAGAAAATCTTTTAATAAGGCTCTCAATCCCCCTTCAGCTTTAAATTGAGCTGTAGGAACTAGACCTCCAGAAAATTCACCAACGGCAGGAACGGGAGGAGGAATATCCTTTACTCTAAATTTATAGACCGAAGTTTTACCATCAATACTTACAGAAACTGCAGTTTCTGGACCATCTCCAGGAATAACATTATAGCTAGAACCAGACCCTGAAAATTTACAATTTGTCATGGCAACTTTTATTCGTTCTTGTCCAACTGGACCACTAGAAACAGTAACTGGATTTTCTATACCTCGATACAATACATTTACTTTATCCGCAGTAACAACAGGACCAGAAGGGATACCAACATTGATTTCTATATCTTTATTAAACGGTTGGTCTCTTCCATCTGGTAAACGCATTACAACGGTTGTTCTTATAATTCGCTTACCAGGACTTTGCATATCTTCAACATAAGTAGCTTTTCCATCTCGGACTGGAAGAGGCACTCCATTAACTAAAATTCGAGGTTGAGAAGTAGAACTAAAAGCTCCAACAGCAATGGTTGCTTCAAATTTTTGCCCCAACATTAAATATGTAGAATTTGCATTAATCAGAGGCTCGAATTTATCAAATTTAATATCTAAAGCATCTATTTTATTAAGCAAATATTCTATCAAAGATCCTTCTACATTAACAATATCATTTTTAAACTTATTTAAAATTGTTATACCTCCAATACTTGCCATGCCATGAAAATGTAAAGATGCCCATGAAGGAGCAGTCGTTTCTTCACCTTTTTCTGGATCAGGTTTAGGCATTTCTAGTTTTAAAGAAAGTGATTTCATTAACCGAATTTTATCTTCAGGGTTAATAAGTGAACCATACAAATCAATAATTTTTTGAAGATTTCCTTTTAATTTATCTCCTTCTCCTTCTTCAACAAAAATTCTTGACGATGCATTTAAATCGGATTCTTTATATGTTCCATTTGGCTTTGGATCAGATGCTGCAATAACTTTTTTAATTAATGAATTAATGTAATCTACAGTTTGTTTTGATGCTGTTCTCATCTTCTGTGCTTTTTCCTTATAAGGTCGTACCTTAAATTCTCCTTGTGCTTTAATTTCTTTATCGAATTGAGAAAATAACAAATCATTTTTATTGGTGATTGATGTTATAGAAGTTTCCAAACTTTCATTTAGTATTCTAAAAGCATTCATTACTTCAGAAGAAACGTTTAATGCCAATAGTGCCATCAACACTAAATACATCATTCCTATCATCATTGAACGGGGGTCTTTTGCTCCTGCCATTTTTATTTATTTTAGTATAAAATTTCGAAATGAGACTGATTTAATTTAAAAGCAGAAGGAATTTATTTGCCTTGCATAGCCGTTAATACCCTACCATACACTTCGTTTAAATTAGACAAATTGTTAACTAATATACTAATTTGTTCTCTCGATTGCTGAACTTCTGTGATTGTAGAATTAAGTTCAACAGAAACGTCATTCATATTTTTAAAATATCCTTTTATTTTTTTTATTTCTTGCAGTGTATCTTGAATTTCTACCCCATAAATATTATTTAATGAAGAAATATTTTTAGTCAAACTAAACATTTGATCATAAAATACTTTAATTCCTTCTGTAAAATTATTAGAATTCATTTCTTTTGCAGAATCTAAATAAGATTTTTTAAGAGTTTCTAATGCTTCAGTAGCCTCTTTTGTTTTGTTTGACAAATCAACTGTAGAAATAGCTATTGCACCAGAGTCTGATATTTTATTAATTGTATTATTAAATTTTTCGAAATTTTCTGCTAATCTTTTTAAATTCTTAGGATTGATTTCAGCTTGTTCTAGCATTTCATCTAAATGATCTAACGCTGGATTAGATGACGCAGAAGTACCTCCTCCTGCCATAAAAGTTACTTTTTGAGCTGGCAATTCACCATTTTCGTCATACTCATTTAAGGGATCTTTATTGATTTCTGGATAATAACGCTCCCAATGAACATGGTGTTCCACAGGAACAACTGCCATCATAAGGAAGATAATACACTCTGCAAGCATACCTATGGTAATTGCCATTGTTCCCCAACTTGCATGCAAAATTTTACCTAAAGCACCCAAAATTACTAATACAGCTCCAAGCGAAACAAATACATTAATAAAGACTTTTCCTTTGTGTGTGCCAAAATATTTAACCATAATAAAAGATTGTAAATTTTAATAAATAAAAGAATAAATAAAATTATAAATTAACTAAAGGCAAACTGATCACTGTTCTGAATCCTAAATATGATTTTACAGTATCTTGATATTCATAAGATTTAGACCCAAGTTGCAATAAATTACCTATATCTTTCCAGCTACCTCCCTTTATAATTTTCCTTGTCATGGCTAAAGGATCACTTTTCTTAGCTGTATACTCAACATTGGGATTCAAGTCATTCATTAAAACAGATGAACCTTCATAGTAAATAGAATTTGTCCACTCAGACACATTTCCTGACATATTGTATAATCCGAAGTCATTTGGCCAATAGGCATCTGCTTTTGCAGTTGTGATAGCACCGTCTTCTGCATAATCACCTCTTCTTGGTTTAAAGTTGGCTAATAAACAGCCTTTTTTATTACGTAAATAATAATTACCCCAAGGATAAACAGTTTTTATTCTTCCTCCTTTGGCCGCATATTCCCATTCATAATCAGAAGGCAATCTAAAATAATCTTTTCTTTCTAATCTACTTTGTCGAGATAAATAACTATTCATTAAATTTGTTCTCCAATTACAAAAAGCAACGGCTTGCTTCCAATTTACTCCAACAACAGGATAATTTCCAAAAGAAGGGTCACTATAGTATTTTCTTGCCATCGGCTCGTTATAGCTATAAGAAAAATCTCTCAACCAAACAAATGTATCAGGATAAACTTTAACGTCATACTTTCTAATCATTTGTTTTAGGGATTTTTTTCTATTGGCAGGACTACTCACTTCTCTTAAATCGTAGTCTTCATAATGATAAATAATTTTATCAACATTGATTACATATAGTTTTTTTGCTAAGTTCAATGGCAAATTTTGTTTTGGTATCGTAATAGGAGAAAGTTTTCCGACTAATTCTTCATTAGAAATAGGCGTCTTTGAATTTCCATATTCATAATATTTCACCCAATCCACAGCTTCATTTCCCTCAGCATCTGCAACAATAAAACCTAAGAGTTTTGCAGTAATAGAATCTAATACCCATGTAACATATTGACGATATTGATTGTTTGTTGTCTCTGTAGCATCCATCCAAAAACCTTCTATGGTTACATTTCTTTGCTTCATTGTCAAAGAATGTATTTTACTGTTTTCATCTGGTTGCCCCATTATATTTACCCCAGGTGGCACATAAACCATTCCTAATGGTGTTAAAGGAGAATGACTTTGTGTGTAAGTTCCGTGTACCATTCCATCGTCAGGCGGTCTGTTTGACACCAGGTTATTGTTTGAAAATGGCATGAGTTTACATGAAGATAATATAGACACAACAAAAACATAAAAAACGAAAAAAATTATTGTTTTAGTAGCTAATAATTTGTTCATACAAATACGAATTAAATGATAGGGTAATGTAATAAAAGAGAAGTTCAACGAAACTAAAAAAAAAAACTATAAATGGTAAAATAAATATTAATAAGGCTGAACATTTTAGTTAACAAAATGATTTAGGGTAGCAAAACAAATTCAATAATGAGTCAAAGTTAAGCGTTGTTCAAACAAATTGCGATTACAAAAAAGTTTTTAATTGTTGAAGTGAAATTTTGTTTTCATAGATTGCTTTGCCAATAATCACGCCACTGCAACCTACATCTAATAAATATTGTATATCTTCAATCACATGGATACCTCCGCTGGCAATAATTTGTAGGTGCGGAAATTGCAAATGAATTTTTGAATATAATTCTATTGCCGGTCCTTGTAAAAGTCCGTCTTTATGAATATCGGTAATGAAAATTTTTTGAATACCAAGCTGACTGTTTTCTTCTAAAAAATCAGAGAGTGAAATTTGAGTTTGTTCTAACCAGCCGCTAATCGCTATCTTTTCGTTTTTAACATCTGCTCCTAATAAAATTTTTTCTGGTCCATACATTGAAATTAATTCTTGCCACAAGGGTTTGTTTTTGATGGCAAGACTACCGACACTCACCATAGTTGCACCAGCATTAAAAATATTTTGTACGTCTTGTTTTGTTTGAATACCTCCGCCAAAATCTATGGTCAATGTAGTGTGTTTTGCAATCGTTTCTAAAACAAATAAATTTTTAATTGCTCCTGCTTTTGCACCATCTAAATCGACTAAATGTAAACGCTGAATACCATTGTCTTGATATGTTTTTGCAATATCTAAAGGTTGTGTATGGTAAGTTGTTTGTTGCTGATAGTCGCCCTTAACAAGGCGTACACAATGACCATTGATAATGTCTATTGCTGGTATAATGTCGATTTTATTCTTTAGCATAAGGTTAAGAAATTGCGTAAAATTTGTTCTCCAACAAGACCCGATTTTTCTGGATGAAATTGAATACCGTAAAAATTTTTATGGTGTAAGGCTGCCGAAAAATTTTGGTGATAATTTGTCAGTGCTATGCTTTGTTTAATTGGCGGAACACAAAAGCTATTCGCATAATATACATAAGCTCCTTCTAAAACATTTGCAAATAAAGGCGTTTGTAATTTTGTTATTGTATTCCAACCAATATGCGGAACTTTTGCAGGAGGAGGTATTTTTTTTACCGTAGCAGGTATGATATCAATACACTTTGTTTCACCTTCTTCAGAAAACATACAGAGTAATTGCAAGCCAACGCAAATTCCTAAAACAGGTTGTTGCAATTGTTTGATGAGTATGTCTATTTTTTTTTCTTGTAAAAATTGCATCGCACTTGATGCTTCGCCTTGACCTGGAAATAAAATTTTATCGGCAGACTGAATTATCTTTTCGTCATCACTAATAATCGATTCGTATCCTATGCGTTGTAAAGCATAATTCAAAGATGCTGTATTCCCTGCGTTGTATTTAATAATTACAATCTTCATGCGACAATGATAATAGGATTTAGATACCGCTGCGAAACCAATTATTTTTTTTATTGATATGAGTGAAAATTATTTTTAACACCACTATGCCGGCAACCAAGTGTTGAAGACTTTCTTCAGACAATAAATAGTTTGACGATGAAAATGCCATACGAATATAATTGCTTTGAATGAAACAAAATGTGTCAATAGTTTTGCAATGGTTTTAATTTGGCAAACTCATTCGTATCCATAGTGAACTTCTTCTCAACAAAGGCGTTTTCCAATAACCAGTTAATTTTATTTTATTGAAATCCGCGTTTTTTATATTCATTGTGATTCTTCCATTATAGGTTCTCCCAGTTGTTGGGTCATAACCTGTGCCTTGATTCCAAATTCCTTTTCCCTCATAAATAAAATTTTTAAAACTAACAAGTCCTATAAGTGGTTGTTTCCGGAGAGTTGTATCGGGGTTCAATTTATCTAATTTAGGTTTCTTGGTTAGCGTATCTATAGGCACTCGTAGCCAAACTATTCTCCCTGCATATGTATTAGAATCGGTTTGAAAAATTTCTATTTGTGCATTTTTTGCACCATTTAACCATACGCCTCTTATAAGATTTCGGTCATCTTTTATTTTTAAAAAAGCAATCATTTGTTTTATGGTAGAAGAACCTTCCATTGGTTGTATTGTAGAAGAACCTTGCATTTGTTGTATGTTGGAAGAATCTTGGATTTGTTGTATGGTAGAAGAACCTTTCATTTGTGGTATGTTGGAAGAATCTTGAATTTCGATCCGTGCTTTTGTTTTACTCAATGCTGTGTTTTTAAAATGAACATTATTATCCATTACAAATGAATTTATATTCATGTGATACAAGGAGGCAACAAGTAATATTAATGTCATAAAATGAGCTTAAAAAAACAAATCAATGATTTATTATTGACTCATCAACCTTTGGTAAGCGGTGGCTATACAAACAGGTTTGGGAATATTTATTTGACTTATAGGCGTTTCTGTCAATAACCCATTTTGCATATTTCGTTTATAGACACTTACACTATTTTCATCTCTACTTGCAACAAAAATATATTGTTGATTTGTTGTAATTAAAAAATTACGTGGGTGTTTGGGTGTTCTAATTTGTTGAATAAATTTCAACAAACCTTTCGGGTCAATGCTAAATACAGAAATGCTATTAGACGTGAGTCTGTTGCTGGTATATAAAAACTTGCCATCAGTTGTAATATGAATATCTGCAGAGCCACTAACGTCTTCTTTTTGACGAATCGTAGTATCACTAGGTATGTTTTGAACAATTTGCCATTGGTTATTATTTTTTGATAGAAAAGATACATATCCGCCTAATTCATTGATAACATACAAACGATTTTTATCAATAGGTGAAAAAATTAAATGCCTTGGGCCAGAACCTTTAGGCAATAAAATTTCTTGATTAATCATAGTCTTATTTAGCTTATTTCTATAGACTATGGTATAAAAAGTTAATCGGTCTAAACCCAAATTAGCCGTTACAAATTGCGTGTCATTATGAGGTAAAAAAACAAGGCTATGTGCATGTGATACAAGATGAGAGTTTTTTTTATTCGTGTTTTTTTCTGGTATGACAATTATTGAATCAGTATGGTTTTGCAAATTTCTAATCATAATGTCTCCGCTCGTATAATTCGCAATTCCCAAATATTTTTTTGTATGACTTAATGATACATAACAAGGGTGTATGCCTTTTATGGCTTGTGTGTCTAAAATTTTTAACGCATTATTAGAAGCACTCCATTTACTTAAGCTGCCGGTATTGTTTTCATTGACAACATATAAAAAATGGTTTTGACTATCTAAACTTAGAAATGAAGGATTGGGGATTCCTTTAACCGAATCTATTAAAGTTAAAGAGCCTTTCATTTTGTCAAACTGTAGGGTGTATATTTTATCGGTATATGTGCCTATAAAAAACGTTTCTACTTTAAATGGTTGATTGGTATTTTGACAAGCGATTAATATTAAAGCCATCAAACAAGATAGTGTGCGTTTTAAGAGTGTCATATTTTTAGAATAAAGTAAGTAAAAATAAATTTTATCATAACCTGAATTTGTATTCCCATAAAGATATTAAAAATATTTTGGGGTTGGGGAGCATATTTAACAAAAATCAATCATCGGACATTGCATTGGTAGAATTTATATAACAACTAAATCTATATAAAAAAGAAAAGACGAGGTTTCCCTCGTCCTTCCTTTCATTTAACCTTTTAACCTTTTTTTCTATTTGTTATGGCATCGCATTAAAAATTGCTTATGCCAGCATTTGTATCTCACCAAAGTTGAGTAGCTCCGTTATCATCACCACCTAAATATTTTACAGCAACATTATTAATTCTCTTTTTAGGAACACTTATTTTCTGTCAATACTTTTTACACATAGGTGATTACTAAAAATGATTACTTATCCCACCATACTCTGCTTGTCATTGTGTTTCCATTAGAAAGCCTTGAAACTGCCGTATTAAAATTAGCTTTGTTATCTGATGCTTCAGTAGCTGGATAAGTCATTCTTCGAGGAATAGTTCCTCCTGTAGCATTACCAGTATAATTAACTGGGGTTAGTGCAGGAATACCCGTTCTTCTCCAATTTGCCCATGTTTCATACCAATTAAAAAATGTAGCAACCCAGTATTGTTCATTAATTAATGTTAAACCATTAGCCGCATCCCATTTTTTTCCACTTGCAGTTAAATATGTAGTTATGTCAGCATCTGCTACTGTAGAAGCGCTATTATATTGAGCAAACTGTTTCATGGATGCTTTAACGCCATTGTCATAAGCTACTTGAGCACTAACACCACCATTATTCCATCCTTTCACTGCCATTTCTGCTTTTAATAATGCCACTTCGGCATAACTTATTACACAAGTAGGGGCTGATAATCCTAATAAATCAGAATTTATAGTCGAATATTTATATACTTTATCAGTTGTTCCATTTCTCGTATCGTCTGCTTCTCCAGGATAATTAGGAGCACCTGTTATGGGCTTAATAGTCGTTCCATTATCGTAACCATTAGGCATACCAATTTGATTAGCAGGTGTTTTGTCATTATTATTTCTTAATACAGCTATAATTCCCAGTCTTGGATCATTATTATTTTTTAAAAAATCCACAAAAGTTTGACTTAAAAGTATATCCTGTTTACCTTTTGTTTTCATACCTGTTGCATCCCATTCATTTCCAAGAATATTGTTAATTCTGTTTACGGTAGCTCTTCCTCCAGATGCATCATGCTTAATTAAAGCATTATCATCATTTGAAGAAAACGCACCATTTGCAACTGCTTTTTCTGCCCATTTTTGAGCATTTGCAACGTCTACTTTTACTAAACGCATTGCCAAACGCAACATTAATGAATTTGCGAATTTTTTCCATAGAGATACATCTCCTTTATAAATCAAATCGTTGGTTAATTTATCCGTTCCAGTTGTAATCTCTGTTTGTGCTGAGTCCAACTGTTTTAACATATCAGGATAAATTTCCGCCTGATTATCATATTTTGGATTTAAATATTTTGCATCTCCTAATGAGCCAAAACCAGCGTCTGAATATGGAATATCGCCATAAATGTCAGTTAATCTATGTGCAATTAACACTCGCATTATTCTTGCTGCATTGTATAAGGTAACTAAATTAGGTTTACCTTTCGTATTGATAATAATATCTGTTGCATATTTCAATTGATCTCTAAATGCAACATCAAAATAAGATGACTGCCATCCTAAATTTTCTATGTATTTATCGCCACTATACCAAGAATTATTAGCAAGGTGTTGCATCATCAAACTGCTGTAAATAATATTTACTCGCCATGTTTCATAACTGAAATCGGAATTTCCTGCATATTCAAGTTGGGCTTTTGATAAAGAACTATTTTGATTGTAGCTTGAAAGCGTTGCAGAATTGGCATCTGTATTTAATTCTTGAAAATTTTTATTACATGACATTGCTATTCCAAGGAATATCAAGAAGACGGAGTTTTTTATATACTTATTCATAGGGTAAAATTATTTAGTTAAAAAAATATTTAATTAGATTAAAACTTAAGTGCAATATTAAATCCAAAAGAACGTGAAGTTGGTAAACCAGCTCCTTCTAATCCTTGCACTGTCAAAGTATTATAATTAGCCTCCGGCTCAATATTTTCTGTTTTTCTAAGAATGTAAAATAAATTTCTTGCAACAAAAGATACCGTTGCAGATTTAATATACTTTTTAGCTGCACCAGAAAATGGTATATTATAACTTAATGTAACTGAACGTAGTTTAATAAAACTTGCGTCGTATACTTGTAAGCTAGAAATATTTGCAATGGCATCATAATAATCTTGTGCTCTTACTTGTTTAGATACTGCGTTACCTTTATCATCAACACCCAATACGTTTACTCCCCCTCTGCTTGTTAATGTATTTTTATGAAAACCTGCAGCTATGGCTCTTGAGTCAGTAGAAGAATAAATGTATCCTCCAAATTTCCAATCTATTAAGAAACTTAATGTAAGACCTGCATAAGATACACTATTATTCCATGCACCTGTAAATGGATGAATACCAGAACCTGCATAAGTTACGGTATCTATGGCTTGCGGTGTCCCATCATCCTTTAAAATCAATTTCCCGTTTTTATCTTTTTTGTAGTCAAAAACAGCTATTTGATTTATTGATTTGCCAACTACATTTTCTACAAATGCTCTGCCAGTTCTTGCCTCACCAGCTCTTAATGTTGTTTGACCTGGAGCTAAAGCAACAACCTCATTGATATTATATGCCAAGTTTACACCTGTATTCCATTTAAATTTTCCTGTATTAATAACATCTCCATTAATTAATAATTCTACACCTTGATTTTTAATTTCAGCTATATTTTGCACTGCAGCCGAATAACCAGATGTTTGAGATACTGTAGAATTAACAATATCATCTTTAGTTGTTTTAGAATACCAAGCAAAATCTACATTTAATCTATTATTAAATAATTTAGTTTCAAAACCCAATTCCATTTCACTAATAGTTAAAGGTTTTAAATTTATATTTGGAATTGTAGATGGTATAGCCCCTATAGATGTTCCCGAAACTGGAGCACCTAATGAGTAGGCTAATTGTGTTTGAAAAGGTGCAGCTTCTCCTCCTACAGTTGCATAAGCAGCTCTCAATTTTAACAAATTAACCATTGATGAATTAATCAATTTTGCGGCGTCAAAACCTAATGAAACAGCTGGGTAATTAAAAAAGTTATTTTCTTTTGGAAGTGTTGAAGACCAATCGCTTCGATTAGAAATTGTTAAAAACAAAAAATTATCATAATTAATATCTGCCGATGCAAACAATGAGTTTATTCTGCTTTTAGGCTGACTTAAATTTGAACGTTGAGTGGCTGCAGTTGCAGGATTATAAACATCAAAAAAACTAAAGTCACCTGCATTTATATTCCATATATTAGAATTACGGTATAAAGTATTAGCACCAGCTATTACATCAACACCGATTTTATCAAATTTTTTCTTATAATTTGCTGTAAACTCTGCATTAATTTCACTGAATTTGGTATTATTATAATTATCTAGTGCCCCCAAAGGTCTGAACGTAATGCCAGCTGGATAAATATTATACGCTTCAAATGCATAAAAATCATTAGTTACTCTACCTTTTACTGAAAATTCTGGCAAAACTTGGTATTTTACAAATGCAGCTCCAAATACCCTGTTTTTTTGAGAAGTGTTTTTGTTTCTATTAATTACAAAATATGGATTTGTTCTGTAAGGATTATCAGAAAACTGAGATTCTAATAACGTAGAACCTTCTCCTGTGTACCCTGGTTTTAAATATTCTTGGCTAATATTTGCAGGAAGAGTTCTAATACCAAAATTTGCATTATTTGGTGCGTCACTTAACTGCGATATGCCTCCTCGTGATTCATTCACATAATTGATATTTACCCCACTACTTATTTTAGAGTTTATATCTAGATTAACATTTAAAGCTACTGAATTTCTATCATAAGTAGAATTTGGTAAAATCCCTTTATTGGTTACATTTCCATAAGAAAAGAAATAGTCGGCATTTTGAGATCCTCCATAAGCAGAAACACTATTACTAAGTGTTGAGCCAACATTGTAAAAATTAGTGATATTATTTTTTTGAGCACTGTAGGGTTTAGTAGAACCATCAAAAATAATGACTGGTGAGCCGTCTAATTTTGCCCCCCAACCAGAAGCACCAGTAGCAAGCGCATCAGCTTTTGTCGTTGGTTTTTGTCCTGCAGTACCTTGACCATATTCGAATTGATAATCAGTAAAGTCAATAGGTGCATCAAAAGTTGTATTACTATTAATATCTACTGAAACAGGTCTATTTCTTTTGCCTGCTTTTGTTGTTATAACCAAAGCTCCATTTCTAGCACGTTGACCATATAGTGCCGCAGCCGCAGCACCTTTTAGTACGTTTACGCTTTCAATATCATCAGGATTGATACTTGACATTCCATCTCCTAAATCAATACCTCCCCATTTGCCAGCTCCACCAGGATTTGTATTATCAAAAGGTATACCATTTACAACTACCAAAGGTTGACTTCCAAGAGTCAAAGAGTTATTACCTCTAATGGTGATTTTTGTTGATCCACCAACCCCTGTTGCATTTGCGTCTACATTTAACCCTGCCACTTTTCCTACTAACACTGAGCTTAAATTTACCTCACGAGCTAATGTTAATTCATCTCCTTTAACACTAGTAGTAGAATAGCCTAATGCTTTTCTATTTTTTTCTATTCCCAACGCTGTTACCACAACTTCTTCTTCTGTTTTTACTTGTGCCGCAGTGCTATCTTTTGACGAAGATAACGAAGCCGCCATTTGTTCTTGCAAATTAAAAGTGGGGATCATTTTTTTTGATACTCCCGCATTACTTTCCGCCGACAAATACCCAAAGGATGTTAGTATCCAAAGCATCGCCGCTTTTTTTAATAACCTTTTCGTTAAAGGCTTGTTCGCAATAGTTTTCATAGGCGTTTAGATTTTAAAAATTAAATAAAATAAACCAAGTTGTTATTAAAATATTTTAATAATAAAACAAATGTATAAACATTTTTTAAAAACAAACAAATAAAAAAAATATTTTTTTGTATTTAATTCTATACCATATTTCTTGCTTTAGTTTTACGGCACGACTATTTTAAAAAAATAGTTTATTTGCATCTTTTTATGAACAATTTCTTTGAAACAAATTAAAATAACGTATAAAACATGCTAGAAAGTGTAAGCGTTTTAGAGCAAAAGCAAAGTAGCTATAAAAACCAATTATTAAAACACCTTATTAAATACGACCACGAGACGACTATTTATAACGCAACTCGCATATTAAATATTAGTATTCCAACGGCAACTAATTTAATCGAAAGTTTGTGCGAAGAAAAATGGTTAATCAAAGGTGGCAAAACAGAATCTGCAGTAGGCAGAAAAGCAGTTAATTATTTTCTTAACAAAGAAGCTGTTCATTTTGTTGGGGTAGAAATTCAACAAAATAGGATTTTAATTGGTGCTGTCAATTTGCAAAAACAATGGATTGGCGAAATATTAAAATTTGAATATTCATTACAAAACACAATAGAAGCACTTGATCAAGTGGTTGCTATTATTCAAGATTTTATAAAACTACCTGCGTTTCAAGGCATTCAAATTGCTGGTGTATGTATTATTTTACCCGGCAGAGTGAATACGAATAAAGGAGAAAATATCAATTACTTTAATTTTTTGCCTTCGAGCTTTGCAGTTCATATGAGTACTGTTTTAGGCATTATGACAACCATTGATAACGACACGCGTGCGATCGCATTAGGCGAATATTATACACAAAAACGATACCACAATAAAAGCATTATTTACATTCACGTAGATTATGGTTTAGGGATGAATTTAATCATCAATGACGAAGTGTTTTATGGGAAAAATGGTTACTCTGGTGAATTAGGGCATACATTTTTTGAAGACAATAATATCTTGTGTCATTGCGGAAAAAGTGGTTGTTTAGAAACTGTTGCTTCGGGCAAGGCTTTGTTGCGTTTAGTAAAAGAAGCTCTTGCAACAGGCAAAACTTCGCAAGTAGAAAACATTCATCCTCTTCATGTAGAAGACATTATAAAAGCACTCTTTAACAACGATAGTGTTATTATCAATATTGTAGAAACGATGGGAAATAAATTAGGAATGTCTATCGCTAATTTAATCAATATGTTGAACCCTGATATGATCATTTTAGGGGGCGTGTTAGCACAAACAAAAAATTATATTTTGTGGCCTATAAAAAATGCCATTAATAAATATTGCTTAAATGTGGTTGCTGATGAAACGGAAATTATGATTACCAATACCTATGAACATTCTGGCATTTATGGTGCTTGCATAGTTGCCTTAGAAAAACATTTTATATAAATTTTCAATGACGAATGACTGAACAAATCAAAGTGTAGTCATTTGAAATTCATTGTCAAAAACTCGCTATTAATAACCAAAAATTAAACATGATGAATCTTTCTCAATCCTTAGAAAAAAATGTATGCCATGTCGTTCCTAACGAACAAGAAGGTAGTTTGCTAATAGCAAAAAAAATAAAAGAGTTCATGCTGAATAAACAAAATCAAAAACAAAAAATGGTTTTGGGCTTAGCCACAGGTTCTTCGGTGAAATATGTATATCAACATTTGGTTGATATGCATAAACATGAAGGCTTAAGTTTTAAAAATGTTGTAACGTTTAACTTAGATGAATATTATGGTATAGACACTCATCATGTGAATAGTTATCGTTCTTTTATGAATGAGCATTTGTTTAAACATATTGATATTGACCTCAACAATACACACATACCCAATGGACAAATAAGCGAAGAAAATATAGCGATAGAAACGGCTCTTTACGAACAAAAAATAATTGATGCTGGAGGAATTGATTTGCAAATATTAGGTATTGGTACGAATGGACATATTGGTTTTAACGAACCTGGTGCGAGTCTTCATTCTAAAACACGTTTAGTGCATTTGGCAAATAGCACGCGCATCAGCAATGCTAACCATTTTGGCACTTTATTACAAATGCCTCGCTTGGCAATTACAATGGGCATTCGGACGATTTTACAAGCAAAAACAATTCTTATGATGGCTTGGGGAGATAGCAAAGCTGCTATTATTCAAAAAGCATTAGAAGGCGATATGACCGAAAAAATTCCAGCATCGTTATTACAAAATCACCCCAACTGTGAGTATTTTATAGACCTACAAGCTGCACAAGAATTAGCCCGCATAAAAACGCCTTGGTTGGCAGGTGCTTGTCAGTGGGATAAGCAATTGGTTAAAAAAGCGGTTATTGATTTGGCTCAAAAATTGCAAAAACCTATTTTAAGTTTAACGTCTAATGATTATATTGAACACTCCTTAGGAGAATTATTATTAATGCATGGTGAAGCCTACAAAATCAATTTAGAAGTTTATTATTCTTTACGTGATACGATTACTGGTTGGCCTGGTGGAAAAAACGCGCCTTTGCCGAATCATCCAGAACGCGAAAAACCTTTTCCTAAAAAAGTGATTATTTTTTCACCACATCCCGATGATGACATTATCAGTATGGGCGGAACATTTATGCGTTTACACGAACAAGGGCATGATGTTCACATTGCTTATCAAACTTCTGGAAACATAGCCGTTACAGACGAATTTGTAACACGCTTTTTAGATTTTACCGTAGGGTTTGATGAATTGTTTGAACTCAATGCAAGTGCTTCTGCAAAAATTTATAGCGATGCGAGAAATTTTATCAAAACGAAGCAAAGCCCTTTTGATAAAGACACAGAAGCTGTTAGACAAATAAAAGGTTTAATACGCCGTTGCGAAGCGCGGGCGACGTGTCGTTATGTCGGTTTGCCAGATCATAATATCCATTTTCAAAATTTGCCTTTTTATGAATCAGGCACAATAGCAAAAAAACCGATGGGCGAAGAGGATATAAAAATTACGATGGATTTATTAGACCAAGTTCAACCACACCAGATTTTTTGTGCTGGTGATTTAGCCGATCCGCACGGCACGCACAAAGTATGTATAGAGATTATTTTTGAAGCAATGCGACGTTTAAAAGCTGCTAATAAAACATGGGTAAAAGACTGCTGGGTATGGATGTATAAAGGTGCTTGGCAAGAATGGAATATAGAAGAAATAGAAATGGTTGTGCCGATGAGTCCAGAGCAAGTAAAGAAAAAACGTTTTGGTATATTTATTCATCAATCACAAAAAGACATCGTTCCTTTTCAGGGTAATGATTCGCGTGAATTTTGGCAACGTGCAGAAGACCGAAACGCAAATACGGCTAACGTTTATGCAGGCTTAGGTTTAACACAATATGCCGCCTTAGAAGCGTTTAAGCGATGGATTTATTAGTGCCATAAAGTCAGTCAATAAAAGGGTGGTCTGTTTTTGTATGGACCACTTTTTTATAAATATGTTTTGAAGCGTAACGGTCTCAATTTGCATATGAACAAAAATTCATTTTGGAATTGATTCTAATTGAATTATTTTGAGGCAACTATGAAAAAAGTTGGAATATTATGTTTGCTCACCGCACTTGCATTCAGCATGATTGGCTTGTTTCCAATTTTCAAACTGTTTCAATACCAAATTAGACAAAACATAAAAGCAAAAATAAAGTCCGAGTTATCATCACAAGAATTGCATCAAATTTCTTTTGCAAAAAATGACGTAATCGATTGGGAGCGTAAAGGAAAAGAATTTCGTTTGCATAACCAACTGTTTGATATTGTAAGAACAGAAGAAAAAAACGGAAGTATTATTTATTGGTGCATCAATGACAAGCAAGAACGAAAGTTGTTTGAACACTTAGATGACTTGACTCAAAAAAATACAGACAACTCCTCCCCTATTGCGAGTTGGATTAAAAGTCTTTTTCAATTGTTATCACTTCTTCCCCATACTCTACAAGAGTTTTCCTTCGTCCAAATTGTCTATCAGAAAAATAGACTTTTTCATTATGACCAACAGCTTTGTGCTGGTTATGAAAATGGGGACTATCACCCTCCCCAAAAATTGGCGTAATGTTTTTGTATTAAAAACAACTCATCACACAAAAGTTAGATGAGAACAAATGTCGTACGCCTTTTCTAATTTTAAATGCTTCAAATGAAAAATATTCAATTAGCAATACTTGTATTGCTGAATAGTATGCCGTGCATTTTATTTGCACAAACAACTGATACAACAGAACCGCTTACCTTACAAGAGGTGATTACGTCTGTTAATAAACAAGAAGAGATAAAAAAAAATGTAGCCCAAGATATTAAGGTATTGTCTTTGGTTGCCATACAAAATTCGCACGCTAACACAACAGCAGACGTTCTTTTAAACGCAGGTATTCCTGTACAAAAAAGTCAATTGGGTGGCGGTAGTCCAATATTAAGAGGTTTTGAGGCGAGTCGTATTGTATTAATGATTGACGGGGTGCGGTTGAACAATTTGATTTATCGTGCAGGTCATTTACAAGATGTGATTAAAACGGATAATAGCAGTTTAGATAAAGTTGAAATTTTATTTGGACCGTCTTCAACTATGTATGGTAGCGATGCTTTAGGTGGTGTGATTAATTTATACACCAAAGGACCCGTATTATCAAATAACAATCAACTGAATTTTAAAGGCAATATTTTGTCTCGATATGAAAGTGCGTTTCAGGGTTTTACAAATCATGTAGATGTAAACTTTGGCGGCAATCAATTTGCCTCACTCACGTCATTTACATATTCTCAATTTGGCGATTTAATGTCAGGCACAAACACGAATCCGTTTTATGATCAAGAATATGGAACGCGTTCTTATTATACCCAATATCTTGGCGGAGGGAAAGACACACTCATCAAAAACAATAACCGTTTTTTACAAATTGGAAATGCTTATTCTCAATATGATTTGATACAAAAATTATTGTTTCAACAAAATAAATTTCTGAGCCACAGCCTCAATTTGCAATATTCAAATTCAAGCAATGTGCCAAGATACGATCGCTTAACAGACCCTTCTACAACGGGTTTAAAATATGCCGAATGGTATTATGGTCCTCAAACGCGCTTGCTTGCTGCTTATGATTTGCACTTCAAAAAAATCGAAAGTGGATTTGACAATATTCACCTTGGCGTGAATTATCAAATGATAGATGAAAGTCGGCACAATAGAAATTTTAACAGTCCTTCTTTAAGCCATCGAATAGAAAAAGTTCACGTGATTGGAGCAAGCTTAGATGTGGTAAAAAAAATAAAAGAAGACCATGATATTCGATTTGGACTTGACCTTCAATTTAACACGCTTCAATCTACAGCAAACAAGGAAAACATTGTAACGCATACAAGCACAAAGTTAGATACACGATATCCTGATGGAACTAATTCAATGAATAATTTTGCGTTCTATTTTTCTCATACATGGAAAATCAATCCACGTTTTACATTAGTAGATGGTTTTCGCTTAGGTTATACAAGCCTTTATTCTACACTTGTCGATACGGCATTATTGTTTCATCTTCCTTATACAACCATCAAACAAAATACGCCCACCTATTCTGGCAATATAGGCATCATCAGTACGCCAACAGAATATTTGAAATTTTCATTCCTCGTTTCTACAGGCTTTCGTGTTTCTAATATTGATGATTTGTCTAAAATTTTTGAATCTGCTAAAGGTCAAGTCATTGTTCCTAACCCAACTCTTCAAGCAGAAAAAACAATCAATTATGAATTGGGTATTACAACCATTTTTAATCGCACAATGCACTGGGAAAACTCAATTTATTATACAGATTATAGAGATATACCAACGATTAATTCCTTTCAATTAAACGGGCAAGATTCTTTATTATATGATGGAACAATGTGTAAAATTTTTGCTAATCAAAATCAAGACCGTGCGTACATTTTTGGGTTTTCTTCCCATCTTGTTTCTCACTTTGGCAAACATTTTAATTGGTCAGCGAGTATGAATTATATCTATGGTAGATCAAAAACAGGCACATCAGAATCACCTCTTTCGCATATTCCTCCGTTTACCGCCTGCACATCTTTGTCTTATACCGCTCGCCCATTTAACGCAGAATTTTTTGTTCTGTATAATGGTTGGAAAAAGTTGGCAGATTATGCCTTAAATACTGAAGACAATGAACAATATGCAACAGAAAAAGGAATGCCAGCATGGTTTACAATCAACCTACGCTTCTCGTATCAACTCTATCGATGGTTTACACTTCAAGCAGGCATTGATAATTTATTAGATGTTCAATATCGCACATTTGCAAGCGGCATCAATGGTGCGGGACGCAATTTTATTGTTGCACTAAGAGGGACATTTTAAAATAAGAGAGACAACAACTGCAATCATTTCAAGAATAAAAATCATGCCTCAACATTTGTCTCATTCAAAAAAATCTTTCCCTTGATGCAAAAATATCTACCCTCATCATTGTTCAAAAAAGTCCGATTTATTCGGGCTTTTTTTATGGTTTTTTTATTGATATGCAATCAGGTAACCGATGAATAGACGAACCCTCTATTTCCTTTTCATTCGACTAAACGTCGCTTTATCTACGCCGATATAAGAAGCAACTAATTTGTCGGGTATGTCTGCCAAAAGTTGTCCAAACTGCGACAAAAACAAATGATACCGATCTTCGGCGGTACGCTTTCTCAAATGAAACAAACGAACTTCAGCATCAACATAATACTTTTCTACCAATATCCGAATTGTATAATTCCACTCAGGGAATTTATTATACGCCTCTTGCAATACTTTATAGTCGATAAAAACAACTTCTGTATCGTTTAAGCAAACCAAATTTTCATAAGAAGGCACCTGT
>JAVKMO010000012.1:0-23662 GCA_031539345.1 Chitinophagales bacterium | reverse complement strand
TGTAGTACGTTTTACTCCGCTTTCTATTCGGGTTACTAAACAATAAAACATCTGAAAAGGTCATCGCTTTTTTCATACAATATTTTTTCTTACAAAATTATTTTATTTCTTTACAATAGGTTTTGCAAAGAATTCTAAAAAAAGGTGCTTTAATCAGTAATGATTTCTTCTTTTATTGCTGAAAGAATTGGTTGAAATTGATATCGTTGATTTTTCATTGTATTTTATTTTCCTAATAACTAAACATCTTTTTCTCTTTACTAAAATTCAATTCCTTCATTCGCTTTATTGTTGCGGCAAGATCATTTCATCACGCAAACAGTAAAGTCAATATGCAAAAAATCAACATGAAAGGAATGCTTTTGCTCTGTCTTATCTTTGAAAATATTGGCGGATTTTCGGCACAAATAGAACACGACACTTTGGATAAACAAAGCCTTGAACAAGTAACCATAATTGGAGATAAGGCATCTATATTACCTGGTGCTGTTCAAGTTATCAATCATCGCACTTTAGAAAAACTCAATCAACCCAATATCAATAATGTATTACGAATTATTCCTGGTGTAAATATTAGAGATGAAGAAGGCTTTGGCCTCAGACCGAATATTGGTTTACGAGGTACGTCAGTAAATCGAAGTGCTAAAATTACACTTATGGAAGATGGCGTTTTAATCGCACCTGCGCCTTATGCAGATCCGTCAGCTTATTACTTTCCAACGTTTGCACGTATGCAAGGTGTGGAAGTATTAAAAGGGAGTAGTCAAATAAAATATGGTCCTTATACTATTGGTGGGGCTGTAAACCTGCTTTCAACCGCTATTCCAAACTCATTTAAAAGTTTTGCTCAATTATCGTATGGTAGTTTTTGCACTAATCAGCAGAGAGTTTGGGTAGGTCATAGTCGTAAAAATTTTGATTATGTTTTTGAAATTAATCGCCTTGCAAGTAATGGGTTTAAACAATTAGATAATGGTGGAAACACAGGATTTGATAGGCGAGACCTAATGGCAAAATTGCGTTGGCATACTGAACAGTCGGTACAAATTCAACAGTCTGCAACTTTAAAAATTGTGAATACAACCGAAGATGGTAATGAAACTTATTTGGGACTTACTGATGAAGATTTTAAAGCCAATCCGCTTAGGCGTTATGCGGGCACAAAAAATGATTTTTTAAATCTTCAACATCAATACGCTTCTTTGAATTACAATATCGTGCCATTGAAAAATTTATTCATCAACACAACGGCATATTATTCGCATACTTTTAGAGATTGGTATAGAGCAAATACTTTTGATGGAAAAAGTATTAATACTGTTTTGGGCGACCCTATAACAAATCAAAACGCCTATCAAATAATGACTGGCAAAGCAAACGGCGTGATAGAAGGACAAGCATCAAACAGAACTTATTTTACAAAAGGAGTGCAAACGCATGTTGATTATTCATTTGTAACAAATCAAATCAACCAGAAAATTCATGCGGGTATTCGTTATCATATTGACCAAGCGGATAGATATGCAACAAGTTCAACTTATACAATGACAAATAACGTTGTGGTACAAACAGGCATTGGCTTTAAAGGCAATAAAGAAAATCAAATTAGAAACGCCAATACTTGGGCTACATTTTTAAGTTATGATTTGAGCTATAAAGGATTTAAAATAAGCCCCGGTATTCGATA
Source organism: Chitinophagales bacterium (assembly GCA_031539345.1). Taxonomy (GTDB): domain Bacteria; phylum Bacteroidota; class Bacteroidia; order Chitinophagales; family Chitinophagaceae; genus JAVKMO01. The sequence continues at coordinate 21,975 of JAVKMO010000012.1, read as the reverse complement.
TGAAAAAATTGAATTTGATTTCCAAAATTATGGACTTACTGATAATGCAAGAATTGGAACTGGTTTACAATTTGCCCAAAATGATTTATCTATTGTATTGCCAGGTGTTGGAATAAATTATGAATTTAATTCGAGCATGAGCCTTTTTGGTGGCGTTCATAAAGGATTCTCTCCTCCAGGAATGCCTTCTTTAACTTCTACAACAGGTCAAGCAAAAGTAGAAACTTCCATAAACTATGAATTGGGTTATCGTATGAACCAAAACGGATTCAATGCTCAGGTAGTAGGATTTTTAAACAACTATGACAACATTTTAGGTTCAGACAATGTTTCAGGAGGCGGTGCAGGAACGGGCGATATGTATAATGCGGGTAATGCAAAATACAAGGTTTAGAAGTGAATGTTGAATATGATTTGCTTCATCAAATAAGTGCAAACAACAATTTTAAATTGCCGATTAGCATTGCTTATACATATACTGATGCTCAATTTAAACAAACCTTTACTAATGGCGGCGGCGACTGGGGAAGTGGAAAAATCAATACCAATGATTTGATTCCATTTATTACTCCGCATCTATTAACTGTGAGCCTTCAACTTGAAACTCAAAAATTCAATATCACCACAATTGCACGCTATACGGGAGAAACAAGAATAAAACCAGGGCAGGGCAATGCCATAATACCTAAGGACAATGTAAACTATAACGATGTGAACACGATTGCTGGATTTTTAATTATTGACGTATCAGCAAATTACAAATTCAACTCCTACTTATCTGTTTTTTCAACCATCAATAACATCACAGATAATAAAGCCATTGTTGCCAACCTTCCAAATGGATACAGACCTAATATGCCGTTGAGTTTTAATGTGGGATTGAAAGTGCAACTGTAAAAAATCTATTAAAATTAAATTCAAACCATTGCAAAACTCTTTTCAAGAAGATAAAGTTGATTAGAGAAAATGATTTATAGCAAAGCATTACTCTAATCAACACGCTATTTTATGAAACAAGCGTTCAACGGTTTTGGACTTGCCGAAGGGTGGGGTTTAAAATGCGCTAAGTTTCAGCATAGAATGAATGTACATAAAAATTCCGAATGTTCGGAATTGGCACTTCGCCCCAATTTCGCAAACCCCTTTTTATATGCTGGCCGTTTTTCGTCTTGCTTGAGTTTTATTTGTTTTGTTGTTAAAATTATTCAGCTTAAAATTAGTAAATTTGTGGTAGTAATAAAGTATAAATTCTGAATATGTCAAACCTGCTACAAGCAATAAAACTAATAGTCGAAAATCCGATTATTAAGGTCAAAGATTATTATACTGGTCGAAACAGAGCAAACTCTGTCGGTGAAGCATTAGAAAATTATGTAAAGTATATTTTCGCAAATTCTTTCGAGTTGTCCGAAGTTGATAGACTTCAAAAATTCAATGAAGTTTTTTCATATTTAGGCAACCAAAATAATCCACCCGATATAATTCTTCGTAATGGTGATGCAATAGAAACTAAAAAAGTTCAAAGTCCAACAAGTGCTTTGGCTTTAAATAGTTCTTATCCAAAATCAAAATTGTTTGCAGACAGTCTGATGCTAACACAGGCTTGTAAAAACTGTGAAGAATGGTCTGAAAAAGATATTATTTACATTGTAGGTCATACAAATGATACGGATATAAAATACTTGTGGTTCGTATATGGTGATTGCTTTTCTGCTGATAAAGAAGTCTACGAAAAAATTAAAAAAACTATTTCTTCTGGTATTACAGAAATTCCTGATGTTGAATTTACGGAAACCAATGAATTAGGTAAAGTTAAAAAAGGTTGACCCTTTGGGTGTAACTGATTTGCGTATTCGTGGTATGTCGCATATTGAAAATCCACATAAAATCTTCTCTTATTTGAACAAAGTTGATGCTAATGCTACGTTTCAAGTTCTTTGTCTGATGAAAACTGAAAAGTTTAATTCCTTTCCAAATGCTGATAAAATGGCACTTGAAAATCTTACAAAAGCTAATTATTCTTTTGAAGATACTAAAATCAAAAATCCAAATAATCCCGCTCAATTATTGGATTGTAAGTTAATAACCTTCAAAGTCAATTAATATGAAATTAGTAACATTTTTCGCTGGTGCAGGTGGTTTAGATTTAGGTTTTTCAAAGGCTGGATTTGATGTTATTTGGGCAAATGAATATGATAAATCTATTTGGAAAACTTACGAAAAAAATCATAAAGGCGTTTATTTAGATAAGCGAAGTATTACAGATGTTCCTACAAATGAAGTTCCTGAATGTGATGGAATTATTGGTGGTCCACCTTGTCAAAGTTGGTCTGAAGCTGGTGCAATGAGAGGAATTGGTGATAAAAGAGGACAGCTTTTTTATGATTTCATTAGAATTCTTGCCGACAAACAACCTAAATTCTTTCTTGCTGAAAATGTATCTGGAATGCTTTTGGCCGCTCACGGAAATGCGTTGGAAAATATTAAAAGTATGTTTCGTGAATGTGGTTATAATTTATCTTTTCAAATGTTGAATGTGTCTGATTACGGTGTGCCACAAGATAGAAAAAGAGTTTTTTTTGTTGGCTATCGTACTGATTTAGGAATTGAATTTGAATTTCCAACTCTTACAACTTTAGAAAATAAAATTCCATTGTCAAAAGCAATTGGTGATTTAAAAGATAATGTTCTACCTGCTCAAAAGGGAAATATAACTAATGGCGAAGATTGTTTAGTTTCTAACCACGAATATATGACTGGTGGATTTTCTACAATTTATATGTCAAGAAATAGAGTTCGTTCTTGGGATGAAGTTTCTTTCACCATTCAAGCTGGTGGTCGCCACGCTCCTTGTCATCCACAAGCTCCAAAGTTTCAATTTGTCGAACAAAATTTAAGAATTTTTGTCCCTGGAAAAGAAGATTTATATCGTAGATTAAGTGTCCGAGAATGTGCAAGAGTTCAAACTTTTCCTGATACTTTCAAATTTTACTATAAAAATATTGCTGATGGTTACAAAATGATTGGCAATGCAGTTCCTATTCGTATGGCAAGTATTTTGGCAAAGAAAATTTTAAGTGATTTGTCCACTGTCGAAAATGTGATTACTCCAAAAGTCCAACGTTGGAAAATGGTGTCGAGTATGATTGATAATTCTGTCGTTTCAGTTTAGCACTGTCGTTCGGTCGGCTTGCAGATAACGTTTCGGGGTTTGCGTTCGGTGTGGAATAGAAAGCACTAAAGTTCAATTTAGCACTTAACCTGCCTGATGACAAATTGATATTGGCAGTAGTGCATTACTCAACGATGTCTGCAAGCCCTCTGAAAAGATTTAAAGGATATTCAGCCCAACGATTACACAAATACAAATACCACTCTTTTCCATAAACTACGTACATTCTACATTTATAGCCCTTGTCGTTATAGGTCTGTAATTCTTCGTTACCAATCCCTAACAGTCTTTCCAATACATACGTTGTAGGTGAATATTTGTCAATTAATTGAAGTGTTTGAGTATGTATTTTCTTATCGTGAGAAGCTATTGCACATTTATGATTAGTTGCTAAAAGCTGTTCTACATAATTTAAGTAAATTTCGTCAAGCTCATTCCCTCTTGGCATCGAGAGTTCTTTTGGGGTATCATAAGCACCTTTTACTATTCTTATGCTACCTGAAAGTTTGATTAGATTTTTAAAATCTGTCTTTGTTCTATACAGATAGGCTTGTAGAGTAATACCTAAATTTTTGTAAGTCTTTAAAACTTCTTCGTACATATCAATAATCATATCAGTACGGTCTGTGCCTTCCATACTAATGATTACTTCTTGATTACTTTTATTGGCTTCTTTGCAAATGAGTTTCAAGTTGTTAATGGTCAAATCTCTTGAAACCAAAAGTCCGATATGGGATAAGTCTAAAGAGATTGACGAATTAAGGTTTTCTGCCTTTACAACTTTTGCGAAATTGATAAATTCGTCAGTTGCTTCAAATGCCTCTTTTTCGTTTCTGATGCTCTCTCCCATAAAGTCTGTTGTAACAACAAAACCATTTTCATTTAGCTTTTTAATCGTTAAAACAGTTTCGTCAATAGTTTCTCCACCAATATAACGGTTTGCTGCCTTTTTTAGTGTTTTGAAGAGTTTGTCATTTTGAAGGACAAAATTCTTAGCATCTTCATTTAAAGCTGCTTTTTTTAAAGCGATAGATGCAATTTTTAATAATTTTTGTTCCATCAGTTAGTAGTAATTTTCATTTATTTGAGTGTCGTCATTGCATAGCTACAACTCATAAATATGCGCAATAGGTTTCATTTTAAAACTGAATTTGAAAAATTAAAAACACCGTATAAGCACAAGCCCAAAACTTTCAAACACTCTGCTATAACAAAAATAAAATGCAAGTTCGATGGTGGCAATTCTATGTTTTGTATTTTTAATTCGGCTCTTGCTTCAAGCCCTGGTAATACCCAAAACGTTTGGCACACCAACACTATAATCAAAAAGCCCAAAATCAAATTTTTGTAATTGATGAGTTTGTTTGCATCAGTAAAAACCAGCACAATCAAAGCGATGCACAGCACCCATTCTACTCTATTCAAAGCCTTAAAAATAAGTTTGCCAATAGACAAGCCAATTTCAAGTGTAACACCGTCTGCTCTAAATTTTAACCACGATTCCATAAAACTAATTGCACAAACAAACCCAACCCATAGAAAGGAAATTGCTATTATCATAGATGTATTATTTTGTTTTTTCAAATTGCTTTGTTGTATCATTTGTCGTTCATTTTGCTTGATTTTTTTGTAATGCTTGATTAGGAAATTGGTATTGCTCCAGACATTGAAATGTCGTCTAACCTTCTGATAAAATTTTCTGCCATAATTCCTGCTCTCCATTTGGCATCATTGGCAACGCCTCCTTCAAAATATTCATCAATTGTTTGTGCAAATAAAGTCAGCCATTTTTGAAAATGTGTAATATTGATGTTGAGTGAAATGTGTTTAGAAAAAGGGTTTCCTACATATCCTCTTTCTGCAAATAAAGCTGCATTCCAAAACAGGTACATTCTTTCTAAATGAGGTTCCCAATTGCCGCCATTGCGACCAATAAATATCGGATTGAGCAATTCATCTGCTTGCACTTTTTGGTAAAATTCGTTTACGAATAATTTGATGTCGTTTATGTTTTCGATATCTTTTTTCATTGATTGTAGAGTTGAAGTGATTTGAAAATTTTGATTCTGAAGGATATATTAGAGCATCGTCCAAGATATTTTTTTACGCTATAAATTCTATTTCATTCGAGTATCTACATGTTATCAAATTGTTACCTTTTGATGCAAAAGAAACTTTTTAGTGCAAGGTCTTTAGTTTGGCTTTTTATTTTCTCATTTCTATTAAACATTTTTTATGCTTCAAAAATTCTTTCAATTTTTTGTTCCTAAGGACAAAATATTTTTCAACCTGTTTGAGCAAGTAGCCATCAATTCTGATGAAATGGGAAAAAAATTATGCGACTTAGTCTATGAGCCAGACGCCCATAAACGAAGTTCTATACTGGCTGAAATTGAAAAATTAGAACACGACAACGACTCTCTTACGCACGAATTATTTGTCGAATTAGGCAAAAATTTCATTACACCCTTAGACCGTGAAGACATTCATTATTTAGCAAGTGCTTTAGACGACGTGGCTGATTTTATTTATTTGTGTGCCAAACGTATCGTGTTTTACAAAATTAATCCGAATGATACAGGCATTCAAAAACTTGCCGAATTGATTAAACAGAGTGCCGAGCAAACGCGCATTATGATTATGGAATTAAAGCATTTGAAAAAATTAAATGTTATTGCTGATGCCATCATTAAAATTAATAGCATCGAAAATCAAGCAGATGATATTTATGACATGAGTATTGAACATTTATTTGAAATTGAAACAGACTTTAAAGAGGTGATTAAAAAAAGAGAAATCTACCACAACCTCGAATCTGTTACAGATAAATGCGAAGACGTTTCCAACGTTGTAGAAACCATTTTAATTAAATACGCTTAATTCCTTTTATGTCTTTCATTATTATCATTATTGCCCTCGCTTTAATTTTTGATTATATCAATGGTTTTCATGATGCTGCAAATTCCATTGCAACCATTGTTTCAACAAAAGTGCTTTCTCCAGGTCAAGCTGTTGTATGGGCGGCATTTTTTAATTTTGTAGCCTTTTTTATTTTTAGCGACCATCATGTTGCCAACACCATCGCAAAAATTGTCCATAAAGAATACATCACCCTGCCGGTTATTTTTGCTGGCTTAGTGAGTGCCATCATTTGGAATTTATTGACATGGTGGTATGCCATTCCTTCTTCTTCATCGCATGCTTTAATTGGCGGTTTTGCTGGTGCTGCACTTGCTCATGCAAGCACGTTAGACAGTATCAATATTGAAAAAATTACAAAAACAATAGCCTTCATTTTATTAGCTCCCTTAATTGGCATGTTTATTGCAATGATTTTTTCTGTCATTTTTTCTAATAATAATTTTTGGAAAAAAGGAACGCTAATGATTGTGTTTCTGTCCCTACTCATCACTTTTGTTCATTTCTCTATTTATCTCAAAATTGGTATTGCCGCCTTTGGTGTCTTATTTTTAGTTGCTGAAGGAATTTTATTTTTCAGAAAATCTAATGCTACAAGATACGGTCAATTTTACAAACGCTTGCAATTGCTTTCTTCAGCTGCATTCAGCTTAGGGCACGGTGGAAATGACGCTCAAAAAGTAATGGGAATTATTGCCGCAGCTTTAGTTGCTAATGGGAACATTTCCTCGCTTTCAGATATGCCAGCTTGGGTTCCTTTGGCATGTTATACAGCCATTGGGTTAGGTACATTAAGTGGCGGTTGGAAAATTGTAAAAACGATGGGTACAAAAATTACAAAAGTAACTCCATTAGAAGGCGTATGTGCAGAAAACGCAGGTGCAATCACGTTGTTTTTAACTGAAAGTTTAGGCATTCCCGTTAGCACAACACATACAGTTACTGGTGCTATTATTGGCGTTGGCGCAACAAAACGCTTGTCTGCAGTACGTTGGGGTGTAACCATCAATTTGTTGTGGGCGTGGATTATTACCATTCCTATTAGTGGATTACTTGCAGCAGTTGTCTATTGGGTGAGCAAATTGTTTTATGAGTAAATTTTGCTTTCTTATTTACTCCTTAAAAGTTGCATTTGTAATTTGAATTCCGCTTTACTTTTTCATTATGATGTCGTAACTATACCTCAAAATCATTAAAGTTACGATGACTAAAAAAATTGTTCTTACAAAAGCATTTCCTTTTTTTAAGGCAATTTTTGTGCCAATTAAGTTGCCCGTCATGTTACATAAGGACATGATGATGGCAATTTCCAATAAATAATTTCCTTGTTTGATAAACACAATGAGGGCTGAAATATTTGTCATACAGTTGATGATTTTGGCATAGGCAGATGCTTGCACAAATTCAAACCCAATAATCAATACAAACCCTAATACAAAAAAACTCCCTGTACCTGGTCCAAAAAAACCGTCATAAAAACCAACAATAATACCAATGAGAGAACCGTATATCAATTGTTTTTCAAAGGATAATTTTTTTGTCTGCACAGCACCTAAATTTTTTTTTAAGAAGGTATAAATTGCGATAACGATTAACACAATTAAAATAAAAGGTTTTAACGTGTTTACATTGATATAGCTAACGATTTTTGCACCTATAAAAGAAGATAGACCTGCACAAATTGAAATGGCAAGAAGTAATTTATAGTTGATTTGTATTCGTTTTGCATACTGTACGGCAGAAATACTTGTTCCTGCTAAAGCCGAAATTTTATTCGTTCCAAAAATGGTGGGTAAAGGTGTGCTTGGAAATGCAATGAGTAAAGCTGGAATTTGAATGAGTCCGCCGCCGCCTACAACAGCGTCAATGAAACCGCCAACAAAAGAGAGGCTAATGAGTGAAAGAATTGTTATTACTCCGTAGTCTGTAAAGAGGTTTGAAAAGTCCATGTTGATTTTTTACAATTATTGATAGAAAAATAAGAGCCATGAACTTTATCAGGATGGTTCTTTTTATGTTTTTTTTATGTTTATCTCAGTTTTTGCAGATCGACCTGCAACCATCTATATATGACAATATGCTACGAATATATGGACAGTTTTCATAAAAGAAACATGATACGTTTTTGATTTTCTATCTAAAATATTTTCATAAGCGTTCTCATACTTAAAAAAATAAGTAAAATTCCAATCAAAACTGTAATTGGTTTTCTGGGGATTTTATTCACTAAATACGCACTCATTGGTGCGGCAATTACGCCGCCGACAATAAGTCCTGCAATGACTTGCCACCCAACAATGCCGTCAAAAAGGACAAATGTAATGCCACTTGCAAAGGCAATTGCAAATTCAGCGGTGTTTACAGACCCAATCGTATAGCGAGGGTCGCCGCCGCGCCCCATCAGTGTTGATGTTACAATCGGCCCCCAACCGCCGCCGCCCACAGCATCCATAAACCCGCCAAAAATGGCTAATAAGCCAATTCGTTTGGTATCTTTTTTGACAACTTTTTTTTGCAGACCTTTGAGAATAATGATAATGGCCAAAACCATCATATAAACAGCAATATACGGTTTGATGATATTGCCATCAATGACATCGGCAAGTAAATAAGCACCAGTTATTGAGCCTAACACTCCAGGAATGATGAGTTTGAAAACTAATTTTTCATCGATGTTTTTAAATTTATAATGTGAAATGGCTGATGCACCAGTGGTAAACATTTCTGCCACGTGTACACTCATGCTACTCAATGCTGGGTTTACACCAAAGGACAATAAAAACGACGTTGAAGTTGCTCCATAGCCCATGCCCAAAGTGCCGTCCACCAGTTGTGCAAAAACGCCAATGGCAAGAAAAATGAAAAAATCGCCATTCAATCCATCGATGATTTTGGCTACCGTAAATGTGTCTTGATAATTTACCAAAATGCCTAAAAGCAATATCATTAACAAAGCAATGGGTATCACATACCATAAACTTTTCTTGAATGTGGATTGATTTTCTGCTATTTCAACGCGTTCTAAATGTTCTGTACTCATTGGTTTAAAGTTTGATTTTGTGATAAATAGTGAAACGAATAATATCTCTGTCAAAAAATTCATATCCTGAAGCTCTTTGTTGATACAAATACAAGTAACCTAATTCGATTGAAAGATTTGGGTGTAAACCTTGCTCAATGCCTATATATATTCTGTTTTGGTCAAATTGATTGTCAAGAATCGTATTGCCAGCATTGATCATCAATTCGTCGGATACTTTTATAGTCGTTGGCATTTTTGCTTTTTCATCACGCAGTTGATAGCTTGCTTGAAGCCGATATCGACATCGCACATTAAAATCATATCCGTCTAAAAGCACTTTGCGGTCGTTTTTGCGAATGAACCTTTCGTCTATTCTAAGACGGTGTTGAATGGTTAATTTGGGAGTTACGGCATGACTGTAATTAAATTCTTGAACAGGTCTAATTTCTGGAACAACTAATTTTGCTGTCGCATTTGGATCATGAGGGCTTTGGAGTGAATAAGTTAACCCTAAAGCTACATTCGCATTCGATAAAATTTGGCGATGTAATCTTGAGTGGACGATAAAATGATGTTGCTGATGGTGTTCAAAAAATCGTCTGTCTTCAAATTCATTATGCCAAGTCCAATTTTTGTTCATCGTCAATTGATTGTAGTAACGAAGCCAATAAAGGCTTTGGTTTGTTACTTGTTTTTCTTGCGCTTGTACTTCAAAATGTATCCACAAAAAAAGCAATAAAACACTGCTTATTTTTTTTATCATTAACTTCTACCTTTCATTAAAAAACACAAAGATAAAAATATTATACAAATCCTACAAGAATAGTATGATTTGATAAAAAAGGCATTCAAATTTCTTCTTTTAAAATGATAATCAATGGATTGGGATGTCTATTTTTATACGTTAAATTTGCCGTTTGAGACATCTGTGATAGAAATATGCTCAAGTGTTTTTAAAGTTTCGTTCCTAATATGAATTAACGTATGATGCAAATTGCAGGCAATTTCGTTCGGGCAATCTTGACAAGGCTCATAAAAATTTAATGAAGCACAAGACACCCACGCAATAGGACCATCAATAAGGCGGTAAATGTCGGCAATGCTGATGAGGGTTGGAGACTTGAGAAAATAATATCCTCCAAAACTGCCTTTGCGGCTGTTGATAATTCTGCCTTTGCGTAATTCGGTTAAAATTTGCTCTAAAAACTTGATAGGAATTTTTGTATTTTCTGCAATTCGGCCTGCACTAATATGGTCTTCTTTATGATTAGCAATTTCAACAAGTGCTTTTAAAGCATACTTCATTTTCTTTGAAATCATTGGTCTTTTTTTATCAATAAGAATATCTAAGTTAAAAACAAAGTTCACTTTGGCTTTGTCAATGTTTGTTTTGTCGTCGTTGTTTTTATCACCTTCAATCATGCTGTATTTACCCCTATTCCGACAAGGTGAAGAATAAAATAATAACTTCGTTACATGGTAAATTACAACAAAATTTTTTTAGAGAACTATACTTATATCGACTTGTTTGCTGGAATAGGAGGATTTCATTTAGCTATGTCGTCATTCGGTGCAAAATGTGTATTTGCTTCAGAATGGGACAAATATGCCGCTGAAACGTATGAGCAAAATTTCAAGTTAAAACCGTATGGTGATATAACGCAAATTCAAGAATTGGAAATTCCTAAACATGGTATTTTATGTGGAGGATTTCCTTGTCAAGCATTTTCAATTGCTGGAAAACAAAAAGGTTTTGATGATATTAGAGGAACTTTGTTTTTTGAAATTGTCCGAATTGCAAAACATCATTCTCCCAAAGTTTTATTTTTAGAGAATGTGAAAAATTTAGTTAAGCATGATAATGGCAGAACTTTTGCAACTATTGTAAAAACACTTAAAGACGTTAATTATGCAGTATTTACAAAAATTTTAAATGCGAGTAATTTTGGACTACCGCAAAATAGGGAACGCATTTATATTGTTGCTTTTCACCACAGCATTAACCCTCAAAATTTTCAATTTCCAATGCCTTCTAATAACCCAATATGTTTAGAAAATATTTTAGAAGATAAGCCCTTAAATGCCAGAATTATTCACAGGGATGATATAGAAATCTATAAAGACCATGTTCAAACTAAGTCTATTTTTGGTGAATTACAATTGTTAAATAAGCCTATTCAAATTGGCAGAGTAAATAAAGGTGCACAGGGCGAAAGAATTTATCATCCTCGTGGACATGCTATTACACTTTCGGCTTATGGAGGGGGTGTTGGTTCTAAAACAGGACTTTATTTTATTAATGGACAAATTAGAAAATTATCACCGCGAGAATGTGCACGAATACAAGGATTTCCAGACGGTTTTATACTCAACAAAATAGATTTCCAATCCTATAAACAATTTGGAAATAGTGTGTCTGTCGATGTTTTACAAGCGATATTGATTCAAATAAGTCAAACCTTAAAAGACAATGAATAAGAAACAGCTTAAAGGTTCTCAAACCGCAAAAGAAGGATTTAAGAATGAAGACGATATTGTAGATAAATTCAATAGGTGGAAACTTGACGAAAATGCATAATAGTGGGTTTTGATTATGCAGTATAAATTGAAGGAAATTGAATATCTAAAGGCGGTTAGGCTTCTGAAAGGTAAGACCGATGTGCAAGTTCAGGTAACAATAAAATTGAAACAAGCAATTGACGTACAAAACTTACAAGTAAAGTTAGTAAGCAACCTTAAAGGATTTAATCAAGTTGATAAAAGAGGCGTAGATAAATATGTTGAATTATGGAATATTCCTTTAAAAATAACGGATATTTTGAAACGATATACCAGAGAAATTAAGCCAAGTATAAACAATCCAAAAGATAAAAGAAGAATGTTTGTGAACGAGTTTTCTGAAAAGGAACAGTTGCTGATTTTAGATTGGCTCAATCAAAATAAATCTTTGATTGTCTCTGATGTTTTAAAAGGCAGGGGACAGTTTGCAGCAGAATGGATGCTTGTTGTTCAAAAAATAAAAACCAATTCAAGATGGATTTTAAAACCGATGAATTATTGTCTCAATTATTTTGGTAACGGAGAAGTTGAAATAACAAAAAGAGGGAATTTTTAAATTGAAAAAATGACTATGCAACGAAAAGGAGGAGATGGTGGGCGAAACACTGCGAATATGTTACAATTCAAAATCAATCCAGCAGCGTTGTTTGATTGTTAATAGATAGTTCTCACCCTCAAACTCATTTCCAGCCTTGTGCAGTAAGAGGATAAAGGTTGCCGCTTTTTGTTTGTAGTTGTTTTTTGTCGCCTTCAACAATGTGTCCAATGACGCTAATGTGAGGATGGCTTTTTATTTTTTCGTAATCACTTGTCGCAATTGTAAATAACAATTCATAGTCATCGCCGCCGCTCAAGGCACAAGCTGTGGGGTCCAAATTCAATTTGTAGGCAAAGTTTTTTGTGTCTGGATGAATGGGGATTTTGTCTTCATAAATCAAACAACCTTTTTCGCTTTTGGTGCAAATGTGTAATAAGTCGCTACTCAAGCCATCGCTAATGTCTATCATGCTTGTTGGCACAATGTTTAATTCTTCTAACAGTAGTACAATTTCTTTTCGGGCTTCAGGTTTTAATACGCGTTTAATAATGTATTGCTGACCTTCTAAATCGGGTTGTATTTTGGGGTTTTCGGTATAAATTTTCTTTTCTCTTTCTAACAGTAACAAACCTAAATAGGCTGCCCCTAAATCACCGCTTACGCAAATTAAATCACCAATTTGTGCTGTATCTCGCTGGACAATTTTGTTCGGCATTCCTTCGCCAATGGCTGTAACACTAATAACAAAACCTTTGAGAGAAGACGAGGTATCGCCGCCAATTAAATCTACGCCATAAGCATTACACGCACTCAAAACGCCTTCATAAAATTCTTCTAAGGCTTCTACACTAAAACGGTTTGATACGCCAATGCTCACAGTAACTTGTGTTGGCAAACAATTCATCGCATAGATGTCGCTTAAATTGACAACAATGCTTTTATATCCCAAATGTTTGAGCGGCATATAAGCCAAATCGAAGTGAATGCCTTCTAACAATAAATCTGTGCTCACAACAATGGGTTTGCCTAAATGGTCTAAAACCGCCGCATCATCTCCAATGCCTTGGAGTGTAGATGCGTTGTGTAATTCGACATTTTTTGTAAGATGTTGAATGAGACCAAATTCTCCCAATTCATCAATTTCTGTGCGTTCTGATTGTTCTTGAGCAGACATTATTTAGTGCGATTTAGACAATTTGAGTTGTTTGATTCGGGGCAATACATCAAACCAAAAAAATAACAAAGTAAAAATTATAAATACGACAGAACCAGCGGTTTGAGATGGAGTTTCTGCTTCGTATGTTTTTAAGCTATTGATAAAAGCGATGTTGTGTTTTCCTGAAGGTATCGACAATGCCCGCAAAACATAATTGGCTTTGATTGTTGGCACAGGCTTGTCATCAATAAATGCTTGCCATGTTTTGTCATAAAAAATTTCTGAAAATACAGCAACACCTGCATTGTTATTTTCTGACACATATTTCATTGTGTCGTTTTTGGAAAGCACACTAACGATGCTTGCGGTTGCGGTTGGAACGATGGAAAGTGGAATATGTTGTTGGAAACTTTTCTCTACAACAGCCGTTGTTTTTGGATTAAAAGAATCTAAGGCTTTCATTTCTTGTTTTGTGTCATCGACAAGTTTGACTTCATTGACAAACCAAGCTGCACCTAACGCCGAAGGGTTTTGTTGTACAGACTTTGCACCACGTTTATCCGCAACAATGACATATTTGGTATTGAGCATATTCAATACTTGGGAGTTCATTTTGTTCAATTGACTGTCAATTAAATCTTGATAACGAGATAGCTTTGCAGCATAATATCCGCCCACACTGCGGTGGTGATAAGAGGTTGACGCATCAGTAAAAACATTGTTTGAGGTAATGTCTAATACCCTATAATTAGGGTCTTTATCTTGTAAAATCATTTTGTCGATTTCTGTCAATGGAAAAACATCTTGACTTTCGTCGCCTTTGTTTTTTGATTCTTGAAAAGAGTCCTTGTTCAGATAATCCATATTTTCTTGCATATTGTCGATGACCATCATACAACCAATTGCAATAAGCAGAACAGAAGGTTTAATTTTATTCAATGAATAAGCGTATAACAACCCAAGAAGGAGGGCCGACAAGACAATCATTTTAATGATATCTGCTGATACTAAAGATGCTCGGTCTAATTGTAAAGCACTGTATAATTCATTTGTAACCTCTTTGTTGCCATTTGTCATTTGGGTCAATTGAGAAAGTAAATTGTCGTCATTGCTACATTTAAAATTGCTATTGAGATAAAATAATCCAAGTACAACAATCAGCCCTCCACACGTATAAGCAGCTATTTTGAGTATTTTTTTTCTGTCTATTTTTTCTGTTGCATCAATAAAAAAATATTGTAAAGCACAAGCCACAATCAGCACAAGACTAAATTGCAACATGGTAAAAACCATTGATGGTGCCCTAAATTTATTGTACAAAGGAAGGTGGTCAAAAATAAAATAATTGAAGGTTGAAAAATTTGAACCTAAGCCAATGCAAATACAACATAGCGTCAAGCAGAATAGGGTGGTGAGCAACCATGAAGACGTGCCTACATAAACAAAATAGAGGATAACAAAAATGCAAATGAGTACACCAAAATAAACAGGACCGAGGGTGAAAACTTGGTCTCCCCAATAGGTGCTAAATGATTTGGTAATGTTTGTGGCTTGGTCTTCTTGTACGCCTAAATCAACCAATTTGCGAAATACTTTTGAATCATTATCTAAACGACCTGATGATGTTCCGCCGTAGGCGTCAGGCGAAAAAAAAGTCAGCAGTTCAGAAACACCGTAACTCCATTTAAACGCATAACTTTTATCCAAGCCATTTGTAACAGTTTGTTGTGGGGCTTTAGAGTCAAAAATTTTTGTTCCTGACCGAATTGTTTCTTTTGAATATTCTTGATAAGCTGATAGTTTGGGATACGCAAATGAACCCGTAATTAAAATGACTAAGAGGCTACAGCCAATGACTTTTGCAAGGTGAGCAGTATTGATTTTATTTTTTATACCGTGAATCAAATAACCTGCACCAATAAATGCAAGCGTTAATAAACAGTAAAAAACCATTTGATAATGCTCATAACTGATAATACTGTATAAAGCTAAAATAGCCAACAGTGTTCCTGCGTAATAACGTTTTTGTGTGAGGAGTAAAAAACCTGTAATTAAGAGTGGCAACAAAGCCAGCGACATCAGTTTTGTATGATGCCCAGCAATGACCAATACAGACATTTGTAAACTGAAAGAAAAAATAAGCGAGGCAATAATTTTCACTCTGTTATCAAAGCCTAATACGCTACATAAAATATAAAAACTTAAACAAGCTAACCAAAAATAGACTGCGATGTAATTAAAAATGCCAACGCCTAAAGTGCCTAAAAAAACTTTGGTTACAACAACCTTAGAAATGAATTGAAAGGCAGGATTTGTTAAAGCAATGTTTTCAAAAGAAAACGGCATACCTGCAAATAGACTTCTGTTCCATATTGGCCATTGTCCATTTTCGGCTTCTGCACTTTGGTACATATTTTTGACCATCGCATTAAATTGATCGCCGTCGTTTGTATGAACAACTTTTCCCTCAAAAGTGGGTTGGCAAAAGAAAAATGTTGCAATCAGAAAGATGCCAAGTGCAATTAAAACGGGTTGTATTTTTGTTTTAAAAAAAATAGAAGAAAGCATCGTTTTAAGAATTAAGAATTAAATCAAAATGATTGTGTAATAAAGCATTGTCATAATCATCAATAAAACCGACAATGCCTTTGATGTGTGCAAATTGTTTTTGAGCGTAATCTTGCCCAACGATAAACATATCCATACCCGCATTGGCTGCTGCCATTGCACCGGTAGGAGAGTCTTCAAAGACAATGCAATGTTGGGTTGATTTGTTGATGTAATGGGCAGCTTTTAAAAATACTTCAGGGTGTGGTTTTCCTTGTTCAACCATTTCTGCATCGACAATTGTGTTAAACCAAGAACGAATGTTTAGCCCGTCTAAGGCAAAATCTACATTTTTTGAAGGTGCGGCTGTTCCAATTGCAATAGGAATATTGTTTTTGCGTAGCGTTGTAACAAACTGCTCTAATCCTTTGCGTAAGCGTAAATCTTTTTGATATAACATTCTGTAGGCAAATTCTTTTTCATTAGCAAGTGCGTGAATTTGCTCATCGCTGAGGTGTGTGCCATAAATTTTCTTGATAATTTCTTCATTCTTTCCGTGAATTGTTTGTCGCACTTCATCTAAAGAAATCGTGATGCCATTTTTATTTAACTCTTGATGCCACGCTGCGTGGTGAACCTCCATATTGTCAAACATTGTGCCGTCCATATCAAAAATAATCCCCAAGTTTGTTCTTTGTATCGGCATTTTTAGTTTTTATTGGTTACAATTTTATGAATTACAAACCTACTTTTTTTATTCTGTTCATTTTGTTTTTTTTACAAAATAAGGCTCTTTTACAAGTTAGAAAAGTCATTGATCGCTCTCTTGTAATTCAAAAAGAAATTCCTATTCCAGAATTAAAATGCGTACAAGGAAAAAAGCTCATAGAGTCCTTTTTGCTCCGCAATGACGGTATTGTAGAAGTGAACACCAATCTTTCTGCACGCATAATAAAAGTATCTTACATTAAAACACTAACCAGTGTTGAAGAAATTCTTGTCGCCATCAGCAATACAGGCTATCAAGTAGACACCGCATTGCCCAACTTAGATGCCCAAAAATTATTGCCTATTTGTTGTTTAGATACATTTACAGAAAACACCGTTAAGACATATTATGATATGGAACGAGAAAAATTTAGAAAAGCAAAAAAACGCTACAGAGAAAAGAAAAAATTTATCTGTTGTCGTTCTTGTGATATTATTGTTCAGTATAGAAAATTAGTCAAATAGGGGAGGTAAATTTTTACCTTCACAAATATTGCTTGTTTTAAAACACTTTTATTTTTCACCAACTTTTTTTTCATTTTGATTTTTTAAATATGGCATCAGAAAACAAACACCCTAAAGGCTTGTACGTATTATTTTCTACAGAAATGTGGGAGCGATTTAATTTTTATGGTATGCGTGCCATCTTTGCTCTTTTTATCACAGAGTGTCTTGGCTTTTCTACGGCATATTCTTCAAAAGTAGTCGGTGGATTTTTGGGATTAAGTTATTTGAGTTGTTTGTTTGGCGGTTACCTTGCAGACAATGTTTGGGGCAATAAAAAATGTTTAACAGTAGGCGGAATTACAGCCGCTATTGGACAATTCTTTTTGTTTTTTAGTGCTTCTACATTTCAACAAAATCTCAGCCTTGCCATTACCTTAATGTGGGTTGGATTGATTTTTTTAATCATTGGTGTTGGATTATTTAAGCCAAATATATCAGGCATTGTGGGCATGTTGTATAAAAAAAATGATAGTAAATTAGATAGTGCATATACCATATTTTATATGGGCATCAATCTTGGTGCTTTTATCGGCATGTCTGTTTGCTCTATTCTTGGAGACGTAAAAGACGTAAATGGGTTACGAGATTTAACGGCGTTTAAATGGGGATTTTTGTCTGCTGGAATTGCCATGTTGATTGGCGTTATCGTTTATTTGTTATTCAATAAAAAATATTTACGCAATCCAAATACGAATGAAATATTAGGCTTACAACCTAATAGAGGGAATGACCCTGTTCAACAAAAAAGTTTTCAGCAACAAGCAAAAGACCTTTCTGTAACTGTGTTTACAACAATTGCATTATGGCTTATATTTTATTTCTTGTTATCCAAAGAATCCACTTTTGACGTTTTTGCTTTTATCTATGGATTTATTTATAGTTTGGGAATTGCTTTAGTAATGAAAATTTTATTCGACAAAAACTTAACCAAGAATGAAAGAAATCGTGTTGCTGTAATTATTATTTGCTCTTTTTTTGTCATCTTTTTTTGGGCCGCTTTTGAACAAGCCGCTACATCGCTGACATACATTGCAGACAAACAAACAGACACCGTTATTGGTGGATACCCTGTACCCCCAAGCTTAATACAAAATGCAAATTCATTTTTTGTTATCCTCTTATCTCCCCTGATTGGTTGGTTTTGGATTTGGTT
The DNA here is from genome assembly GCA_031539345.1 of Chitinophagales bacterium. Lineage (GTDB taxonomy): Bacteria > Bacteroidota > Bacteroidia > Chitinophagales > Chitinophagaceae > JAVKMO01. The sequence goes on along the minus strand of JAVKMO010000012.1, from coordinate 3,634 downwards.
ACAAAGAAAAAAAATAGAACCCTTGTCTTATACCAAACAAGCCATAGGCATTTTGATGCTCGCACTCGGATATTTTATTATTGCCAATGCCGTTAAAGACCTTCAACCGCATACAAAAATGAGTGCTGTTTGGTTATTCGTTTTATACTTTTTTCATACTACAGGCGAACTTTGTTTGTCGCCGATTGGTCTTTCCCTTGTGTATCGTTTAGCACCCAAACGCTTGCTTTCTGTGTTAATGGGAATTTGGTTTTTAGCCAATGCTGCCGGTTATGCACTTTCAGGAACGCTCGGTGCATTATTGCCGCCCACACAAGACAAATTTGAAAAAGCCACAGCCTTGGGTATCAACCTCGAAAGCGTTTTAACTCACCCTCAACAAGCCACTCCTGCAATCATTAGCCTACTTCAACAAAATCAAATTCCATATCAATACCCAAGTATTATAGGCATTCCAATTCATAATTTATACGGATTTTTTATCTGCTTTGTTGTAATTTGCATTGTTGCGTCTGTCTTATTATTCAGTCTGAGCAAGCGGTTACAAAAAATGGAATACGCTGTGTAATTGAATTTGAATAAACAGAAATTTATTTCCCCTTTCATACATATAAAAAAAGATGCTCCTATTAAGAGCATCTTTTTTTATATGTAACTTAATTTCTGTTTTACAATGCTTGTAAAACTTCTCTGTTCATTCGTCCAATATTTGTAATAGAAATTTCTTTTGGGCATACAGCTTCGCATGCACCTGTATTCGTGCAACTTCCAAAACCCTCTGTATCCATTTGATTCACCATTGCGATGGCTCTTGTCTGTCTTTCTACTTGACCTTGTGGGAGCAAAGACAAGTGTGCAATTTTAGCTGATACAAATAAACTTGCAGATGCATTTTTGCAAACTGCAACACAAGCACCACAACCAATACAAGCCGCTGCGGCAAAGGCATCATCAGCATTTTGTTTATTCACGGGTAACGCATTTGCATCAACCGCATTGCCTGTATTCATAGAAATATATCCTCCTGCTTGAATAATTCTATCAAAAGCACTTCTATCCACCATCAAATCTTTAACTACAGGAAAAGAATTTGCTCTAAACGGTTCTACTGTAATTGTATCGCCATCGTTAAATGCACGCATGTGTAATTGACAAGTTGTTGTGCCTTCCCATGGTCCATGTGGTTTTCCGTTAATCACCATAGAACACATACCACAAATGCCTTCTCTGCAATCATGGTCAAAGGCTACCGGTTCTTTATTTTCTTGGAGTAATTTCTCATTTAACACATCAATTGTTTCTAAAAAAGACATTTGATTGCTCACTTTTTTTAATTCATAAGTTTCAAAATTGCCTTTTTCTTTGTTGTTTTTTTGTCTCCAAATGCGGAGTTTTATATTGATAAAAATTTCTTTCATAATTTTTTTTTAGATAAAAATAGAGAAATTGGTAAAATGTATTGTATTCATGCAAGGATATTATTTTTTGATAAATAAAATTCATTTCGGCTGGCGTTTTTTGTGCCTAAAACACAGAAAGAATACGATGAAATATTTGTAATAACCCTATATATGCTGTGTTTGAAGTGTTTGTAATAATTACTATGAATTTCTTTTTAGCAAATTTGAAAATCGGATTTGTTAAACTTAATGTCAATACAGGTTATACGCACCTTCTAAAAAAACATAGTTTTGGCTTCTCTTTTTAATTCAGATGTACATTGTATGAAAAAAAAATACACCATTAGCGTTTATGGCGAAAATAAAGTTGGCTTGATGAACAGGGTTTGTACTCTTTTGACTCAACGTAGCATCAATATTGAAAATTTTATTGCGGCGGAAACCGAAATTGTTGATGTGTTTAAATTGACCTTTGTGGTAGTGAGCGAAAAGATAGTTTTAGAAAAAGTGATTCATCAAATAGAAAAAATTATTGATACACACCGTGCTTTTTTGCACGAACCAGAAGATATTATTTATCAAGAAATGGGCTTGTATAAAATTGCTACCAATAAATTGTCGGCACAGCTTGATTTAGAAAACGTCATTAGGCAACACCAAGCAAGAGTGTTGTCGATTATGCCTGATTATTTTGTTTTAGAAAAAACGGGTCATTCAGAAGAATTGCAAGAATTATTGAACGCTTTAGAACCTTATGGAGTAATTGAATTTAGCCGTAGTGGAAGGGCGACTTTGGTGAAATGGTCAAGACATTTTCATGATCATTTAAAGGTATTATCAAAACAAAAAGAAATTATTTTTGAATAAAGAATAATGCACTGACAAAGCGTTAGTTCGTATGTTGGCTTGTAGATCTTTTCATTTTGCGAAGGGTTTACATTGATGTTTCTTTTAAGGTCATTCAGTGGTTGTAAGAATTGCTGTGTGAACTATTTTATCTCTCGTGGGTGTTGAAACTTTTATCACTATTTTCCCTTTGGGAACAAAAAGCGAAAGCCTATTTTATATTCGCTGAAACAATCTTTTTTTTATTAAAAATTAAAATCATTTTTATGTTTAAAACTCTCGGTTTCCTCCTTTTTTCTTGCACAACAGTACTTGCTGTTTTTTCACAAGACAAAAAAAATATTACAGACGTAGAACTCATAGATGCATTGCATAAAACTTTTGGTAATCACGCACATCAAAGAGCTTCTCACGCAAAAGGTTTTTGTTATGAAGGTTCTTTTACCGCAAGCCCAGAAGCAAAAGATTATTGTAAAGCGTCTTTATTTACAAATTCTAAAACACCGTTAATTGGTCGGTTTTCTTTAGCAGGGGGCAATCCAAAAGCATCTGATAAATCACGCAGCGCAAGAGGAATGTCAGTACGTTTTTCTGTCAGTAAAAAAGAACAAATGGATTTTGTTTTTTTATCAACGCCTGTTTTTTTTGCAAGCACCTTGTCTGAATTTGTCGGATTTTTAGGTGCAAGAATTCCTGATTCTATTACTCATAAACCCAATCCAGAAACGGTAAAAGCCTTTGCAGCCCAAAATCCAAAAACAACAAAACAAGCCAAATGGTTAGAAAGCCATCTTATTCCAGCATCTTATAGCGGCGCAACTTATTATAGCGTACATGCTTTTCAAATTGCGAATAACAAAAAAGAAACAAAATGGATCAAATGGGAATTGGTGCCTGTTGCGGGAGAAAAAAGTTTGACAGATGAAGACATCAAAACAAAAACGGATACTTTTTACAAAGAACAATTACAACACGAATTAACCGCTGGTGCAGTTGATTTTGATTTATACGCTGTTATTGGTGAAGCCGGAGATAACACAACAGACCCAACTGAAACATGGGCAGAAAATCGCAAAAAAGTAAAAATGGGAACATTGTCTATCACAAAAATGAATGAACAAGCTTGCGATGGCGAAATGTTTTCTCCAACAAAGTTAATCAAAGGCATTGCACCTTCAGAAGACCCTATTTTAAAAGCAAGAAACTCAGCTTATATTATTTCAACATTAGGCAGAGCAAAATAAATCTGTCTTGTCCTGAAATAGGTTTACACAAAAAAGTGTAAAACATGGACAAAAAAATTGATCAAAAAGGAGGTAAATATTTTACCGACGCAGAAAAACATCAACTCATTGAAGAGCTGATTTCAACGCGGTGTACGAAGGCGG
>JAVKMO010000011.1:0-52616 GCA_031539345.1 Chitinophagales bacterium | reverse complement strand
TCCAACCAAACCACAAAAATTATGGCAGAACTATTACACCAAACCAACTACATTTGTAACCTCAGTTCAGGACTAAAAAACAACTGTAAACCGCTATCAGGATTATCTAACAAAACTGTAAACTTTTTTTAGGACAAGACAATAGGATAAACCCCGGAGGGGTTAAACGTTGTTTTATACGTGGTTACCTGACCGTACAAAGCCATCATATTGATGTTTTTTTCACTGATGTGAAAGCCATGAGCCACATCTTTGGACGTTAAAAAAAACTCTACCTCGCTTCCCGTAGGAACAAAAATTTGTGCCGGCTGAAACTGCCACATACTGGCAACGTAATTTACCTTATACGTTTTGTCGTCGATTCTATGTGAACCCGCTTCTAAAAATTGTTGATTAAAGGGAACAGAATTCACCACATCAACTTCTTTTTTGACCATGGCATAGCACAACCATAAAAATTAACGCAAGGCTAATTGTTGCGACAATAACTCCCTTTTCAGATTTTTGTATCATAGTAAAATGGTTTTAATTTTTGTTTAATAAAATAGAATAAAAAGTGAACCAAATGACGGAATCTAAAACCAAGAGCAGAATAAAAAATGTGATTGCTCCTTTGGGGGTGAAATTCTTCTTCGTGTTGCGTTTTGTGTTTCATAGGCACATAAAAATTAAAGTAAAAAAATAGGCTTCAATAAAGACAGGTAAAAATAGCAGTCTTCATCATAAAAGCGGTTCTAAAACACGCCTTTTTATATTGATTTTTATGCCTCATTTGTATCAAAACACGCCTTTTCATTGTGTTTTATTTTCGCCACATATTATTTTTTACTTCTATAACATTGTTTTTTATGTCGCCTTCTTTCGGTTTGCCACATCAATAAAGGATTGTAGAAAATGAACGCCAGTAGCAACAAAAAGAAATTCTGTCTCGCACCGTTTTAAAAACTTTGTTTTCTTCGTACAAAAAATTCTTTGGCGTTGAAACAAGTTGTTGCTTTTCTTTTGTTGTTCTGCTTTGGGTTACAAACCTTTTACAAAGGGATTGTGCTTATTGATTACAAAATCAATACGACCGCCTATATTCAACAATGCGAAAACAAGGCACGGCCAGAAATGGAATGTCATGGGCAGTGCCAAATGATGAAAAAAATAAAACAAGAAGAAAAAAAAGAACAGAAAAATCCTGAACGAAAATTAGAAAACAAAAATGAAGCTTTTGTTTTAACCGATTATCTAAACATAGCCGCTCCTTGTGTTGTTTTGTGTTCGCAAAAATTGTTTTGCCCAAATGTTTTAGGCACAGCAATTCAACAACACTATCCTGTATTGCGTCCGCCTATTATGGCGTAGTCTATTGTTCTAAATCGCAAGAACAGTCCATTTCTTTTATTCCGCGTGTTGCACAAACACGTTTTGAGTTATGGGTATCGCGTAATGAATCTTCGCATTCATTGGGTTGATACAATAGCCTAATGAGACTTTCGTTTTTTCCAATCTTTCAATTTTTATAGTTATGATAAAACAATATCTTTTTTCTATCAGCCTTTCTCTTCTGTTCATTTTTTCTATTTCATGTAAAAAAACAGAAACTTCTTCTTATGACGCAACTAAAAAAGGAACTCTTTCTGTCGAGTTCGACAACATTGTCGGCGAATCTAATTTGCAACTCAATACCGGCAGTTATACGAATGCCGCAGGAGAACCCTTTAAAGTGAGTGCGCTCAAATATTTTGTAAGCAATTTTATTCTCACAAAAAGTGATGGAACAACATATACCATTCCTCAAGACAGTTGTTACTTTTTAATTGATGAAAGCGATGCGGCTAAACATTCGGCACAATTGCAAATTCCAGAAGGCGAATACAAAGGCTTGTCTTTTGTTCTTGGCGTAGATAGTTTAAGAAATACTTTAGACATCAGCAAAAGAACTGGCGTACTTGACCCTGCAGTTGCGGCTGCTGGTATGTATTGGGCTTGGAATAGCGGATATGTCTTTTTGAAATTAGAGGGAACGTCGTCAGCATCAATCCAAGCAAATAATATATTTATGTATCATATTGGTTTGTATGGCGGTTCAACAACTCCAACCTTCAATAATATCAAAACGATTTCGTTGGATTTATCTCAACGTGGTGTTGCACAAGTTCAATCTACAAAGTCGGCAAATGTTCATTTGACGGTAGATATTTTGAAAATCTTTTCAGGAACAAGTAATGTAAGCATTGCTGCAAACACTGTTGTAATGGCATCGGCATACAGCCAAACAATTGCAAATAATTATGCAAAAATGTTTTCTCACGACCATACTGAAAATTAAATCATGGCTCAAAAACACTTTGTTTTATTGCTTTTATTGTGTATCGGCTGTTTTGTAAATTGTTCTAAAACAAAAGAGTCTGACAGTTTTATTGGTTTTGTAAAGCCTGCACATTTTCCATCTACACAATATTCTTTTGAAAACAATGTCATTCAAAAAGAAAAATTTGCTTTAGGAAAAAGGCTATTCTACGACCCTGTTTTATCGCGAAACAATACCATTAGTTGTGCCAGTTGTCATATACAGGCGGCTGGTTTTACACAACATGGGCATAGCGTCAGCCATGGCATAGATGACCTACTCGGCACGCGAAACAGCCCACCAATTATGAACCTTGCTTGGAACAATTCTTTTATGTGGGACGGCGGCATTTTAGACTTAGACCTATTACCCATTGCACCAATTACGAACCACGTAGAAATGGGAGAAACAATGGAAAACGTACTCTCTAAATTAAATAACAACGCCACTTATCGCTCACAATTTCAAGACGCATTTGGCACAACAAAAATAAATAGCACCACGTTTCTAAAAGCCCTATCTCAATTTATGCTTTTGTGTGTGAGCAGTAATGCAAAATACGATAGCGTTATGCTTAGTCAATCTGTGTTTTCGGAAGAAGAAAAAAGAGGCTATTATTTATTTCAAGAAAAATGTAACGCCTGCCACAAAGAACCCTTGTTTACAGATTTTTCTTTTAGAAATAATGGGCTAACTCCTTCTGTACTGAATGATGTTGGTCGCAATCTGGTTAGCTTGGAAGAAAACGACAAATACAAATTCAAAGTTCCCAGTTTACGCAACCTTGATTATACGCCTCCGTATATGCACGACGGCAGGTTGCTTACAATCAACAGCGTATTAGAACATTATCGCTCTGGGGTAACTTTTTCCTCAACGCTCGACCCTTTATTACAAAAAAACACAACGCTTGGCATTTCTCTTGGCACAGATGAAAAGGCTGTTTTAATCGCTTTTTTAAAAACGCTAAATGACAAAACCTTTATTACAAACAAAACTTTATCAGAAGAACCTTAGCTTTTCTATGAAAAAAAAAATTCTTTTTCTCCTTTTTATACTAAGCAATATAACGGCAACATTCTCTTGTGATATTTGCAGTTGCGGCATTGGCAATAACTACATTGGCATCTTACCTGACTTTAACCAGCGCATTGTTGGCATACGAAGTCGCTATAATGAAATTAAAACGCATCTTGGACAAAACAATAGCAACACTTATCTCGCCACACAAGAAAATTATCATACAGTAGAAGTTTGGGGCGGATGGACTTTGTTTGAAAAAATTCGCCTTATGGCTTCTGCCCCTTATCACTTAAACAAAAAAACGAGTGCCGAAAAAACTGAACACAGAAATGGTTTTGGAGATGTAAATGTGATGGCATATTATCAATTACTCAATACGAAACAAACAACATTTTCTACTTCTTTATTGGTGCATAGTTTGTGGATTGGCGGGGGAATAAAACTGCCGACAGGACAATACGAAGCTCCGACACAAACCCTTCAAAACACAAGCCTTAATCTATTTCAATTAGGAACAGGGAGTTGTGATTTTAATTTTTCTGCCATGTATGACGTTCGTTTACAAGACGCTGGCATTAACCTTTTGGGCAACTATAAATTATCCAGCGAAAATTCTGCCGCGTATCAATACGGAAATAAAAGCAGCGTCAATGTGCAGGCTTATTACAAATTCAACATCAAAAATCAAGTTAAAATCATGCCGAACATTGGCACACAATATGAAACCGCAGATACAGACACCAATAAGGGACTTGTAGTTTTTTCGTCTGGCGGAAATTTGTTTTCTACTCTTGTCGGCGTAGAAGTCACTTTTAAAAAATTCGCTTTAGGCGGAAATTTTCAACTGCCTTTGTGGCAAAATATAGCCAACGAAACCGCAAAAGCCGGCAACAAATTGATGCTCCACGTAGCCTATATGTTTTGATTTCAAAAAACAATTTAATCTGCCCAACAGCAAATACATTCAAAATCGGCAAGTGTCAAATTCACCAAGATAGAAGCCCCTTTTACAAGGAGCTTACAAAATAATCCCTCTTTATTTTTTCGCAAACTCTCTTCTAATCACATTCAATGCACCACCAGCTTTAAACCATTCAATTTGAGGAGCATTGTAGGTATGATTTACAACAATGTTTTCTTTATTGCCGTCTTTATGAGTTAAAGTAAGGGTTAGGGGTTTTCCTTCTGCAAAATGAGTTAAGCCAACGATGTCTAACATGTCGTCTTCTTGGATTTTATCATAGTCTTCTTTATTCGCAAATGTTAAAGCGAGCATCCCTTGTTTTTTAAGGTTGGTTTCATGGATACGAGCAAAAGATTTTACCAAAACAGCTCGAACGCCTAAGTGGCGAGGTTCCATTGCGGCGTGTTCGCGAGAACTTCCTTCGCCATAATTTTCGTCTCCAACAACAATACTGCCAATGCCTTTTGCTTTATAGGCTCTTTGCACTTTTGGCACTTCGTCATAACTGCCGTCTAATTGATTTTTAACGCTGTTGATTTTTTCGTTATAGGCGTTTGTGGCGCCAATTAAAAGGTTATTTGAAATATTGTCTAAGTGTCCTCTAAATTTTAACCAAGGACCAGCGGCGGAAATATGGTCTGTGGTACATTTGCCTTTTGCTTTGATCAAAAGTTTTAAACCTTTGATGTCTGCTCCTTCCCAAGCTGAAAAAGGGCTAAGCAATTGTAGGCGTTTGCTGTCAGGTGCAACATTCACTTGTACGCCAGACCCGTCAGCAGCAGGTGCTTGATAACCAGCATCTTCTACAGCAAAACCTTTAATTGGCAATTCGTCTCCGTGTGGGGGATCTAATTTTACACGTTCGCCTTTTTCATTCACGAGCGTGTCGGTTAAAGGATTAAAGCCCAAATCACCGGCAATAGCCAATGCGGTTACAATTTCTGGTGATGCAACAAAAGCATACGTATTAGGATTGCCGTCTTGACGAGCAGCAAAGTTTCTGTTGAACGAATGAATGATGGTGTTTTTTTCTTTTTTTTCTGCCCCCGTTCTTGCCCACATACCAATACAAGGTCCACAAGCATTGGCAAACACTTTTGCGCCTATGGTGTCAAACGTCGATAAAAAGCCGTCTCTTTCAATGGTAAAACGAATTTGTTCTGAACCTGGTGTAATAAGGTATTCGGCTTTTGTTTTTAAGTTTTTTGCTGCCACTTGTTTTGCAAGTGATACCGCACGGCTAATATCTTCATAAGACGAGTTGGTGCAAGACCCTATCAAACCTGCTTCTACTTTTAAAGGCCAACCATTTTTTTCTGCCGCAGCTTTCATTTCAGAAATTGGCGTTGCTAAATCTGGCGTAAAAGGGCCGTTGATGTATGGTTCTAAAGTGTCGAGGTTGATTTCAATAACTTGGTCATAATATTTTTCCGGATGTGCGTAAATGTCTGCATCAGGGCGTAAATAATTCATAATGCCGTCAGCAAGTTGAGCAACGTCCGCTCTGCCTGTGGCTTTAAGATATGCACTCATTTTTTCATCATAAGCAAAGATGGAACACGTGGCACCAATTTCTGCTCCCATATTGCAAATTGTTCCTTTTCCTGTTGCACTTAATGCGTCTGCTCCGTCGCCAAAATATTCTACAATTGCTCCCGTTCCACCTTTTACAGTAAGAATACCCGCAACTTTTAAAATAATATCTTTTGCTGAAGCCCAACCGTTGAGCCTTCCTGTTAATTTAATGCCAATAATTTTAGGCATTTTCAGTTCCCACGGCAACCCCGCCATTACATCAACAGCGTCTGCACCACCAACACCAATGGCAACCATGCCAAGTCCGCCCGCATTTACCGTATGGCTGTCTGTTCCTATCATCATGCCGCCCGGAAAAGCATAATTTTCTAAAACAATTTGATGAATAATACCAGCACCTGGTTTCCAAAAACCAATGCCATATTTATTAGAAATAGAAGACAAAAAATCAAACACTTCTTTTGATTCTTGTTGTGCAAAAGACAAGTCTGTTTTAGATTCAACTTTGGCTTGAATAAGATGGTCGCAATGCACTGTAGAAGGAACGGCAACCGTTGTTCTTCCGCAAGTTGAAAATTGCAGCAATGCCATTTGAGCCGTTGCATCTTGCATGGCAACACGGTCTGGGGCAAAGTCCACATAATCAACACCTCGTTGGTGTGGTTTTTGAGCAGGGGTACAAAGATGGGCGTATAGAATTTTTTCTGTTAAAGTTAGCGGCTTGCCAATCAATTTTTTTGCAGCATCAACTTTTGTTGGAAAGTTGGCATAAACTTTTTTAATCATTGCAATGTCGAAAGCCATAAGGATGTTTATTTTGAATAGTGACGAAATCGTTTTTAAAATCAAAGTGCTGATTCGTTCCAAAGGTAAAATTTGTAATCAAATATTTTTGTGTGTTTGTGCTTTATCTTATGGGCGAGTAATTGACATAACAAAAAAAATTGCACATCAGTTATAGACAGCAACTTGTCGTCTAAAAAATGACAAAGTAATGACAGGCATAACCGTGGTAAAGTCTATATTTAATTTAACATTGCTACATTCTTTTACTCTTAAAAAACTTGTACTCGTATGAAAAAAACAATTTTAATGTTAAGTAGTGTGTTCGTTCTTGGTGCAACATCTTTTGCACAAACAACAACATGGAATTTAGACAAGGCGCATGCCACATTAGGCTTTGCTGTAGACCACATGGTGGTTTCTGAAACACAAGGCAAATTTGCCGAATTTGATGTGCAGCTTCAAGCTGATAAAGCTGATTTTACAGATGCAAAAATTAGTGCGTCCGTAAAAGTGTCTTCTGTCAATACCGAAAACAAAATGAGAGATGAACACCTTGCAGGAGCAGATTTTTTTGAAGCAGAAAAATTTCCAACAATTGAATTTAAAGGTCTTCAATTGAAAAAAAACAAAAACGGTTCTTATCAAGCAATCGGAGATGTTACAATCAAAGGCGTAACAAAGAAAATAACTTTTGATGTGAAATTTGGCGGTGTCATTAAAGACCCTCAAGCTTATGGTGGAAAAACAAGAGCGGGCTTTAAACTAAACGGAAAAATTAACAGAGAAGATTTTGGTTTAAAATATAATAGCGTTTTAGATGGCGGTGGTGTTGCAATTGGAAAAGAAGTAAGAATCAATGCTGCTTTAGAATTTACCAAATAATTATTGAATAGTTTTAAAACTAAAAAAGCGACTTCTTCCGAAGTCGCTTTTTTTATGCTATCACCTAAACTTAAATCATTCTTTAAACCAGATTACACCGTAAACGCTGTATAAACAATGTCTTCTTGTTCTTTGGCGTGTACTTTTGCAAAACCAGTTGCTGTAGAAGCGCTTGCGCTGCGACTAATAATGCCATAATTAAACGACTTGCAATGGAGTTGTAAAAATGCTACACAGCCCATATTTAATGGTTCTTCTTGCACCCAATACCAAATTGCATTATGATATTTTTGCACCAATGCGTCTAATTGATTTGTCGCCAAAGGATAGATTTGTTCTAAGCGAATGACAGCAACATCGGCACGATTTTCTTTTGTTTGATATTGAAATAAGTCGTAATAAATTTTGCCTGTACAAAATAATACTTTTGTGATTGCAGCTGGGTCTGTGGGTGCAGAAAACGGACAGTCTATAATTTCTTGAAACTGATTTTGTGTAAATTCTGTTTTGTGCGAATGTGCCAAAGGCAAACGCAAGTTGGCTTTTGGAGAAAAATTGATGAGCGGTTTTCTAAACTCCCAATGCAATTGACGGCGTATGGCATGAAACAAATTTGCCGCTGTTGTAATGTTTGTAATGACCATATTCTCTTCTGCACACATTTGCAAAAAGCGTTCTAAGCGCGCACTCGAATGTTCTGGTCCTTGTCCTTCATAACCGTGCGGAAGGAGCATTACAATGCCGTTATATTGTTGCCACTTTTCTTCTCCTCCAGCAATAAATTGGTCAATAATAATTTGTGCTCCATTGACAAAATCTCCAAATTGAGCTTCCCAAATAGTCAAATTATTAGGGTTCGCAACCGCATAACCATATTCAAAACCAAGCACAGCATACTCACTGAGCAAAGAATTAAAAATTCTCATTTTGCCTTGATGAGGTGCGAGTTGATTGAGGCGATTATATTCTCTATTCGTGTCTTCTTCAAAAATACATAAGTGGCGATGGCTAAATGTTCCTCTTTTTACATCTTCACCACTCATCCGCACGTCTTTGCCCTCTACAAGCAAACTTCCATACGCCAAAAGTTCTGCACTTGCCCAATCAATTTTTTGCTCGTCTTTAAAGGCTTGAATTTTATCTTGTAATAATTTTTGTACTTTTTTAAGCGGCTTGAAATCTGCTGGATAAGACATAATTTTATCAAACAAAAAATCGAGTTGTTCTTCAGAAATATTTGTTGGGGGAGATTGTTGAAAGTCTTCGCTATTTGCCTTGCGAAGTGTTTTCCACCACTCTTCTGGGCTTTGTTTTAAGTAGGGCAAAGGGTGTTGTTTTACTCCGTCTAAGCGTTCTTGTAAATCATCCCAAAACTTTTTTTCCATACTGTCTGCCAACTCTCGAATATTTGTATCGCCATGTGTTTGTAAATATTGAATATAAATTTCTCTTGGGTTAGGGTGCTTTTCTATTAAGTTGTATAAATACGGTTGTGTAAATTTGGGGTCGTCGCCCTCGTTGTGTCCGTGTTTTCTATAACATACGATATCGATAAAAACATCACTGTGAAATTCGTGTTTGTATTTAAGTGCAATTTCAACACATTTTACAACGGCTTCAATATCATCTCCATTAACGTGAAAAACAGGTGCTTGCACAGTAGAAGCAACGCTTGTGCAATAGTCTGAGCTTCTTGCGTCTTCAAAGTCTGTTGTAAATCCAATTTGATTGTTGATGACCAAGTGTATGCTGCCATGATTGGTATAGCCTTTTAATTTGCTCATTTGCAATAATTCATACACAATGCCCTGTCCGGCAACAGACGCATCTCCATGAATAATTACTGGTAAAACTTTTTCATATTGCTCTTGATATAAAACATCGGCATAACAACGAGAGTAACCAGAAATGACTGGGGCAACAGCTTCTAAGTGAGAAGGATTAGAGGCTAAATGAACATTTATTTTTTTTCCATTTTCTGCGGTCAAAGTGCTTCTAAATCCTAAATGATATTTTACATCTCCGCTACCCATTGTTGAGTCGGGGACAGACTTGCCTTCAAATTCAGAAAAAATTTGCTCGTATGTTTTACCCATTGTATTGGCTAAAATATTGAGCCGTCCCCTATGAGCCATTCCAATTACAATTTGCTCTACACCAATTTCTGCAGCAACATTGATTACGCTGTCTAACGCCGGAATAGTACTTTCTCCGCCTTCTAAAGAAAAGCGTTTTTGACCAACGTATTTTGTGTGTAAAAACTTTTCAAATAATACGGCTTGATTTAATTTTTCTAAAATTCTTTTTTTCTTTTCATAGCCAAATATTTCGCTTACTTTTTTCTCAAAATTTTTCTGCAACCAAGATGTTTGCTCGTAATAATTGATGGCGGTAATATCTAAGCCAATAGACCCGCAATACGCCTTTTTTAAAAACGCAATAATGTCTGCCAATTTTGCCTTGCCAAGACCGACAAATTTTCCCGCTTCAAAATCTGTATTCAAATCATTTTCACTCAAACCAAAATTCACAAGGTCTAAACTTGCTTGTCTGTCTTTGCGTGGTCGAATGGGGTTTGTTGTGGACAATAAATGCCCTTTTTTTCTGTATGAGCGAATCAATTGAAACACGCTAAATTCTTTTTCGATGTCTCCACCAAATTCTCCACTTATTGATGTTGTTTTGGCTTGTGTGCTTTGACTCGAAGCCGAAGACGCAAGAGGTTGCTGTGTTTGAGCAAAATCAAATCCTGCAAAAAAAGATTTGTAATCAGCGTCTATGCTATCGGGGTTTAGCAAAAACTGTTGATACAAATTTTCTATAAAGGTCGGATGAGAATTTGTGATGTAGGAAAAATCTTTCATAAAAAATATAAATAGAATAAAACGAAAACGCTTTCAAATCTATCTGTTTTTGCCAAACTTTTTGCCTCTTTACTTCTTGACGATGCTCATTTGAAAACGACAGTTTTTTATGTCTTAATTAAGAGAAAATCGGCACTTAAAACTGACCACAATTTAAATCACCACCACCACTCATGCAAATAAAAAAAACAAGAAATTTTGTGCCCGTTTTTCTATTCGCCACTCTGTTAGGTTGATTGTAGGCTTTGTTTTTTTCGTTCGCTTATGACGCTGTTCTCCACAATAAATATTACTCCTGAATTTTCCTAAACTGCTCTGGTGTCATTTTTGTTTGGTGCTTAAAAAATGTGACAAAATAAGATGCGTTTTCAAAGCCAAGCTGATTGGAAATTTCATTTGCCGAATCATTGGTATAGTGCAATAAGCGGTGTGCTTCTATCGTTATTGGTTTACGAATAATGTCTCCTGCTGTTTGTCCAGTTTCTTCTTTGCAAATTTTGTTGAGATAATTTGCCCTAACACACAACATTTCTGCATAATCAGAAGGTAGTTTGTGCGTTTGAAAATGCTTTTCAATACACACTTCAAAGTCTCTTATTTTATCTTGTTTACTGTTTTTCGGTTTAACCCAACCAACATTATCGCACATGCGTTCTACCTCAAACAATAAAATATTAAGGTAAGACCGCAACACTTTGGTTACTTCTTTTTGGTGAAGGTGATATATTCTTGCGTGATGAGTTGCAGAAGAATATCCCATTTTGATTTTTGTGTTGATGACAATCGCACATAAGGCTTTGATTGAGGACGCAAAAACAAAAATTGATACAAGACATTATTGTTATATCTCAAAGAAAAAAAGTCTTCTGTAAAACAAATCATCGTTCCTTTTGCTCGGCGATTGATGTCTATACTACTTATCAATTGTGGCTTTACAACAATGAGCTTCGGTTCATCTAAACGAATTTTGTCGTCATCAATAACAATTTCTCCTTGTGCACTCTCAATTAAAATAATAGAATAAAAAACTTGTTTGTGCGGCAACTCTAGAATGGGAAACCGTTCTAATAAAGCGTCTAAGGGCGAAAGCCAAAAGTACCGAACGCTTTGTCCTAATAATCCGATATTACAAATGGGAATCTCGGAAATTGAAGAACTCATAAATTTGTATTGAAATTATTTCAGCACCAATTTAATGACCAACAACAATAAAGCAAACAGAAATAAAAAAATAGAAATTCTGTTCATACCATGCATTAATGTCAAATTGACATTTGGCTTTTTATCTTTTTCCTTGTTTTTACGGAAAGATAAATAATGAACAATTTGTTGCTTTAATGTTAGCGGTAACGGCATCTTTAAAAATCTTTTTGCAACGTGCTTTCGTCTCTATAATATAATTCGTTGTTTTTAAATTCATGCAATGCAATTAAAGACGCACTCGGCAATTTTTCATAACAACGAGACAATTCTATTTGTTCTTTATTTTCTTGCACTTCATCAAAAGTGTCTGATTGCATATCAAACTCTTGAAGGTTGTCCAAAATTTCTTTTCTCAAATTATCTTTAATTTGATCTGCTCGTTTAATAACGATGTTTAAAGATTTGTAAATACTTCCTGTTTGTGCTTTTAAAGACACTAAATCTTTTGGAACAATTACGTTTGTTATTTCTGTGCTATTTACTTTTTGCAAAATATTCATGTTCTATCGTTTTAATTTTAATTTCAATTTGAGAAAGGATACTGTTAATTTGCGAAAGATATTTGCTTTCGGGAAATCTGTTTAAAAAATCTTCTGCGTCGGTTTTTGCTTTTTGAAATCGCTCAATTTGTTTTTCTTCTATACTATACAACGCATACAAATAAAGGCTTTTTACTGATTCTGTTTTATATTCTTCTGCCTTTATCGATTCGGAGTATTCTTGCACAAGTTGATTAAAATAAATCGATGCCGCCTGATATTGTTCTGCATTCAAATATAATTCTGCGGCAGCAAAATCTTTTTGTTCAATTTTTTGCTTGCATTTTTCTAATACCGCCATCGCATCTTTTATTTTTGACGAACCCGGATAGGTATTGATATACGCTTGCATGAATCCCATTGCTTTAATTGTGTTGGCTTGGTCTAAAGTATAATTCGGCGACTCTAAATAATACGACAAGGCGTGCATATAATCCATTTCGTCCACCTTTTCATTTTGCGGAAATTTGGCAATGTATTCTTTAAACAATGTTTGTGCGGTATAATTGTCTCCTGTGTAATAAGCACAATACGCAAAGCGATAAAAAACAAAATCGTATTGTTCTGTTGCTTTAAAATAAGGCAGAATATTTTCGTATAAAATCAATGCCTTATTATACTGTTTTTTGTCATAATACACATTTGCTCTTTGCAATTTTCGCTGATGGTCAGAACTTTTTAAAAGTTTATTAAACCCATCACACGAAGACAAGAATACAACAGCAACAAGAAAGAGAAAAAGTTTTTTTAACAACACGATAGTTTTTTTGCGACCAATGTAAAAGAAAATGCAAGTGGATAAAATATTTTTCCTCTCCAAGCAACTTGGTGTTTTTGAAAGTAAGTTTACAATGGTTGCTTAATCGTTGTTGTATGATAACCCAGTTTTGGTTATTCTTTTTGCATACCTCTCTGTAAATTCGCGAAGTGAAAAATTAAAATGCACAAAGCGTCAGCCTATGACAAATGTAGGTAAAAAGAAGAAATATTTGAATTGGCACTTCTGCCCAGTTTTGCCAAACCCTTGTTGGACATAGTGTTCTTTACTTGAAGTCAATTTTGTCAATTAGTTTATTGTTGTTGAAAAAGTAGGCTTCATAAGATTTTGAGCCAATTTCATAAACAACTTCAATGATAATTTTGTTGGCATTTTGTTTTTTGCTTTCTACAAATTTTTTTTGTTCGTCGGTCAATTCTGTAATTGGAATTACTTGCTCGAATTCAAACCCCTCGTCATATGTAAATTCAAGTGCATAATTAGCATTTTGCCATTTCAGCTTACTTTCTAATCCTTTTGGTTTTAGGTCGGTGTCAATATTGCCATTATTGGCTAACAACAAATCTGAGCCTGATTGTGAAAGCATTAAAAACCCAGAAAAAACCATTGCGAAGTATCCAATTTTTTTAAACGCAGTTTCACTCAATTTGGGTAAAACCCATTTCATTGTCCAAGAGGATAATATGGCAGAGAGAGCAACAACAAATCCAATGTAAATAACTTTCGTAGTGATTAAGCCAAACAAAAAATATAAAACGATTTTCACTAAATGCAAAATGATTTCGTTTGCTGCTCTTGTCGCAACAATCTCTTCTTTTGTAAGTCCGTATCGTAAATAGAAACGGTTAAAAAGTAGTCCAACGGCACCTGTCAAACCAGATAAAAAACCTGCTCAAAATCCAACGAGTATTAAAATTAAATTTTTGGGCTTTTCGGTGTCGTTTAGTTTTTTTGGGGTGGTGAAAAGAAGTGTCAAGTTGCTGATTAAAAAAAATCCAATTGCAATTTCCACATATACAGGATTTGTATATTTCAGCAACCAAGCAGCCAAACAGCAGGTAGCGCAGATGGCACAAAATATTTTACAACATCCCAACAAACATTTTTTCTAAAAATCAAAAGTCTTGACGCAGAACTTGTGAATGTACCTATTGATAATGCTGCAGGAACTTGACCAATTGGCAGCAGTCTGCCCAGTATGGGAAGGAGCATAAGCCCTGCACCGCCTCCACAAATTGCACTTATTGAAAATGCTAAAAAACTGACTAAAAGCATGATGATTAATAATCCCATTACAAAACGCGCTATTTCTATTTATCTAAGTGAAGATTATTTTTTAGGATTGGGCAATTGTAAAGTGCAATTTTTTTATCGTCATTTAACTTTACATTCTTTCAAATAGTTTTCCAACGGTCTCGGTATTTTTTTCTTGCCGTGTCAGAAGTTTTCGCATGAAACTAAAATCCATAGCAACCGTGTCAATATAACACGAATTTTAGCGAGGCTCTTCTAAAGAATGGCAAAGTTGATGGTAATCGTTTTTTCATGACAATTTTTGTGTCCTGCGGGTTCATAAATTTTTAAAACAACTACTTCTTTTCGGCTTTCACCAATTTTAGAATTGGCATTTTGCAAAAAAGAATAGACCCCAGGAGTTGTCGTTGAGTTAATTTCGCTGATAGTGAAATTGGTCGCCTGTGTTGTTATTTTGGCACTATCGTCTGCATCGCTATATGGACTAAGATCCAATTGATATGTTGTACCGGCAGAAATAGTAGTGTCGAAAGAAATATTGTTGACTTTGTCGTTGATTTTATCGTGATGCCCTTTTTTACAAGCATTAAAGAGTAAGGCTGTAAAAAGAAGAATCGTCGAAATGCTAAGTGTTTTTTTCATGGCTGTTAAATTTGAAAAGAAATATCATAAACGAATGTAAAATAATTTTATACAATATTACTCTCTTGAAAAACTACTAACATAAGCAAAAAACTAATCAGCCGTCTTCTTTTAACGCCTTACAAATCCCATTTCAAAAAGATACTGCCCCAAGTGAACCCAGCACCAAAGCTGGCCAAAATGAGGTTGTCTCCGTTTTTCAATTTATCTTTCCATTCCCATAAACACAAAGGAATTGTTGCGGCTGTTGTGTTGCCATATTTTTCAATGTTAATCATCACTTTGTCCATATCTAAACCCATGCGGTCGGCGGTGGCTTTGATGATGCGTAAATTGGCTTGGTGAGGCACTAAATATTTTACGTCGTCTGCTTGTAAATTGTGCTTTTGCATCATTTCATAGCTCACGTCTGCCATTGCTTTTACGGCGTATTTAAAAACCGTTGTGCCTTCTTGAAAAATAAAATGTTCTTTATTGGTAACGGTTTCTATTGAAGACGGTCTTTGAGAGCCTCCAGCTTTCATATATAAAAAATCTTTCCCCACTCCGTCAACTCTTAAAATACTATCGACAATGCCTGTAACTTTTGTTGTTGGTTCTAACAAAACTCCGCCTGCACCATCTCCAAAAAGCACACACGTATTTCTGTCCGTATAATCGACTATAGAGCTCATTTTGTCTGCACCAATCACAATCACTTTTTTATAACGCCCAGACGCAATTAAGTTTGCTCCTGTATTCAATGCAAATAAAAAGCCTGAGCATGCCGCCATCAAGTCAAATGTCCATGCGTTTTTTGCTCCACTTTTATAGGCAACTAAATTGGACGTGCTGGGAAAAAACATATCTGGCGTTGTTGTGGCAACAATGATACATTCAATATCTTCAGGGCTAATGCCTTTTTGTTTACACAAATCAATAACCACAGGAAACGCCAAGTCAGAAGTCGCTTTTCCGTCTTCTAAGATTCGCCTTTCTTTAATTCCCGTGCGTGTTTTTATCCATTCGTCATTTGTGTCCACCATTTTTTCCAAATCTGCATTTGTCAATTTTTTTTCAGGCACATAACCACTAATGGCACTTACCCTTGCGTATAATTTTTCCATAAACAACAATAATATTTAAGCGTGATAAAATGAGTCTGTTCTATTTTATAAATGCAAACCGCCGCAAACACTCAATACTTGCCCTGTGATATATTGGCTCATATTGCTTGCAAAAAAGAGGGTTGCGTCTGCAATGTCAGACGGACTGGCAAATTTTTTAAGCGGAATTTTATTCAAATAAGTATCTGACGCGCCGCCTTCTTTTAAATAATCTGTCATGTCGGTTTCTACAAAGCCGGGCGCAATTGCGTTACAACGAATGTTTCTGCTACCATATTCTAATGCGATTGATTTTGTAAATCCAATGATGCCTGCCTTAGATGCGGCATAAGCTGCTTGTCCTGCGTTGCCACTCAAACCAATAATCGAACTCATGTTGATAATGCTTCCTCCTCCGTTTTTTATCATGGGGCGAATGACTTGTTTGGTCATATTAAATATGCTTTTTAAATTCGCTTGCATCACTGCGTCCCATTGCTCTTCGGTTAAACGCAACAACAAATTGTCTTTAGAAATTCCAGCATTATTGACACAAATGTCGATTGTTCCAAAATCTTGCAATACAGTATTTGTCGTGCTTTCACAGCTTGCAAAATTGCCCGCATCAGATTGATACGCTTTTGCTTTTACGCCATATTGCGTTAATTGTTGTTCTAATTCTTTTGCTTTTTCCGCATTTGACAAATACGTAAAAGCCACGTTAGCACCTTCTTGGGCAAATTTTAATGCTACAGAATGACCAATTCCTCTTGAAGCACCTGTAATAATAGCGGTTTTGTTAGATAACAATTTCATGGACAAATTTTAAGTGAATGAAAATTTTCTGTTTTTGTATGATTGAAATAAATCTTGTATTGGGTAATTTCAAATTTAGTTTTTTATTTTTTAGGTTGATAAGAAACAATGCGAGGCGACTGTCGGATCTTTCGATTGTATAGCCTCTTTACAATAGCCTCTTATATCGCTATTGGTGCTTTAATGCTGGGGTGGCTTTGATAGTTTTTCAATTCAAAACTTTCATACACAAATTCGTCAATGTTTGTAATGCTCTTGTCTAAGTGCATTGTTGCAAGGGGTAAAGGTTGTCGTTGCAATTGCGTTTGGGCTTGTTCAAGATGATTGTGATAGAGGTGAACATCGCCAAATGTGTGTACAAATTCGCCTACTTGTAAATGACAAACTTGGGCTATCATCATAGTTAATAAAGCATACGAGGCAATATTAAAAGGAACGCCAAGAAAGGCATCTGCACTGCGTTGATACAATTGACAGCTCAATATATTATTAACAACATAAAACTGAAAAAGGCAATGACAGGGTGCTAATGCCATTTGTTCTAAATCACCAACATTCCATGCACTCACAATCAGTCTGCGACTGTCTGGGTTGGTTTGAATTTGCTGAATGACGTTTTTAATTTGGTCTATCGGTTGTCCATTTTCAGTTGTCCAGCTACGCCATTGTTTGCCATAAACCGGCCCTAAATTTCCGTCTGCATCTGCCCATTCATTCCAAATAGAAACCTTATTGTCATTCAAATATTTGGTGTTTGTATCTCCCTTTAAAAACCACAGCAATTCATAAATAATGCTTTTAAGGTGGAGCTTTTTTGTTGTCAGCAAAGGAAAATTTTGCGACAAATCAAACCGCATTTGATAGCCAAAACAACTCGTTGTGCCAACGCCCGTGCGGTCGTTTCTGACAACCCCATGTGCAAGAATGTGGTTTAAAAGGGTTAAATATTGTGTCATTGCTTTCTATCTATTCCAAGGAATGCCCGACAGAATAAGAACGAAAGAAATTAAATACAACACAAACATTTTTTTGTGCTTTGTGCTATCCAAAATGTCTTTTTTTCTTTGTGCCGCCCCTATGTGTGCAAAAACAATAGCAAGAACCATTTGAATGGGGTGTTCTACGGCTATTTTTCTTAATGCCACTTCTTTCATTACAAGTGCTCCCATTTCAGCAAATATGCCATACCCAAAAGGACTCATAAAATAAACAACAATGCCAATTAAAAGCATCGTGTCTAAGCTAATCGTCAAAATCAAACTAAGGGTTTTATCGAGGGATTCAAATTGTTTTTTTTGTATTATGCCAAACAAATGACGCACCAAAACAACAATGAATAAAGCTAAAATGAGCCATCTTAAATAAGAGTGTAGTGCTATCATAATCATAGTGTGTTTTTTAGTGAACAGCAATAGTATTTTTTTTTTGAGAATGCAAATAAAAAATCGCCCGTTCTTTTTGTGATTGTGCAAAGGATATACACAATTTGGATTTCTGTTTAAAACTCGGCTTCAACATCTTGGTCTGAAAGCTAATTTTGAGTCGTTTGTACAACCTCAACCTCTTCCGACATGTCTTTCAAATTTACGCCATATACGCTTCAAAAAATAGAACATATTTTTACTGATATAGACTACGTTTTGCGTTATGAAAAAGGAAATTTTCAAAGCGGATTTTGTATGTTAGAACATCAGCACGTGGCTGTGGTGAATAAGTTTTTGACTATTGAAAATAAAATCAACGCCTTGATTGACATTCTTACACAACTCGATATTGATGAAAATGCTTTGTCTGAAGAATGTAAAAAAACATTCAAACAAGTACAACAATTGATGCAAAAAAAAGAAGTTTTTATAGAAGAGGTTTTGTTCTGATTTCTTTCTATTGCTTGACTTTTTATCCAGTCCATATTTTATCTCTCCGTAAAAAATTTGTCGTTGAGTTGAATTGTTTTGACAAGAGTTAGCCGTTTTTCTGACATCACCATCACTCTTAAATTTGACATTGTTTTTCTCAAAAGATATTTGCTTTGGGGGATTTTTTTTGCACCAAGATAGCCTCTTAAAAAAAAAGGGGGGGGGGGCTCCTCCAACATCATTTTGGAAAATGTTTTTCTATAAGACTATCAAACTCGTCTGATTTTATTGTAAAAAAATTTTTACGACGTTATTGCCAAAGCATTCGTTTGTATCAAAAAAAGGGGGGGAGAGAGCTAAAAAGCAACGACTATTCTATCAATCAGATAAAAAATTAATCAGTTTTTTCATCCGCCCAGGTTGAGCCCAATTACATGTTCCTTGCATCCGTAATGAACTAAGGTATTCTTGAATCATTGGGTCGGCAAGTTTGTTAAGAACTTCATTGGCTTCTTGCAGTGTTGAAACCCCAATATACGCATTTAATGATTGATTACCTTGCCAAGAACCGAAATAATTGTCTGGTTCTAAAATTTTGGGCGTAAACATATTATCGCCAAATGCTTTCCACATTATTTTATAGGTAGCAAAACTATATTGCCCAACCCCCATCAACGCCCACCAAAAACCCTTATTTATCCACGTATTAATGAGTATTCCTTTTCTATTTTGCAACACGGTTTGATATTTAGACAGGTAATCGAAAAGGGCCTCGTCTTTTTTCAGAGTTTCAATATCAATAGGTTTGCCACTATCAAAATGTGGCACAAGAATTACCTTTTCTGGTTTGGGGTTTTGTGAAGTAAGTGTTGATGAAACTGTGAGAGGAAAAACATATTCTTTATTTAAAATAATGGTATCCCCTATTTTATTTTTCAAACGAATTTTTTGGTCGTCGACAATTTCTTCTATGGTAAAAAAGAAAACATCATTTGCTCCACAAGTATTTATGCCTTGTCTTGGCTGACAGTATTTGGGCAATGATATTTTTTGAAAATTATCTAGTCTGGTTTCGGCTTCTGCACTATCAAAAACGGTCAATGGATCTGTAAGATTGAAAAGGGGTTTGGCGTGGTGAGTTTCCCATTTTGTATTTTTCAGAATATGATATTTAATTGGAAACTTTTGTTTTTTATCTCTTGTAAAATGTGCAACCCCATATCTCCCCAAAATGTCTTCAAAAATTTTTGTTCGATTGAAATCCAAAATGTCTTCAACGGCAAAATCAACGCCACGAATATTATAATTTCTAAACTCTTGATTGGCACCATCGTTTTGAAAAATAGAAAGAGGTAGAAAAAATACAGCCCTACCATTTTCTTTTAAATTAGAATACAATACCTTTGCTATAACCAATGTGGCTATATCTGTTCTTGCATTTCCCAACAATAAATCTTTTGAACTTTTTACTAATCCGTAATGAATATAAAGGTGTTTGGTTTCCTCTTTGTAATCTTCATCTAAATCAGAAAAATTTACCCAAGGTGGATTCCCAATTAAAAAATCAGCTTTAATTTCTTTTTTTTGAAAAAAAATATCTCCTTGAATAAAGTTTGATTGGGGAAAATCAATTGAAAATTCATTTTTAACTGTTTCGTAAAAGTTATTTACATACTCTTGATTTAATTCAATTCCAAAAAGACGAATTAGCCTTTCATTCGTTAATTCAACGCCATGCTTATTTGCAATTTTCAAAAAGGATTTTAAAAAAATTCCGTCGCCTGCTGTTGGGTCTAATACTGTAGCCCCATTTAACCATTCTCTAAAAAACTGCTTTTCAACAAGTATATCAGCCCATTTTGACGGAGTAAACACGACCCCAAACTTTCGCTTGTAATTATCTACTAAACTTAAAGTGTTCATAATTGTTTTGTTTAAAATCTACGATAGACTGGATTCGTTTATCAGCATCAGCCTTTACTCGTTTATAGTGCATTAGTGCCAAATCGCAAAAAATGTCAAAAAAGTCTGAATACGATCGGTTCCAATCAATTTCATCCCAAACTTGATTAATGGTATAGTTTAATCTTACTTGTCCAGTTCCCAAATTTTCTATTCGATAGCAGTTACTTGGCAGGGCATGAAATGGAGCAATACGAATATATTCAATATCGCGGCTCTCGTTTTTTGTCCCTGATTTATTGTGTCCAAATTCTGCAATTACAAAAACCCCCTTGTCATTCGCCATATATTTAAGCAAGTTGCCAACAGCACATACGCCACCATCAGAATATGAAGTGGTGTCAAGATCTTTTGTCTTTACATCAAACCCAAAAAGTTGTTTGTCAATTTTACAAGCGAAGTCAAAAATTGTTCGCCTACCCGGAATTTCTAATGGCTCATAATTTAACTCATCACAAATTTTAGTCCAATTTTGTGTGATTCGTTTTTCAATCATAGCCCCAAACGCCCTCGAATCTTCTCTTTCAGATATTCCAGAGCGAAGCTCTTCAAAAAGTGCCGACACCTTGTCTTCTATCATTTTTGATATTATCTTGTAATTCATTTTGTGAGAGTTAAATTTGTTATTAGCATATTCGTTTTTGCCCGCTTTCTATTTTACGCTCACGCCATTTTCCGTTTCCTGTTCAGGCAAAATAAAAACAAGTTGTTTTTGGTTATTTTCTGTTAACAACAGCATTCCATTACTTTCTATACCGCGCATTTTTCGTGGGGCTAAATTAGCGACAACAACAACCTTTTTGCCCAACAAGTTTTCGACAGAAAAGTGTTGTGCAATCCCTGACAAAATGGTTCGCTTTTCAAAACCTAAATCCACCTCTAATTGTAACAGTTTGTCTGCGCCTGCAACTTTTTGTGCGGTTAAAATTGTTCCTGTGCGAAGGTCTATTTTGTTAAAGTCTTCTATGCTAATTGTTGGTTTTAAAGGCTCGTGTGTTGGCGTTGTATTTATTGGCGGATTGTCTTGCATTGCATTCATTTTCTGTTGTTGTTTTTGAATCTCTTCGTCTTCTATTTTTCTAAATAATAAAGTTGGTGCTTGTAGGGGATAATTAACCTTTAGCAATTTTAAGCTGCCTGCGTTTTCCCAATCCAACATTCTATCTACAACTTTCAAAAGGCTACAAATTTTTTTTGCGGTAAAAGGCAAAAAGGGGTCTATAAAAATCGCCAAGTTTGCGGTTAGCTGTAAACACAAATGCAAACAATTGTCTATTTTTTTTTGTGCTTCGGGCTGAGTCAAGACATCTTTTGCAAGTATCCAAGGTTCTTTGTCTTGTAAATATTTATTGGCTTGACGTGCCAAATGAATGACTTGAAAAAGAGCCTCCCTGAATTTATATTGTACAATATTGTCGGCAACTAATTGTTTGCAATCTTGTATTGCTTGCACTAATTTTTGATCTGCTTCGTCTTGCACGTCCAAATGAAAGGGTGGGATACGACCGTTACACAGTTTATGTGTTAAAATCATTGTGCGATTAACATAATTTCCAAAAATGGCAACCAATTCATTATTGATTTTGTCTTGAAAATCTTTCCAAGTAAAATCGCTGTCTTTTGTTTCGGGCAAAATGCTAATCAACACATAACGCAAATAATCTTGCTCGTTCGGAAAGTCTTTTAAATAATCGTCTAACCATACCGCCCAATTTCTACTTGTAGAAATTTTTTGTCCTTCAATATTTAGAAATTCGTTTGCTGGCACATTGTTCGGCAAGTTAAAATCTCCGTATGCTTTGAGCATCGCAGGAAAAATAATACAATGAAAAACAATATTGTCTTTCCCAACAAAGTGAACCAATTGGCTTTCTTTATCGCACCAATAGTTTTTCCAATTTGGTGTAAGTTCTTTCGTAGCACTGATATATCCAATTGGTGCATCAAACCAAACGTACAATACCTTACCTTCAGTGTTTTTGATCGGCAAAGGAATTCCCCAATTACTGTCTCTTGTCATTGCCCGGCTATGCAATCCGACGTCTAACCAACTTTTGCACTGACCATACACATTTGCTTTCCAATTTTTATTGTCGTCTAAAATCCATGTTTTTAATTCGTCTTCAAATTTTTTTAAAGGGAAATACCAATGTGTTGTTTTCTTTTTTATTGGTGTTGCTTGACTTAATGTGCTGCGAGGTTGTATCAGTTCATCTGGAGATAAAGCCGTTCCGCATTTTTCGCACTGATCGCCATAAGCATTTTCATTTTTGCAATGCGGACAAGTGCCTATAATATATCTGTCGGCGAGAAACATTTTTTTTTCATCATCATAAAACTGCTCTGTTTCTTTTTCTTCAAAAATGTTTTTGTCATACAATGTTTTAAAAAACTCTTGCGATGTTTCGTGATGCAGAGGGTTAGACGTTCGTGAATAAATATCAAACGAAATGCCAAAGTCTTCAAAGCTTTTTTTTATGATTGCATGATATTCGTCAACTACGGCTTGCGGAGTTTTATTTTCTTTCATTGCGCGAATGGTAATTGGAACGCCATGTTCATCACTGCCTCCTATAAACAAAACGTCTTTTTTGTTGCGCCTCAAAAATCGCACATAAATATCTGCAGGAATATAACACCCTGCCAAATGTCCAATATGCAAAGGACCATTTGCATAAGGTAAAGCTGCCGTTACTAAATGTCTTTTAAATGCTGTCATTGTTTAAAATTTCGGTATCCATTTTTTTAACTCATCTTTTCCTTTTTCTATCAGTTTGTCTTTCTCTTGTTCTAACTTTTTCTTACCCTCATTCATCAGTTTTTCTTTTTCTTGTTCTAATTTTTTCTTGCCTTCATTAATCAACCTTTCTTTTTCTTTATTGAGCTTGGCTTCAACGCCTTTTCTTATTTCATCTTTTAGATTAGCGAAAAGTGCTTTGTCAAAACTAAAGCCGTATTCTGGTTTTGTTGATTTGCCTTTAATCATAACTATAGCAGGTATATATTCTGGAATTGTTATTGGAATGTCATTATTTTTTGCTTGTTGCAATACCGTTTCTACTTCTGGCGTAATAATTTTTTCTTTCAACAAAGAAAACGGAACAAGAATGTGAAGCCCCGCACTCATCGTTTGGTCTAAAGCATACATTCCTGCAAATTTTCCTTTGATGTTTTGAATGTCAATTGTGCAAGTGTCAATGTTTAATTTACCGTCTTTCATTTCAAATCGTGCTTCTACGTCTTTCATATTCAGCTCTTTTAAGCCATTGTTTTTAAACAATTCTGACAGCTTGTTCATGTTTTCTCCTTGTAGTTTTAGGTTATGTGTATTGAATTTTCCTTTAGCCAAAATAGACATCATAACAGGCGTCATCGTGTCGGTTAAAAGCGATTTCAAATTGAATTGGCACGAAATAGCACCAAAACATTCTTTCACAAAAGGATTGATTTTTTCTATTGTATTAAAAGTTTGTGCCGTTTTTTGAATATCAAAATGTTGTATCGCCATATCAAAACTAATCGACGGTTTTCTTTTGTTTTGTGTATTGTAATTGCCGTTCAATTTCATATTCCCATCAAGCAAATTCATCGACAAATTATTCATCAGGGCTTGTTGGTTTCTAATAATAATTTGCCCTGCAATATTCTCTATCACCATTTTGTCGTACAATACTCTTTTGATATTCGTACTTAAAACAAAGTCCACATTTTTCGGAATTTCTACAACGCTCATTGCCGTAGTTGATTTTTCTGCTTCTTTTTTTGGCGTGCTGTCGGCAGTCATAAATTGATTGACATTCAGATAATCAGAATGAAAATTAAATGAGCCAACTAGGTTACTGTCTTTTTTAAACACATATTCTAAAAAGTTGGCAATCGTTCCGTTGGCTTTAAAATCTGATGCGCCAATTTTTGCATCAAAATCATTGAGGCTAATTCGTTTTGGAGAAAACGCAAATGAAATGAGCTTTATGCTTATTGCTTCTTTTACCATTTTTGTGTTGTAAACAACGTCTTTTATGGTCAACAAGCCTTCTGCTTTAAATTTGTCATATTGTTTTTTATCAACCATAGATTTTGAACCAAGTAGTTTAATGTTTGCGTCTAAAATACCGATCAATTTGCTGTCGTCAGGCAAAGGCACAAAATCTTTTACACTTGCCAAATCGACTTTTCCATTCAAGGTTAAATCAATACTTGGGTCAGAAATTGGTTTTGTTATTGCCGCTTTTGCATCAATAATGTTTTGGGCTAAGGCAACATGAAATTGATTTAAATCAATCGAGGTATGATCTAATACTCCGTCTGGATTTTGAACACTTACTTTCACATTAATATCATCAACAGATTTCGGCAAACTTGGATATTTAAAATTTGCTTTATCAATGTTTAAATTAAACGCAAAGGCGGGCATTTTTGTGCTGTCTTTTTTTCCTTTTAACCAGCCGTTAAAATTCACGCTGCCATTTGCTTGCATCTCTTTAAAACTGCTTGTATATAACGCGGGAACAAGCGACAATAAATTTTTAAAACTAATGTTTGGCATGCCAAATTTAAGGTTTATATCCATTGCGTTTTTGAACATTTGTACCGAACCGTCTAACCGCAATTCGAGAGCGTTAATTTTAAACGTATTTTTGTGCAATGTGTATTTTTCATTTTTCAAATCGGCTTCTACAGTTGCATCTACGCTGATTTTTGCTTTAGACAAATATTTTACACCGGCAAATTTTGCACTTGTTTCATCAATGCTTAATTCGTTTTTAAGGGTCGTTAATTCGTCCGACAAATCTCCACTCAAATCATAGTTCAAATTTTTTGTTTCATAATAAGAGTTTCCTTTTTGATCATCAAAAACAAGATTTGCATTTGTAATAGACAAGCTTTTCAACGCCAATGAAAATTTGCTGGGGGTCGTATCTTTAACAACTTCTTTTTTTATTGTATCTGTTGTTTTTGCAATATCCCAATTGGCCTTGCCTTGTTTGTTAATTTTGGCTAAAATGGTTGGCGATGCCAACAAAATTTTATTAATCACATATTTTTCCCCTTTAATAATAGACATTAAATTCAGATTGATTTGAATTTTTTGTACGTTCAACAATTGTACACTATCAAATTCCGCTCCATTTGTAACAACAACATTTTCCAACATCAAATTCAGATTCGGAAAAGACCGAATAATGCCAATGTCGATACTTTCGAAATCAACCTTAGCGTTAATGTTATTGTTGATTTGGCGCTTTGCCTCTTCTAAAATTTTACCTTTAAAGGCAATAGGCAAAATAATTAACAAAGCAAAAAGAAAAAGAATCGCAATGCCTATAATCTTTAATGTTTTTTTCATAGTATTGACTGTTTTTGGGGATAAAAATAATATTAACAAAACTATCATAAAAACCGATTGCTTATGCACCTTATTTATTTTTCTTTTAAAAAAACTTTCTTCTGTTTTTTTCTATTTGTTAGTTCTACTATTTTATTTGCACAAGAAAACTCCTCTGACGAAAAAACAGTTATGGTCATAGACACAACCACCCCTGTCGGTGAATTAAAACGGGTCATAGACACTGTTAGCCAAGAGGAAATGTTGATTGGGCCGATTTCATATCAAGAGCTTTCTGCACACACAGCTTTCACGTGGGTTAACGAATCGTTCAAATCAAAACTTAACCCTATTTTGTTGGCACAAAAATTAGACCATAGTTTAAGGTTTCTTGTATTTATCGGCACTTGGTGTAGCGACAGCAGAAATATTATTCCCGAGTTTATTCAATTTGCCAATGAAATTTCTTTTCCACAAGAGAACATTCAATTTTATGGCGTTGATAGAAACAAAAACGGCACAGACGAAACAAGCAATATCTATCAAATTACAAATGTGCCAACAATTATTGGTTTAAAAGATGGAAAAGAAGTTTTAAAAATAATTGAAAATGGAAAGGCTGGCAATTGGCAAGACGAATTAGTCAATCAACTCAACTAAGTATTTTAAATTTCTTAGACACAATTTTTTTTTTTTTGAATATGGACTCAGATTTTGCAGATGATAATTATTTTATCAAAGAACTTCTTCATCGTTATGAAGGGTTACGATTAGGATATGAAAAAACTTTTTTGGAAGAAGAAGATTTTCATGTTTTGTGCGACTATTTTGAAGAACAAGAAAATTTAAACAAGGCAATTGAAATTTTAACATTAGGAATTGACAATTATGCGTATTCGGCAGATTTGAAAATTCGCAAAGCCGACATTTTAATTTCTTTACATAAAGACGAAGAGGCAGATCTACTCTTAAACAGTGCCTTTATTTTAGATCGACTTAATCCTGATTATTATCTTTTAAAGTTTGAACTTGCTGTAAAAAACAAAAAACTAAACAACGCAGAGCAGTCTTTTTTTAACTGTTTAGAATTGTTTGATGTAGAAGACCAAGTGAATTTATTGCAAGAGGCCGCACAAATTTTAATCGAACATTTTGAACACGAAAAAATTGTTTCTTTTTTGTTTCATATTTTACATCGAGACAAAAAAAACGAATTTGCACTCACCGAATTTCCTTTTTGGGCACAAGTAACCAATCGTGTAGAAGAGTCTATCGACTTACATAAAACACTTGCTCAAGAACAACCATACAATCATTTAATTTGGTTTAATCTCGGTGTTGGATATCAGAGTCTAGGCTTATATGATAAGGCAATTGAATCTTATGAATTGTGTATAGCCATTGACGAAGAGGCAGAACTCGCCATTCGCAATGTTGCATCTGTATTATTAGGCAAAGAACAATTTGCGAAAGCATTAGAACATTTAGAAACGCTGACAAACATTTTAGACCGTCCCGACAGCACGGTGTATGGCATGCTTGCACTTTGCTATATCGGAATGAAAAATGTGGACTTGGCGATTAAAAACTACAAAACAGCGATTTCTTTAGACGATAAGAATTCAGATTTACACTTTCTATTAAGTAAAATTTTATACTACGAAAAAAGATATGTCGAAGCGGCAGACAGTTGCAAAAAGGCACTCGCCATTAACAGTAGCAATCCTTTTTTTAATGAACATTTAGGCAATATTTATTTTGCCCAAGAACAATATAAAAACGCCGCTAATTGTTTTTTTAAAACTCTTATTGTAAAAAAGAAAAACACAAACTTGTGGTGTCAATACTTGTCTTGTTTTATTTTATCTGGACAATATAAAGACGGTTTTGAAAAAGCTGTTTTGGCACACGCTTTTACAAAAAAAGCCGTTTTCCTTTTTTTTCAATCTGGTTTTTTATTGTTAAAAAAAGACCTTTCTCAAGCCCAGTATATGTTTGACATTGCGTTTAAAGAAGACACAAAATCATTGCGGCGAGTTGTAAAGTTTTTTCCCGAATTTAAACAACACGAATGGGCAAAGGCTGTTTTGAAAACCCAAAAGAAAAAGTAAAATTAATGTCGGCGGAATATTCTTGTTAGGCAAAATTCATATAGCGAACATTCATGATTCATTACAAAACAATTTCTGAAATAGAAAAAATTAGGCAGAGTTCATTGCTTGTTAGCAAAACATTAGCCGCTACTGTAAGTATTTTAAAAGAAGGCATTAGCACGCTTTTTATTGACAATTTTATTGCCACATTTATTCAAGACCACAAGGCTCTTCCTGCGTTTAAGGGCTATCGTGGCTTTCCTTATCACGCTTGCATTTCAGTCAATGACACAGTTGTTCATGGATTGCCCAGCGAGTCCATTGTTCTCAAAAACGGCGATGTTCTTTCTGTTGATACGGGGGTTATACAAGATGGTTTTTACGGCGACAGTGCTTATACGTTTTTAATCGGCGATAATAATTTGGCTGTCAAAAACTTACTCCTCCGCACAAAAGAATCGCTCTACATTGGCATTCAAAAAAGTGTTTGCGGTGGGCGACTGGGCGATATTTCTTTTGCGATACAGGAATCTACGGAAGGAAAGTATGGCTATGGCGTTGTAAAAGAACTGGTTGGACATGGCATTGGAAGAAAACTTCACGAAGACCCACAAGTTCCTAATTATGGCAAAAAAGGGAAAGGAACTTTATTGAAAGAGGGCATTGTCATTGCAATAGAACCGATGATTAATTTGGGAACAAGAGATGTTTTTGTGGACCGCGACAAATGGAGCATTAAAACCAAAGACGGCAAAGTATCCGCCCACTATGAACATACGGTAAGTATTCAAAAAAATACGGCAGATATTCTTTCTGATTTTTCTAAAATAGAAGCCGCCATAAAAAACAACTCAAATTTATGGAACGAACTATAAGCTATCGCTAATCACATTAGAGACTTGTTCTTTTGCCTATCTCTTGATGTGCTTTTAGTATTTGCTCCAAAACAAATTGTCCCTTGTTATTATTGATAACAAGGTCGCATAATTTCATTTTTATGTTTTCAGAAATTTGTTGTTGAATAATTTTTTTTATCGCCGCTTCTGTTGTTTGTTGTCTTTTTAATATGCGATCAATCCGCTCTTCTTCTTCGCAAAAAACACCAATGATAAAATCCAATTCGTGGTGTGCATGTGTTTCAAAAAGCAATGCGGCTTCTTTTAGTACACATGGCGTTTTTTGATTTTTAACCCACAAAGAAAAATGAGAAAGTGTATAATAATGAACAATGGCATTTAACCGTTCTAACAATTCCTTATTGTCAAAAACTAAAGACGCAATATACGCCCTGTCTAAATTGTTATTCGTATAGGCTTTTGTTCCGAATAAATCAATAATGCCTTGCTTTAAATTGGCATTATTATTCATCAATTCTTTTGCTTCATCATCTGCGTTGTAAACTGGTATTCCAAGAGTTTCGAAAACATTCGCTATTGTTGTTTTTCCACAACCAATGCCTCCTGTAATACCAATTTTTAACACGCTCGTTGATTATTTTTTTTCTGCCGCAGGTGCGTCTGCTTTGTTCGCCGCTTCTGACAATTCTAAAGAAATGCTGCTTTTTTCCATTTTTAAAAATGTACCCGCAGAAATTTCTAACTCTAATGTACTGTCTTCATTGACTTTGTTAATACGCCCGTGTATGCCGGCGTGGGTAACAATTTTTGAGCCTTTTTCTAAAGCGTTTATAAACTCTTTTTGTTTTTTTGCTTTTTTGCTTTGTGGGCGTATCATAAAAAACCAAAAAACGAGAATCATTCCCAATAAAAAAACAAACTGCATTGATCCGCCACCTTGTTGTCCGTTTGCAGCTGGTGCTGCGAGTAATACATTTAAAATCATCATTATTTATATTTAAAAGTTAAAAAAAGATTATTGAATAACGCCTTCAAAAGTAAGCGAAAATGGTGTTCCTATTGCGTTTCCTGTTACAAGAACATTTTTTTTAATCATGCCATTGCCTCTATTTTTTGAATCGTATTTGGCAATGATAGAGCCTTTTTGTTTTGGCTGAAAGGCTTCTTTGGGATATTCTGCTATCGTGCATCCGCAACTTGGACGAACGCTTTCAATGGCAAAAGCCTTATTTCCGACGTTTTCAAATTCAAACACAATCGTTACCACATCACCTTCTTTTCTTTTACCGAAATTTTTCTCCGTTTGCGTCCATCTAATTTGGGTATAGTTGCTTGTGTCTTTTGCTACAATTGGAGCGGATTCTTGAGTCGTATTTTTTGGTGCTGACTCACAAGCAAAAATGCCGCATAGCACACATACAAAAACAAAAGAAAGAAAAGAAAATTGTTTCATACAATTATTGTGTTAAAGAATAATGCTTGGGAATAGAGAACGGATAAGATTGCTCAATATTCGTTTTTATTTTTTTAAAAGATAATTCAATACGAGATTGGGTTCGACCTTTAATGACGATGCTTCTGTTGGCAGAAAACTTTTTTGCATTGTTTGTTTCTTGATAATACGAATAATAAATTGTACACGTTGTTGGAACAACGTCTTGTATTGACTCTATACTTTGCACGGTCATTTGTTTGTCTGCCAATAAATAACTGACAATATTTTTGAGAAAAGCGTTTCTCGTTTCACACAAAACTTGCTCCCCTTGTTTATGTGCATTATGTATGGTGTCGCCAAAACGAATTGGGTTGCCAACTATAATATCTTGAGCCAAATGAAAATCAACAGGAAACCCCAATAGTTTTTTTAAATCTAAATAGCCTATTTTTCTGTATTTGCTGGAAAATCTATCCAAAATAGTAATTTCTTGTGGCAACATTTGCACTCTAAAAATTTCCAAACCAAACACCTCTGCCGACAACCAAAGAATACTGTCTTTCTTCATTTTTAAATACGTCGTAATACTGTAAGATTGATTGTTGTTATCCGCATAGTCGATATCCACTTCTGCTGAAAAAGTAGTGTATTGAAATTGATTATTCCGTAAAAAAGAATCTGCTTGTTGAACAAAGTTTTCTGCAACAATAACAAGCGTGTCTGCTTTAGTTTGGTTGCTTGTCGTGTCTGAAATAACTCTCAGTTTTTGTTCAAAAACCTTTCCCACGGCAATGGCTTTTTTTTTATTACAAGCAATCGCCATGGGTGCCAATACAATAAAAAAACACGCTATTTTTTTTAACATTTTTTGTAATTAATTTTGTCCTGTATGCCCAAATCCTCCGTTGCCCCTTGCCGTGTCTTGTTCTAAAAATTGTGTTTCTTGCCAGTCTATTTTTATGATGGGGGAAAAAACAAGTTGCGCTATTCTGTCTCCGTTTTCTATGCTTTGATATTCGTTAGAAAAATTAACCAATAACACTTTTAACTCACCTCTATAATCGGCGTCTATTGTTCCTGGTGTATTTAAACAAGTAAGCCCTTTTTTTAATGCCAGCCCACTGCGTGGGCGTATTTGTGCTTCAGCACTTTGTGGAATGGAGATAAATAAACCTGTTGGTATCAATATTCTTTCTAAAGGGGCAAGCAAAATGGTTTTTTCAATGTTCGCACGCAAGTCTAATCCCGAAGAACCTTCTGTAGCATACGCTGGCAGAGGGTGGGCAGATTTGTTTACAACAGAAACATTCATAAAGGTTTATTTTTCAAAAAATCCAAATATAAAAAATTTTCTGCCACGCTTGTTGTTTTTGCCAAGCTGTGTTTTCACTAAGCCTTTAACATGACAAAAGAACGACCCCTCCCACAAGAAAGGAATTCGTTTGTATTATTTTTTTTGCCAAAGTTGGTGCAGTAAAGCGTATTTGGAATAAACGCCTTGTGCAGTTATTGTGCAAATGCGAAAGCCATTTCTGCCGTCTAAAAAACCAAGTCGTAAAAAATAGGTTTTAATAAACGTAAATAATGGCGACAAAAATCTTTTTATGAAAGTCGCTTTTACTCCCTTTTGAAATTTTTCTTGTGCCGCAATTTGTGCGTATTGACTGGTTCGGTTTTTGTGTTCTGGTACAGTATAGTAGCTATAGTGCAAAATGTTTCCTTTCAGGTGAATTGTTTTTGTATGTGCGTTTGCGAATTGTAATGTTTCATGCACACCGCCGTTCCATTTTGCGTCATGCTTGTTAAATAATCTGATTTTTTTGTCTGGATACCAAGCACAAAAACGAATCCATTGTCCACAATAATTATTTAATCTGTTAAAACTATACGCACGGTTATCTTGTATAATCAGATTGTCTATTTCCGTTTTTAACGCTAAGGACAAAGCCTCGTCTGCATCAAGCGACAAAACCCAATCGTAACGAGCGTGTTCATTTGCCTTGTTTTTGGTCTTGGCATAACCCTGCCACGCTTGTTGAATAAAGCGAACGCCAAATTGTTCGGCAATTTGTTGTGTGCTGTCTGTTGAAAAAGAGTCAACGACGACAATATCATCTGTACTATTTTTTACAGATGATAAGCACCGTGCAATGTTTTTTTCTTCGTTATGCGTAATAACAACAACAGAAAACTTTTGTTGCATTTGTTTTTATGCTATTTTTTTTAACGCTTCTTCTATCGCCGCAAAGTTGGGCAAAACGCCCGGCGTTGGCAATATTTCTGCATGAACCAAAACGCCATTTTTATCAATAACAAAAGCGGCTCTTTTGCTTACTCCCTTCATTTCAAAAGCAGGAAAAACATCAAACAATACGTCATAAGCGACAGATGCGTCTTTATTAAAGTCGCTCAAAAGGTCAAATTGCAAATTGTTTTCTGCTTTAAATTTTTCTAAAACAAAAAGAGAATCAACAGAAATGCCAAAGACTTTTGCGTTCAATTTTTGATATTCATTCATGTTGTCTCTATTGGTACACATTTGTTGTGTGCAAACGCCTGTAAAAGCAAGGGGAAAAAAATGTAGAATAACGTTCTGTCCTTTACAGTCTGACAAAGAAATTTTATTTTTTTCAGTATTATACAAAGAAAAATTTGGTGCTAATTGACCTACTTGGAGTGTTGCCATAAAAAATATTTTAAGTAAAAAATGTATCCGAATATATTTTTCTAAAACAATTTTACACAATCGTTTTAATGAGACAAATAAAAAACTACTTAGATGAAAATACTTTTATCTATTCTTGCCCTTAACTTATTCTTACAGAACAAAAATTGCTATCCCCTAAAATTAAAGCTATGAACAAACCAAAATCTAATCAAAACCCGAACGGGTCGGTACAATGTGAGAACACAACCTTGCATCTTTTAAAAGCAAATGATTTTGTTGCACAAGCTATTCGCAAAACATTAAAAAATCAATTGGTGATTAACGTGTGCTCTTCTCCAGGAAGTGGTAAAACAAGTTTATTACAAGCCACGTCTGCTCTCCTAAACAAAGGTATTAAAATTGCCGTTTTAGTCGGCGACCCAGAAACCGAACGCGACGCAGTTCGCATGAAAGATGTTGGCATCAATGCATTGCAAATTGTTACTGGTGGCGTTTGTCATATTGAGGCACAAATGGTTTTGCAAGCATTAGACCATATTGACTTTGCCGGTGCGGACATTTTGTTTATTGAAAACGTGGGCAATTTATTGTGTCCTGCCGCGTTTGATTTAGGAGAAGATTTTCGGGTTACGCTTATTGCTTGTACAGAAGGAGACGACAAGCCGAAAAAATATCCCCGTATGTTTTTAACTAGCGAATTGATGCTTGTTACAAAATCTGACTTGTTGCCTTACGTTCCTTTTTCTATCGACGCTGTAACAAAAGACGCAAGAGAAATTAACAAAGACCTTGACGTAATTTCTATCTCTTCGCTCAAAGGAGACGGAATGAAACAATGGTGTGCATGGTTGGAAAACAAATTAGCAGAAAAAAAGCAACAAGCCCAATAATTCTAAATTTGTGCAATGTGAATGATTTCTTCTGCCGCAATTTCCGACGGCGTTTGTTTTGTTTTTGTTTGCATTTTCTGTTTCATAACGGCATAATCGTCCATCAATATTTTTTTTGTAAACG
Organism: Chitinophagales bacterium; assembly: GCA_031539345.1. Lineage (GTDB taxonomy): Bacteria > Bacteroidota > Bacteroidia > Chitinophagales > Chitinophagaceae > JAVKMO01. The sequence goes on along the minus strand of JAVKMO010000011.1, from coordinate 18,695 downwards.
CTTGTGATAGATTATTTAACAACTCCGAAAGGCATTGGCTTATCGTTTCACTTGTCATGTCCTGTTGTATAAGTTCTTTTACAATTTCCCTATCCATAATCAAGTTGGGCAAACTGATGTATTTAACCGTCACTCTGACTAAATATTTAAATATAAAATAATTAAACGCTGATGTTTTGTAGCAAACAATTTGTGGCGTATTGGTTAGTGCAACTTGCAGCGTTGATGTTCCCGATTTTACAATTGCGGCAATCGATTTTTCCAATGTACTTTTTTCGATGTTTTTTACAAGGTGAGCGTTTGGGGCATAGGTTTTAGCTATAATGGTTTCATATAATTTATTTGGCAAGTTGCTTGCCTGCAAAATAACAAACTGATATCTTGTGAAATTTTTAGCAGCCTTCAACATAATTGGCAACATTCTTTTCACTTCTTGCTCCCTACTTCCGGGCATCAATGTAATTAAGTTGGTGTTTTTGAAGTTAATTTTTCTATGTGGCATTTGTTCCAAATATTCTATTTGTGGGTTGCCAACATAAGCGTGAGGAATTTCATATTTATGATACCATTCTTTTTCAAAAGGAAAAATAAGGAGCGCTTTGTCTACATATTTTTTAATTTTTAAAATTCGTTTCTCGTTCCAAGCCCACACTTTGGGCAAGATGTAATAAACAACTTTAAAGTTGTTTGTCTTTGCCCACTTGGCAATTTTTAAATTAAACCCACCATAATCAATTAAAACTACCACGTCTGGTTGAATTTTTTTTATTGTTTTTATGCACAAGACATAAGTGTGAATGAGCGTGGTGATTTTTGCAAAAATTTGCCACAATCCCATAATAGCAAGTTCTTTAATATGTACCGTAAGTTCAACTTCTTGTTCCTTCATTTTATCGCCCCCAATTCCATAGAATAAAGCGTCTGGATCTTTTTTGCTTATTGCTTTTGCAAGCATTCCTCCATAAATATCGCCAGAATGTTCTCCTGCTATAATGTAATACTTCATGGTCTAAAATTGATACTTTACGAGGTATAACTTATACAAAAAAATTAAAAGACCCCAAAATAAGGTTGCAAAAAAAACGCCTTTCGCGGTGTAATAATGTTGCCAATAATTAAATGCGGTTAAAAGAATGGTGTTAAAAAGAATAATGCCAATCGCCATGAGGCTAAAAAGTCGCAAATTAATTGTAAATAACAAGTGCAGAGAAATGTTTTCGACATTCAAAGACAAAAAACCGTATTCTACAACTCCTACAATAATGGCAACACTCAATATTGTGCCTAAAATTATTCCCGTTTTTATCTTGTCATTTAAAAATAGTTTTAGAAATCCCATTCTTGCATTTTTTGTTTAAGTGCGTAATTTGTAAAATCCGATTGCATCGGCACGATACTAATATAGCCGTTTTGCAAAGCCTTGCTGTCGTTGTCTTGGTCTTGGTTTGTAATAACAAGTTTTCCAGATAGCCAATAATATGGTTGTTCATATTGGTCGGTTCTGCAAATGGGTTTTTGTTCAAAAAAGCCGTCCGCTTGCTTACAAATTTTTATTCCTTTTATTTTTTTGCCTTTTGCTAAGGCAGGAAAATTAACGTTAAGCAGAATTTGTGTTTCTTGATTCTGTTTTTGTACAACTGTTTTAACAATTTGTGTAACGTATTTTTTAACTTCTGTAAAGTCTGCTTTGTAATCATGGCTGCCAAAAGAAAAGCCAATGCTCGGCACTCCCATTAAATTTGCTTCTCTTGCCGCACCCATTGTTCCTGAATATACAATATTAACGGAATGGTTGTATCCATGATTTATTCCACTAAGACAAATGTCTGGAGGTGTTTGGAACAATTCTGAAAAAGCAATTTTTACGCAATCTGCAGGAGTTCCATTACATTCATAACAATTAACGTTGGGTATTAAGTTTTTTTTAATAAGTCGCAAAGGTGTCGTCAGCGTAATGGCGTGTCCTTTTCCCGACTGCTGCTCTTGAGGAGCAACAATTGTAATCTGTCCTAATTTTTTTGTTGCATTTGCCAAATGAATTAAGCCAGGTGCATCAATACCGTCATCATTAACAATTAAAATCTGCAGTTCTTTTTTCATCAGGGTGTCTTATTTGTGTTGTAAAGTGTTCGTTCCAAACTTTGCATTTTTTCTATCGCATCGGCTTTTTTCTTTTTTTCCAAATCTATTATTTCTTTCTTAGCATTTGCCACAAAGCGCTCATTCTGGAGTTTAGCTTCTACGCTTTGTAAAAAACTTTTTAAATGGTCATATTCTTTTTGTAATTCTGAAAGGTCGGTTGTTTTGTTTTGTTCTTTTTGTAAAACAAATAATTGTAGGCGGTCTGCCAAAAGCGGAACACTATTCTTTGTTGGCACAGACACAAATGAAAGGTTTTCAATATTGCCTTGTTTTAATAAAAGCGGCATACTCAAAAGCAAAGTTTGTTCGTGTTGTTTTTCTGTTTCTATGCTTAACGCTTCTTTTGGACTAATGTTGTTTTTGTTTCGATATTCTCTCAAACTGGTCAGCATCGTTTTTAACAAATCGCCAGAAGAAATAATTTTAATATCATATTGTTGGACTGGTTCAAACTGTTTTATGCACAAAGCATCTGTTTCTTTTTTAACACTTACTCGTTGATATAACTCTTCAGAAAGAAACGGCATAAAAGGGTGCAATAATTGCAACAAGTCTTGGAAAAAATCTTCTGTTTGTTCCATACAATTTTTAGAAAGTGCTTCATCAACATTGGGTTTTATCCATTCTAAGTAATAGCTACAAAAATCGTCCCAAATTAAAGCGTAAATAGTTTTTAAAATTTCGCTCAGTTTGTATTGTTTGTAGAGTTGTTCGATGTTTTCTTTTGCTTGTGCAATGCGATGTTGAAAATATTGAACGGCAAATTGTTCATTGAAAGATGTTTCTTTTTCTGCCGCTTTACTTTGTAAAATATGGAGCAACTTTAGCGTGTTCCAAAGTTTATTGTTGAATTTTTTCCCTTGTAACAAAGCACTTTCATCAAACAATAAATCATTGCCTGCCGGCGATGATATCATAACGCCAAACCGAACAGCGTCTGCCCCATATTCTTTTATTAACGCAATTAAATCTGGAGAATTGCCCAAACTTTTACTCATTTTTCTTCCCTGCTTATCTCTCACCATGCCTGTAAAATAAACCCAGTCAAAGGGTTTCGTTTGCTTCAATTCTATTCCCGCCATAATCATTCTCGCCACCCAAAAAAAGATAATGTCTTGTCCTGTTACCAATATTGTTGTTGGATAATAGTAGGCAAACTCTTTGTTGTTAGGTTCTGAGATTCCTTTAAAAACTTCTATGGGCCAAATCCAAGAAGAAAACCATGTGTCTAAACAATCTTCATCTTGAACAATGTCATTGATTTGTATTTCAGAAAATTGTTTTTTCAGTTGTTCGTATGCTACATTTTTGTTTTCTGCAACAACACAAGTTTCTTTATAATAAAATGCGGGTATTCTTTGCCCCCACCAAAGCTGACGAGAAATGCACCAGTCTTTTGGGTTTTCCATCCAATGTTTATAGGTATTTAAAAACTTTTCTTCTGGGTGAATGCGAACTTCTTTTTTTGTTTCCACACTTTCTAATGCCTCCGCATTGAGCGTTTGTGTTTTTAAAAACCATTGGGTTGATATGCGCGGCTCAATAATCGTGTTTGTGCGTTGCGAAAAACCGATATTGGTTTTATACATTTCTGTTTTTTGTACAAAGTTTTTTGCCTGTAACTCTTGCGTTATTTTTTTTCTTACCTCAAATCTTTCTTCCCCTACATAAATTTTACCCGCTTCGCTAATCGTTCCCTTTTCTGTTAAAACATCAATAATAGGTAGCTGGTGTTTCAATCCAATTTCATAATCTTGCAAAGCATGTGCTGGGGTAATTTTTAACGCCCCTGTTCCAAAATCAATGTCCACATAATCATCAAAAATAATGGGAATGACTTTGTCTATGAGCGGAACAATAACATTTCTTCCTTTGTGTTTTTTGTATCTCTCATCATTTGGATTAACACAAATAGCCACATCGCCCATTATTGTTTCTGGTCTTTGTGTCGCAACAGTCATGTATTCGCTTGTCGGTTTTCCATTATTATCAGCAAAAAAATAATTGAGGTAAACCAACTGGCTTTCTATTTCTTGATATACAACCTCTTCATTGCTTAATGCCGTTTGAGCTTGCACATCCCAATTGATCATTCTTGCCCCTTTGTAAATCAACCCTTTGTTATACAAGGAAACAAAAGTTTGTATAACTGCTTGTTCATAGTGTTTGTCCATGGTAAACGTTTTTCGTTTCCAATCAACGCTACAACCCAACAGCTCTAATTGTTGATAAATAATGCTGCCATATTTTTCTTTCCATTCAAAAACATATTCTAAAAATTGTTCTCTTGTCAAGTTTTTTTTGTCTATGTTCTTTTCTTTTTTGAGCATTTCTACAACTTTGGCTTCCGTTGCAATAGAAGCGTGGTCGCAACCTGGCACCCAACAGGCATTATATCCTTTCATTCTTGCTCGTCGAATAAGCACGTCTTGAATTGTTGCATTAAGCGTGTGTCCCAAATGCAAAACGCCTGTAACATTCGGTGGCGGCATAACAATTGTATAAGGTTCTTTTTGATTTGGTTCTGAAGAAAAAAAGTTGTGTTTCGTCCAATAAGTCGCCCATTTTTTTTCTACATCATGGTGTTCATAGTTTTTGCTTAGTTCCATTTTTTGTTTTTGGGGTAGTAAAAATAATTCTGTTTAAAGCATTCGATGAACAATATTTAAATAATTGTCGTATCGGCTTTGTGCAATATATTTTTTTTCAACAGCTACTTTTACTGCACAAGCAGGTTCTTTGTCGTGAACACAATTGTTATATTTGCAGTGTTTCTTTTGAGCATTGATTTCTAAAAAAAAATTACCCACGTCTTCTTTCTTAATGTCTACCATATCGAGCTCTTTAATCCCTGGCGTATCAATAAAACTAATGTTAAGAAAGTGGGGGAATTTATACATGTAGGCAAAAGATGTTGTGTGTTTTCCCTTTAAATTGTAATTAGACGGTGCTTGGGTTTTTAATTGTAATGTGCTATCAATTTGATTGACGAGAGTTGTTTTGCCAACGCCAGAGTTTCCAAAAATCAGGCCGATTTGATTTGCAAAAGGTTGCATTATTTCATATATCATTTGTGGGTCTTTAATAAATGAACCCATTTTAAATTGGTATCCAATTGCGGTGTATGTGTTTTTTATACTATTTGCTTTTTCTAATTCTTCTTCAAAAAGCAAGTCTGTTTTATTCATCAACAAAACTGGATGAATACCATACGACTCACAGGCGGCAATTGCCTTATCTAAAAAAAGCAAATTAATATCAGGGCTTTTTATCGAAAAAAGAATTATTGCAAAATCAATATTTGCAGCAACAATATGATGCTTGTTTTTGTCGTGTGTTGCCTGTCGTATGATATAATTTTTTCTTTGTAAAATATCTGTAATTACCGTGTCATTATTGATTTGTTCGTATTCAATAATATCTCCAACAGCGATGGGGTTCGTGAATTTTTTTTCTGTAAGTTTAAATTTTCCCTTTAATCGTGCTTTAAAAATGCCCGTTTGGGATTCTATTTCATACCAAACACCCACAGATGAAATTACTCTTGCTGTCATTGCGTTTTTTCATTTGTGTGCATAAACAAAAAATGGATTTTACTGTCCAGCGGCGTAATCGCCTGTTCTATTTGTTCAAAAAAGCCTTGACCATATTTGGCATAGAAATAAATAAAGTTTTGATTTCTTTCTTGAAATGTTCCATTGGGAAAGATGGCGCGTACAATTTGTTGTCGCTGTGCCTTTTCTGTCTCAAGTTCTTTTTTATACGCTCTAAGTATTTTTTTTTCTACATTCAAAAAATCTGTGGTATGTTTTTTTCTCAATGCTTTTAAGTGATCTTGCAAATGCGGCATTTTATTTTCTACCTCTGTTTGTATCTCTTCGTATTTTTTTTCTATTGCTCGTAAATGTTGTTTGATTTTAATTTTTCGTTCTCGATTCATCAATTCGCCTGCTTTTTGTTTTAGCCACTTTTCTTCCGTTTGAAATATTTCTTCTAAGTGGAAAGTATTCTTATTTATTTTTTTTTGAATTATTTTTTCTTCCACAATAATCATCGAGTTTCTTACAATCAACAAAGGAAAATCAACGCCATATTTGACAAACATATTCTTCATCTCTAACCAATAAGCAATTTCTCCTCCGCCGCCAATAAAAGCAATGTTCGGCAATATGCTCTCTTGCATTAAAGCACGCAAAAAAACATTTGGACTAAATCTTTCTGGATAGGTTTTTATTTCTTGACGCATTTGCTCACCACTAAAAACGAGCTTTAATTTTGGAATAAAAAACGTTTCATTTTTATATTCTATTCTTTCTCGATGTTGATTATAGAGATAAAAAAAATTAACCCCTCTCGGAGTGGCTTGAATTTTATAGTTTGGTTTTAATGCGTTAATACTTTTTTCTATTTCTGGTTTTGATGACTGGTCGATAATATCTTGTAACATAAAATCAACAAACATTTTTTTTAATCTCACGCTATCCGGATCGACAATTAACAAGCCGTTATCTTTAAAAAGCTCGTTGATGAGTTCAAACGTTGCTTTTTTTATATTGGGTTGTTTTAAATAATGTTCTTCAAATAGTTTTTCAATTTCTTTGAAATAAGGCAAGTGCTTGATTTCTTTTTTTATTTCGTCAAAATGTTGTTGCAAATCTTCTAAAGAAAGTCTTCCAAAAGCCCCTCGCTGTTTTGTTTGCCATTGAACTTTTTTTTCTTTAATAGAAATTGTACTCAATTCTTCAAAGTCGGCATCTTCGCTTCCCATAAAAAAAACAGGCACGAGCTTGTGTTTTTGGGTAGAATATTTCTCTGCCGTTTTTATGCACTCAACAATTTTGTAAATTGTATAGAGCGGGCCTAAAAAAATGTTCGGCTGATGTGCCACACAAACAGTAAATGTGTTTTCTTGTTCTAAATGGCTAATGTTGTTTTGTTGCTTTTGGGTTGGGTTAGAATATTCTTGCTGGAAATACGCAACAAGTTCGTCTCTTTTTGCGTTTTGCGTTTTGCCTTCAATTTGTTTAAGTAAATTTTCTTCTGAAGGAAATGGCCCGCAAAAGTTTTTAAGTGCATCTTCTCCTGCAACGTAGTCTAAAATAATTTTCTGAAATAACGCAGTTTGAGAAAACGCTATCGTTTTTTTCATTCGTTATTTTTTATACCGCAAAGGACGAGCCACAACCACAAGATTTTTTTGCATTCGGATTTTTAAATGTAAAGCCTCTTGAGTTTAAGCCTTCGCTGTATTCAACCGTCATATCTTTTAAATATAATTGATGGCTCGGTTTTACCAAAATGCGAATATCTTCTCCTATGATATAAATTTCGTCATCGGCTTCTTGTTCTGCTACTTCTAAAACGTAGCTCATGCCAGTACAACCGCCGCCTTTTACACCCACTCTTAAAAACGGATCATTATTTTTTTGAGCCTTTTCTTGTTGTAAAATTTGTGCAATTGCCAGAACCGCCTCTTGGGTAAACAAAATGGGGGCTTGTTTTTCGATGGCGTTTTCCATATTCTTTATTTTTTTATTAGCTCCAAATTTACTTTAATATCCATTTCATCGGCAATTTCCTTTGTTACAACAGATGGTTTTGTAATCTTAAACTCGTCTAACTTTATTTTAAACCCTCCCTGTATAACAATTTTGTCTTTTTCAATATTGATTTTTCCAGTCAGCGTTTTTGTCTGTTCTACACTATGTATTTTAAACTTTCCTGTTACTGAAAATTCTTTTTCTCCAAATTGCTTAAAGTCTATTTTCTCGTTAATTTTTCCTGCAAAAGTGCTAATTGGATACTTATTGCTCTCCATATATTTTTCGTTAAAATGCTCCTCCATCAAACTGTTTTCAAATTTAAACTGTTGGTTATTTATTCTTATTGCAATATCGTTTGTTTTTGTTGATAAGATGGCATTGGCGGTTTTCGTTTCTGCGAAAATATCTTTCATTATCGTTTTAGAAGAAAAAGAAACAACGCCGTTGGGGGTTACAAAGTTTTGTGCTTTTACATTAGGCGTTTGCCATAAAATAAATGTAAATAATGCATAAAATAATCTGTTTTTCGTTACCATGTTTTTTTTATTTCATTGTTAAAAGAATATGTTCTAGATATATTAAACCCTAATCTTATGCCCAAGTCTGCCCAAGAGGTTGTTGTTTGAGTTAAAAATTGTTGCTCTAACATCGCATTGCTATTAGTAAGCATAAATTGAAAAACGTGTCCTCCTGTTTCAATATCAAATCCAACCCCAATGTGGTCAAATGTTTTGCTTCCTTGAAAAGTAATATTTCCCCTGTCAGTTAATCTCGGATACCATTCGGCATTTAATCTTGTGCTACGAGAAATTTTTGCAGAAAAGCCTACGCCAAACAAAATTGCTAAATTTTTTTGTTCTGCCAAATCAACAATATTGTAATAAACCGCAGTTGGGGCAATTAGCCAAGAAAATTTTTCGTTTATTTTTTGTGTAAATAAAAGTTGATGTGTAAAGTTTAGTCTCCCAAAAGCTTTTCCTGCAATACCTGCGTAATCGTATATTTTTGAAATACTTGTATTCACTCCCATATTTCCATAATAAGAAATGCTAAGAGGAAATGGTTTATAGCCTGTTCGTTGTTCTATTAATTTTGCCTTAAAGCCAAGGTCATACATTTTACTGATATTCGATCTGCCAAGGCTAATTTGTAATTTATCTGTTATGCCATATTCTAAAACAAAACGCATAAATGCTTGATCTACGCCAAAAAGATTCTCAATTCCGGTATTAATCGTTCCAAATCGATGTAAAATATTCACATTTAAGTGCTCTTTTTTAAGCTGTTCATTTGTCTGTGAACTGACAATTCTTTGTCCTTTAAATGTTGCAAAAACAGGATTTGTCGTTTTATCTTCTTTTGCCAAATCTGCCAATAAGTCTTCTTGAGCAAAAAGAGAAGAAACAAAAAGCAATAAAAAGAGGTGAATTAAATATTTCATTATTTGTGTTTTTAAATCGAATTGAAATTTAGTTTGTTGCGGGAGCTTCTGCATCAAACCATTGTGATAGTTTTTCTATTTCAGCACTGGTTAGTGTTTTGCCTGGTGGCATTGTTTTTTTTGTTAGAATTACGTTTTTTAATGTGCTTACATTATTTTTAAAACTGAGGTTATAGTCGCTTGCATCGTATAACCAAGAAGCCGCATTTGATTTTCCAACAGCGTGGCAGCTTGCACATTCCACATCAAACCAATTTTTCATTACACTGTACGTAAAAGCAATTTTTACACCTGCATTTTGTGTTGGATAGCCGGCTTTATACCACTGATTGATTTTATCAACCTCTTCTTGCAACAAATTTCCATATTTAGATGTCGCCATTTTTGCGGTAGTTATTTTCGTTACTTTAAAAATTTCTTCGATGTTTTTTTTAATGCTTCTTTCATAATCGTTATTGTCATAAAGCCACTCTTCTGCATCTTTCGCACCTGACGCATGGCACTTTGCACATTTCGCATCAAAAATATTTCTAACCCCATAAGTAGAATCTAAAAAAGAGATGCTCCCCGTTGATGTGGCTTGATTATTTTGCTTAAGACAAGAAGAATAAAAAAATAAACTCATGCCAAGCATAACGATAATTCCTTTTTTCATTTTGATTTTCATTTTGATTTATTTTAACATTATCATCTTTCTGGAGCACCTCTGTCGATCCACGCTTGAACCAAGGTTTTGTCTGCCGAAGAAAAAGGATTTCCTTCTGGCATACTTCCGTTTTGAATTACAGAATTAAATTTTGATTTTTTTGCAAATAAATCTGCATACGTTCCGCTGTAAGAAACGCCACCTCTTGTTCCATGACAACCAGTACATGTATTTAAGATATTCGTTTTGATATAATTTTCAAACGTTACCGTTGTGCTTGTTTGTGTTGTTGTCGTTGCTGTTTGCGTAGTGCTTTCTTTTGAACAAGAAAGTGTTACTCCCAAAAGAAGAAATACAAAAAAATTTTTAGTCATTGTTTTTTTGTTTTTAAATAATTAAAAAGTGGGTTCAAATATATTTTAATACTTCAAACATATTTTAATATTTGGCGGTCTGTTGTGATTTTTATCTCTTTTGGTTTAATTTCGTTCGGCTAAAAAAAACAAATAAAATATGCTACACATTGCAAATAGACTAACCAGCGTAAAAGAATATTTTTTTGCAACGAAATTGCGAGAAATTGAACAACTAAAACAAAGCGGAAAAACAATTATTAGCCTTGCCATTGGCGGGCCGGACTTGGCACCAGATACGTCTGTTATTTCTTCGTTATATGAAGAGGCTTTAAAACCAAATCAACATAGTTATCAAAGTTATCAAGGCAATATTGAGTTAAGAAAGGCAATTGCTTTTTGGTATAAACAAAGCTATGGCGTTTCTTTACAAGCCGAAAATCAAATTTTGCCTCTTATGGGTTCAAAAGAAGGCATTTTACACCTTTGCTTTACTTATTTAAACCAAGGAGACAAAGTTCTCATTCCTAACCCTGGTTATCCAACGTATAAATCGGCTGTTAATTTGGCAGGAGGAGTTTGTGTAGAATATGATTTATTAGAAAAAAATAATTGGCAGATTGATTTTGATGCTTTAGAAAAAATTGATTTAAATGGCATAAAAATCATGTTTGTTAATTATCCTCACATGCCAACAGGAACTTTGCCGCAAGAAGATACTTTTAAAAAGCTAATTGCTTTTGGTAAAAAAAACAACATTTTAATTTGCAATGACAACCCCTATAGTTTTATTAGAAACGACAACCCAACAAGTCTTCTTTCTGTTCCGGGTGCTTTTGAAACGGCTATCGAGCTAAACTCTTTAAGCAAGTCTCACAATATGGCGGGTTGGCGAATGGGGATGTTGCTTGGCAGTGAAGAGCATATTGCCAATGTATTAAGATTTAAAAGTAATATGGACTCTGGGATGTTTCTTCCCTTACAGCTGGCTGCAATTAAGGCTCTTTCTTTACCTTCTTCTTGGAACACTGCTTTAAACAAAACATATTATGAAAGAGAGCAAAAAGCAAAAGAATTGGCGACGTTGCTCAATTGTTCGTTTGTTTCTGAACAAGCTGGCCTTTTTTTATGGGCAAAAGTTCCTGAAGCCTATTCTTCTGGTTATATCCTCTGCGATAAACTTCTTTATGAATGTAATATCTTTATTACTCCAGGGGGTATTTTTGGATCAAACGGGGAAAAATATGTTAGAATAAGTCTTTGTAGTCCGATATCAACTTTTGAAAAAGCTATTTTAAATATAAACAACTCGTCTTTATTTCTTTAAAAACCGTCTTTATTTAATTCTTTTGTTATGAAAATTTTTTCTTTTTTTTCTTTTATTCTTTTTTTTAATTGTCTTTTTTCACAAAAAACAGCATCAGAAAAATATGACGCTCAGGCTTGGGTAAAATATGATCGTGCTTTATCTGAAATAGAAAAAGAAAATTATACGCTTGCCATTACACTTTTAAATGAAGCCTTAGAAATTGAACCATTTTTTTTAGACGCTAAAATAGCCAAAGCGAGAATTGAATTTAAAAAAAGACGTTATGAAAAATGTATAGAAATATACCGTAGCATTTTAGATTCAAACCCCAACCTTTGTTTAGATTGTTATTATGAATATGCTGTTTCGCTTGCCGGGTTAGGTGATTTTGAAAAAGCCCTTGAAAAAATTAATATTTATTTATCGCAACCTAATTTGCATGAAGATGTAAAAAAGAATGGATTAAATTTTAAAAAGAATTTTGAATTTGGAATAGAATATAAAAAGAAGAATAACACATTTATTTCTAACTATAAATTTACTCCTCAAAATTTAGGATCGAGTATTAATAGCATGTATTCAGAATATTTTCCTACACTGACTTTTGATGCAAAAAAAATAATCTTTACACGTCGTGTTAATCATAGAAATGAAGATTTTTTTGAATCGACTTTAGAAGACGATTCTTCTTGGACTTTTGCTAATCGATTAGCAGGAAATGTAAATACGCCTTTAAATGAAGGAACACAAAGTGTTTCTTTAGACGAAAAATGGTTAGCTTTTACGGGTTGTAATTTTCCTGATGGAAATGGTAGCTGTGATATTTATTTTTCAAGCAAAACAGAAAATGGTTGGGAGAAACCTTACAATATTGGCAATAAAATCAATAGCGAGTTTTGGGAAAGTCAGCCTTCTTTTTCTCCTGATAAAAGGGTTCTTTATTTTGCAGCAAAATTACCAGACGGTTTTGGAGGTTCTGATATTTATTATAGCACAATCGATAATAATGGAGAATGGTCTTTACCTCAAAATTTGGGTCCAAAAATAAATACTGCAGGAGATGAAACTTCTCCTTTTATCCATTCAGATAACGAAACTTTATATTTTACTTCTAACGGTTGGCAAGGATATGGAGAAATGGATATTTTTATGTCTCAAAGAGAAGCCAATGGTCAATGGCAAGCTCCAAAAAATTTAGGCTATCCTATCAATACAATAGAAAATGAAAGTTGTTTATTTATTACCAGTGATGGAAAAGAAGCCTATTATTCGAGTGACAGATCAGACACAAAAGGTGGCTTAGATTTATATAAATTTTTATTAAGAGAAGATATTAGACCAAAAGAAACTTTTTGGATAAAATTGACTTTAGAAAACAAAAATGGTAGAAATAAAATACCAGCTTCTATCAATATTTTAGACATGGATTACAACGCAATTACAATAAGACCTTTAATTTTAGGAGACAGTACATATCTGTTTTCTTTGGTGGCTGGAAAAAAATATTTTATCAGTGCACAACAAAAAGGGTTTATGTATAATTACAATATAGAATATAAAAAAATCAATGATACCCCTTTAGTAAGAAAAAGAACCATCAAAATGGAAACATTAACTCCTAATAGTTCTTTTACTTTAAAAAATATTTATTTTGATTTTAATGAATACATTTTAAAAAGTACTTCTATCCCAGAGCTTTATACTTTACTCCAATTTTTAAAAGTAAACGATCATGTTTCTATTCGAATCGATGGACATACAGATAATACTGGCGATGAAAAACATAATATGGAATTGTCTGTCAAAAGAGCAGAAGCTGTTTATAATTTTTTAGTTAACAAAGGTATTCCTCAAAACAAATTAGAATTTCAAGGATTTGGATTTACAAAACCAATTGCATCTAATAATACTGAATATGGAAAAAAGTTAAACAGAAGAACAGAAATTCATATTACCAATATAGAAAAAGAATAAACACTTATCACCACTTTCTTTTTGTAATAATTATATTATAGTATATAAAATAAAAACTATTATTACTATTAGCATGTCTAATAAGTGAATTCACTTCTTGTTCACGTATTTATACATTGAATTATTTTTAAAAACACTTTGTATTAAGGTTTTTTAAAAGCTATAAACATGGTTATTTTTTTTATATTCACTTATGCTATTGTTTGTAAGTTTGTATAAAAAAGAATAAGTTGTTTAAAATCTTTGTTTTAAATTGATTTGTTATTTGTTATTATTCTCTATTCACCTTTATTCCACAATAATATTTTCTGCTTCGCACAATCTTAAACAAACTGTATTTCCTGAAATATGAATAGATATGGGGTCGCCAAGTGGAGCAATATTTTCAATATAAATTTCCTCATTAGGTAAAAAACCCATTTCAATTAACTTTAAATAAAAATCACTTTCAATAATTTTTTTTATTTTCACTTTTTTACCTTTTTCTATTTCATATATCTTTTTCATGGAAGGGAATTTTAACAGAATAAATATCAATAATTTTCATCGAATAAAAAACATTTCAAAGCTAAATAAAAAAAATATAACTTTTATTGTAAATTCTTTTTTTGATTACAATAAATTGTCAATCAATTATTTAGACGTTAATTTTTTAAATAGTAAAGAAATGCTTTTAATCAATAAAAAGTATTTAAATCATGACTATGATACAGACGTAATTACCTTTAATTTATCACTTGATAAAAAAGAAATTATTGCTGATATTTATATCAATATAGAAATGCTTTTATATAACACAATTTTATTTAAAACAGAAATTAACAAAGAATTAAAAAGGTTAATTATACATGCCTGTTTACATTTAATAGGCAAAAAAGACAAAACAGAATATCAAAAAAAACAAATGCGAATAAAAGAAGAATTTTTTATCAACCTTATTTCATAAAAGTTTCACGTGAAACAAAATGGCTAAAATATCAATCAATATCAACACAGGAACTATTCAACAAGAAGAATATATTTTGGGAATAGATTTAGGAACAACTAATAGTTTAATTGCTCTTGTTCATGGAGAAACAAAAAAACCTTTTGTTTTGTCAGAATTTGATAATACAAAAATAATTCCTTCAGTTGTTTATATCGACAAAAAAGAAATTATTGTTGGAGAACAAGCAAAAAATAAGTTAGAACAAGAACCTAAAAATACAATTTATTCTGTAAAAAATTTAATAGGAAAGTCTTTTCAAGAAATAAAAGATTTGAAATTAAAAATACCTTATGAAATAAATGAGAATAAAACAAACAATCAAGTTGAAATAAAAATTGAAAACGAAACTTATAGCCCTATTCAAATATCGGCTTTTATTTTATTAGAATTAAAAAAAAGAGCAGAACACATTTTAAAAACGAGTATATCAAAAGCTATTGTTACCGTGCCGGCTTATTTTAACGATGCACAAAGACAAGCCACAAAAGATGCAGGAAAATTGGTTGATTTAGAAATTGTAAGAATTATCAACGAACCAACGGCCGCAAGCCTTGCGTATGGAATTGGATTAAACAAAGAAGAAAGCAAAATTATTGCCGTTTATGATTTTGGAGGAGGAACTTTTGACATTTCAATTTTAAAAATTAGTAATGGTATTTTTGACGTTTTAGCCACAAATGGAAACACAAATTTAGGAGGAGACGATATTGATAAAGAAATTGTTAATTTTTGGATGAATAAAAACCAAGCATTAAAAAGCTATGAAAATAAACCTGAATATGTACAACAAATACGCTTGTTGGCAGAAAAGGCAAAAATAAGCCTTACAAATGAACCTTTTTTTACAAGCAATATAGGTGAAGTTAGTTTAAGCATAACAAAAGAAGAGTTTGAACAATTGATAAAACCGCTCATTCAAAAAACTTTAACTTGTTTTACAAATGCTCTTTCAGATGCAGAACTATCAAAAACAGACATTCAAGAAACCCTTATGGTTGGCGGAACAACAAAATCACCATACATAAAAAAATGCGTTTCTGAATTTATTGGCAAACAGATTAATGACTCTTTAAACCCCGACGAAGCTGTTGCTTTGGGTGCTGCGGTGCAAGCAGATATGTTGCAACAAAAAAGCAACGAATTTTTATTATTAGATATTACGCCACTTTCACTCGGCGTGGAAACAATAGGCGGATTGATGGATGTGTTGATTCCAAAAAATTCAAAAATACCAACAAAAATAGGAAGGCAATATTCAACCCAAAAAGATGGACAAACGGGAATTGTTGTTAGTGTTTATCAAGGAGAAAGAGACCTTGTGAAAAATAACAAAAAACTGGGCGAATTTATTTTAAAGGGAATCCCCAATATGCCGGCGGGTTTTCCTAAAATAGAAATACAATTTACCATTAATGCCGACGGAATTTTAAATGTTAAAGCCAAAGAGTTGAGAAGTGGAATAGAACAAAGTATAGAAATTAAAGCAGGAAAAGAAACAAGCGACAGCGAAATAGAACAAATGCTTGAAAGTTCTTTAACAAATGCCCAGAACGACGCTAATGAAAGAGCTTTGATTGAAGCGATGAACGAAGCAACTCAAATGATAGAAACAACAGAAAAGTTTGTCCAAAAAAATAAAACATACCTGCACCAAAACGAATTAGACCAAACGCAAAAAGGAATAGGCGAATTAAAAACCAGCCTTCAAATAAACGACAAAATAACTATTCAGGAAAAAACAGAAATACTAAATAAAATAACACAACCTTTTTCAGAACGAATTATGGATATTATTATTGCAGAAGCAATGAAAGGAAAAAAAATCAATTAAAACAAAAATGAGTTGATAGAAAATTGTTTTATTTTTGAATTAAAAAAAGGTTTTTAATATTGTTTTTAAAATATAAAATCATACGCCATAACCAACATTGAAAAAACCCTTGCAGAAATTGCAGAATACCAAAAAATATTTCAGCAAAATCTAATTGTCTCACAACAAAATCAAGCGAAGATAGAAGCCCAACTTGCGAAGACAGACGCTCAACTTGCGAAGACAGACGAACAGCTTGCCGCCACCGAAGCTCGATTTGCTACGCAAAATGCCAAGTCCGAACTCAAATTAAAAGAAACAAAAGAGATGCTTAGCAATATTGGTTTTAACTTGGCGGCGGCAGAAGAGTTTTTTTATTATACGTTGAGGGAAGAAAAAAAATTCGCAGGAATGATTCTTGATAACATCCGACTTAATGTAAACGGACAAACAAAAAAGATACAAGGCGAATTTGATATTGTTTTGTATAACGGCGACAGCATTGGCTTAATAGAAATTAAACATCTCGTTCATCAATCAGACTTGGACACTTTAATTCATAAAAAAGTTGCCAATTTTAAGGCTTTGTTTTCGGATTATGCAGACTATAAGTTTTATCTCGGTATTGGCGGGTTTACTGTTCCGGAACATGTAGAAGACGCTGCACACGAAAACGGCATTGCCATTCTCCGTCAAAAAGGAGACCTCGTAGAAATATTAGACGATAATTTAAAAGTTTATTAAACCGAATATTTTACAACGGATAAAAAATAAAGAACTAATGAGTGAAAATCAACCAAAAATCGTTGTTTATACCGCAATTTTCGGAAACTACGACGCCTTAAAAATAATTCCACAGCAAAGTGTAAACGCAGATTATGTTTGTTTTACAGATAATCCAAATTTAAAGTCAGATCAATTTGAAATTATTTATAAAAAACAAAATCATCTTGAACATCCGAGAATGAAAGCAAAAGAATTTAAAATTTAAAATTTTAAATTCTTTCATGCTAAAAAAAAAATTTGGAAATTTTTGGAAAGTCGAAAAAAAATAATCTGTGATTATACTATTTGGATTGATGGCTCTATACAAGTAAAATCGCCCCTTTTTATAGAGGAGTTAATTTCAAACATTTCCAAATATGGTATAGCAATGTTTGTTCACCCAGACAGAGATTGTATTTATGAAGAACTTTTGGCAAGTCTTCCTATGAAAAAATATGAAAACCGGCCACTCCAAGACCAAATAGATAGCTATAAAAAACAAGAATATCCTATAAAAAATGGACTTATGGCTGCGGGGGTTATTGTTAGAAAAACAGACACTAAAAGGTTAAAAAAAATAGACGAAGACTGGTGGCAGGAAAACATAATTTGGACGTATCAAGACCAGCTTTCTTTGCCTTATGTATTATGGAAAAATAAATATTGGTATGACGAAATAAAACTCAATTTATGGAATAATCATTTATTTGATTGGATAAACCATCATTCCGATTTGTAATTGTTGATGCTCTTGAACTATTTTAAGAAGAAAAAAGAATTGATAATCATTTAATTATGAAAGTATCGGGCGATGAAACGCAAAACAATTGAAATTAACCACCCAAGCCAAACGCTAAAGACAAATATATTTTATACGAATACGTGATGTATGGATTGTTGATAAAGACATTCAAGCCAAGACCTGCATTGATATCTAAAACTGCCAAACGATCGCGTTTTGTTTGATGTACAAATTGTTGTCCTGCCAAAGATTTTATTCCTAATAGAAGGGAAGAAGGATCGTCATTACCCTTTAAGTTTGTTGGTCCGCCGCCCCCTATTACTAATCCGCCAGAAAAATAAGTCCCAGTCAAAGCTTTATTCTTTAAATACGTTTTTTTTGTTGGGTCTACAATATAATACCGCAAATCTTCTTGTAACCCAAAAGAAGAATAAATGTCATATCCATGAGAGTTAGGCTTATGCGTCAACAATAAATCTAGTGCCCCAAACAAACTGTGTTCTAAGCTAATTTTTGGATATTTTTTTAATGTGTGTTCAACAGAAATTTTAGGATGATAGATGAAGAACCCTAAAGGTTGAATTTTAAAAACGCCCTTTATTGCTATACTATCTTTATTTTGACTCAACTCTACATTACAAAAGTAGACCATGAAAAATAAAATAATTTGCAGTTTGTGGTTTGACGAAATACAATCGTGATTTTTTATACGCATGGTAATGTGATTAAAAATAAAGTATTCTGCTTTTTTGAATACGGAAAGTGAATGAAAAAGTTACGCAAAATATGTCTTACATAGACATAAATCTGCCGATTATATCGCCTACCGTATCACATTTTTTTCAAATTGTGCATAGTACTGCTTACAATTACTAAGATCCCACTCTTGGCAAGAAGAAAAAAATATTAAAAAAGAAAAAGATAAAATACATAAGGCTTTCATGTCTAAAAAATTTGTAGGTTAAAAAATAGGTGGGAGCGT
>JAVKMO010000010.1:0-64077 GCA_031539345.1 Chitinophagales bacterium | reverse complement strand
TAATTTGTAGTACGTTTTACTCCGCTTTCTATTCGGGTTACTAAACAATAAAACATCTGAAAAGGTCATCGCTTTTTTCATACAATATTTTTTCTTACAAAATTATTTTATTTCTTTACAATAGGTTTTGCAAAGAATTCGTGAAGACTATGAAGGGTTTTTATTGACACGCATTAATCAAAATATAAATCTATAACCTATGCTTATCGATGAAATACAAAAAGCAAAAATACCAATCGTCAAAATTGATCCAAAATTAGACCGCTTAAAAGGCAAAAATTTGTTTCCGGAAAAATTAAAACTGGCAAATAAATTATTAGCAAATGTGAAATTGCCTACGCGACCAAATGGTTAATCATGAACGATGAAGTATGAGTTGGTGGCGAGTATTCTCGGCCTTAGGAGGTGCGGTTTTAATGGTGAATGCTTAATTGTAAAGCGAACGAAAAGATTCATTTGTTGCAAAACGACGAACGGAGCGCCGCAACTTGGCTCAATCGAAGGGTGAAGCTGGAAACTAATTTTTTTTATTGTTTGTCATTTTTTTGTCAAAAGCGAGTTCTATAAAGTCTGTTTTAAGAAGATGCAATACCTTTCAAAAGATTGTAAAATTCTTATCATGGATATGTCTTCAACAGAAAAATTCTTTTCTGTTCTTTCGGTTAATCATAAAAAAACGCCCTTAGCCATAAGGAATCAATTTGCGTTTACGCCTACACAAATTGTTGATTTGTATCAATCTTTTGCGGAGTCAGACAGAATTCAATTTGTTATTCTTTCTACTTGCAACAGAACAGAATTTTATTTTTCAGGAATAGACGAGGGTTACTTTATTTCGCTTTTGGCAAAGCATGCGAATATTGACATTGACACGGCGTTACAATATATTGTTGTCTCGCACAATGAAACTGCGATAAAGCATTTTATGTGTGTTGCCGCAGGCATAGAGTCGCAAATTTTAGGCGACTATGAAATTGTAGGACAGATTAAAAAAGCCTTTGCTGTTGCCAAATCACATGGTCAGTTGAACGGCATGGTAGAGAAAATTTTCACCTTTGCTTTGGCGGCTTCAAAAGAAATTAAAAACCATACGAGCATTTCTGACGGCACAGCATCTGCGTCTTTTTTTGTCATTCATTTGCTCAAACAATTTTTACAATTAGAACATAAAAAATACGCACTCACTTTATTAGGATTAGGAAAAATAGGCATCAATACACTCAAACATTTACAAACACATTTGCCGAATATTGATGTTTGCATTGTGAACAGAAATGACGAAAAAGCCATGTCGCTTTCTCGTGAATATGGCACACGTTATACGCATTTTAACCAGCAACAAGACGCTTTAAAACAAGCACATATTTTAGTTGTTGCAACAGGAGCATCTACGCCAATTATTTTTCCAGAACACATTGCCAACACACCAATTGAATACATTTTTGATTTGTCTATTCCGAGTAACGTAGCAGAACAGGTTAAAGAAATGCCTGGCGTTCGCGTCATTAATATTGACAATCTTTCAGAACTCGTAAACGAAACATTTAAAAGTAGAAAAGAACAATTGCCGCAAGCATTGTCTATTATCAATCAATATTATGTTGATTTTTTTGTTTGGAAAGAAAGACGCCGTTTGTATAAAAATGAAAGCCCTATAAAAAATGCTTTGTAAGAATTTGCTCTACTTCGTGTAAGCAATTGTCCAATTTGTCATTTACAACAACGTGGTTAAAGTGACTAACAAATTGTAATTCGTAGGCTGCCTTTTCAATTCTTGCTGCAATTGTTACCGCATCTTCAGAAGCCCGTTTTTCTAAACGCTCTTTTAAAACAGCAATTGAAGGGATTTGAATAAAAAGCGATTGTGCCTCACTGTCTTTATATTCAGTCATTAAACGAATGGCTCCTTTGACATCAACTTCTAATAAGGGGGTTTTATTTTCGTTCCAAATTCTGTTGATCTCTGTTTTTAACGTGCCATAATATTTGCCTTCATAAACCATTTCCCATTCTATAAAATCATTGTTGTTAATGTGGTGTTGAAATTGTTCTTGTGATAAAAAATAATAATCAACGCCGTCAATTTCGCCGTCTCTTTTTTTTCTTGTTGTTGCAGAAATAGAAAAAGTGAGCTGCGGAAATGTTTGTAAAATATGTTTTACAATGGTTGTTTTTCCTGCACCAGAAGGAGCTGAAATAATGACAAGAGAGGCTTTCGCAGAACCCATAGAGATTGATGAAAAAAAGAAAGGAGCAATTTATATTCAATGATTTTGACAACGCCAAAATAAAAAAATCAATTCAATAATTTGTCTAATACGGCAATTGTTTGGTCTATTTCTGCAAGCGTATTCAATATGCTAAATGAAAAGCGAATTGGTTGATAGTCTTGATATTTTTTGAGTGCGGCGATAACGTGGCTTTGATTTTCTGACCCACTACTACAAGCACTTCCACTTGAAATACAAATACCTTCTATGTCTAAACTCAGCGGCAACATTTCTGTTTGCGGATTTTTTAAAAAACCAATATTTAAAACGGTATAAAGACTTTCATTTAAATTTTGATTTCCAAAAAGTATTGTCTTTGAAAAACGGTTTTGAATTTGTTCGTGTAAATATGTTTTGAGTTTGAAAATATGAGCTTTGTTTTCATCTAAGTGTTGATATGCTAATAGGAATGCTTTTTCCAAGCCAATAATACCTGCCACATTTTCTGTCCCAGCTCTCATATTGCGCTCTTGTCCTCCGCCTAATAACAAAGGGCTAATTTTATTTTTGCCATTGACATACACAAACCCAATGCCTTTTGGTCCGTGAAATTTATGACCCGAACAAGACAAAAAATCAATTGGACACGCCGTTAAATCAATTTTGTAATGAGCGATACTTTGCACAGTATCCATGTGTAAAAGGGCTTTGTGCGTTTGACAAAGAGCACTCACATTCGACATATTCGTCAGCGTCCCAATTTCATTATTGGCATGCAATAGCGAAACAATGGTTTTTAATGAAGAGGATTTTAATAAGTCTGCGAGATGATTTTCGTCTATCGTTCCATCTGTTTGAAGGTTGACATATTGCACTTCAATGCCCAAGGTTTTTTGCAAATGTTCTATGGTATGCAAGGTTGCGTGGTGCTCGATCGCAGAGGTAATGATGCGTTTGCAATTCAAATCTAATATTGCAGCAAACAACACTTTATTGATACTTTCTGTGCCACTACTTGTAAAAATAATTTCGCCACGTTTACAATTTAATTCTTTTGAAATACTTTCTCTTGCTTGTTCAATGTGCATTTTTGTTGTTCTCCCCAAGCTATAAATAGAAGAGGGGTTTCCAAAATGTTGTTCTAAAAAAGGCCGCATAGCAGCACTCACTTCTGGTAATAAAGGCGTTGTTGCGGCGTTGTCTAAATAGATAGTTGATTTCATGTGAGTATAAAAAGGTTTGCGTGTAATGTTAAAAACAATTCTGACCAAAAAGCAATTTTTGCAAAAGGTTCATTGTTATCCGAATTGAGATAAATAGACAAAACGAAAAAACATGTCTAAAGAAACTAAGAAATTTTATCCATATCTCCCAATTGAATACGAAGTGCTTGTGTGCTAATTTGTATTTCAATTAAAGAAAAAGATAGCGATGCTGTAAATAAAAGAAGGCTAGTTGCAAAAAACACATTTGCACCCAATTCATATTCCCAATAAATAAAAACCATCGACACCATCGCACTGATAAAACTTAACACGCCAAGCGCTTGCATACGCCGAATGAGACGTAGGCGTTTACGTAAATTTTGAATTTGATGAATGACATTTTGATTCAAATGGTCTTTTAAATATTGGTCGTGTAAATTGCGGATTAAACTACTTAATGCAATGTAGCGATTGGTATAGGCTAACATAATTAAACTGATAGCAGAGAATATAAGTGCTGGGGTGTTGATGGAAAGTGTCATGGGTTTTAAATTTTTAATACAATAAAAACAAGAACAATATCACAAAATATTTGTCATGTAAAAACATTCAAAGTTCAAATTTTTTCGATATGAATAATCATACTGACCAACAGGCTTGCCTTATCTGTGAAGAAAAACTATTGTATAAGATGTTTTGATGTGCCACTTTTTTTTCCTTCTAACATCGGTACAAATTGAAATTGGTCGAACGTTTCTACTTTAAATTGCGTAGCCGATAGGCGTATAATTTTTTTCATTTCTTGGGTTGTTTTATTTGCAGTGTTAATAGGCACAACCATAATTCCGCCAGGTTTTAATTGTTCTAACAACTGCTGTGGCACAGTTGGAACAGCAGCGGTAATCAAAATTTTGTCAAATGGGGCATACGTTTTTAACCCTTTGTAACCATCTCCATAAAAGCATTTGACATTGTGATATTTTTTTAATAAGGGCATGACAGAAAACTTATCGTATAAAATTTTTTGCCTTTCAATGGTAAACACCATTGCTTTGTAAGCGGCTAATACAATTGTTTGATAGCCACTGCCTGTGCCAATTTCTAATATTTTGTCGTCTTTAGAAATGTCTAAAAGTTGCGTTTGATAGGCGACGGTAAAAGGGTGTGAAATCGTTTGTTCGCATTCTATTGGCAATGCTTTATTTTCGTAAGCATATTTAATTAAAGCGGAGTCGATAAATAAATGTCGAGGAACGGCATTCATAATAGACAACACTTTTTCGTCTTTAATACCTTTTGCTGCAATTGTTTCAATCAACTTTTTTCTTAACCCTTTATGCCAATAAGAGTCTTCTTCTGTGAGCATAAAATTCATTGCCAATTTGAGGTCAGAAAAAAATCACGACTAATAAAAATTGCTTCGCAAGTCTTTGATCACGTATTGTTTTTTTAATACGCTTTCAATTTCATTGTTAACTTGTTTTTGTTTTGCAGTTAAATTAGCAGGCTGATTTCCTTTTTCCGTAGATTGAATATCATTAACGATATAATAGTAAACGCCAGAATTTCCAGCAATAACCGAGGTTTTGTTTTTTGCGTTCTTATTAAAAGCACTTGCTACTAAAGCGGGTTCTAAACCATAAATTGAAACGAAGGAGTTATTCAAACTCAGAGAATCAACCACATGTATTGTGCTGTTATTATTCGCCGCAATTGTTTCTAAACTTGTTGCAGAAGGCTTATTTTTTTCAATAATAGCAGTTGCTTTTTTCTGTTGCAAAATTTTGTTTTGAATATAAAAAGGAGCATCGTTTACGTTGATATCCCCTTTTTTAAATTCTTTTGTAATTGTTGCCACGTACATTTTATCGCCAATAGAAATGATATTTGAAATAGCATTTACTTTGTTGTCAAACGCCCATCGCACAATTGGTCTGATATAACCAAGCGAAGATTGGTATGAATTTTCGTCAACAGCGGCCATAGAAACGCTCAATTTTGCCTTATTGGCCTCAGTAGCGAATTGGTCAGCCTGATTGACCTGAGTTGTAAAATTAAGTGCAATTTGGTTGATGCTATCAATTGTGCTTTTGCTTGCCTCAATGTTTTTACGAATAAAACCAACTTGATAGGCTGTTTGACTTTTGGCTTGTTTCATATTTTCGATATAATGATAACCAAAAGATGTTTTTACAACTTTTTTTTCGCCAGTTTTACCAAAAAAAACCATGTCTGCAAATTCTTTGACTAAGCCACCGTATTGTGAATAAGGAAAAGTATAAACGCCCTTACTTTCTTTCGAGCCATCGTCGTCAGAATATTTTGTAACTAAATCTTCAAAAGAAAATCCATGTGCTAAATAATAGGGCATACTATCTGCGATTTTTTTTGCGAGGCTGTCGCTACGACTTATCTTTCCGTTTGTTGCAATTAGAATGTGTCTACATGTTATGCTATCAGGAATTTCTTTTTTATTTAACAATACTGTTAATTCGATTTTTGAATTGTTCAGTATTGGTCCAACAATTTGCTTTGGGGTTAAAGTAGAAATTGTTTTTTGTTCAGCTTCTGGAAAATCTTTTAAGCGGATAAATGAATTGACATAATTTTTATCTGCCCCATTGAGCAACAAGGCTTTCTTTAAGTCGCTCGTGTTTTGTAATTTTTCTTTTATTGCATTTGCTTTTGCTAAAGCCACGGCACTGTCTTCTTTAGAAGGCGTGATAGAGAAGCTGACAATTTGTAAAGTTTTAGTTTTTGCTTTGAGTTGTAATTCTGGGTGGTTTGTTTCTATGTATTTTTTAATCTCCTCTTTGCTCACGTGATAGGCAGAATCGGGCAGACTTGTATAAGCAATTTGTGTAGCTTTAATTGCGCTGACAACATTGGCATTTTCTTCGATTTTTTTTGTCATCCATGTTGGGAAATAAACAGCAGAAGAAAACAATGTGGTTAATTTTTCTGTTAATTCTGCGTCTAAAATTGGCTTAACAAAATAGGTTAAGAATGATATTTTTTCAGGATTGTCATTTTTGAGTTTGCGTACTTGTATTAAATAATTTTTTACGCTTTCTTCATTATATGCACCAGTTTTTGAATCTGTAAATTGTTGTCTGATATAAGGGTGTACGTTTTGTCCAAAAAATATTTCATCAAATTCTTTTTGTGCAATGTTGATGCCGATTTTTTCTTGCTCTAAAGCACTCACTTTTGAGAAGGTGATATTATTCCATACGTTGTCTAAAATTAAATAACGCATCTCTTCAGATATCGTCATTTGTTGTTTTTTATAATTGTCGGTGGTTTTGTCATAAAGGTCATCGACTTCTTTTTTTTCAATCGGGGCACTTCCCACTTGCCCAATTTGGCTTCCATTTTCTGCAAATAAATTTCCCGTTCTTCCTACAAAAGCATCTTGTAAGACAAATGCAATTAAGCTAAGAGCGATTAAAATGAAAATTAACAAAGCCGATTTATCTCTAATTCTTTGAATCAATGACATAACTTTAAGTCTGTTTTTTTAATGAAAAAATGAACAATAAATAATAAACAAAATGATTGTACTCAATTATTCGTTGATGAATGGATACGGGATTTTGATGTTTTTATCCACCTCCAATACAAATAAGTATCTACCAGGCACAAGGTCTGTTCTGGTAAAGACAATTTCATGTCGCCCTTTTTTGTGTACTTGTTCTGAGGTGATGAGCATCCCTATTTTTCGTATACCAGAAGGGTCATAAAAGCTCAAACTAATTTTTGCGTCTTCTGGCAATGTGTAAGTAAAAGAACTGTAATTATTGAATTTTTGATTGTTTGATTTTGTTTCTCTAAGGGATAAAGCATAATAAGCTCCAAATATTTTTTTTACAGAATAGTTGATTTTACTCGTAATGTAAATACTGTCGCTTGAGTACAAATTAATTGTTTTTATTTTTCCGCTAATTCCTTCTTTGCGTTTAAGAACTACTTTTGGCAAATATTTTCCTGCACGTAAAAAATTCGCGACAAAGTCAATTTGATTGGCTTTCCATACAGGCGTATTTGAAATTTTAATATCATTAAAAAAAAGTTCTCCATCTATTTTTTTTGGATCTGCTTGATTAAAAGACACAAATCCAATACCAATTACCTTGCCTTTTAATTTACCTTTTTCATCAACAGTGCTTGCAACGCTCGATATGCCAGGATATTGAAACTTTAATTCCTTGTCATTAAGAGAAGTAAATTGTGCACCCATATTGTTTCTTACTGTAACGTCATAAATAAAGCCAGGTTTTATTGTTAATGGCAATAAAGCTGCAACTACAGTGTCGTTCCATATTGTGAAATTTTGGATTCTTTCGTTTCCTATTTTAATAAAATTGACAGGATGTTCTTTTCCAAAACCAACGCCTTTAATAACAATGAATGTTGTAGAATTGGTGTTGTTGCTTTTAGAAATATTTTTAGCTGTTGAATTTTCTAATTCATAATGAGAGACACCAGCAACCGCCAAGCGCGTGTCTAAATTATGTACTGTTTTGCCTATTGTAAGTTGTACTCTATAAAATCCGCCAACTAATTTGTTAGGTGCTTGAACCTGAATCAAAGAAGAACCCCATTTAGTGATTTGGCAATCAACCACTCGGGTGTCTGTTTTTAATTGACTTGTAAATGAATTATTGATTCCGAATATTTGAACCTTTACCCATTTTGGTGCCACTGCCCCCATGTTTCTGCCAACAATTGTAAACAGCGGTTTTGCCTGCGTAATGGCTTTGATACCTAAGCCTAGAATTGTATAATTTTTTAATGCTGCTTGACGAGGCGAATCCACCGAGCCGGGTTTATTGCCTTTCGTTGTTTTAATGATTTTGTTAGGCACGGGGCCTACTGCGGACTTCTTGGCCTGACCCATAGAATTGGGGATAATCAAAAAAGAATACCCTATACAAATAAAAAAAAATGCGAAAGGGGAAATGAGTCTGTGTTTTGAAAAAGTCAAAATCATGGATAAAAAATAAAAAATAAAAAATGCCAACCCACATCACTACGCTCACGAATATAAAAAAGTCTATTTATTTAGACATGCTAATATTATTACTATTTTTTTGTTCGGCTTATGAAAATTTTCATTATTCTTTTATTGTAGAACTTTATGTTCTTTTAAAAAAAAAGGCTGACATTCCATCGAAGAAAAAAAGGAGACCCTGGCGTGAAGTGAATTTCTGAAACAGGGGCAGGTTCATTTTTTAATTTGCTTTCCGTATCAAACTGTGTTTCTTTCCATTTTGTATTCAAAAGATTTTGAACTGAAATTCCTGTTTCCCATTTTTTGCTTGCATAAGAAAGGGTTGCATCAACAATAAAATATCCTTCTGCTACAACAGTGTTTGTTTCATTCGCAGGACGGTCTGCCATATATCGATACCGCAAACTTGCGTTTAGGCCGCTTGGTTGTTTATATGTTAAGCCAGCCACGCTTGTGAATCTTGGGGCTAAAGGCAAATAGTTTGCTGTAGTTGGAACATTGAGTGCAGAAGGTTTGGCAAGACTTACGTCAATGTCAGCATAAAGATTTTTAACGATTTCACCTCGGGCAGAAAGATCAAATCCAAATCTTTGTGTTTGTCCTCCCGGTTCAACAACCCCTTCGTCTCCAACATAAACAAATTCTTGGTCAAGCCATAAATACCAAATAGCGGTTTGGACAACTATTTTTTTTCCAATTCTAAATATGCCACCTAAGTCAGAACCATAAGCAGGCGGCAAAACTTTTTTTCCATTTTGTTGTACGGCAACTCTTGTGTCATTACTGTGAAAGCCTTTTCCATTGTATAAATAGAATTGAACCGCCTTGTTGAGGCGATAATTAAAATTGAGTTTGGGAGAAAAAATGAATGATTCAGAAGACAATGCATTTTGTGCTAATTGATTGTCGTAATGGTTGTGGAAATAATCTAAGCGCATTGCGGCGGTTAGGCTGAATTTGTCGTTGAATGCAATTTGTTGGGAGTAATAAGTACCAACATTCATTTCATTTAAGTTGCCGAATTGCATTTCTTGTAGATTGATTTTTCTGTCTTTTGTTCTTGTTAATTCGATGTTATCAACTTGGTCATATCGCATTTGAAAGCCAGCTTTTGTTGTTGTTTTAAAATTGCCTATAAAAAATTCTTTTTCATAGCTGTCGTTAGAGCCGATGATATGTCTGTTTTCCTTTTGTCTTATTTGGTCTCCATTGATAGAATCTTCTTTATAAAACGTAAAATTAGAATAGAGTTCAAAGTTGTAATTGGAATAAAAAAGTTGATTGCGCAAAACACTACCGTCATTCAAATGGTTGACTAGTTCAACGTTTGCATTGTATCTTGATGTTGCACCACCTTCGTTGTCGTCTATTGCACCATAAAAATTAACGGTGCCGTCTAAAACAGCTCGGTTGGGTATTTGCCCAGACGCATTCCACTTACTTTTAAATCCTGTTAATGATGCTTTTAAATAAGTGTTTGGGTTGAGTTGTGCGTTGTATTTTAAGATGCCGTTAAAGCGGTCGAAATTTTGTGGTGCATCAAAATATCCTTTTGAATAAAACCCTTCGCCTGCAAAATAAAGGCTTTGAGTTCGCTTTTGTCTTTTTGCCGCAAGAAGATTAACGCCTGCCACCGTTCGCCATGTATTGAATTGTCCAACTTCAATTTTCGCAAAATTCTTTTCTAAATAATCTTGCGTTTTAAATTCAACAAAACCTGCAGTTGTAAAATTTCCTTTGTCTTCAAAATAAAGACCTTTATTAAAATTCACTGTTTGAATTAACTCTGGAATCACAAAATGTAAATCGGCATATCCTTGTCCGTGTGCGTGACTAACCATATTGACAGGCATTCCATCAACCGAGATATTGATGTCTGTTCCATGGTCAAGGTCAAAACCTCTTAAAAAAATTTGTTCCGCTTTGCCGCCGCCAGCATGCTGACCAATAAATAAACCAGGAACAATTCTAAGCACATCTTGCGACGTATTTATCGGGCGAATATGAATATCAAGTTGACTAATTGGTTGAAAAACACCGTAACGAGAAGAGCTACTAATTACTAATTCGTCCAAATTGGAATTGCTTTTAATTAAATAAATAGTTGATTGTTTATCTTTTAAACGAAGCGATGAAGCTGCAATTGTTTTTGATTCATAGCCCATGCGCTGTATGCGTATAAAATTGTTTTTTTCGATATCTGCAATAGACACATTTCCATTTTCGTCTGATACACTAAACAGTTTATTTTGTTCATTTTGAACAGTTACAAATTGTAACCGAACTTTCGACACAGAATCAACAAAAACAAGTTGTGATTTTTGTCCCAAAATAATATTTGAGATAAAACACAACAAGAAGAATAATTGTGTGTATGAAGGCATGTGGTATGAAGGCATGCTGTATGGAATTTATGGAGAATAGATAGATGTTATAGTTCGACTTGATACGTCAAACTTATTTTTTTTTTGAAATCTCGTCTTGTACTGTCCTACGGTTTTGGCTCAACTGGATGTGTCATTTTTTTTTTGAAAGTTAGTCTTGTTCTGTGTTACAGGTTTTTGCTCATACTTTGGATTGAAAAATTTGCTTTTTTTACGCAGATTTCTTCCGTGTGGTTTTTCGTACAATTAAAATGCGTCAACAGATATAGTGACTTTTTTAACATTTTATCTTTGATTTTGTTCTTATTTTTGTTGCATAGCCATAGTTCAACTAAATTTTGAAATGAAAAATACGTTTCTATTTTTTTTCGTGTTTGTTTTTGCCGTTTTATTTCTTTTCAATTGTAGGAAATATGACGTTGATGAGGGAAACAGAATTTTGCGTGTTACCTTTGAAACCAACGGAGGAACGGGATATATTTCAGACCAACTTGTTCCTTATCGTGAACGGATAAAAAAGATGCCTGTTACACCAAAAAAACCAGGATTTATTTTTGATGGTTGGTATTACCGCGACAGCAATTTTTTTGATTCTACCCAGCCCATTATTCAACAAGCCGCCTTGTATGCCAAATGGGTGATTGCCCCAAACGTCTATTTATATGCAGACTCTCGTGGAGGAACGCCTAAGCCCAAACAAAAATTGATTAAAAACTATGAGCTGTCTTTGCCTTTTAAAATCTATCCAGAACCAATAAAAAGGAGCTATAAATTTCGAGGTTGGTTTTATGATACCTTAGGAAGAGATACGTTTAACTTTTCGGCGCCTCTGTCAGCAGATGATACGATGTTTGCTTATTGGGATCGAGCATCATACCATACGCTTACTTTTATCAATTATAGCAGTTCTCTGCACCGAATAGACATTGACACTGTATATGAAAACGAAGTTACAAAAGCCTTTGTGAGTCCAACTCATCCACACGAAGACACTTTTTTTTCTGCTTGGGTTCAACAACTCAATAACCCCTCTGTACGCCCATTTAAGTTCGGGGACTCCTTAAAAAAGAATGATACGGTGTATGCGATGTTTTTTACTCCGAGAAGATATACGCTTTCGTTTAATTCCAACGGAGGGTCGATATTGCCGTCTAGGGACGTTAAAGAAGGCGTCACCGTCCGAAATACTCCTGTTCCAGAGTATGGCAATAGGCACTTTTTGGGTTGGTTTTATGACAGAAGATGCACAGAAAATGTGTATTTTGATTTAGGTTTTTATGGCAACACCACTGTCTATGCAAAATGGGATCCCCCAGGAAGTGTTGTTGCCCCACACACTTTTTCTTATTCACCTGCACAACAAACGATTCTTTTTGGTGAAAGTGGCAGTTCTGTCATACCAACCATCAATGATGGAGGAGCGATAGCCTCTTTTGTGCTTCAAACCCCTGTGTCAGGAATTGCAATAGATGCAACTACCGGTCAAATTTCATGGGATCCTTCACTTGTGGCAGGCACTTATATTTTAAACATTATACCAAGTAATAGTGCAGGAGTGGGAGTTCCATTATCTTATACGCTTACTGTTAAAGAGACTTATACGGTAACGTTTGACGGAGGTCGCCCAGTCCCTGTTCGTAGGATTGTTCAATTAACACAAGCTCAAGCACCTGATCTTCCAACAAAAACTGATTCAACGTTTGTAGCTTGGTTTATGGATGCTGAGAGAACAGCGCAAGTAGCCTTTCCCTTGACGCTAACAACGAACATTACTTTGTATCCTAAATTCACTCCGATTCTTTATACGGTGAGCTTTGACAATAATGGAGCGAGTCCTGCGATAGACAATCAAACCGTTGCCCACAATGACCCAGCAATAACTCCTGATCCCCCAACAAAATTAGATTCTACTTTTGATGGTTGGTTTACAACTGTATCGAGAACAACATCGTTTACATTTACAACACCAATAAGAGCGACCACGACTTTGTATGCGAAATTTATTCCGATTACTTATACGGTGAGTTTTGACAATAATGGAGCGAGTCCTGCGATAGACAATCAAACCGTTGCCCACAATGACCCAGCAATAACTCCTGATCCCCCAACAAAATTAGATTCTGCGTTTGATGGTTGGTTTACAACTGCATCGAGAACAACACCGTTTGTATTTACCACACCAATCAGAGCTAGCATAACTTTGTATGCGAAATTTAGTCCGATTGTTTATACGGTGAGTTTTGATAACAATGGAGCGAGTCCATCGACAGCGACTCAAAGTCTTACGAGTGGCACAACGGCGACAGTCCCAACAGCTCCAACGAAAACAGATTCTACTTTTGATGGTTGGTTTACGGATGTATCGAGAACAACATCGTTTACATTTACAACACCAATAAGAGCGACCACGACTTTATATGCGAAATTTAGTCCTATTACTTATACGGTGAGTTTTGACAATAATGGAGCGAGTCCATCGACAGCGACTCAAAGTCTTACGATCGGCACATTAGCGACACGACCAACAGCTCCTACGAAACTAGATTCTACTTTTGATGGTTGGTTTACAACTGTATCGAGAACAACAACATTTGATTTTTCAACACCAATAAGAGCGACCACGACTTTGTATGCGAAATTTAGTCCGATTGTTTATACGGTGAATTTTGTGCATACAGGAACGAGTGCTGCGATAACACCTCAACAGGTTACAAGAGGGACATTAGCGACAGTTCCAGCAGCTCCAACAAAAACGAATAATACGTTTGCTGGTTGGTTTACGGATGTATCGAGAACAACGGGATTTTTATTTACGACAGTAATTACAGCGAATACGACTTTGTATGCGAAATTTAGCCCTATTGTTTATACGGTGAGCTTTGACAATAATGGAGCGAGTCCTGCGATAGACAATCAAACCGTTGCCCACAATGACCCAGCAATAACTCCTGATCCCCCAACAAAATTAGATTCTGCGTTTGATGGCTGGTTTACAACTGTATCGAGAACAACAGTTTTTGATTTTACAACACCAATAAGAGCAAGCACGACTGTGCATGCAAAATATACTCCGATTGTTTATACGGTGAGTTTTGACAATAATGGAGCGACTCCGTCGATAGCGACTCAAAGTCTTACGAGTGGCACAACGGCGACAGCCCCAACAGCTCCAACAAAAACGGATTCTACCTTTGGGGGTTGGTTTACAGATGCATCGAGAACAACATCGTTTGTATTTACGACACCAATCAGAGCGACCACGACTTTGTATGCGAAATTTAGTCCTATTCTTTATACAGTGAATTTTGTGCATACTGGAACGAGTGCTACGATAACACCTCTACAGGTTACGAGTGGCACAGTAGCAACAGCACCAACAGACCCAACAAAAACGGATTCTTCATTTGATGGTTGGTATACAGACATGTCGAGAACAACGCCATTTAACTTTGATACAGTAATCAGAGCAGATAAAACTTTGTATTCGAGGTTTGTGCCACTGGGTTGCGTAGCCGCTAATAACAAAACTTATATCAATACCACATGCTATAGAACGGTTAATATTGAAGGAAGAACTTGGCTTGCAGAAAATTTGAATGATTCAATCCACACGGTAGGGGCAAGTTCTTGTTATGATGACAATGCTTCTAATTGTAGCACTTTCGGCAGATTATATAATTGGGAAGCTGCTATGGATACAGATGAAAAAATACCGGGCTGGCATTTGCCGAGCAAGACTGAATGGAATGCATTCGCAGCCTCTTTGGGCGGACCTAATCCGTCTGTTGTGGGTGAAAAAATGATAACAGGGGGTTCTTCTGGTTTTAATGCTTTACTTTCTGGTTACAAAAATTTGTCAGGTCTATATAGTGAAATGGACTTGTCTACAGGCTTTTGGTCGTCCACACCCAATAGTAATGGTGTCCACGCAAGTTACAGCTACCTCTCCTCCTCCTCTGCCATCCCCCCTGTTTTCAGTAGCGTCGTAAGGGATGACTTTAGAACTGCTCGCTATCCAATTCGTTTGCTGAAGGATTAATTTGGTTTTTTTAGGACAAGGAACACAAGACAGTGAAGGTATTATAGAACGTTCTACGCAACGTCAACTATTTTTTGCAAAACAAGTTTTTATACTTTGTATATTGCTACATTCGTTCCATCTTTTTTTTCATCATTCAAACTTGTTTTATGTTCAACGTTATTTTGTTTGGTGCACCTGGTAGCGGCAAGGGCACACAGTCCGAAAAATTAATTCAAGCCTATCAATTTCTTCATCTATCTACTGGTGACATTTTGCGCAATGAAATTGCCAACAATACCCCCCTTGGGATAGAAGCAAAAAGCATTATGGCGGAAGGAAAATTAGTGTCTGATAATATTGTTATTGGGATGATTAAAAATAAAGTAAACGACAATTTAAACGTGAATGGTTTTTTATTTGATGGTTTTCCAAGAACAATAGAACAAGCAAAATCTTTGGATAATTTGTTAGCAGAAAAAAACACGACCATTCATATTGTCATTTGTTTAGATGTTGCTGAACCAGAGTTAAAAAAACGCTTGTTAGAAAGAGGTAAAGTGTCAGGCAGACCAGATGATGTGAATGAAACAATTATTGCACAACGCGTTGAAGAGTATCATAACAGAACCTCTTTAGTGGCAAATTATTACAAACAATTTAATAAAGTCGTTCACGTTCAAGGCGAAGGAAAAATAGAGGACATTTATGCTTCAATAAAACAACACATTACTCGCCTCCAATCTTTATCCTAATACCCTATGCAAACAGACGTTCTTTTTAAAAACTATTTTTTTAAACCCAAAGACATAGAACACTTAATCAAATTGTTTTTTGATGCGTTTTTTTTTCATCACCATGACAAAGCTCAACACAAAATATTTTTTACTTTTTTAGAACAAGAGTTGCAAGAGTTTTGTAAAAATGGTCAAGCCTGTTCGATTATTGAACTGTTGCCCGTGATGATGAAAGAAGTAGAAGACATTCGCAACACACTCATTTTAGATGCACAATTTATTTTAGAAAGCGACCCTGCTTCACAAAATATAGAAGAAGTTATTTTGTGTTATCCTGGTTTTTATGCGATTGCTGTGTATCGATTTGCACATATTTTTAATCGCCACAAAGTTCCTCTTATTGGCAGAATGATGAGCGAATATGCACATAGTAAAACGGGCATTGACATTCACCCTTCTGCACAAATTGGCGTCCCTTTTTTTATTGACCACGGCACGGGCGTTGTCATTGGTGCAACAAGTGTTATTGCTAATCGTGTTAAAATATATCAAGGCGTAACGCTAGGGGCTTTACAAGTAAACAAAAGCGATGCCAACGCAAAACGGCACCCAACGATAGAAGATGATGTGGTGATGTATGCCAACTCTTGTGTGTTAGGAGGAGATACAATTGTGGGGAGTAAATCAATTATTGGAGCGAATACGTTTATTACAAAAAGCGTTCCTTCTTCTTCTACGGTTTATACAAAAAGCACCGTTGTGTTTAAAGAAGATAAAAATAAAGACAGTTTTGCTTTAATGTATGAATTGTAAAATGCTTTGTAAACAAGATTGATTACAAAGAAAAATCAAGCTCAATTTTTATTATACTATGTTTCAAAAATATGATGTCATTGTTGTAGGAGCAGGACATGCCGGTTGTGAAGCTGCAATGGCAGCGGGTTTGATGGGAGCAAAAACGTTGTTGATTACAATGAATATGCAAACCTTTGGTCAAATGAGTTGCAACCCCGCAATGGGCGGAATTGCAAAAGGTCAAATCGTTAAAGAAATTGATGCCTTGGGCGGACAGTCCGGAATTGTAACTGACGAAACGATGATTCAGTTTAGAATGTTAAACAAATCAAAAGGTCCAGCCATGTGGAGTCCACGTGCACAAAGCGATAAACTTGCTTTTTCTATCAAATGGCGTGCTTTATTAGAAAGTAATCCGCATTTAGATTTATATCAAGACATGGTCAAAGGCTTGATGGTAAAAGACAATCGCATTTGTGGCGTACAAACCTCTTTAGGACAAACCATAGAAAGCAAAACCGTTGTGCTTACCAATGGCACTTTTTTAAATGGCATTATACACGTTGGCGAACAGCAAATGAGCGGCGGACGAGCAGGCGAAAAAGCAGCGAGCGGAATCACAGAGCAATTGATTTCATTGGGTTTTGAAAGCAAGCGATTAAAAACAGGAACGCCACCGCGC
Organism: Chitinophagales bacterium; assembly: GCA_031539345.1. Classification (GTDB taxonomy): domain Bacteria; phylum Bacteroidota; class Bacteroidia; order Chitinophagales; family Chitinophagaceae; genus JAVKMO01. Next base: position 47,032 of record JAVKMO010000010.1, on the reverse strand, counting down.
ATAGATGGAAGGAGTTTAGATTATAGTGCATTTGACATTCAAAACGGCGACGAAGAAATTGTACCCTTCTCGTATTTGCCCACAAAAACTCTACAAGCAAGTGAACAAAAATGTTGTTGGATTACTTATACCGACAAAAATGTTCATGCCATATTAGAAGAAGGCTTTGACCAATCACCTATGTATGCAGGTAGAATTCAAGGCTCTGGACCTCGCTATTGCCCGAGTATAGAAGATAAAATTAAACGCTTTGCCGAGCGAGACAGGCACCAACTTTTTATCGAACCAGAAGGACACAATACAATTGAAATTTACCTGAATGGTTTTTCAACTTCGTTGCCTGTGCACATTCAAGACAAAGCATTACGACAATTGCCTGGGTTTAAAAATTACAAAATGTTTAGACCGGGTTATGCCATAGAGTATGATTATTTTCCTCCTGTTCAGCTCAAGTATAATTTAGAAACAAAAGCCATTCACAACTTGTTTTTTGCAGGACAAATCAACGGCACAACAGGTTATGAAGAAGCTGCTGGGCAAGGCTTAATGGCAGGCATCAATGCGGTACAAAATGTTCGTCAATTAGAACCTTTTATTCTGAATAGAAACGAAGCTTACATTGGCGTTTTAATAGATGACCTTATTACAAAAGGAACAGAAGAGCCTTATCGAATGTTTACGTCAAGAGCAGAATTTAGAACCTTATTAAGGCAAGACAATGCAGACTTGCGATTGACAAAAAAAGGCTATGAGCTTGGATTAGCCTCTGCTGAACGGCATGAAAAAGTATTACTCAAGCAAGAAGGAACAAAAAAAATGTGTGCTTATGTAGAACAACTGAATTTGTCGCCAGACGAAATCAACCCTTTTTTAGAAAGCAAAAACAGTGCCGTTATCAACAAAAAATACAAGGCAATACAAATTTTATCTCGCCCAACAATTACACTCAAAGAAATGTTAGTTGCCATTCCACACATGGCAAAAGAATTTTCTGTGTATGACCGAGACGTGATAGAACAAGTAGAAATACAAATCAAATACGCCACTTACATCGAAAAAGAAATGGCATTCGCAGAACGTTTGCAAGAAATTAACGACATTAAAATCCCCGACAATTTTGATTATGCAAAAATCAATTCGCTGGGTTCAGAAGCCAAAGACAAATTGCAAAAAATAAAACCAAAAACACTTGGTCAAGCCGCTAATATTAGCGGCATCAATCCAACAGACATTCAAATTTTAATGGTATTGATGGGCAGATGATGGAAAATATATTGTGTCGATTTTTTGATTTAATTGATATGTCGATAAGTTAAAAAAATCTGTAAAATCGCACCTTAAATAGACGCTAAAATATCGAACAACTAATACATATCACAGAGATTAAAAATCGTTATCCTAATGAATGGGTGTTGCTAGGCAACCCCATTATGGATGAAAGTAAAATTGAAGTTCTTTCGGGCATTCCATTATTTCACAGCAAGGATAAAAAAGAAGTTTGTTATATCGGCAGAAACAAAACGTCAAACTTTGCAAAAATCACGTTAATTTATACGGGCACTTTTAGGCCTGTAAGAAAAATTACAGGCATTTTTAACCGGATAAAAAATAATCTATAAAATTAAACGACAGCCAGAAAGCGCGTTAATACTTGTTCATATTGAAATTAACAACAAGTATGAGTTGAACATGATTTTAGACACAGGGGCAACAAATACAACGATTGATAGTAACGCATTGCACCTGCTTGGATACGACCTAAAAGACAATAGGGGAACTGTTCAAATTGAAACTGCAAATGGAATGATTGAAACCGAAGTTTTTGAAATTGATACGTTTGCTTCGCTTGGTTTGACAAGAGAAAAATTTCAAATTCAGGTTTATGATTTTTTAGCTCACGGTATTTTTTCAAACTATAACGGACTACTTGGACTTGATTTTTTAGAAGGAACAAAACTCTGCATTGATATGCTAGAAAATACAATTACAGTATCCGAAGAATAATTGGCAATAAACATTCATTTGCCCCCAACATTTTATTGCTGTCTTTTTTTCAATACTTCTTCTGCAATAAGCAAATCATTTTGTACGGTAATTTTCAAATTATCATCTTCACCTTCTACCAAAAAAATTTCATCGCCCATGGCTTCAACCACATTTGCCTCGTCAGTAAAATGAGGTGCTTCAGCTTGTTGAAAAGCACGCAATAAAGTAGCACTATGAAAAGTTTGTGGCGTTTGAATAAGCCGAATTTGATTTCTGTTTAAAACATGGTTTTTGCCATCTTCAACATATCGCACACTATCCTTGCTTGCAATCGCAGGCACTGCGTTTCCATATTGTAAAGCATGGCGATAACAACGGTCGATTAACGCAGGAGACAATAAACAACGAACGGCATCATGAACAAAAACAAGGCTATCAGGAAATAATGCTTGTGTGCCGTTTTTGACAGATTCAAAACGAGTTGTGCCGCCTTGCACAAGAATAATTTTATTGCTAATGGGATATTTTAACAATAACATTTCAAGGTCTTTTTGATACTGCGGGTGAATGACAATAATCAATTCTGTGGTTGTAGAAAACGCCTCAAAAGCCTTTAGCGTATGAATTAAAACAGGCGTGTTTTGAATGCACAAAAACTGTTTAGGCACAGAATGATTCATGCGTTGTCCAGAGCCGCCAGCAACAATAATGGCTTGCGTTTGAATTGCCGTCATAGTAAAAAAGTAAGTAACTGAAAAGGGTCGTTGAAAAATAATTTTTTATTTTTCTCGTTTCACAATCTCTTTCTTTTTATCTCTACAATGCATTTAATAGAAAATATTCTTGTCTTAGCCGGCGGGTTTGGAACGCGCTTGCAATCTGTTGTTGCAGACCAACCGAAATGTTTGGCACCAATTGGTAACGAACCTTTTTTGCATTATTTAATCCATTATTTCAAGCAACAAAAAGCCCAACGCATTGTTTTTTCTTTGGGCTATAAAAGTGAACTTGTTATTCATTATTTGCAAACAAAAATTATACCGCATTGCCCACAGATTGAAATTGATTGGGTTGTAGAGCAAGAGCCTTTAGGTACAGGAGGTGCAATTGTTTTAGCTATGCAAAAAATTAAAAGCGACAATTTGATTGTGATGAACGGCGATACTTTTTTTCAGATTCATCTCAACACGTTATTACAACGGCATAAAAAATCAAATGCTGTTTGTAGCCTTGCATTAAAAAAAATGTCGCACTTTGATCGCTATGGTGTTGTTGAAACAAAATTGAATGGTGAAATTATTGCCTTTCAAGAAAAAAAATTTTATGCCGAAGGGCGTATCAATGGTGGCGTTTATATCTTAGATAAAAAGAAATTTTTATCTCAACCTTATCCTAACAAATTTTCTTTTGAAAAAGAATTTTTAGAAAAACAAATTCAACAGCAAGCACTTTTTGGTTTTGAATTTGAAAATTATTTTATAGACATTGGCGTACCCAATGATTATGCACAAGCCCAAAAAGACTTGCCTTCTTTCTTGTAAAAAAACGTTCAATGTTCAATTTTCATGCTTATACCAATACGCTTTTTTTAGACAGAGACGGCGTTATCAATATTGAAAATCCGCATGGCTACATTCTCAATTGGAACGAATTTGTTTTTTGCGAAGGAGCGATTGAAGCCATTCGCATGTTGAGTAAACACTTTCAACATCTTGTTGTTGTTACCAATCAGCGCGGCGTTGGCAAGGGCTTGATGAGTGAAAAAGACTTACATCATATTCATCAAAAAATGGAAAAAGAAATTGTTGCACAAGGCGGAAGAATCGATGGAGTTTGGTTTTGCAGTGCGATGGAAGAAAATGCATTTTGTAGAAAACCCAATATCGGCATGGCTTTTCAAGCAAAAGAAAAAATACCGAGCATTGATTTTTCTCAAAGTGTAATGGTGGGAAATTCTGCGAGTGATATGCTTTTTGGAAAAAATGTTGGATTGCAAAATGTTTTTATTGGCAACAAAAAACTGTGTCAAGAAGACCAACTTTACGTGCATCAATACTGTGAAAGTTTGTTGGCATTGGCAAAATTGTTTTTGCAATAAATCAAAAATATAATCTTGCTACTTGGTGTAGAATTTTAATTTGGCGAGCCATAGCGTTCTTTTTATTGTAGGGTGATGAAATTGGCAGACATGCCCTCTTGTCTCGGGGGTGAGGATCATGGGATAAACGTATTATAATGTAGACCGTAAGGCCTTCTAGGGTTGACCACTTCATTTGTAATATAGCTAACCACTTCGTGGAGGTTCAAGTCCTTCCCCTACAGCTTTTTTTGTAAATCAACAAACGAAATGTCCAATAAAGGATATTGCTTAAAGTTGTCAAAATCATAGTGCCACCATTCAGAATTGGTAACGCTAAACCCATTGCCTTGCATGATAGCAAGGAGTTTGTTTCTGTTGTTTTTTACCATTATATTTTTAATCGGTGCATTCGGTCTTGCATTTTTTGTAAACGCATCGTATTCTGTTGGCATCAACAATTCCTTTTTTGTTTTTAAATCAATCAGCGTTACATCAATCGCACAGGCTCTGTTGTGGCGAGAACCTTTTTGCGGAGGTGCTACAAAAACCTTATTGGGAAAAATTTTATACATTTTTATTGTTGCAGAAAAAGGTCTGTACGCATCATAAATTTTTAATCCCAACTCATCTTTTGCTAATTGCTGTTGAATGTGTTGTAAATTTTCAATCATTCCTTTTACAACAAAGCATCTTGCTTGGGGATATATTTTTTTCTTCATAAAATTATTCTTCGTTGCATAGCGAATATCTAACACGATGCTTGGAATGTATGCTTGAACAGGCACCAACTCCATATTGGGGTGTGCAAGAATATGTTGCTGATAAGCACTTGAACTGGTGATAACAGTAACGCCATATTGTTGTTGATAAAAAATATCACGTTTCATCGTGTCAGCAAAAACAAAAGAAAGTAAAAAAAGAAATATTGAATTCATGCAATGAAAAACAGGTTTGTTTTATAAATAAGTTTGTAATTCGGCCATCATATTTTTGCTACCAATAAAAAGCGGTGTACGTTGGTGGAGAGATGTTGGCACAATGTCTAAAATTCTTTTTTCGCCGTTCGTAGCCTTTCCTCCAGCAACGCTAAAAATAAAAGCAAATGGATTACACTCATATAACAAACGCAATTTGCCAGTAGGTTTTTCGGTGATTGCGGGATACAAAAAAATGCCTCCTTTAATTAAATTTCTGTGCAAATCAGAAACCATACTTCCGATATACCGTTGTGTATAAGGTCCGCCATTGTTTTTATGTTTATGCTGACAAGTGTTGATATAATTTTGTATGCCTTTTGTATATTGAAAATAATGCCCGTGATTAACGCTATACAATTTGCCGTCTGGAGGGCATTGGATGTTGGGGTGCGACAAACAAAATTCTCCGATTGATGGGTCAAGTGTAAAACCATTTACGCCTCTGCGCGTTGCATAAACAAGCATCGTTGAACTGCCATAAACAATATAACCAGCCGCAACTTGCTTTGTTCCTGCTTGTAAAAAATCTTCTTCTGTACACGGCGTCCCCACTTTGCTGACGCGTTTGTACACGCCAAAAATTGTTCCAACAGAAACATTCACATCAATATTTGAGCTGCCGTCTAAAGGGTCAAACGAACAAACATATTTGCTTTGATTGCTTGTTTCATCATCAAAAATTTCTACTTGATCCATTTCTTCACTCGCAATGCCAGCACAAGAAATGCCATGTTTTAAAACGCCTATCATTTGATTGTTAGCATAAATGTCTAACTTTTTTACCTCTTCACCTTGCACATTTGTTGAGCCATAATCTCCCAAAATATCAACCAAGCCCGCCTTGTTGACTTCTACGTTAATTCGTTTTGCCGCCAAGCCAATATCTCTTAACAAGCGGCTCAATTCTCCTGTGGCAGTTGGAAAAAGCCTTAATTGTTGAAGCGTAAATTCATCTAAGGTTAATACTTGGCGATTGATAAGCATACAAAAGATTTTAAATAAAAAGAGGGTAGATATTTTGATTTGACTATGTTTTTAAAATGAAGTGGAGACACATTTCAATAACTGTTTGCTAACTTAGTCCAAATGGTGAAGTTGCCGCAAATAAATGTAGCAAAAATGATGTATGACGAGTCGTTGGCATAACAGGTTATTATTGATGAAATGAGCGAAATTTTTACTTTCCAAAATCTCTGTTCATGTTATCTTAATTGTATTCTTTGAAACACTTTCTTTCTGTAACCGACATTGGCGATATTTCTACTGCAATTGCAGAAGCCTTGATGTATAAATTGAATCCGCTCCAAGACATACAACTTGGTAACGGAAAAACATTTGGCATGATTTTTATGAATCCAAGTTTGCGAACGAGGTTGAGTTCTCAAATTGCAGCAGAAAAATTGGGCATGCGAACAAGCGTATTAAATATCGATAAAGACGCTTGGAATTTAGAGTTTAAAGAAGGTGCTGTGATGAATGAAAATAAGGTAGAACACATTATTGAAGCCGCAGGTGTGTTAGGACAATTTGTAGATATACTTGGCGTACGGAGTTTCTCTTCATTACAAAACAAAGCTGATGATGATGCAGAAATCGTCATCAAAAAATTTCAACAATACGCCCAACTTCCAATCGTCAGTTTAGAGGCTGCAACACTCCATCCTTTACAAAGTTTTGCCGATATGATTACCATTCATGAGCATTGGCAACAACCAAAAAAACCAAAAGTTGTGATGACATGGGCGCCCCATATCAAGGCTTTGCCACAAGCTGTTCCCAATTCTTTTGCACAATGGATCAACGCTTGGCAGACTTGCGACTTTGTTGTTACACACCCTGAAGGATACGAATTAGACCAAAAAATTACAGGTGCATTAAACATCGAATACGATCAAAATAAGGCGTTGGAAGGAGCTGATTTTGTGTATGTGAAAAATTGGTCAGCAACAAAAGACTATGGAAAAATTTTGTGCCAAGATAAAAATTGGATGATTGATAATAAAAAAATTGCCCTTGGCAATAAGGCAAAAATTATGCACTGCTTACCCGTAAGAAGAAATGTTGTCATTGCAGATGAAGTGTTAGACGGACCGCAGTCTATTGTTTTGCAACAAGCAAAAAATCGAATTTGTAGTGCACAAGTGGTTCTTAGTCGCTTGTTAAAAACCTTAGCATAATGTTGAGTTGTCGAGCATCATTTTCTTTTCTGTTCTTTATTTTTTTTCGCCTTGCCTTGTTATCGCAAAATAATAACGCTGGTTCTGTGGGTGAAACCGTTATGCGTAATCATGTTTTTAATGCAGGCATTTTCACGGATGGCTGGGGGCTTGGATATGAATATCAATTTGGAAAAATGACGCAAACAAAAAAACTCATAGGGATAGAATTTACAGAACGCAAACACAATAAAGAAAAAAAAACAGATTTTAGAAATAACGCTTTTGGCGATTTTTCTGTTGCTTATGGCAAACAAAACATTTGCTATCCCTTACATTTTTATTTTGGCAATAGCCTCAATTTAGGCGGCCCCAATCAAGAACAAGGCATTACAATAAACATCTTTTACAAAGGCGGTTTGTCGCTAGCTTTCATCCGCCCTTATTATATTACACTCAGCGACACAAGCAGCATTCGTAACCCACAAAAAACCGTTAATGTAAAGTATACCCCAATAGACAGTTTGTTTTTTTTCAATCCAAATTATTATGCTGGTAGCCCTTATTTTTTAGGTCTCAATGAATTAAAAGTCATCTTGGGGGCACATTTTGGAGGAGGAATAGAATTTGAATTTGGACACCTTAGTCAAAATATGCTTATCGGTTTTAGGGCAAGTGCGAATGTAGAATGGTATGGAAAAACTTTAGACATTATGGTGCCGAAAGAAAATTTAATCAATGATCAGTTTTTTTTAAGCGGCAAACTTTCTCTTTATATTGGCTCAAAAAACACGAAACAAAAATTTTTTAAAACACATTAAAACAACATAATCATTTTTATGGGAAGAATATTTGAAGTACGAAAATCAACCATGTTTGCCCGTTGGGATAAAATGTCAAAACAGTTTAGCCGCATTGGAAAAGAGATTGTCATTGCTGTAAAAGCTGGTGGAACAAATGTCGATGTCAACCCGGCATTACGCCGTTGCATGTTGAATGCGAAAGCCGTCAATATGCCAAAAGATAGAGTAGAAGCCGCCATTAAACGTGCGTCAGAAAAAAACACCGCAGGCTTTGAAGAAATTTTGTACGAAGGATACGCCCCTTTTGGCATTGCCATTATGGTTGAAACAGCAACAGACAACCCAACAAGAACGGTGGCAAACGTAAGAATGCACTTTAACAAAGGTGATGGAAGCCTTGGCACAAGCGGTTCTGTGGGCTTTATGTTTACGCATTATGGCGAGTTTAAAATCAAAAATGAAAACGTCAATTTAGACGATTTGGAATTAGAATTGATTGATTTTGGATTAGAGCAAATTGGAGAAGACGCAGAAAATAATATTGTTATTCGTTGTGCTTTTCAAGATTTTGGTTCTATGCAAAAAGCCTTAGAAGACAAACAAATTAATGTCATTGGTTCTGAACTCACACGCATTCCAACAACGCTTGTAGAACTCAACGAAGAGCAAGCCAAAGAAGTCTTGGAACTTATTGACAAATTAGAACAAGACGATGACGTGCAAAAAGTATATCACAATTTAAAATAGAACCATGTTGCAATCAATGACGGGTTATGGGAAAACAGAAATTTCTATCAACGATAAAATTTATACGATAGAAATTAAAACCCTCAATGGAAAAAATACAGAAATCAATTTGAAACTTTCGACTTTGTGGAAACCCTTAGACTATGAAATAAAAAGTCTGTTACAACAGTCATTGTTGCGAGGAAGCATTGAGTGTGCTGTTTATACGAGTTCAACAACGTCGTCTCATTTTCAAATCAATATTCCATTGGCGAAGGAATATCATGAACAGATTAAAAAAATGTGTCTTGAATTAAATATACAAGCAAACAATATTGTAGAAACGCTGTTGAATATGCCTGAAATTACAAACAGTAATTCGCCCGTTGCATTAACAGAAGAAAATAAAAAAGAGATGTTTAACAGTATGCAAACAACGATTCAAGACGTGCTTGCATTTAGAAAAAGAGAAGGCAATATTTTAGAGCAAGATATCACACTTCGTATCAAACGCATTCAACAATATAAAGACGACTTGCTGTTATATCAAAATGAAAGAACAGATAGTGTTAAAATGAATTTAGAACAGAAACTTCAACAACTTAGTGCCGCATACGACAAAGACAGATTTGAGCAAGAGTTGATTTATTATTTAGAAAAATTAGACTTTACAGAAGAGGTTACAAGGTTAAACGCACACTGCGACTACTTCTTAACTTTATTGTCCGATGAAACGGAAATAATGAAAGGTAAAAAAATGAATTTTATTGCTCAAGAAATAGGTAGAGAAATTAACACACTCGGCTCAAAAGCACAACACGCCGGCATTCAAAAAATTGTGATTATGATGAAAGATGAAATGGAAAAAATAAAAGAACAAATCAACAATGTATTGTAACAATAAATACGTCTAAAAAAAATCAAATAAGAATTTCCTTTGAATATATTCCCCCCACTTTTTTAACAATCCTTTTACCGAAAAACGATGGTACAAACAGAAAATACAAAAGAAAAAATTGCCGCCATTTGGAATAAAAGACCGATGGTTATTGCTGGTCCTTGCAGTGCAGAAACAGAAGAGCAAGTGATTGCCACTGCGTTAGAATTACAAAAACTCAACCGCATTGATGTGATGCGAGCGGGAATATGGAAGCCGCGTACAAAGCCCGGAAATTTTGAAGGCATTGGCGTTAAAGGGTTGCCGTGGATGGTGAAAGCAAGAGACTTGACAGGCATTCCCATTGCTGTTGAAGTGGCAACGGCAAAACACGTTGAAGACGCACTCAGTTTTGGCGTAGATATTTTATGGATAGGAGCACGCACAACGGTCAACCCGTTTAGTGTGCAAGAAGTTGCCGATGCGTTGAGAGGGGTAGATGTGCCTGTGTTTATCAAAAACCCGATTAACCCAGACGTTGAATTATGGATTGGTGCGATTGAACGCATTGCGAATGCTGGCATTAAACAAATTGGACTCATTCATCGTGGCTTTTCTTCTGCGGCAATTAAAGATTTACGCAATGCACCAATGTGGCATATACCAATAGAAATGAAAACCAAATTTCCGACCATGCCTTTGCTGTGCGACCCTTCGCACATTTGCGGACGCAGAGAACCACTTTTAGAAATTGCTCAACGAGGCATTAACCTTGACTTTGACGGGTTGATTATAGAATCTCATATTAACCCAGACGCAGCTTGGAGCGATGCAAAACAACAACTTACCCCACAAGATTTGGGCACACTTCTTAATAAAATTGTTTGGAGACAAGAAGCGATTCAGCAAGAAGACGCACTTAAATCCTTATTGCCACTGCGTGAAGAAATCAATCACTTAGACGATGAAATTATTAACATTCTTGTAGCACGAATGAATGTGGCAGAAAAAATTGGCATGGTGAAAAAAAATGCCAATGCAACAATTTTACAACCCGGACGTTGGACAGAAATTTTAAAACGACTCATTGCAAAAGGAACAAAAGCAGGATTAAGCCAAGAGTTTGTAGAAAAATTATTAGAAAGTATTCATATTGAAAGTATCCAACGTCAAAATAAAGTTTTAGAAAAATAAATCACTATGTCTCTTATCGTTTTTGGAAGCATTGCTTTCGACCATATTATTACACCACAAGCAGACTCTGGAAAAATTGTTGGCGGTGCAGCTTTTTATGCAGCTATTGCAGCCGCTAATTTTGTTGATGACATCAAATTACTTGCTGTAATTGGCAATGACTTTCCACAAGCTGAATTAGACTTTTTGACCTCTCGCCACATCGCTTATGACGGCGTGCAAAAAGTAACAGATAAACCGTCTTTTTTTTGGAAAGGTTCTTATCACAAAGACATGAACAACAGAGACAGTTTAGATACACAACTCAATGCGTTGTTAGATTTTAAAGCCACTGTCCCAGACAATTATCAAGACTGTACGTATTTATTACTCGGTAATTTAGACCCCGCCTTACAACTTAAAGTCATTGAACAATTAGCAACACGACCAAAATTGATTGCCTTAGATACGATGAATTTTTGGATGGAAATTGCTTTAGACAATTTAAAAAAAGTACTCCAAAAAATAGACTTACTCATTATCAACGAAAGCGAAGCAAAAGAATTGAGTGGAGAAAATAATTTAACCAAAGCGGCAAAGAAAATTAGAGCCATGGGGCCTGTTTACTTAATCATCAAAAAAGGAGAACACGGAGCATTGTTATTTTATGGAGATAACGTTTTTGCAACATCGGCTCTTGTTATAGAAAACATTTTTGACCCAACAGGTGCAGGGGATACTTTTGCGGGTGCCTTAATGGGTTATATCGCCCAACATCAATCGCATGATTTTGAAACCCTAAAAGCCGCAATGGTGGCAGGTTCTGCGGCCGCATCTTTTTGCATAGAAAAATTTGGAGCAACACGTTTAAAAGAAATTGACCGTACGCACATCAACCAACGCATCCAAGAACTTAAACAACTAACTGCTTATACAATATAAGAATCGTTGCTGTAGTTGAAGGTTCTCTTTTTACGTTTTTTGCTTTTGCCAAGCAAAATAAATGTGTCGTTTTTTTTTATTTTTTCGACTCGTTTTTGTCTCTAATCGTATGCGTATGACGGGTTAATTTCTATCACAAACGAATGATTTTTTTCAATAGATTGCACAAAAATAAATACGCATTAGTCTGTTTGTTGCTGCCTCGTCAAAATTGAAATGAAAAACATTTTCTTACTTTTTTTTGGATTTTCTTTTGCTGTGTTATTGCTTTTTAATTGTAGGAAATATGACATTGAAAACAAGGGTGAAGATTTTCGTGTTAGTTTTGAAACCAATGGAGGAGCGGACTATGTTTCGGACCGCATTGTGGCTTATGGAGAACGGATAAAAAACATGCCCGCTACACCCAAAAAACCAGGATTTGTTTTTGATGGTTGGTATTATCGAGATAGCAATTTTTTTGATTCAACAAAACGCATTCTTCAACACACAACTTTGTTTGCCAAATGGGTGATGTCTCCAACTGTATATTTATATGCAGACTCACGTGGAGGAACGCTTATGCCAAAACAAAAGCTGATCGAAAATTACGAACAGTCTTTGCCTTTTAAACTCTATCCCGAACCGATTAAAGAAGGCTATAAATTTAAAGGTTGGTTTTATGACACCTTAGGGAAAGACACGTTTAACTTTCATATTCCCATGTCAGCAGACGATACAATATTTGCCTATTGGGATAAAGCAAAATACCATACGCTTACTTTTATCAATTATAGCAATGCCCAGAAACGAATAGAAATTGATACTGTATATGAAAACGAACTTGGAATACCCCATAGTGTGAGTTCAAATACAACTGACAGTTTTTTTGAAGCTTGGTATTCGCATCCTACACAAGGCAATGTGCCATTTCAGTTTAAAAAATCATTAACCAAAAACGATACTGTATATGCTCGATTTTTTAAACCTCAAAGTTTTATTCTGACATTTGACCCCAACTATGGTGTTATGCCAACGCCTTCTCAACCGTTTTATTTTACAGGAGGTTTGCGTATTACCCAGCAGTTACCCACGCCTTATTTTGCAGGAAAAGAATTTGCAGGCTGGTTTTTTGATAACAATACGTTCAAAGAAAAAATAGACTCAAGTACGCTATTCTATGCAAGTACTACGGCTTATGCAAAATGGACAGAATTACTGTTAGGCATGCCAAGTGCTTTTAGTTATGCACCAGCCAATGCAAGTAGTGTTTTGGGAACGCCTGACAGTTCGGTTATACCAACAATAGATGCAGGCGTAAGTGCTGTTACTTATTCCATTAGTGGCAACCCAAGCGGTGTAAGTGTCAATGCGTCTACAGGAAAAATTTCATGGACAAATGTAGTTGCTGTAGGAACTTACAATATGACGATAACAGCAACCAATAGTGTAGGTTTTACACCAACAAATTATACTTTAACCATCAGTCTGCCCACTTATACAGTAAGTTTTAATTTAAATTATTCAGGTTCAACAGGTACACCAGCAAATCAAACAATCACATCAGGGTTCAATGCAAGCACGCCCACAGCACCAACAAGAGGTGGGTATATATTTAATGGATGGTTTGCGGCAACAACAGTCGGAAGTGCGGTTACAACATTAGGGCCAATCACAGCCAATACGCAATATTATGCTCAATGGACAGCAACATATACAGTAAGTTTTAATTTGAATTATACAGGTTCAACAGGTGCACCAGCAAGTCAAACAATCACATCAGGTTTAAATGCAAGTACCCCCACAGCACCAACAAGAGATGGTTATATATTTAATGGATGGTTTGTGGCAACAACAGTCGGAAGTGCGGTTACAACATTAGGGCCAATCACAGTAGCAACAACATATTATGCACAATGGACACCAGTACCTTGTACAGAAGCTTATAATAGAGTTCTTCTTAATGGCGTATGCTATAAAACCGTTGTTATAGGCACACAAACTTGGCTTGCAGAAAATTTGAATAACGCCACCATAGGTATAAGCTCTTGTCCTAACAACAGCCCTGATTCTTGTGCAAAATACGGTAGGTTATATGATTGGGCAGCCGCTATCGACATGAACACCCAAATGGTCGGTTGGCACTTGCCGAGTGACGCAGAGTGGACAACCTTAAGCGATTATTTAGGCGGAGAAAGTGTAGCTGGAGGCAAAATGAAAGTAGGCGGAGGTTCTGGGTTTGATGCTCTTTTTGCGGGTGGACAGAGTGGCGATGGTGGTTTTTTTAGTGCCAGTTCCTTCGGTTATTTTTGGACTGCCACTTCAGATATTTTCAATAATTTGTTGTCAAGGCGCGTGGATGTCAATGGCGTAATCCTTGATAAAATAGGAATGGATAGAAGCAATCGCTTTTCGGTTCGCCTTATCAAGGATTGATTTGTCCCTTGTCCCTTTTTGAGTTTTATTCCCCTCCGTTGGAGGGGTGGTTCTTTTTGTTTATATCAGGTGTTTTTTGCATGATACTTGAATAAGCACCGTTCTTTGCTTATTCAAATGGGAATATAAAAATCTAAAACGTCAGATAAAAACACCCTGAAGAGGCGAAAAAAATTAAAAAATCACGCAACGTTCGCGTCTTCTATCTTTCATTTCTCTGCGAAGCTGTGCTTTAAATCTGATATCATCTAGCCTATCAAATTCTTCAACGGCTCTTTTTTGAGCATCTGTCAATGCAGGTTTGCTACTATCTGGACAAATAAAAGCGAATAATGATTCACCACTTTTAAGTTGAAGGCTTAATATTGGATTTTGTCCTTTTGTTCTTTTCACTAACTCGTCCATCCACAGAGGCGCTGGTAGACAAATAATATCCTCATCTAATACATCTGCACCTCTAAATTGCTTATGTGTTGGATCTATAATATACTCAACATCTTTATAAATAATAGAACAAGCTGTATGATTAAACGACTCATATTGAGGATATTTCCATTTCCAATATGCAAATGTAGCTCCTTTTCCAACGGTAAATCCTTTTGCTGACAATAGCGTTTGAACACGTATAGCATCAGCACAAGAACCTCCACTACTTGAAACAAATACTTTTATAGCATCTTTTGCTTTATCAATATATAATCGCATTTCTTCTTTTTCTTTTTCTGTTTTACAACTTGAAGAAATTAAAGCAAAGCGTGAAGAAGGATCTTGAGAAAAACCTTTAACAAACAACAACAACAATAAAAATCTCATAATTTAAATAAATAGGGTTATACTAAAATTTGTGTGATACAAAATTACAAAAATTTTACATTAGTTTCAGATTTTTAGACCTGACATTTGATTCTTGTTAAAGTGTAGGTTAAGAAAAATCGATTAATCCTAATTCGCTTATTTGAATAAGATGAAATAACTTTATATCTGTTATTTTTTATTTAAGTATGTGTTTTAGATTTAATTTTTCAATGTCTAAAACTTCGTCATATTCTTTTTTATGCACTTTTTTGCTTGTAATATCAATTTTAACGGTAGAGAGGAATTCTTTAAAATCAGTGTTCATAGTGAGTTTATTTATTGTTTCCCAGTCAAGTATTTCTCGATATTTTGCAGAGAAAATAATTTCTGATGAATGAGGGTCTTCAATATTTAATTTGATTACACCAATTCCAAATGATGTTGATAGTCGAGATAATTCTATTCTAAATTCTTCATCTTCAGACACCTCTGCCGCCACTAAATAACTTTCATTCGCCTACGTTGAGTTTGAAACTGTCTGAAAGAAACTCTCTCTTAAATTTCCAAAATTTAATTCTCTTTTAAGTTCAAATGATAAAAAGCGGATTGAAATATTGCCAATTGAGGCACTTAATTCATAAACTTCTTGCTTCCAGTCATCAAGTGGAAAATAACAGCCAACTATATCCGGGTGTACCCACTCACCAAATTCTTTTTTAGACGATTGTGAATGATTAATTGTTTTGGTATAACAGTGTAAATGATAGTAAGCGTAATATGTTAAATAAGGGTGAAGGTCTTTTTCTAAAAAGTCAAAGCGGTTTTTTTTAACCACGGGAAACTCTTCGTTTGAAATTTCCGTGGCAGAAAGATCGAACTGATTTGCGTGTGATTTTAAATAAAATTTTTTTGGTCTGCTGTCGGTTCGGGCAAAAAGTGATTTGGGATTGTCTTTTGCATTAACATAAAGTTGAGCGGCAAGTGTAGCCCAAGGAGTTTTCCCCTCACCTTTAAGTTGTTTGTCATAACCTCTTTCTATTGCCAAACTCCAAATTTCATCGACAGTTAGCAATTGTTTTTTTTCTGTTAAAATCTTTTCAGCTAATTCTAAAAATGTCATCATTTTTTGTCTTTACGTTTTGTTCTTCCGAGATACGGCTGACTATCATCAAAGCATTTACGGTAGTATTTATTTTATTCAACAAGACAAGAAAAACAGAGCTATAAGTTTCGTTTAATTTCTTCTTGTTCAAAACCTTCTATAATATCGCCTTCTTTGATTGCGTTATAATTTTTGATGGTGATGCCACATTCCATATTCGTAGGCACTTCTTTCGCATCGTCTTTGAATCTTTTGAGTGATTGAAGTTCGCCTGTATGAATTACAATGCCGTCTCTAATCAAACGAATTTTATTGTTGCGAAGAATGCGCCCCATGGTTACATAACAACCAGCAATGATGCTTTTTTCAAATGTAAAGATGTTGCGAATTTCTACTGTTGCATTTATTTTTTCTTCTATGGCAGGTTGTAGCATACCTTCCATGGCACTGCGAATTTCTTCTATAATGTGATAGATAACAGAGTATTGTTTGATTTGAATGGACTCTTGTTCGGCAAGTTTGCTGGCTTGTGATGACGGACGAACTTGGAAGGCGATAATAATCGCATCTGATGCCGCAGCAAGCATTACATCGCTTTCTGTAATTTGTCCTACGCCACGATGTATAATTTTTACAGCAACTTCTTCGGTAGATAATTTTTCTAATGCGTCTGTAAGTGCTTCTAAAGAACCATCTACGTCTGCCTTAATAATCACATTCAATTCTTTAAAATTACCCAATGCTAAACGACGACCAATTTCATCGAGTGTAATGTGTTTGCGTGTACGCAAGCCTTGTTCTCTTGCAAGTTGTCCACGTCGTGTGGCATTTTCTTTTGCATCTACTTCTTGTTCATAGACTCTAAAATTCTCTCCTGCTTGTGGTGCACCATTCAATCCCAAAATCAAAACAGGGCATGACGGCGGTGCGGTTTGTACCTTTTGATTGCGTTCGTTAAACATGGCTTTTATTCTGCCATAATATTGTCCCGATGTAATAATATCTCCCACTTTAAGCGTTCCATTTTGCACAAGAATGCTCGTTGTATATCCACGCCCTTTGTCTAAAGCCGCATCAATTACAGTTCCAAATGCGAATCGATTTGGGTTGGCCTTGAGCGTAAGCATTTCTGCTTCCAAGAGGATTTTTTCTAATAGCAAATCTACGTTCAGTCCTTTTTTTGCAGAAATTTCTTGGCATTGATATGAGCCTCCCCAATCTTCTACAAGCAAATTCATTTGCGATAATTGTTCTTTTATTTTTTCTGGATTAGCACCTTCTTTATCCATTTTATTGATGGCAAAAATCATTTTGATATTTGCAGCTTGTGCGTGGGCAATGGCTTCTTTTGTTTGTGGCATTACAGCATCATCAGCAGCAATTACAATCACTGCAACGTCGGTAATTTTCGTTCCTCTTGCACGCATCGCTGTAAAGGCTTCGTGACCTGGCGTATCAATAAAAGTTACTTGTTTGCCGGTTGTTGTAGTTACTTCATACGCACCAATTTTTTGGGTAATTCCACCACTTTCTCCAGCCACCACATTTGTTGCACGAATAAAATCTAAGAGAGAAGTTTTACCATGATCAACGTGTCCCATAATGGTTACAATAGGCGGACGCGGCAAAAGGTCTTCTTCTTTATCTTCATCTTCTTGCTTAAAGTCTTCACTAATGGCATCGATAAATTTAATTTCAAAACTATATTCGCCAGCAATCAATTCCATCACTTCGGCGTCTAAACGATGGTTGATAGAGACCATCAATCCAAGGTTCAAACATTTGCTTACAACGTCTGTAGAATCAACATTCATAAGACTTGCAAACTCTCTTAATGAAATAAATTCTGTTACTTCTAAGTATTTGTTTTTATCTGCATTTGCGTCGTCAGTTGCAAATTCCTCTCTTCTGTTTTTGCGATATTTTGATTTAAAGTTTTTTGAAAACTTTCCTCCGCCACCAGACAATTTTGCTTGTGTTTCTTTAATTTTATCCTGAATGGTTTGAGGGTCAATAACTCGTTGTGGTGCATTGTGTTGTTGTGGGATGATGGGTCTGTTTTTATTGACAATGCCCTCTTTTTTAAATTTGTTTTTATCTGGATCGGTAAGATAAGGCTTCGGTGCTTCTAGACCTGTTCTTTGGTTTGGTGTAAAAGGCTTTTTATCGACAACAAATCGTTTTCTTTTTTTCTTATCAAATTCAGACTCTACAGGCGACGATGTTGGCGGTTTAAAATTCGTTGTACTCAAATCTACTTTACCAATAATTTTTGGTCCAGTTAAAATAGAATAATTCGTTTTTTGAGACGCAACCTCTATTTCAGGTTCTTTGGCGATAGGTGTAGGTGGTGGTGTTGGTTGTGATTTTTCTTCAATTATTTGTTCTTGTTGAACAATTTCTTCTTGTTGGACAATTTTTTCCTCTTCAATCACTTTTTCAACAGGCTCTTCACTGACAACAGTGGCTTTGGTTTTTTTGCTTTTCGGTTTTTCACTCACAGACACCTCTATCGCGTCAAACAACGCAGGCGCTTCAACTTCCTTCTTTTTCGGTCTGCCTTTTTTTAGAGGCGTGCTGTCTTCATGAATTTGTTCTAAATCAATTTTAGAAATAATTTTTGGACCTTCTAATTCTGGCACACTGATTTTAATGTGCTCAATTGGGGCGACTTCTTTTTTTTCTGCCAATTCTTTATTGGCTTTGTCTTGAGCAAGAGAAATAGACATTTTACTAGCGTCTGCAATCTCAATGTCTTGACTATTCTTTTTTACTGATTTGTCGGTTTGAAATTCAATTTGCAATGCTTGATACATTTCTGCATTCAATTTTGCGGTTGGCTTTAAAGCCTCTTTATCAAAGCCCTTAGAGATTAAAAAGTCAATTAAAGTGTCTTTGCCAATATTAAACTCTTTGGCAGCAGCCATCAATCTTGGGGTAACTTGTTCGGACATTCGCTGAAATATTTTTTTTAGATAGAGGACAAATTAAATTTATTTACACGAATGCTGAATAGAAAGTATAAGACACAAAAAAGCACTCTTATGCTTAAAAATAAAGGCATTAAAGAGTGAAGAATAAAATGAAAAATCGAACGACAAAGCGAGTTGTTTTTTCATAAAACACCAATCCCGAAAAAATACACATCGACTTAAAAGTATTTCTATTGTTTAGCAAAAAAGTAGTCGTTCAAATTCTTTCTCGTATTTTTCATTTCGCTCATTTTAATCGTTGTTTTTTTGTTATGCGTTTTTTATCTCTCGTTAAGTTTAGTCACAGTGTGTTTGCGATGCCTTTTGCTTTGTTGGGTTTTATGCTTGCATTCGTTCAAGAACAGCAACACTTTTCTTGGCAAAAATTTTTCCTTGTTGTGTTGTCGATGTTGTTTGCAAGAAATGTTGCCATGGCGTTTAATCGCCTGATTGATGCAGATATTGACAAAAAAAATCAACGCACACAAAACAGAGAAATTCCCGCCGGCATCATCACAAAAAAAAGTGCTACCATTTTTATTGCATTCAATGTGATGGCTTTTTTATTGTGTGCGTATGCTATCAATTTTTTATGCTTTGTACTAAGCCCAATTGCACTCAGTGTTATTATGGGTTATAGTTATACCAAACGATTTTCTCCGCTTTGTCATCTTGTACTTGGGGTGGGTTTAGCACTCGCGCCCATCGGTGCTTTTTTAGCCGTAACGGCATATTTTAAATTGTATGTTATTGTATTAGGCTTTGGCGTATTATGCTGGGTGAGTGGCTTTGATATTATTTATGCTTTGCAAGATTTTTCTTTTGACAAAGCACAGCGACTACATTCTATTCCTGTTTTGTTAGGCATTAAAAATGCACGCAAAGTGTCTGTGTTATTGCATTGTTTATGTGCAATATGTTTTTTGTTTTTTTTATCTTTTTTATCTGTTGGCTATTTGGGTTATGCAGCGTGGCTATTGTTTTGTTTTTTTTTAATCCGCCAACATCGTTTAATCAACCTCTATAATTTGAACAATATTGACATCAGTTTTTTTACCAACAATGGCATTGCAAGTTTTGTGTTTTGCGGATTATTGATTGTCGAATTATTGTTTTTCTAAATTTAGAAACACAATATTGTCTGCAAGGCGTTTCATTTCGGTGCTGTCTTGCCCTGAATAATACCCTCTAATTCTGCGTTTTTTGTCTAACAAAATAAATTTGTCTGTATGCACAAAATTGGCACTTCCATTGGGTTCTGTTGCAACGTGAAACTCTTCAAAGGCTTTTTGATACAATTCTTTTTCTGGCAGATTTAAAAACCACCACGAGTAATGATTGACATGATATTGGTCGGCATATTGTTTTAAAATTTCAGGTTGGTCATAAGCAGGGTCAACTGTAAAAGATAAAAATTGTACAGCATCTTTCTTTTTGTAAAAAGCGTCTTGAAGCCTTCTCATATTACTTGTAAGGCTTGGACAAAATGAAGGACAACGCGTAAAAATAAAATTCACCACAACAACTTTACCCGCCATGTTTACCCAAGAAATTGTGTCTTGTAATTGATTGATTGCACTAAAATTTTTAATCGAATGCCAAATGGTATCTTGCCTTTGTTTGCCTTTGCTTGTAAATATAATCACCGTATCATAAAAATATTTTGGCGGCAAAACAATTGCCTTATTGCCATAATAATTAAACAACAAATACGAAACGCCCGGAAATACAATGAGGACAAAAAGAGCGAGTGCAATGTTTTTATATTTCATAATCGTGGACTTTAAATTGTTATTCTACAGTAACGCTTTTTGCCAAATTTCTAGGCTTGTCAATATTTACACCAAGACTCAATGCACTATAATAGGAAAGGAGTTGCAAAATTAACACGTTTAAAATAGCGTTAATAATGGCGTGCTGATGGGGATAAGAAAGTTGTGTAACGTGAGGTTCTTGAATAGGAGGGAAATGGTCTGGAACAATAGAAATTACCTTTCCGTTACGGCTCAATACTTCTCGAATATTCGACACGTATTTGTCATAAATGTCAAGGCGACTTTCGCAGGCAATTGTAACAGCGTGTTCGTCTATCAATGCTAATGGTCCGTGTTTTAATTCGCCCATTTGCATGCCATCACAATTTTTGTAACTGATTTCTTTCAATTTTAATGCCCCTTCTAAAGCAATTGGATAATTCAAATTGCGACCAATAAAAAGAACGATTTGTTGCGTTGCAATTTGTTCTTGTGCAATTTTTTGAATCTGTTTTTTTTGTGAAAAAACACCGTCCATGGCTTGATGAATATCGTTTGCTTTTTCTACAAAGTCTTTAAAATCGGTATCCGTATTGCCTCTTAATTGATTTATTTTTTGGGCTATAAAATATAATAAAAGCAGTTGTGCCGTGAATGCTTTTGTTGATGCAACACTAATTTCAGGACCCGCTTTCATGTAGCATACATCATCTGCAATTTGTGCGAGTGTTGAATTGATTACATTACAAATGGCTAAAGTATAAGCACCCGCTTGTTTAATTTGTTCTAAAGGCCCGATTAAATCTGCCGTTTCGCCAGATTGAGAAATGAAAATGTAAATCGTATTTTTATTGACGTGTAAATTTCTGTATTTGTATTCGCCCCCAGACTCTGAAAAAACAGACAAATTGGGAATTTGCTCAAACACGTATTCGCCAAATTTTGCTGCATGAAAAGAAGTTCCACAGCCAAGCAAGCAAACGCTTTGAGCAGTTTTAAATTTTTCTAAGGTTGCAGGTTTAAATAAAGTATTGTGAATTTGTTGTGTTTGAATGTCAACATATTCTTGTGTTAAGGCCGACAAAATAAAGGGCTGCTCTTCAATTTCTTTGAGCATAAAATGTTCGTAGCCTCCCAAGTCTAATGAATAGTCGGGCGATGTAAATTTTTTAAATTCTATCGTAACGGACTCTTGATTGCCAATTTGATATACGTCAATTTTCCCCTGCCTTGTTGCAATCACAATTGTATTGTCAGGCACAAGAGCAACAGAAGTAACAAAGCCATTGAGTGCGTTTACGTCGCTTGCGGCATAAATATTATTGTCGTTGTCTTTGCCAATAATTAAGGGGCTTTTTTTTCTAAACAAAAACAAATTGTCTGGATTCATTTTGTCTAATAACGCAACGGCAAAACTGCCTTTGATGTCTTGTAAAATTTGACTTAATACAGTGTGATTTTCTGCAGCTTGTCCTTTCCATTGAAAGTCTAAATAATTGGCAAAAATTTCTGTGTCGGTTTGTGATTGTTGCGTAATATGATGTTCTTGTAATTTATTTTTTAATGCACCATAATTTTCAACAATGCCATTATGAACAAGCAATAATCGGTCTGAATAAGAAACGTGGGGGTGAGCATTCAACGCAGTTGGTGCACCGTGTGTTGCCCAGCGCGTATGCCCAAGTCCGCTCAAAATTTCTAATTCCTCAAATTGAGAGCCAAAGTTTTGTTTAAATTTTGTAACAGAGCCGGACGTTTTATAGAGTTTGCTTTTTTGATTTTGAAATGTTCCAATACCAACAGAGTCATATCCTCTATATTCCAATAAAGTCAAGCCTTTTAGCAAATAAGGAGTGCCATTTTTTTTCCCAATATAAGCAACTATGCCGCACATAAAAAGACGTTTATTTTTTTTGTAATTGTTGTTGTACTTGTTTCAATAAACTGATTAAAGAATCTGGGGTAGATAAATAATAGGCATAACTTAATTTGAAGTTGGTGTCTGTAATGTGATGTTTTTGTAAAACACGATGCAACACAATGGCAGATGCCGAATCTTTATTGTTGATTTTTAAAAAAGCAGTGTCTGTATAATTCGTTGCACGAAAAATATCTGCGAGCAAGTTGGTCATTTGTTGAGACGAAAGAGGACTGACATTTTCTTTGGACATTTTGCAAGACAACAAAACACACATCAATACATACAATAAAAAAAACTTCGCATTCACGTCAAATGAATTTTATTGTAAAGTAGAAAAACATTCAAGAAGGCGTTGTGCTGCTTTTTCTAAATTCGACATTGAAGTTGCAAAAGAAAAGCGAATACAATTTGGCTCACCAAATGCAGAACCCGCAACGCAAGACACTAGGGCGTTTTGTAAAATATACATACTTAAATCGTCGCTGTCTTGAATTGTTTGTCCTTCTTTTGTTGTCTTTCCAAAATAGGCACTCACGTCAGGAAAAACATAAAACGCACCTTCTGGTTCGTACAATTTAACGTTTGGTATATTTAAAAAAGTTTTGACCATAAAGTGTTTACGCTTTGTAAATTCTGCGGTCATTTCTTTGCTTGCTGTTAAATCGCTATTCAATGCAGTGATAGACGCACGTTGTGCAATAGAGTTTGCCCCTGATGTAAACTGAGATTGTATCTTTTCGCAAGCCTTTGCAATTTCTACGTTTGCTGCCATATAACCAATTCTCCAACCGGTCATAGCATATCCTTTACTTACGCCGTTAATGATAATCACACGGTCTTTGATGCTTTCAAATTGTGCTATGCTTTCATGCTTTCCTATATAGTTGATGTATTCATAAATTTCGTCTGACATAATTAACACGTGAGGATGTTTTTCTAACACTTGCACCAAGGCTTGCAATTCTTGTTGAGAATAAAATGTGCCCGAAGGATTGCTCGGCGACGAAAACATAAATAATTTTGTTTTGGGCGTAATCGCTTTTTCTAATTCGTTCGGGGTTAATTTATATTGTGCCTCTAATTTTGTACGCACTAACACAGGAATGCCTCCAGCCATTTTCACTAAATCTGAATATGAAACCCAATATGGCGTTGGAATAACAATTTCGTCTTTTTCGTCTATCAAAGCCAAAATTAAATTTGCAATGCTTTGTTTTGCACCAGTAGAAATAACAATGTTTTCTGCTTTATAGTTCAAGTTATTGTCTCGTTTTAATTTATTGACAACGGCTTCTCTGAGTTCAGGATAACCAGCAACAGGAGGGTATTTTGAAAAATTATTTTCAATGGCTTTAACGGCACCCTCTTTGATATGATTCGGGGTATTAAAATCTGGTTCGCCAATACTCAAATCTATAATGTCTTTACCTGCCGCTTTTAATTCGCGAGATAATTTAGAAACTTTAATTGTTGCTGATTCGTTAAATCGATTGAGTAATTGAGAAAAATAAGTCATACAAAAATTGAGATTAGAATAAAAAAATGGAAATCAAATGATATAATAATTTTGTTGCCAAGTTATTTTTTTTGAAGAAAGCATATCGATAATACAAGATCAACCATCGCCTACAATTCGTGTCTTATTATTTGTGTGAAGACATAAAAAAATATATTAGCCCCATACCATCAAATCGGTTTTTATGCTTTCCATTCAAGCGCTTTACGAAGAGTCTTTGCACGTTTTGCAAAATTTAATTTGCATTCCATCTTTCAGTACAACAGAACATGAAACTGCAGATTATTTGATTACATTTTTTACAAAAAAAAATATCCCCATAAACAGAAACGGCAACAATGTGTGGTGTACGAATTTGCATTTTGATGACAAAAAAAAAACCATTTTTTTAAACAGCCATCACGACACGGTAAAGCCCAATATTGCTTATACAAAAACCCCTTTTGAGCAGACGATTGAAGAGGGTAAATTATATGGTTTAGGAAGTACGGATGCAGGGGCTTCTGTGGTGAGTTTGATCGCGTGTTTTCTTTTCTTTTATGAACAAAAAAATTTGCCTTACAATCTTCTTTTAGCGATTACTGCAGAAGAAGAAATAAGTGGAAAAAATGGTGTAGAAAGTCTTTTGCCTTTGTTACCACAAGATATCGTTTTTGGTATTGTTGGTGAACCGACACAAATGGATTTAGCGCTTGCAGAAAGAGGGTTGCTTGTGATAGATTGTTTAAGCACAGGCTTTGCAGGACACGCCGCGCGTAACGAAGGCGACAACGCCATTTACAAAGCACTAAAAGATATTGAATGGTTTAAAACGTATCAATTTGAAAAAGTTTCTTCCTTGTTAGGAGAAAATAAAATGACTGTAACCATCATTCAGGCAGGTTTGCAGCACAATGTTATTCCTGCTTCTTGTGAGTTTACGGTAGACATTCGACTCAATGAATTATATACACACGAAGAGGTTTTAAATATTATTGCGACTCATACAACTTGTGTTGTAAAGGCACGTTCTTTTAGACTAAAATCTACGCATATCAACATTGATAATCCTATCGTTCAAGCAGGTTTGCAGCTTGGAAAAAAAACTTACGGATCTCCAACCACATCAGATAAAGCCTTGTTACCTTTTCCTACTTTAAAATGTGGTCCAGGGTATTCTGTTCAATCGCATAGTGCGAATGAATTTGTGTTGTTAGAAGACATTCATAACGGAATTTCTGGTTACATTCAAATGCTTCAAATTGTTTTTAATCAGCAATAGGTTTATTCCCTTGCACCATAAGCCAAATCACCTGCGTCGCCCAAACCTGGAACAATATATTGCTTGGCGTTCAAGTCTGCATCAATTGCGGCACACCATATATCAGCTTGCGGAAACGCCCCTGCAATGCGAGTTACTGCCTCTTGCGAGGCAATAACAGAAATGATATGAATGTGTTTTGGAGTGCCTTTTTGTGCTATCATTTTTTCTAAGCATTGTATCATCGACAAGCCCGTTGCAAGCATGGGGTCGGTAATCATGAGCGTTTTGTTTTCAAGGCTGGGGCTTGAAATATATTCGATGATATAGTCAATTTGTTTATTCGCATTTGTTTTTCTATACGCAGACACAAAAGCATTTTCGGCATTTGGAAAACATTCCAAAACGCCTTGATGAAGCGGCAATCCTGCACGCAAAATAGTTGCGAGAACAGGCTGTTCTGCAAGCACGGTCGCTTGTGTTTTGGTTAAAGGCGTTTGAATTTCTTGTTGTTTGTAATTGACGTGCTTGCTCACTTCATAAGCCAAAAATTGTCCAATGCGAGATAAGTTTTTTCTAAAAACTTCTTTGTTGTTTTGTATTTCAACATTTCTTAACTCGCTAACAAATTGCGTGATGATGCTTTTTTGTTGCGTAAAATCATGTATCATAAATAGTCTTTTTTATTGTTTTGTCCCAGGGTACAAAATGCCTGTAAAAGCATTTTCTTTTTGTAATAATTCTGTCGCAATTGTTTGAACATCCTTTTGCGTAATACTGTTGATGCGTGTGGCAAGAGTCAAAAAAGATTGTTTGCTTTTATTCATCACAACAATAGATTCTAAAACGCCTTTCCAATATTCATTCGTTTTCTCGTTTTCTCTCAAGTGTTCAAGCAATTGTTTTTTTGCTTTATTTAAGTTGATGTCTGAAGGTCCGTTTGTTTGAATGTCTGCAATTTCTTGCCAAGTAGCATTTAAAATACTGTCCACATTTTTTGGTCCACAAGGAAAAGACATCGCTGCATTTATTCTTTCATACGGATATTTATCGATTGACAAAGACACACGCAACCCATATACCCAAGATTTTTTCTCTCTAATTTCTTCAATCAATTTAATCTGTAAAATTTCTGAAAGAACAGAAAGTTGAATCGCTTTTTCATCGCTATAAGGAACGTCTTTTGAAAAGAATACACTAATTAAAGATTTATCATCTGTACCAAAATAGTGTTTGTAGTTTCCGTTATTTTTTGCTTGACGCATTCCCACATCTTGAAAATTTTGTTTGTCTTGTGAGCTTGGCAAAGAGGCAATATATTTTTCCAATAAAGGCTTTAAACTGTCTGCCACAATTGTACCAATAATAAAAAGATTGGCGTCGCTCAATTGATGCCAATAGCTTGGATATGTTTTTTGCATCAAGCCTAAAGAAATTTGATCAAAATATTCTGGACGTGGAACAGCCAAAGGGGTATAAGCATGATGTTGTTGCAAAATTTGAACTAAAGTGTCAGAGAAATTTGCATTCGGATTAAGTAAAATAAATTTTGTAGCTGCTTTTTGTTTGTCTTTAAATGTGGTAAACAATGCCGTGTCCCAACGTGTTTGCGTAGCCTTTAAATGCAATAATTGAAAACAAGTTTGAATGTCTTTGACGCTTGAAGACCCGCTATATCCATGTGTAAGTGAATTGAAAAAAGGAGATACACTAACTGTTTTTCCTGCTAGAAATTTTTGCAAATCTGTAGCCGAAAATTGTCCATAACCCATTGTTTCTAAAACCGAAACAAAAGAATTGAAGGTGTATTTGTTTTGTGCAGGAAAATTATTTGTTCCGCCTTTTTCAACCAAGTGAAATAAAATTTGGTCATCTTTAAACGCAGTTGATTTGAGTGTAACTTTTAAACCGTTGCTTAATGTAAATTGACTTATGCCCAATTCGTTATCTTTTGTTTCGGCGATAATTTTTCCAGCAACGGGTTCTTTATCTAATAAGTTTTGTGGTAACACTTTTTGTTTTTCTGCGGCACTTCTTTGTGAAAACGCCCTTTCTATAAATCCAACCAATTGCTCTTCTGTAGGCAATTTTTTAGCTTCTGTTTCTGGTGCAACCACAACAGCAAAAAACTTTTTATTCAGAAGATATTCCAAGAACACTTCTTTGACATTAGCGACGGTAATTTGTGGCAATAAAAATTTTGTATAAGCGTATTCATTTTCAATACCAGGAATACATTCTTGTGTTAAAAAATTTCGCACATACTCACCAACTAAATTTTGACTTTTTGTTTTGTCTCTTTCTTGATAAGCACTTTCCATGCTACTTAAAAAATACTGTTTTGCAACATCTAATTCTTGCGGCAAAAAGCCTCGTTGGGCAGCTTTTAAAAGTTGTAGAACAAGTCCGTTTACAGCCGTGTCTAAACCCACAGCACCGACTTGTGCATCGGCAGACAAATTGTTGTAATTTCTTGCCAATGTGTTGCTAATTCCAATACTGGCACTAGCAAAAGGAGGTTTAGGTGTTTGTAATAATTCTTGTACACGAAGTTGCAATACCATGCCTGCAAGTGAGCGAGCAATATTTTTTTTATAATCCGCTATCGTCAATACTTGCTTTTCTTTTATGGGGCTAAATTCTAAGCTAATAGAAAAATTTGTTGCTTCTTTATCAAGAATAATTGCGGCTTTATTTTTTTCCATTTCAGGCACATCAAACTCTTTTCTTACTGTTGGCTTAGTTGTGTTTTTCCAAGACGAAAAATGTTTTAACACCAAGCGTTCTGCGGTTGCTTCGTCAATATCTCCAACAATAACAAGTGCCGACAAATCGGGTCTATACCACTCTTTGTGATACGCAGAAAGTGTTGCTGGCGAAAATATTTTTAAAATAGAATCTTGTCCAATTGGCAACCTGTCGGCATATACAGAGCCTGCAAATAAATTGGGCAATAATTTTTTAATCATTCTGTGTTGTGCGCCGTTTCTCATGCGGCTTTCTTCTAATACAATATTGCGTTCTTCATCAATATCTTTTGGTGTTAAAAGTGCGAGGTGCGACCAGTCTTCCATAATTTGAAACCCCTTATTCACGATGTTTGAATCTGTTGTGGGTATGGGCAAAATATAAACCGTTTCGTCAAAGCCTGTATAAGCGTTTAGGTCAGCACCAAAAGAAACACCAATAGATTGCAAATAACTCACCAATTCATTTTTTTGAAAATGAGCAGAACCGTTAAAATTCATGTGTTCTAAAAAATGAGCCAATCCTTGTTGATTGTCTTTTTCTAATACAGAACCAGCATTGACAACTAAGCGGAGTTCTAATTTTTTTTCAGGATATTTATTATGCTTAAAATAATACGTAAACCCATTCGGCAATACAACTTTTTTTAGTTTAGGGTCAATAGGAATCGCTTGTTCCAAACTCAGTTGTGGCTCTAATTTTTGTGCAAACAAATTGAGAGTTAAGCAATACACGCATAAAAACAAAATAAACTTTTTCATAAGCATTTTTTAAATAAAGAATAAAATGAACGTGCTTCAAACATATTCTTTGTTTTTTTTTGAGCGAATTTTATTTGAATACACAGATGATAAACTTGCTTGTCTATGGCTTTTCTTTTTTCCTATTTTCGGCGCTTGTTTTGTAATTATTTAAACTCAAAAAATCATGGCACAAAAAAATATTCTTATTACAGGCGGTGCAGGCTTTATTGGCTCTCACGTTGTTAAGCGTTTTGTTCATACGTATCCGCATTACAATATCATCAATTTAGACAAGCTCACGTATGCTGGAAATTTGCAAAACTTAGTTGAAGTAAAATCAAGCCCCAATTATTTTTTTGAAAAACAAGACATTCAAGATGAGGCGGCAATGATGACCCTATTTCAAAAACACAAAATTGATGCAGTCATTCATCTTGCTGCAGAAAGTCACGTGGATAGGTCAATTTTAGAACCATTAGAATTTGTTAAAACAAATGTTTTAGGAACAGCTGTTTTATTGAATACGGCAAGAAAATTTTGGAACAATAATTTTAAAGACAAATTGTTTTATCATGTCTCTACAGACGAGGTGTATGGCTCTTTGGGAGACGAAGGTTTTTTTACCGAAACCACTCCATACGACCCACGTTCTCCTTATTCAGCATCAAAAGCGAGTTCAGACCATTTCGTGTTTGCGTATTATCATACGTTTCATTTGCCTGTTGTTTTGTCAAATTGTTCCAACAATTATGGCTCACATCACTTTCCCGAAAAACTTATTCCGTTGATGATTAACAACATCATCAATAATAAATCACTACCTGTTTATGGTAAAGGAGAAAACGTGAGAGATTGGCTTTGGGTAGAAGACCACGCAAGAGCAATTGACGTCATTTTTCATAAAGGAAAAATTGGCAACAAATACAATATTGGAGGATTTAATGAATGGAAAAATATTGACTTGATTCATTATTTGTGTCAATTGATGGACAAAAAACTGAACCGCCCTGCGGGAACATCAGCACAACTCATTACGTATATCACAGATAGAAAAGGACATGATTTGCGATATGCTATTGATGCAACAAAAATAGAACAAGAATTAAACTGGAAGCCGTCTGTAACTTTTGAACAAGGGTTAGAAAAAACAGTCGATTGGTATTTAGAAAATACAGCATGGACGGAACAAGTTCTTTCTGGTGATTATGAAAAATATTATGAACAAAATTATTTAACCCGATAAGCCTTATGATACCAACAAAAGAAAAAGTGTTAGAAGCCCTTTCAAACGTTCAAGAACCTGACTTAGGCAAAGATTTAGTCAGCCTTAACATGATACAAAACCTCGTTATTAAAGACGACACCGTTGCTTTTACGATTGTTTTAACAACATCCGCTTGCCCGATGAAAGATGCGATGAAGCAAGCCTGTGAAAACGCAATTCGTTTGCTCGTAGATAAAAATATCAAAACAATAGTTGATTTTTCATCACAAAAAAAAGACCATTCTGCAACAGCTGTAACGGCGATGCAAGGCGTGAAAAATATTATTGCTGTTTTTTCTGGTAAGGGCGGAGTCGGCAAATCTACCGTGTCTTCTAATTTAGCAATTAGCTTGAGCCAAGAAGGTGCAAAAGTAGGTTTAATGGATGCTGATATTTATGGACCAAGTATTCCCATGATGTTTGGCATACAAGGCGAACGCCCAATGATGCAACAAATTGGAGAAAAACAAATGATTGTTCCTATTCAAAAACACGGCATTGCAGTTATGAGTATAGGGCTTTTAATAGACGAAAAACAAGCTGTTGTGTGGCGAGGACCAATGGCAAGTAGTGCAATTAGGCAATTTATTACTGATGTGCATTGGGGTGATTTGGATTATTTAATTATTGATATGCCACCAGGCACTGGCGATATTCATCTTTCTGTACTACAACTTGTTCCGCTTTCTGGCGCGGTGATTGTTACCACGCCACAAGATGTTGCACTTGCAGACGCAAAAAAAGCAATTGCCATGTTTGCCCAAGCACAAAGTAAAGTTCCCATTATTGGCATCATAGAAAATATGGCGTATTTTACACCAGAAGAATTACCCAATAACAAGTATTACATTTTTGGGAAAGATGGAGGCAAACATTTAGCAACAGAATTTGAATTACCCTTTTTAGGAACAATTCCTCTTTCGCAAAATGTTCGCGAAGCGGGCGACAACGGAAACCCAATTAGCAATGTATTGTCGGCACCTATTATGAAAACAGCTTTTGTAACACTTACAAAAAACGCCATTCGCTCTTTGTCTATGCATCAACAAAACATAGAACGCACAAAAATCGCTCAAATGATGAGCGAATAAAAGAGCCGAAAAGTAAGGTTGATTTGTTCCTTGCAATAAGGAGAAAAAGTACCGCGTACGGGGATCGAACCCGTCATTCCACCGTGAAAGGGTGGCGTCTTAGCCGATTGACCAACGCGGCATTTTTGAAAGGCAACGAATATAAATTTGTTCCTTGCTTGCCAAAATTTATTTTCTTTTTTCATGCTTTGTACTAACAGCTGGTCGATCATACCGATAACTATTTTCAACCAATCAATACGCTCTTGCAAATAAAACTCGCTGTGAGCTTTCCTGTTGGCTATACACACAAATGCCTTTTTCTAATGGATTATTGAGTGGAATGCAGCGAATAGTGGCTTTGGTGAGTTCTTTAATTTTTTCTTCTGTCAAGGCTGTGCCGTCCCAATGTGCTGAAACAAAGCCGCCTTTTTGTTCTAAAATTTGTTGCATTTCTTCTAACGAATTGGCAGGAGTAATTTGTTGTTGTTGAAAGGCTTTTGCTTTTGCAAATAAATTGTCATGAATGTTTTGTAATCTATTTGTATAAAAATCAACGTCTGTATCAAGGGCAATAAATTGTTTTTCTTTTGTGTCGCGGCGACAAATTTCTAATTGATTTTTCTCTAAATCTTTTTCGCCAATTGTAATTCTTAATGGCACGCCTTTCAATTCATATTCTGCAAATTTCCAACCTGGTCTTTCATTTTCTCTGTCGTCAAATTTTACACGAATATTTTCTTTTTGTAATTTTTTTACAAGTGCATTGGCAGCTTCTTTAATGAGGGCTTTCTTTTCTTCACTTTTGTAAATAGGCACAATGACAATTTGAACGGGTGCAATTTTTGGTGGCAATATCAATCCTTCGTCGTCGCTATGAGCCATAATTAAAGCGCCTATCAATCGTGTGCTTACGCCCCAGCTTGTTGCCCAAACAAATTCTTTTTTATTGTCTTTGTTTAAAAATTGAACGTCAAAGGCTTTGGCAAAATTTTGTCCTAAAAAGTGTGAAGTGCCCGCCTGCAAAGCTTTTCCATCTTGCATCAAGGCTTCTATGCAATAGGTTTCTATCGCACCAGCAAATCTTTCATTCGGGCTTTTTACACCTTTAATTACAGGTAATGCCATAAAATTTTCTACAAAATCGGCATACACATGGAGCATTTTTTCTGCCTCTTCAATGGCTTCTTCTTTTGTTGCATGAGCGGTATGTCCCTCTTGCCATAAAAATTCTGATGTACGCAAAAAGGCTCTGGTTCTCATTTCCCAGCGAACAACATTAGCCCATTGATTGATGAGTAAAGGCAAATCGCGATAAGATTGTATCCAATTTTTATAGGTGTGCCAAATAATCGTTTCTGATGTTGGGCGAACAATAAGCTCTTCTTCTAATTTAGATTCAGGGTCAACAACAATTCCCTTTCCGTCTTCACTATTTTTTAATCTGTAATGTGTTACAACCGCACATTCTTTTGCAAAACCTTGAACGTGAGACGCTTCTTTAGAAAAAAAACTTTTTGGAATAAACAACGGAAAGTAGGCGTTTTCGTGTCCCGTATCCTTGAACATTTTATCTAAAACATTGCGCATATTTTCCCATAAAGCAAAGCCATACGGTTTAATCACCATACATCCACGAACAGCACTTTGGTCTGCCAAGCCACTTTTTAAAATCAGTTCATTATACCATTGTGAATAATCTGCGGCACGTGTCGTTAATTTATTCATTGTTGTTTTTTTGTTAGAATAATAGGGGTAAGTCAATACAAATAGAAGGGCGATAATAGTAAGTTTATTCTATACTAAACTGTTGTTTTTAAGATAAGTGATAGAAAAAAATATATTTGTTTTACTTTTTTATTTCACCCCAAAAACCCCAAAAAATAGTTATGAGTTACATTGAACACGTTCATGCAAGACAAATTTTAGACAGTCGCGGCAACCCAACCGTAGAAGTTGATGTCATCACAAGTGCTGGCAATATTGGCAGAGCAGCTGTTCCTTCTGGTGCTTCTACAGGAAAGCACGAAGCCGTAGAATTAAGAGATGTAAAAGATAAAAAATATTTAGGAAAAGGCGTTGCGACAGCAGTTAAAAATGTCAATACACATATCCGCAAAAGTCTAATTGGCATGGACTCTATTTCTCAAATAGAAATTGACCAAATGATGATTGCCTTAGACGGAACTGTTAATAAAAATAAACTTGGTGCAAATGCTATGCTTGCAGTGTCTATGGCTGTGGCAAAAGCGGCTGCCAAAGATTGTGACTTAGAATTATATCGTTATATCGGCGGAACAAATGCACGCACATTGCCTATGCCAATGATGAATATTATTAACGGAGGCGTTCATGCTGATAATAAAATTGATTTTCAAGAATTTATGATTATGCCTGTTGGTGCACCTTCTTTTAGCGAAGGGTTGCGTTGGGGAGTAGAAATTTTTCATCATTTAAAATCTGTTTTAAAAAAGAAAGGGTATAGCACAAACGTAGGTGATGAAGGCGGATTTGCCCCAGAAATTAAAAGTAATGAAGAGGCGATTGAAACCGTGCTTGCAGCTATTGATGCAGCAGGATATAAACCGAATAAAGACATTATGATTTGCATTGATGCGGCAAGTTCTGAGATGTTTGATGAGAAAACAAAAACATACACGTTCTACAAAAGTTCGCAACAAAAATTAAGCATTGAAAAAATGGTGGCTTATTGGGAAAGTTGGTCAAAAAAATATCCTATTGCATCTATCGAAGACGGTATGGCAGAAGATGATTGGAACGGCTGGAATTTATTAACAAAAACGATTGGAAAAAAAGTTCAACTTGTTGGAGATGATTTATTTGTAACGAATGTAAACCGCTTACAAAAAGGGATTAACGAAAACATTGCAAATAGCATTTTGATTAAAGTCAACCAAATTGGAACGATAACCGAAACGATTAACGCAGTTCAACTTGCACAACAAAATAATTATACAACCATTATGAGCCACCGCAGTGGAGAAACAGAAGACGCAACAATTGCAGACTTGGCGGTTGCTTTAAATTGTGGTCAAATTAAAACAGGAAGTGCTTCGCGAACAGACCGAATGGCAAAATACAATCAATTGATTCGCATTGAAGAACAACTCGGCGAAACAGGATTTTATCCAAAAGGCACAATCAGATTTGGAAAACCGTAACGGTTATTTCAGCATACAACAGAAATGAACTTGGGATTGGAATTGTTTACCAATCCCAATTTTTTTTAAGGCTGTAAATTAAAATCCGTTTTAAGCTACGCTCTAAAAGCATTCCCATTGTTTCGCATTTTTCAAATACAGGGTCTTGATAAAACTCTGCTAATTCTGTACGCAATGAAACCACCTTTTCGTATGTTGATAGCTCTGCTTTTTCCATCGTGTGAAACAAATCTTTTAACCGCTGTTTGGCACCTAAAGACCGCCTACCAATAATAGAACGCTCTTCTTGTTGATATTGAGCAATTGTTTTTTCTGGTAACAATTGCATCACCAATTCTACTAAAGCAAAATTCTCTTTAAAAAACTGTGGCAGATAAATGTTTTTCCTTCCTTCATAACTTTGTTGATCAAAATCGATGGCACGAATGCGTACTTGTGTATCATCAAAATCTGGCGTAATATCAAACACATAATTATATGCACGCATATCGCCAAGCAAACGCACCAAACAGCGTTCATTAAATTTGACAAACTCTTTTGCAATTCTTGTTTTATTAAAATCGTAGTGTGTTTTTTTTAAATAATCATTCATAAACACATCGCCAGAAATACCAGGAATATGCTCTTCGATGAGAGTGTGTTCAGAAACTAAAAAGTTGATTTTGTCAGGGGCCAAAAGATGCTCTAATTCTAACCCATAAATACGAGACGCATCGGGGCGTTTGATATAAAAATAATCATAGACATCATTATAAATATTGACAATTTTAATTCTAAAAGGATTCGTATTGCCGAAGGAACAGTATTCTATTTTTTCAATTGTTAAGTGTTCTACGCTGCTTTGATTTCCGCCAGATTTCAAATAAGAATAAATGCGTTTCAATTCTTCATAAATCTCGGTTGCAATTTGCTCTTTGTAAATAACGGTTTGCCACAAAGTATCTTTGCCTTTTTTGTCATACGAATTAAATGCTTGGTCGTAGTCAAGCAAATTTTCATAATGCAATTTCAGCTTTAAATCTCGACTATATGTTTTCAAATACCCCATTAAATTTGACTGGATAGGATAAATGATTTTCTTTTTTGAAATCGCCTCTTTTGTTTTCATTCTTAATGGTTAAGATAAGGTTCGATAAACTGGTACAAATGAAAATTGTGTTGATGATATTGTTGTTGAATTTGCTCGTAAAGATTTTTTTTGTCGATGTCTTTCATTCTGTTTTTTTGAATGAGTTCACAGGCTTTATTTACCCAGTTCCAAATTTTCAAATCCTTGCTTTTTGTTTGCGGAACGTGTGTTATGGCATCAGCTAATTCTTGAATGCCGATGTGTTTTGTTGCAACAGTTTTAATAATAGGCGTTTCAGCTTGTTGTGAAAAAGTTGGTGCGAGTTTTAATTTTAAATTATGATAAAATAAATCTGCTTCAGGTCGGTCTGCTTTATTCACAACAAAAATATCTGCCACTTCCATTAAGCCTGCTTTCATTGTTTGAATTTCGTCGCCACTTTCAGGCACAAGTACAACAATTGTCGTGTCTGCCAAACCAACAATGTCGATTTCACTTTGACCAACTCCAACCGTTTCTACAATAATAAAATCAAAATCAGCCATCTTCAATACGTCGGCAATTTCTATCGTTTTAGCGTTTAATCCGCCCAAAGCACCACGGCTTGCCAAAGACCGAATAAATACTTTTGGATGTAAATACCATTCTTCCATACGCAATCTGTCCCCTAACAAAGCACCCAAATGAAACGGCGAAGAAGGATCAATACAAAGCACAGCAATTTTTTTTTCTTGTGCCACAAAATGTCGAATGAGAGCATTCGTCAAAGAACTTTTTCCTGCACCCGGTGGCCCCGTAACGCCAATAATGGGAACGGAAGAATAGCTTGCTTGTTGCAAAAAAGACAAGTAATCTTTGGCTTCATTTTCAACTAAAGAAATTGCTCTTGCTAAACTCCTGTCATCGCCATCTTTAATTCCTTGATATAAATTAGACCACATCATATTTTAGAAACAACAAAAATTATAATTAAAATTATCTTTGAAAAACCTTGTAAATGCAACGATTTAACAAACTTAAACCATCTTCTAATATGAAATCGCTTTTATTTTCTGCTTTCATTTTTTTGTCCATTTGCACAATGGCACAAATTCAAAAGCCAACAAAATTTACATATCAAGTTACAAACTTGAAAAAAAATTCTTATCAAGTTGCCATTCAAATTAACCTTGAAGGGCAGTGGCATATTTATGCACAAAAAGCAGGCGAGGGTCCGGTAGCAACTAAAATTGTTTTTGACACAAACCCCTTACTTACTTTGAGTGGAGACGTTATAGAGAAAGGAAATTTGTTAGAAAAATTTGACAAATCATTTAATACAACTTTGCGTTTTTATGAAAAAGAGGTTCGGTTTTTACAAAAAATAAATAAGAAAGCAAATATCAAAACGGAACTCAAAGGTTATGTCTATTATATGGTTTGCGATGACAGCAAATGTCTTCCTCCAAAAAAAGAAATGTTTACAATTTCAATTCCTTAGTATTTTGTCAATTGAAAAAATCGCTCACACGTTGTTATGAAGAAAAAAAATACAAGTCCTAAACCACAAATGCCCCAAATAAAAAAAGCTTCTGTCATTGAACCGACACTCAATACAAACAACAAAACAAGGATAGAAAAATATGCCTGGCATATCATTTTTGTTTTAATTGTTGTGGGTTTAATTCCAAGATTATATCGCTTAGATTATCAGACTTTATGGGTAGATGAATATGTTCATGCAGGCGTTGCAAAAAAATTTTTAACAGAAGGCGGAAGTATATTGGGGTGGGAATTGAACCAAATGTTCATCAACATTTTAAACTGCATTTTTACCCTATTGTTTGGTTTTTCAGATTTTGTGTTACGTTTTCCTGTTGCTTTTTTTTCGATCATTGGCGTTCCTGCGATTTATATTTTAGGCAAAAAAATGTTCAACAATTCTGTTGGGTTGATTGCAGCAGTTTTATTTACAAGTTCACAATTTTTAACTGCATGGGCAAGAATAGACAGAGCTTATGGACTTATTCCTGCTTTTTATGTATTGGTATTGTTCGCCTTTTGGATGATGCAAAAAAATGATGACACAGAAAAAAAGCAATTCAAATTATTTCATTTTTTAGAATGGAATCAGAAATATTTTTTGTTTTTAATCGGCATATTTTTTCTCGCCTTTATCACACAAATACAAGTTTTTTTATTTGTGTTTACGGTTTCATTTTATTACTTCTTTCTTTTTGTCAATCAGCTTTTTAATCCACAATGTACAAATAAATTTCGCAATCAAAATGCCCTTATTGCGTATATCAATATTGCTTTCATTGTACTTCTTTTTACGCCACTGACAGAAGTGATTATGCGACCTTTCATTGGTGCTTTTTTGCCCACAAAAATGGTTGATTTAATTTTACCCAATTGGAACAACATTTGTGTTGTAATGAAAACGCCCGATTGGTCTAAGAATTTTTTGACGTATTGGAACGTCATGGTTATTGATTTTCATTATCTCTATATCATAGGTTGGCTGGGATTTGTGGCAGCTTTTTGGCAATCTAAAAAAGGAGCGTTTTTTTTAATAGCGACTTTTGTCGTTCCCATAATTTTAATGGGATTTATTTTACGAGAACCCAATTGGGCAAAATATATGTCCTTTTATTATCCTGTTTTTTTTATTGCTATTGCCGTCTTTTTACACACAACATACAAAATAATCATTCCCAAGATAATGCCGAGGGTGATCCATCTGCATCAAAAAAAATATCGTGTTATCGCCGTTATTGCCTTGTTGGTTATTTTTAAAATCAGTTTACCTCTTGACGAAATTTACACTTTATGTACTACAGAAGATCATTTAAGTCTTGTAGATTTAAGATTATGTGAAGCAGGCTTTCCGCCATGGAAAAAAGAAATTGCTTATGTCTTAGACCATAAAAAAGAAGGAGATGTTGTCATGGCAACATTGGTAGATCCTTGTGTTCATTATACAGATGTTAAAGACGTTATTCACTTTAGGCAAAACGTGTTGAATGGCAAAACCCGTAAATGGGAGCAAATGCCCCTTACCCCAGAAATGATCAGAAAAGACAATGCGTATAGTTTCGAAGAATTAGTAAAAACTTTTCACAAACATGAACGAGGTTGGCTGCTTGCAGATTATTATTTAAACAATATCAGCACAAACGAGCGTTGCAGGCAATTTGTATTTGATAGTATGGATTATCACTACAATCAAAATGAAGATGGATACATCAAAGTTTTTAGTTGGGATCATCGCAATCCTAAAAAAAATCAAACACCACTCAATATTGAATTGGGAAAATTGTATAATGATGTTCGACCTATAGACCCTTTAGAATATAATTTGGATGCGTCAATGCTTCAAAAAATGACTAATGTGTTTTTGAGACTTACGTATGAAGGCATAGACCATGCAAGAGAAGCAAGTTTTGTATTGAATGATAAGTTCAAATTTTTCATTACTGTTCCAGACAATACAATCAAGGTAAATGGCATTCAGATATTGGGAAAAAGCAAAGGTATTCAAGTTGCCGATGTCAATATTCCTCTTTCTTATTTGAAGGTAGGAGTAAATAAACTTTTATTTTCTAAAGAGGCGAATACAAATGGTTACGTCATTTACAACTGTCAATTGTCATATAAAAAATAGTAAATTATAATAGACAGTTCGCGTAAAAATTATCGGTTAGGGATTTGTCTCTTCAATGCCTAC
Source organism: Chitinophagales bacterium (assembly GCA_031539345.1). Lineage (GTDB taxonomy): Bacteria > Bacteroidota > Bacteroidia > Chitinophagales > Chitinophagaceae > JAVKMO01. Next base: position 7,812 of record JAVKMO010000010.1, on the reverse strand, counting down.
AACTTAAAACTCAATCGTTTGGCTTTGTGTAGAACCAACAGATTTAAAAATTTGATAATTAGATAAATCGGCGTTTCCAGAAAAACCAACCCCACGCACTCGTTCATTCGGGCGTTCAATGTCAATACTGTCTTGTGTTGTAAAGCGTTCGGTTACATTGTTCCAAGTCAAATCTTTGGCGTGAATTTTATCGCCACGTGTAGTTTCTATATACACGCTGTCTTTCATAAACATATAGTTTGTCTTTTCGTTCAGCTTACAATATTTTGATTGAATAAACATGTCTTTTTTTCCAGTAGCTATTTCAAAAAAATCGGCATTAAAATGTCCGAAAAATTCTGATTCCATTTCTCCATTATATTCTATTTTTTTTCTGATGGCTTTGTCGGCAGAAACGATGGCTTTTAATTTTCCCTCTTGTGTTAAGTGAATGGTAATTTTAGAAAAAATGTCTTCATTCAATCGAACCGCTTCATTGATGACTTGTTGTTTTGTGTTTTGACACGACACAAAAACAAAAAATAAAACGCCGTAAAGAGTTGCTATTTTTTTCATGCTAATTGAACAAGGAAAAGGGAAGCACGGGCGGCCAGATTCGAACCAGCATCAAAGGTTTTGGAGACCTCTATTCTACCATTGAACTACGCCCGTAGATTTTTTTTAACGTGTGCCAAAATAATATTTTGTACCACAGTCGTTCATTTTGTTTCTTCTGCAAGTCTTTTTTGTACAATTTTTATATTTGAAAAAAAATATAATTACATGACCATACACAATTTTAATGCAGGACCTTCTATCTTACCCCAAGAAGTCAAAAAACAATGCCTTGAAAACATTCAAAATTTTAATCAATCGGGGCTTTCTATTTTAGAAATTGGACACCGCACAAAAGAGTTTGAACACATTGTTGCTGCTGCAAGTGCTTTGTTATTGGATTTGATGAATTTGTCTTCAACAGAATATGATGTTGTTTTTTTGCAAGGAGGAGCTACAACGCAATTTTCCCAAATACCGATGAATTTTTTAGCGGACAATGAAACCGCACATTATATCAACACTGGCGTGTGGAGTTCAAAAGCCATTCAAGCTGCAAAAGATTTTGGTTCCGTGAATGTTTTTGCAAGTGGTGAGGAAAAGGGGTTTCTCTCTATCCCTAAAAACATTGTTATGCCTACACAAGGTGCGTATGTTCACCTCACCAGTAACAATACAATTTATGGAACACAATGGAATGAATTTCCAGCTTCAACTTTGCCCTTTGTCGTGGATATGTCGAGTGATATTTTGAGTCGAGAAATGAATTACAATCACTTTGATTTTATTTATGCAGGAGCACAAAAAAATATTGGCATAGCGGGTTGCACAATTGTCGTTATCAAAAAAACATTCCATAAAAAAATCAATCGAAAAATCCCTCAAATGCTACAATATCGTTTGCATATTGACAATCAGTCAATGTTAAATACTCCCCCAGTATTTGCGATTTATGTTGCTTATCTCACTTTGTCTTGGATAAAAGAACAAGGAGGCGTAAAAGCCATCGGCGAAAAAAATAAAACTAAAGCAAAAATGTTGTATGACACTATAGACGCTTCAACAGTATTTAAAGGCACAGTAGAGAAAGAAGATAGAAGTATGATGAACGCTTGTTTTGTTGCCAACAGCGAAATTTTAGAACAAGAATTTTTATCTATTTGTAAACAAAAAGGCATTTATGGTATAAAAGGCCATCGCTTGTCTGGTGGCTTTAGGGCTTCTTTATACAATGGTTTGTCAATTGAAAGTGTTGCTTATTTGTGTGCATTGATGAACGAATTTGACAGCAGTAAAAAATAAAGTATTTCCAATTTCTACATCTTATCTCTCATTTTATTTTGTTATCGTCAATGAAAAAGAAAAAAATCATTTTGGCTTTTAGTGGAGGCTTAGACACTTCATTTTGTGTGCAATATTTAAGTAGAGAAAAACAATACGAGGTGCATTCTGTTACCGTCAATACAGGGGGCTTTTCAACTACAGAATTACAAGCCATTGCCCAACATGCAAAAAAGCTTGGCGTTGCTTCGCATAAAAACATTGATGAAACAAAAAATTATTACGACAGTGTGATCAAATATTTGGTCTTTGGAAACGTGTTAAAAAACAATACCTACCCATTAAGCGTCAGTGCAGAGAGAATGTCACAAGCCTTATGCGTTGCACAATATGCAAAAAAAATGAACATCAATAGCATTGCCCACGGCAGTACTGGAGCAGGTAACGATCAAGTTCGTTTTGATATGGTGTTTCAAACTTTGTTGCCAGGAGTTGAAATTATTACACCGATTAGAGATTTAAAATTGTCGCGTCAAGAAGAGATTGATTACTTGAAAAAAAACGGCGTTACAATGAATTTTGCAAAAGCTCAATACTCAATTAACAAAGGAATGTGGGGAACATCAATTGGCGGAAAAGAAACGCTTCACTCGATGGGCAATTTGCCAGAAACGGCTTACACAAAACCGCTCACAAAAAAAGATACACAAGAAATTGATTTGCATTTTGTGCAAGGAGAATTGTTTCAAATTGGAAAGAAAAAATTCAAGCATCCCACAGAAGCCATTTTTGCTTTAGAAGACATGGTCAATGGTTATGGCATTGGCAGAGACATTCATGTTGGCGATACCATTATTGGCATTAAAGGTCGTGTTGGTTTTGAAGCCGCTGCACCATTGATTATTTTAAAAGCACACCATTTATTAGAAAAGCACGTGCTTACAAAATGGCAATTGACATGGAAAGAAACCTTGTCTCAATTTTATGGCAACTGGTTGCACGAAGGGCAATACATGGATCCTGTGATGAGAAACATTGAACAATTTTTGCAAGACACACAACAAAACGTAACCGGTTTAGTCAAAGTCAAAATCAAACCACAGCATTTTGAATTGTTGGGCATTGACTCTAAACATGATTTGATGAACGCAAAATTTGGTCAATATGGAGAAGAAAATAAAATGTGGACCGGAGAAGACGTACGCGGTTTTTCAAAAATATTTGGCAATCAAACGATGCTGTACCATCTGTTAAATCAAGGCAAATAAATTTTTGTTCCCCTCTCTTTTAAAACAAAACACCAACAATACTTGCCGATAAATAAGACGTTAAAGAACCACATAGCAAGGCTTTGAAACCAATTTTCATAATGTCTGCTTTTCGTGTAGGGGCAAGTTCGCCAATGCCTGCAATTTGCATTCCAAGTGAAGAAAAATTCGCAAAACTGCACAGGGCAATTGTCATCATCATGATTGTTTTGGGTTGAAGGGTGTTAACTATTTTTTGCAAATCCATAAAAGCAACAAATTCATTCACCGTGAGTTTTATGCCTAATAATCCGCTTACTGCGGCAACATCTTGTGGAGGAACCCCCATCAGATAAATTAAAGGTCTGAATAGCCATGAAAAAATAGTCGTCAAGTCTAAAGGTTGATAATGAAACAATCCCCCCAATCCGCCTAAACCCAAGTTCACGAGTTTGATTAAAGCAATGACACCAATTAAAACCGCCGCCATATTCAATGCAATTTTTAACCCTTCTAAACAACCATTTGTAATTGCAGCGATGATGTTTGTATTATCGTGTTCAATATGAATTTTTGCATTGCCACGTGTAGCTGAAATTTCAGTTTCTGGCATCACAATTTTTGACAACAACAAAGAGCCTGGTATTGCCATAATGCTTGCTGCAATAATATACGTTGGGTTAATGCCTAAACTAATATAGACCACCATAATGCTTCCAGAAATACAAGAAAAACTGCCTACCATAGACGTAAACAATTCTGATTTTGTCATGCCTTTTAAATAAGGCTTAATCATAATTTGTGCTTCCACTTGACCAACAAAAGCACTTGCAATATTTGAAACAGATTCGCTACCACTAATTGGCAATAAATAATTCATGCCTCGTGCAGCAAGCGAAACAATCTTTTGAATGATGCCAAAATAATAGCCAATATTAACCAAGACTGCAATGAAAATAAGCGTTGCTAAAATGTTGAAGAAGAACACAAAACTATGTGCCGCACCAACGCTTTGTGCAAGAATATCTTGGCGGACTAAGAAGCCAAAAACAAATTCTGCACCGACTTTTGCAGGTGCTTCAATATAATGCACAATAAGGCGACCCAAACGTTCAAAAAAATAAATACCCGATTCTGTTTTTAGAATTAAAAAAGCAAGACCAGCTTGCATTGCAAGTCCAACAAAAACAATTCTGAGTTTGATTTCTTTTTTTTGTTCAGACATTAAAAATGCTAATCCTAAAGCACATAAAATACCCAAAATACCAACTAATCTTTCCATAAACTTCCTTTAGATAAAAATTGTTAAAGATAAAAAACACAACGCAAGACAATTTGCTTGTCTTGTTGCTTTGTTGTTACGGGGAACACAATACTATTCTTTTTAATCTCATAAAAAGCAATTCTTTTGCATTTTTTTAAGAACAAATTAGTGATGCATGAAAGTAAATTTTGAAACGACAGCAATTGAGTTATTTGCTTTCCAATATCATGAAAATGCTTTTTACAAAATGTATTGTGATGGATTAAAAAAAAATCCGGACACAATAGAAAGCATATTCGACATTCCTTTTTTGCCGATTACTTTTTTTAAAAACCATACCATAAAAACAACTTTATTTCAAGAAGAAACCGTTTTTTTAAGTAGTGCGACAACAAGTAACACGCCCTCTCGTCACGCTATAAAAAGTGTGTCAGACTATTTGTTAAATACAATCGAATGTTTTGAAAAACAGTATGGAAATATTCGTGATTATGCCTTCTTGTTTTTATTACCATCGTATTTAGAGCGTCAGGATTCGTCTCTTGTTGCAATGGCACAACACTTTGTGAAACAGACAAACCACAAGTCAGAAAGCGGTTTTTTTCTACATAATTTCGACGCACTTCAACAGCAACTTTCACATCATATTCATTACAAAACACCAACCATTTTATGCGGCGTAACTTTTGCGTTATTAGATTTTGCGACTGCTTATCCAATGCCTTTGCATGATGTTATTGTTATGGAAACTGGCGGTATGAAAGGCAGGCGAAAAGAAATGCTACGCTCAGACGTGCATGATTTTTTGTGCAAACAATTTTCGCTTTCACACATTCATTCTGAATATGGGATGACAGAATTGATGTCGCAAGCTTATTCTACAGGAAGTGGTATTTTTGTAACTCATCAAGAGAAAATGCGTGTTTTTGTACGCGATGTAGACAACCCACTGTCTTGTTTTCAATATGGAAAAGGAGCTATTAACATTATCGACTTAGAAAATAAATTTTCATGTGCTTTTATTGCAACAGAAGACAGGGGAGAAGTCTTTGCTGACAACAGTTTTTCCATTTTAGGACGCATAGACTATTCACAACTCCGTGGCTGTAATCAAATGATAGAATAGACATTATTTTTCTATTCTATTGAAAAAAATATATTCGCCGACATAGCCCAGATGGCGAAATTGGTAGACGCGTCAGACTCAAAATCTGATATTAGTAATAATGTGCTGGTTCGATTCCAGTTCTGGGCACCCATCAAAAAGAATTTATACAGCGGATTATTATTTTACATCTTTGTTTCTTTATTTTCCTACATTCGTTTTACTTTTATTTTTCACTTTAATTTTAATTTTTATGAAACACCTTCTCAGCAAGTCTATTTTGACAGGTCTTAGTCTATTTACATTGCAAGCGCAAGCTCAAGTGAGCAATGTAATACCAACAAGTTACCCGCAAACCGAACAACCCAAACAAATCGAACAACCAAGACAAAGCGATTTGCCAGAGAGTCCCGCTTCTGGAAAATGTTATATCAAATGTATTACTAGAGATGAATTTGAAAACAGAGTGGAAACTATTGTGGTTCAACCAGAATATAAAAAATTAAAAGTGATACCAGGTTCTTCACACCTTGTTCCAAAGCAAGTTTTAGTTAAAGAAGCCTCTAAAAAATTGATTTATATTCCTGCTGTTTATGAAACAGTAGAGGAAACTTATAGTAGTTCTAATTCAGAAAACTTAAAAGTAGTTCCCGCAAAATTTAAAGAAGATGCAAAAACTTATACCATTTCTCCTAAATATTCTAAATGGGAATATAAAACTTTAAAAAATTGTCCTTCTGCAAACAAAGAAGGTTGTATGACCGCTTGTTATGTTGAATATCCTTCAAAAGAAATGAGTGTGCCAATTACCCTATTAGATCAAGACGCAACCGTTGTAAGTGAAAATATTGCGGGTAAAGGTGGTACGTATACTAAACAAATTGTAAAAACCCCAGCACGTATAGAAGAAGTTGAAATTCCTGCTCAATACGCAACAATTAAAGTTACTGAAATTATTAAACCTGATAGCGTTGTAGAAGAAATTGTGCCTGCGGTTACAAAAACAGTAACAGTAACAGAATTAGTCAAAAAAGGTGGCATGGCCGTTTGGGAAGAAGTGGATTGTGGTATTGCACAAGGTGGAGCAATGATTTTGCCGATTTTGTATGAATACAACAGCTCTAAATTAACCGATGAATCAACTAAAATTATCGACGAAAAATTGTTTGCTTTTATGACAGAAAAACCAAACATAAGAATAGAAATTATGTCTCACACAGACGCAAGAGGAAATGCCGCATATAATTTATCTCTTTCGCAAAAAAGAGCACAATCTGTAGTTAGTTATTTAGTACAAAAAGGAATTGATAAAGACAGATTAGTAGCAAGAGGATATGGTAAATCAAGGCTCAAAAACAGATGCGATACAGGCGTTAATTGTTCTGAAAAAGAACACCAAGAAAATAGAAGAACCGAATTTGCGGTAATTCAATAAAGTAAATTTTTACTTTATTAGCAAGGGTTCAAGGAAATACAAATTTCATTGAACCCTTTCTTTTTTTTAGAAATATCAAACATTCAACAGCCTTTTCCCCAGATACTCTATTTAGCTTGTTATTGAGTATTTTATATCAATATAACCCGAATCAATTCGCCAATTATTCTCAAGTAGTAAGACTTATTGTAGTATGAAAAAGTTTCATAGGTATTTTAACCTTTAATAATTTGTTAATTTATCCACAAATGACCATTCGACAAAACTTCTTTTTATAGATTTGAACCCTCTTGTTTAAATTTAGCATTTCTCATTCTTGTACTATTCAGAATGGCAATGTTTAAATCCAGGAATCTCTACAAAGTTTAAAAACCAAGCATACGTATAACTTTAAAATATTTGATATGAATCACAAATCCAAATTGATATTTATGACAATAGTTTTTGTAACAAAAACGAAAATGAAAATGAAAAACAATGCTATGCGAATGTTTCTTGCATTTGGACTTTTGGTATTCATGGGTACTGCTCTTAATGCACAGGTTGTCTTGGATGGTTATCGAGCAGGGACAAATAAACAAGGTGATGTGGAGATTAAAAATAAAAATAATAAGGCTTTGCACTTGAGTACAAATAATGTTAGACGCTTGTCTATTGATAGTGTAGGTTCAATTATTATACCTTCGTTATCTTCCGGTTTAGCAACAGATAGTATATTAACTGTAGACCCAACGACAGGCGTGGTTAAAAGAAGGAGTTTAAATAGCGTTACACCGGCAGGTTCAATTACGTTAACGAATGCGACAAGCAGTCCACAAAGAGATAGTTTGGCGAGAGCAATTGCTATATCAACATTAACAACTCCGTTAAAAGACAGTATAGCGAGTGCGGCGGTAAGAAATATTAAAATGGAAAATGGTTTAAATAAAGGAGCGAACGGAGATTC
>JAVKMO010000009.1:0-84355 GCA_031539345.1 Chitinophagales bacterium | reverse complement strand
TTTCAACGACGTCTGCAGATTGCACATTTTTTTGCTCTTTTATTTCTGTTGTTTTTTGTTGAGATGTTTTTGTAATAGCCGCCACTGTTGTTTTCATTTCTTTTTCAATTACGTCTGCGGATTTTGTAATTTTTTGTTCTTTTATTTCTGTTATTTTTTGTTGCGGTGTTTTTGTAATAGAAGCTGCTGTTGTCGGAATTTCTTTTTCAACGACGTCTGCGGATTGCATATTTTTTTGTTCTTTTATTTCTGTTGCTTTTTGTTGAGATGTTTTTGTAATAGCAGCAGCTGTTGTCGGAATTTCTTTTTCAACGACGTCTGCAGATTGTACATTTTTTTGCTCTTTTATTTCTGTTGTTTTTTGTTGAAATGTTTTTGTAATAGCCGCAACTGTTGTTGGACTTTCTTTTTTACCTACGTGTTCGGATTGCACAACTTTTTGTTCTTTTATTTCTGTTGTTTTTTGTTGCGGTATTTTGACGATAGCAGTCGCTGTTGTTGGAATTTCTTTTATTGATTTTTTGATTTCTTTTTCTTTTTGTTGTAGTGTTTTGATGATAGGGGTAGTAGTGGTGAAACTTTTCTTTTGCCCTATTTCTATTTCGTCTTTTTTGGTTTCTTTTTTTCTTGCATCAATTGCAACATTTTTTGGTGCTATGATTTTTATGCCGGGTCGATTCGTTACTACAATTTTCTTTTTAGTTGATTCAATATCTTCATTTGTTTTTTTACTTTCTGATTGAATAACTTCTTTTTTCTGAGCAAGTTCAGAATCTGCTTTGATGTTTTTCTTTGTTTCTATTTCTTCAACACTTACTATTTTAGACTCTTGAATTAAAGAAGTGAAATTTTGTATTTGATGCGAAAACCATAAGTGTTGATAGAAAAAGAACTCATTTTCTGCAATCACCTTTTCTATATCTACACCACTTTCTCCATTTTTTTGTAAGAGAACAAGCTTAAGCACATACAACATGCGTAGAAAAGTATTGTAAGGTGCTTTTTCAATTCCTTGCTCTATTTGAGAGATAGAAACAAGGTCGATATTTTTGACATTAAAACGCTCTTCAACAAACTCGTTGATGGCAGAAAAAATAGTCGTTTCATTATTTACCATGAAGAAAAAATTTTGTTAAAAGCTTGTGTTGTAATTTGTGGGATCATTGTAGATAGAAGGTCGTTTTCTACTGCTGATAAAGTCTGTGTTGCTTCAAATTCTTGGTTAATGCTTAAAGGAAAATCGGCACTTTTAATATTGGGAATTTGACTTTCTATATGATTGATAAAACTGTAAGTGATATCAAGCGTTAATTGATTTTTTACTACTTGATTATTGTTGATATTCGTTGTTGAAACAGTATAGCCATTAATAGTGCCAGAAATTTCATAGTCAGCATTGCTGTTATTGACAATAAACAAACGGGTTTGATTTCTTATTTTAGAAATGAGTTCGTTTGCTGCCATTGTGTTAATAATAGGATTGACAAGCAAGGCATTATTTTTAAACACATTGATTTTAATTGTTTTTACTTCTGGCGGAATGCTCGCATCGTTAAAAGAATAAATGCCACAGCAAAAATTCAATCCTGTTAAGACAAGAATAACAATCAATTTATTCATATAAAAAATAACTCAAAAACTTATGTATATAAAAAATATTCGCCTAAGTTAATGTTTTGAGCCAAACGATATAGATAGAAAAAGTTCTCTTGTATTCCAAAAATAAAATCCTCCCAAGGCATAAAAAATTGATAAATATCAATCGATCAGCCTATTGGTAAACTATTTTTTTATTTTTGGTTAAAATATTATTCTCATGTTTTTAATACAAAATATTCTTCTTGCTTTTTATCAGCAAAACCAAATTCGAGAATATGAAGAAATTGTTGATGCTGGTCATGACCGATTAAAAGATAATTTGTATGATACTACAAATTTATTGAAAAACACGTTGATGATGACGGTTGAATATCAAACTTTTCTGTATTTCAATATTTCTAAAAGAAAAGTAATGACAGATATAAAAACAGTAAAAAGCCTTTATCAAAAAAAAGAAATCAGCAGTGAGTTGATTTTTTTAATACACAAAAATTAAGTGTAGAAAGACGAATTGAAAAAACTTCAAAATGTAGCCTTACCAGGATTCGAACCTAGGCGGACAGAATCAAAATCTGTTGTACTACCACTATACTATAAGGCTAAAAACAAATTTGTTGTGCGGACCGGACGGGACTCGAACCCGCGACCTCTGCCGTGACAGGGCAGCGTTCTAACCAACTGAACTACCGATCCAAACAAATCAAAGAACGACTATTGTTTTTTTGAAGATGCCGAAAATAGGAAAGAACATAGCTTTACAAAATATTTCTTTTTTTTATTTTTGGAGGTAACGAATTTACAACCACCGTTGCAACACCTGCCCGTCTTTTTCTATGCACATTAAACGGCTACCTTCTGCAAATTTTTCTTGTTCAACAATAAAGTGTTTTACATCTTTTTCTTTTAATTGTGACAATATACTTGGGTAATCGATAGTGCCATTTCCGAGTATGCAAGAAGCAAAATTATCTGTCGCATCGTGTTCTCTGTCTTTGACGTGGCATAATTTAAAGCGGTGAGGATGTTTATTTATCCATTCAATAGGATTTTGTCCAGCCACAATAACCCAATAAATATCCATTTCAAAATCGACCAAATTGGGGTCAGTTTCTTTCATCATAATATCTTGAGGGTATTGACCTTCTTGTAAAGTAAATGAATAGCTATGGTTGTGATATCCAAAACGAATACCATTTTTAGTACAAATCTCTCCACAACGATTAAATTGTTCTGCAGCTTTTTTGTATCCATCTAAATCTTTTTGTACTCCAATGAACGGACAAATAAGGTATTTGAGCCCAGCCTCTTTTGCTGCCTCTGCTTTTTTCTCAAAGTCTTTTGTTATGTCTACATGGCTGGATAAAATTTTCAAGTTTAAATCTTTTAAAAGCTGTTTAAATTCTTTGGGCTTATGCCCCCAAAACATTCCTTTTTCACCATCAAAACTTTCTACGTATTGATAGCTCATTTTAGAAATTTCTATGAGTGTGTTCATGGGGTCTTTTGCCATATCTTCTTTTACACTCCATAGCTGAATGCCAATTGGGTATTTTTTTTTGCGAGCCAAGGCTTCAATATTGTTAGGCATGCTCAATAAGGCAACTGTGCCTATCATATTCGACAAGAAGGTTTTTCTATTCATGGCAATGATTGTTTTAAATATGAAAAAAAATCAATTTGTATGATGGATGTAGGTATCTATGATATGGTCAATTTTTTCTTTTGTTAAAAATTCTTTGTAGTGCTTGCCCACTTGCATAACAGGAGCGTATCCGCATGCACCTAAACATTCTACAACTTTGAGTGTGAATTTTTTGTCTGCGGTTGTTTCATTGATTTTAATGTTTAATTTTTTCTGCACATATTGAATAATTTCATCAGACCCTTTCAACATACAAGGTCCTGTTCTACAAATTTCAAATACATATTCGCCAACAGGGGTTAAGTGAAACATCGAGTAAAATGTAGCCACTTCATAGACTTCTATTGGTTTAATATTGAGTATTCGGGCAACTTCGTTCATTGCCTCGTCAGACAAATAACTATTCTGTTCTTGGGCAAGATGAAGAATGGGTATCAAGGCACTTTTTTGTTTTCCTTGAGGGTAGCGACTCATCATTTGTTGAATGAGTGCTTCGTTGCTTGGGTTAAAAACGAAAGGTTGTTTCATATTTTTATTGATACAAATTGGTGTAAAAAATCATCTTTATTTTATGCGTCTAATTCGCCAGCAATTAAATTCAGGCTACTCATCGTAATAATCGCATCACTCAACATTTTGTCTTTAACAATTTCTGTGAAGGCTTGATAATAAATAAAGCAAGGTCTTCTAAAATGCAGTCGATACGGGCTTCTACCTCCATCGCTGATAAGATAAAATCCTAACTCTCCATTCGCCGCTTCAATAGCGTTATAGATTTCTCCTTTTGGAACATGCACTTCACCCATAATGATTTTAAAGTGATAAATGAGTTGTTCCATTTTTGTATAAACAGCTTGTTTTTCTGGCAAATAATATTCTGGCACATCGGCATGAAAAACGTTAGCATCCATGCTTTGTATTTTTTTATACGCTTGCTCAATAATGCGAAGAGATTGCCACATTTCTGCATTACGAACTAAAAATCTGTCATAGTTGTCGCCTGTTTTGCCTACAGGAATTGAAAAATCAAAGTCTTCATAACTGCTATACGGTTGTTGTACACGCAAGTCATAATCAATTCCCGTAGCTCTTAAATTTGGACCCGTAAAGCCATAATTTAAAGCTCGTTCTGCACTAATTGCCCCTGTCCCTTTTGTTCTGTCAACAAAAATTCTATTGCGTGTAAATAGATTTTCAAATTCTTTTAAAACAGCTGGATATTCAGCTAAAAATTTTTCTATTTTTTGAAATGCCGTATTGGTAAAATTTCTTTCAAAGCCACCAATGCGTCCAATATTTGTTGTTAGCCGAGAGCCGCAGACTTCTTCGTAAATTTCATAAATCAATTCTCGGTATTGAAATACATATAAAAAGCCCGTATAAGCACCTGTGTCTACGCCAACAATCGAATTACAAATTAAATGGTCTGCAATACGCGCAAGCTCCATAATGATAATTCGAAGATATTCTACACGTTTGGGTATTTTAATTTGAAATAATTTTTCACACGTAAGGTGCCAACCCATATTATTTAATGGTGATGAGCAATAATTTAAGCGATCTGTAATTGGCGTAATTTGGTAGTAGGAGCGTCTTTCAGCTAATTTTTCAAATGCACGATGAATATAACCAATGGTAGATTCTGCACTAATAATGCGTTCGCCATCCATTTCTAAAATGTTTTGAAAAACGCCGTGTGTAGCCGGATGGGTAGGACCTAAATTTAAAGTCGTTGTGTTTTTTTCAATTGAACCTTGTGGTAGTGAAATATGCGTTTGCATAAAAAAGAATCGTTTATCGTTATGGAGTTTTTTTTCTGTTGCATTGAGAGTGAGACAGCAACTGTGGAAAGATATTTTTTTTCACATGCCGTTTAGGGAAAATTTAAACGTAATTAAGATGATGTGAGTAGTCAAATGAACTCATTTTTATTTTGTGAAAAAGCACTCCTATCATCGTTAAAAAGTCTTTGTAATAAAGCATGATTTTTTGCTATAAAAAAATATCATCGTGCCAAAAGCAATTCGTGGTTTATTTCGTGTGGATTTACTTTTTTTTAAAGACGATTAAAAATAACAATGTCCCTTTTTACACTTCAACATCAAGACGCACATTCTCAAGCCCGTGCTGGCATTTTACAAACAGCACATGGTCAAATAGAAACGCCTATTTTTATGCCTGTAGGCACACAAGGCACGGTCAAATCATTAAATGCATTTCAGCTTCACCAAATTGGTTCGCAAATTATTTTGGGCAATACATATCATCTTTATTTGCGACCTGGCATCGATACCTTTTTATCTTCGCAAGGCTTACACAAATTTCAAAACTGGAACAAACCTATTTTGACAGATAGTGGCGGATTTCAAGTTTTCTCTTTACAAAAAATAAGAAAAATAACCGAAGAGGGCGTTAGCTTTCAATCACATATTGACGGTTCAAAACATTTTTTTTCACCGCGTAGCGTAATGAATATTCAACGCCACATTGGTGCTGACATTATGATGGCGTTTGATGAATGTACTCCTTATCCTTGTGATTATGCTTATGCAAAACAGTCGCTCAAAAAAACGCATCGTTGGTTAGATGAGTGTATTCAAGACAATGTTGCCAATCAGCCTTTATATGGTTACGAACAACTTTTTTTTCCTATTGTTCAAGGCAGCGTGTTTGCAGATTTACGCAAAGAATCGTGTTTGTATGTAGCAGAAAAAAATCAAGTGGGTTATGCGATTGGTGGCTTGAGTGTTGGAGAAGATGAACAAACCATGTATGAAATGACGAATTTATGTTGCGAACATTTACCGACAAATAAACCGCGCTATTTAATGGGGGTTGGCACACCAAAAAACATTTTGAATTGTATCGAGTTGGGCATTGATATGTTTGATTGTGTGATGCCTACACGCAATGGCAGAAATGGCATGTTGTTTACAACACAAGGCATTATTAATATTACAAATCAAAAATGGAAGAATGATTTTAGTCCCATAGACGAAGGTTTGACGAATGCTCCATTGAGTTTGCATTATTCAAAATCTTATTTAAGACATTTGTTTATGAGCAATGAATTGTTAGCATTACAAATTGCGAGTATGCAAAACTTAGCTTTTTATTTACACCTTGTGAAACAAGCTCGCATTCAAATTGTAAACAATAATTTTTCTTCTTGGAAAACAAATATTTTAGACATTATTACACAAAGATTGTAACCCAAAATGACCGCCTCGCTTCGCCGTTTTTTTCGTTTAAGTATCATTGATAAATATTTAATCAAAAATTATTTAACGACTGTTTTTTATCTCATTTTTTTATTTATTGTCATTTCTGTTGCAATAGATTACAGTGAAAAAACAGACAATTTTGCCAATCCTGATTTGTCTAAAAAACAAATTGTGGGTTATTATTTGGCGTTCGTTCCGCATATTATCAATTTGTTGTTGCCGATATTTGTATTCATCGCAACGGTTCTTTTTACGTCTAAACTTGCAGGTAAAACAGAATTTATTCCCATGTTTTCTTCGGGCATTAGTTTATTGCAAATTTTAAAACCATATTTTTTTGGCAGCGTATTGATAGCAACCATTGCCTGGTTTGCTAATTTTGAATTGATTCCTTATTTGAATAAAAAGAAAGCTGCTTTTTTGATTCAATATGTTGATGGAAGGCCGCCTTATACTTCGCTGAATAATTATTCTATGAAGGTAGATTCTAACCTAACCTTAGAATTAAAATCCTATAATGTGCAAACAAAAATTGCAACAGAAGTGAGTTTTTATGAAAATAAAAATTCGCATTTAACGAGCATTAGTCGGGCTGATAGTATGGTGTGGGACACGCTAAGAAATGTGTGGTTATTGAAGCACCTGATGAATAGAAAAATATCTTCATTAGGGCATACGATTTCTTATCAAGACAGCACTATTTTTCGTACGTTTTTACAACCAAGTGATTTGAGTTATGATTTTTACTTAAAAGAAAAACTAAGTACATCGGCGTTAAAAACAAAAATTGCACAAGAGGAATTAAAAGGGTCGGGGCAAATCAATCAATATAAAATTGAATATTACAAACGAGACGCAACGCCATTTTCTATCATTATTTTAAGTTTGATTGCAGCAATTATTTCGTCAAAAAAAATACGTGGTGGGTCAGGTATCCATCTTGCGGTTGCACTCCTTATTTCAGCAATCTATGTTGTTTTAGACCGATTTTCTACAGTGTTTTCAGTTAATTCTGGGTTATCGCCTTTATTAGCAGCTTGGTTGCCCAATATTATTTTCCTTTTTGTTACTTTGTATTTTTACAAAAAATCTCAACAATAACATGTATGAATTCTTCATCTAAATATTTTTTGCCACTTTTGTTTTCTGTTACGCTCATTATAGGCATGCTTATTGGGTACAAAGTGTCGCGAGAAATTCGACACCCATCAGAATTTTTTATTGCAGCGAAAAAAAACTCGTTCGATGAATTGGTTTACCTGATTAACAACCAATATGTTGATACCGTCAATTTAGAGAACATTACTGCTGAAAAAACGGCAGAATTAGTCAAAAGTTTAGATCCTCATTCGACCTATATTTTACCTCAATTTGTAGAACAAATCAATGAAGAGTTTGATGGTAAATTTGAAGGTATTGGCATAGAATACACTTTTCTCAAAGACACGCCTTTGGTATTACGTGTGCTGCCTGAAGGACCTTCTGAAAAAGCGGGTTTGCAGGTTGGCGACCAATTGCTCGCAGTCGATACGCAAACACTTTTACATCAAAGCAATATCAAACCATACATTAAAGGACCACGCGGCACAAAAATTCAACTTCACATTTTGAGAAATCAAGAAAAAAAATCTTTGACCATAGTAAGAGATATTATTCCGTTGAAAAGTGTACCCATTTATACCATGTTAGATAGCGTTACAGGCTACATTAAATTGGATAAATTTGTAGGTTCGACAGCAAAAGAATTTATTGCGGCTTTACAAAATTTAAAATCTCAAAATTGCAAGCATTTAATTTTGGATTTAAGAGATAATGGCGGTGGATTATTAGAAGAGGCGGTAGAAATTGCAGACGAATTATTGTCTGATGATAAATTGATTGTTTATACAAAAGGGCTTCATTCTAAAGAGAAACAATACCGTTGTAGGCGTAAGGGATTATTTGAAGAAGGTCAATTGACCGTATTGATGAATAAATATTCGGCTTCTGCAAGCGAGGTGGTTGCTGGTGCATTACAAGACTGGGATAGAGCAACAATTGTTGGAGAAAACTCTTTTGGCAAGGGATTGGTACAAGAACAATTTCAACTCAAAAATGGTGCGATGGTACGAATTACTGTAGCAAAATATTATACACCATCGGGGCGTTGTATTCAAAAACAGTATTCAAGAAATGAAAATGGAATCCCTTCTTATGTTCCTCTGAATCATGCTGATAGTGCAAAAATTTTATTAGACACATTTAAAACGCAACAAGGAAAAATCATCTTTGGTTCAAATGGCATTCAAGCTGATATTCAAGTGAAAGAAGAACAAGACACTTTAACAAATGCTTTACGCCATTCTTTTGCCATTCAAAATTATGCCTATACTTTTTTCAATGAGCATAGAAAAACTTTAGTGCTGTATAAAAATGCAGATACTTTTTTCCATCATTTCAATGTCAATACAAAACAAATTGAAGCCTTTTTAACTTCTTTTCAGCATACGATTAATCAACAACAGTTTGTCGATTTGAAGAAAAGAACAAACAGTATCAATCAATTGCTAAAAGAACGTTTAGCAGATTTACTTTTTTCTCCACAAGGCGTTTTTCGTGCTACATATCAGTCAGATAAAAATATTTTAGAGGCATTTAAATTAAACTCTAAGGTTAAATAAGTAAGACGTATGCGTTGGTTGTGGCGGTATAACATTGTTTTTTTTATTCTATTTGTCATCTGTATCTCAGTTCGTAAGCAGCCTACAGAAAGGCTATCCCCTGCACGTCAAAAAAAAGTTTTTGTCCCCGATTCTTTATTTTTAGAAAGAAATAAACAAGCGTTGATTACGCCTTTGCCTAATTCATATACTATTTATAAACAACTTGTTTGCATCAACCGACAATCACAATTTGTGTTTAGCGGAGATATGCCATTTTATTTGAAAAAGTATATCACGACGGAATTCAATCAACTATTTGCTAAAGAGAATGATTTTGTTTCTGCACCCATTCGAGTGGGAATTAGTTCATACTTAAAACGTTATAGTCCTTGTGCTGAAAATTTAAAAATTGATCTTGCATACAAGCATAAAAAACAAATCAATGATTTTGCTGTATTCAACATTTTTATTCAATTTGATGAACAAATGAGGGGAGAAAATTATCTGATTAAAACAGATTTTTTTTCTCGTCAAATTGTTGTCAGAGGCGGAATGAAAGGGCTTTTTTATGGGCTTGTTTCTTTGACCCAATTGTTGAACCATCATTTTGAAGAAAAACGGCAAGCAGCACTGTTTTATGGATTAGACATTATTGATGAACCACGCTTTGCACACCGTGGCATGCACTTGGACGTAGCAAGACACTTTTTTTCTAAAGAGGTGATTAAAACTTATTTAGACATTTTAGCATTTCATAAAATCAATGTGTTTCATTTTCATTTAACCGACGATCAAGGTTGGCGTATAGAAATAAAAGCGTATCCAAAACTAACAAGCATAGGGTCTTGTCGAAGAGAAACTATTGTTGGCAGAGATCGTTTACAAATCGATTATCCAACAGACAATACGCCGCATTACGGGTTTTATACGCAAAAAGATATACAAGAAATTGTGCGTTATGCACAAGAAAAAAATATTGAAATTATTCCCGAAGTTGATTTGCCTGGACATAGCATGGCAATGATTGCGTCTTATCCTGAAATGGCTTGCTTTCAAAAACCGTATGAAGTGCTAACACGCTGGAGGCATACCGATGATTTGGTCTGTGCAGGAAAAGAAAATAATTACAATATGATAGGCACAATATTGCGAGAAATTGGAGCTTTATTTCCCTCTAATTATATCCATCTTGGTGGTGATGAATCTAAATTGCTGGCATGGAAAAAATGCCCTGCTTGCCAACAAAAAATGAACGCATTAGGCATCAATGAAAAAGGTTTATTACATTATTTCTTTTCTACGCTACGGCACCAAGTACCAAATAAAAAGGTCATTTTATGGGACGATGAATTTAGCGATTCTTGGGACAAAGATTTTATTCTGATGTGTTGGAAGGGAGAAAAAAATGTACTCAAGGCACTGAATGGAAATCGAAAAGTTATTCTTAATAATAGTGAGTATTATTATTTTGACCATTATCAATCACCAAATATGGCAGAACAGCCTTTGGCGTTTAAACAAGTAAGTACGATAAAAGAACTTTATATGCACCGTGTTAAAGCAAACCATTTGATGGGAATACAAGGGGCTTTATGGACAGAATATATTACATCAAAAAAACAGTTAGAATATATGTTATTGCCCAGATTGTTGGCTTTGTCTGAAGTGGCTTGGACGCAATTTGCAAACATGAATTATGTTGCTTTTACGCAGCGTGTTGAATATGAAAAAAAATATTTTGACAAGTTACATTTAAATTATTTTGGCAAGCCTAATGCCCATCAAGTAAAAATTGTAGCTACAGAAAATGAATTAAAAGCCCCTTAAGTATTGAAATTAACCTTGCCTCATATTGTGAAAAATTATTTGAATAAAAGACCCACGTTAAAACAACTCACCAAGTTTGGAACTGTTGGTGCAATTTGTGTTCTTGTTGATTTTGCCATTGTTTATACCTTGTTTGAATTGTTCGGTATGAATAAATATGTCGCTAATATCAGCAGTACAATTGTTGGCGTTATTGTCAATTATATTTTGAATAGAAAATGGACGTTTAGAAGCAAAGAGCCGTGGAAAAAAGAATTTATTCGCTTTGTATCAATTAGTCTCTTTGGCGTTTTATTTAACAATTTGATCGTCTTTTTTGGAAATGACACCATGTTTGATTTGTTGAATTTTTTCTGCACAAATTATAACAACCAATTGCATTTTTGGTTTTGTGATGACACTTTACGTTGGGCATTTTATGGCATTAAAATAACCGCTATCGTCATTGTTTTCTTTTGGAATTTTTATATCAACCGAAAGTTCAATTTTAAGAAAAAATAGTTTTTATCTTAATTGATGTCCTTTGTTATGGTATTCTCATCGAATCATAAAAACAGAAAAATGCATTGATAGATGAACGATGACCGAAGCCTTGCGTTGTGCAATAAATCAATGTTTTTTTGCTTATTTATCAAAAAAGAGTTACTGTTGAGTGCACTTTTATCTTATTCTTATTTTTAATGTAGTTTTTATGTTTTATAATTTCAAAAAACACTTTACGCTATTGAGCGTTTTGAGCATGCTTTTATTACTCGCATTTTGTAGAAAAGAAAACCTAATAGTCATTGAAGTGCCTTCTGAATTGGCGTATGCGTCGCTTGTAATAGACGGTGCTTATGGAACAGCCGACACTTCATCTGCACCAACAGTCAATTGGAATAATCAAGAAGGAACGTATGAATTGGTGGCGCCGTATCCTAACGGTTTTGCCCTCAATTCATCAACAGGAAAAGTCAGTTGGAGCCCGAACGTCCAAGACAGCACCTATGCGATTAAAGTAAGAGCAAAAAACAATGCAGGGAATAGCCAACCCGTTACACTTACGGTTAACATTAAACCTCAAAAGCCAAGTAACTTAAACTATGCCGTCAATCAAATACAAATCCTGTCTTTACCAACAGCAACAGGCGATACAACTTCGGTTGCAGCAAGTGTGTCTTGGGGTAGTAAAAAGGCAGGTTATTATCAAATTGATTCTGGTGCATTTGTTGGTTTAAAAATCAATAAACAAAATGGTGTATTAAGCATTCCTAAAAATACAAAAAAAGCAACTTATCGCATTAAAATAAGAGCCTATAATACCGTAGGCGAAAGTGAAGCCGTTGATTACAAATTGATTGTTGCACCAACTTTTTATCAGGTTACTTTTGACGTGAATGGCGGAAGTACTACTCAGTCAAAAGAGTATGTACAAACCATCGCTGATGGTTTAAATGCCACTGCACCGAATACTTCACCACAAAAAGTAGGGTTTACCTTTGCGGGTTGGTTTATAGCATCAAATGGTGGAACAGCAGTAACAACTTTTGGTCCGATAGCACAAGCGACAACTTATTATGCACAATATACTTTGGCAGCGCCGAGTGCTTTAAAGTATAATCCAGACTCTGCAACAAATGATTTTGGAATAGCTGGTCAGTCAGCTATCCCCACTGTTATTACCGGTGTTACGGGTAAAGATTCTATTCGCTATACAATGACGATTTTGCCTACAATAAACGGTATCAGCATTGATACAATGACAGGCGTAATTTCATGGACAAATACAGTTCCTGTAGGTAAGCATGAGATCACAATTATACCACGGAATCGTGATGATATAAATAGTAACGGAACTCCTGTTAAATATACATTGAACATAACAAAATTTGCTCCAAAAGATTTGCTTTATAAGAACACAGATGGAACAAGTGCAGCAAGTGCAACAAGTGATTTTGGTAAAAGTGGCAGTTCAGTTGTGCCAAAAATCGATAGCGGAGGAGTATCTGTAAGCTATGCGATGACGACTTCGCCTGTAACAAGTGGTATCAGCATAGATGCAATTACAGGTAAAATTTTATGGGCAGATACTGTTATTGTACGTGCCTACAATTTACAAATTACACCAAGTAATATAAAAGGTGCAGGTACTTCCGTTGGTTATGCCTTAACCATCAAAGAAGTTGCTCCAAAAGATTTAGCTTATAGCAAGGATTCTTCCATACGTAATTTTGGTATAGCCGACAGTTCGGTTGCCCCAACAATCAATAACGGAGGTGCAACAGTAACTTATACCATAAGTGGTAATCCTAGTGGCGTAACTATCAATTCAACTACAGGAAAAATTTTATGGACAAATGCAGTTGTTACAGGAATATACCCTTTAACAATTACCGCTACAAATTCTGCAGGTTCAACTACGAAAAGTTATACCTTAACCATCAAAGCTATCGTGCCAAGTGCTTTCTCTTATAGCAAGGATACTGCAATACGTAATTTTGGTACATCCGACACTTCAGTTACACCAACAATCAAGAACGGCGGAGCACCTGTATCTTATTCCATTACCTCGTCTCCTGTTCCAGCAGGGGTTAGTGTCAATGACAAAACAGGTAAAATTTTATGGACAAATGAAGTTCCTGTAGGAATATATTCCTTTAGAGTAATTGCTCGAAATCAAGCGGATACAATTGGTGCTAATTATGGATTAACAATTAAAGCCGTAAAACCAAGTGGATTAGCTTATAGCAAGGATACTTCCATACGTAATTTTGGTACAGCCGATGCTTCAGTTACACCAAGCATCAATAACGGAGGTGCAGCAACTGTAACTTATTCAATGAGTGGTAACCCAAGTGGCGTTAGTGTCAATCAAAATACAGGTCAAATTTCGTGGACAAATACAGTTCTTGCAGGTACATACCCTTTAAAAATTACACCAACAAATTCTGCTGGTGCAGGGAATCCTGTTTTCTATATTTTAACAATAAACGCTGTTGCTCCAAGTGGTTTGGTTTATAGCAAAGATAGTTCAATACGTAATTTTGGTACATCCGACACTTCAGTTACACCAACAATCAATAAAGGAGGTGCATTTGTAACTTATGCTATATCTTCATTTACTAAGGATGGAGACACATCTACATCCGGATCGCCCAGTGGCGTTAGTATCAATTCTACTACAGGTCAAATTTCATGGACAGATGGAGTTGCCGTAGGCACATACAAATTAACAATTACGCCAACAAATTCTGTTGGTGCAGGAACTCCAGCTGTCTATACCTTAACCATCACCTCCCCTTAGTTAGCGGTGTCTACAAGGGATAGATTTTTGAATATTGAGAAAGCATTTTGAAACCATCACAAACTCCTCGATTCTTTGATTGAATGAAGCGAGGATTTTGCCATTTTAAAATGCTCATTTTTATTGTTCTTTGTGTTGTTGATAGCCATTCTGTGATAGATTTTTAAACGGCAGACAAGTTGCCGCTTTCTCCAAATTCTAACAAACTACGAGCAATAAAAAAGCCACCTTCTGGTGAAAGTGGCTTTGAGGTTTCGTTGGGATTCAAACCCAAAACCTTCTGAGCCGAAATCAGATGCTCTATTCAGTTGAGCTACGAAACCATTTGGTATTTTATTTTTATTGTATGCGTTGTCGTTCTAATAATAAAAAATCTGCCAATACAAAAGCGGTAACACTTTCAACCACAACAGGCACACGCAATGCAATGCACAAATCATGCCTGCCTTTGATGTCTAAATTTTCTATTTGTTGATTTTTTAAATTCATTGTTTGTTGAATTTGTGGCGTGCTGGCAGTGGGTTTTACAGCCACTTTAAATGCCAATTGATTGCCATTGCTGATGCCGCCGTTAATGCCACCAGCATGATTTGTTTTTGTTGTTCCTTGAGCGTCTATAAGGGCGTCGTTATGGTTGCTTCCGGTCATTTTTGTAGCTGCAAATCCGCTGCCAAATTCAATGCCTTTAATGGCAGGAATAGAAAAAATGGCATGGCTTAAAACAGATTCTATGCTATCAAAAAAAGGTTCTCCTAAACCAATGGGCATATTTTGGACCGTACATTCAACAATGCCGCCAACGCTGTCTTGTTTTTGAATGGCTTTGGTAATTTCTTCTTCAATATTTTTATTGCCATTGACTTCTGTTAAATGGGCTTGAACAGAAATATGCTGCAAGATTTTTTTCGCTACAACGCCTGCGGCAACTAACGCAAGAGTTAATCTGCCAGAAAAATGTCCGCCGCCTCTATAATCATTATATGTGCCAAATTTTTTCATGCCTACAAAATCAGCATGCCCAGGTCTTGGCATAACGGTTAAATGTTCGTAGTCTTTTGATTTTGTATTTTCATTTTTGAATAAAATGGTCAGCGGTGCTCCCGTTGTTTTTTCTTTAAAAACGCCTGTTGCTAAAATGGGCAAATCGGCTTCTATTCTTGGAGTTGTTCCTGCTGCACCTGCTTGTCGGCGTTTGATGTCTGACATAAAATCAGCCGTAACGAGCGAAATTCCTGCTGGGCATCCATCAATTGTGATTCCTACAAAATCACCATGTGATTCACCAAAAATATGGATTCTAAAAAGTCTGCCGAAGGAATTCATTTTATTTTTTTTGTGCTAAAATAATTTTTTGTACTAAACGCCCTTTTCAACTTCATCGCCAATATTTTTTTTATCAAATATTCAAATGGACGCATTACTTCGCAACATTCTGTTTTATCCATATCGTTATATGATACGTCATTTTATTGTTCTTGTTTTACTTGCTTCTTTATTTTTTATTGCTTGTGGTCAGCAGCCCAATTCTGCTTCAAATCATAGCGATACAATAAAACAAATATCACAGCAAGAACGCCCACAACAACAAATTGCCAAAATAGATTCTGCCTTACAACACAATGAAAATAAAGATTGGCTTTTAACAAAAAAGGCACAATTGTTTTTACAACTCCAACAAAATGATAGTGCGATAATTTGCTTTGAACAAGCGATTGCTCAGAACAAAAAAAACTTTGATGCAACAATTGCTTTGGCGTATTTGTATGCGGAACAAAAAAATAAAAAAGCGATTCCGCTTTGTCTTACGCTTTTAAAAAGCGACAAAGAAGTATTGTACGCAAAAGCACACTACATACAAGGCGTTTACTTTGCAGGCATTGGCGATATAGAAAATGCTACTGTATGTTTTAATCATTGCATCAAACAAGATTGGACTTTTATTGATGCCTATTTAGAGCAAGGCATTTTGTTTTTAACGCATCAACGGAATGATGAAGCCTTAAAAATTTTTACACTTGCCATGAAAACAAATAATAAAAATCCTGAAACCTATTATTGGATTGGCAGAACACAAGAACAAAAAAAAGACAAAGCAAAAGCCATTTTATATTACAAACAAAGCCTTCTTTTAGATAGCACATTTGCCGTTGCGAGAAAGCGTTTACAAGACTTACAAAAATAAAACGATGAACCCAAAAATTATTCTTCATGCCAAAGCGGTTAAAAAATTAGTTGTTGGCAATTTGTGGATTTTTAATAATGACATTGTCAGTGTTGAAGGTGATGCAAAAGATGGCTGTATTGTTGATGTTTTTTTTTCTGCAAAAAAGTTTTTTGCAAAAGGCTATTACAATTCGCAGTCGCAAATCAGTATTCGTATTTTGACTTATCAGCAAAAAGAAATTATTGATGAACAATTTTTTTTGAGACGTATTCAACAGGCTTGGGCGTACAGACAAAAAATTGGCTATACGACAAACTGCCGCCTTGTTTTTGGTGAAGCAGATTGGTTGCCGGCTTTGATTGTCGATAAATTTGGAGATTATTTTTCTATCCAAACGTTGGCACTCGGCATCGACAATTGGAAGAAAGAAATTGTGAGCAGCCTACAACAAATATTTCCTGAATGTAAGGGCATTTATGAACGCAACGATGTTCCTGTTCGTACTTTAGAAGGCTTGCCGCAACAAAAAGGATTTTTATCTCAACCCTTTCAAAGCCCCATTGTTATTGAAGAAAATAACTATAAAATGTACGTTGATATGACAGAAGGGCAAAAGACGGGATATTTTTTAGACCAACAAGCAAACCGACAATTTATTCAACATATTGTTCGTGGAAGTCGTGTATTAGATGCTTTTTCTTATACAAGTTCTTTTGGAATTTCTGCTGCAACAAATGGAGCAAAAGAGGTTACTGTATTGGACGTTTCTGAACAAGCCATTTTACAAGCAAAAGAAAATTATGTTCTCAATAACGTTGTAGAAAAAGCCAAATTTGTTGTTGCAAATGCTTTTGACCAATTAAAAATTTGGGGCATAGAACATCAAAAATGGGACGTGGTTTGTATTGACCCGCCTGCGTTTACAAAATCTCGGCATGGCATTGACAAAGCCTATACAGGCTACAAAGAAATTAATTTGCGAGCATTGAAATTGGTTAAACACGGTGGATTTTTAGTTACCTCTTCTTGCACAAATTTGGTTTCGCAAGATTTATTTTTACAAGCCATTTACGAAGCTGCAAAAGATGCAAAACGAAAAATACGGCAAGTGGTTTTGAATACACAATCACCAGACCACCCCATTTTACCTGCAATGGAAAATACGCATTATTTAAAATTTTTGGTTCTCCAAGTTTTTGCTGAATAAGTGTGTTCTGTTTTGATTAGAGTACAATGCGATAAGTCATTATACCTGCTTGTGTATCTAAGTAGTTGATTAAATCATCACCAAGATGAATCATGGCATTGCTTTGAAAAACCAAGTCGTCTTGTATCGTATTTTGTACTATCACTTTGAGTTGTGTAGTTCCTTTGTTGTTGTTGATATAAGTCTTCAAAAAATCAATCATCGGTTCTTGAATTCCTTTTACATCAAGTTGAATCACCAATTCTTTGATGTATTTTTTACGCATATCTTCTAATAATTCCAAATTGTTTACTCTAATTTTCCAGTCATCAGAACTCTGCCATTTTTCATACATCATACTAAAATAAACTGCTGTTTCGGGCTTTAATAAATGTTCCACTCGCAGATATTGCTCACCAAAAAAAGCGAGTTCTATTTTATCATTATAGTCTTCAACGGTAATCATACCAAACTTTTTTCCTTGTTTAGAAACTCGGTGTTGTGCATTGATAATCAGCCCTGCAGATTTGAAGGTTGTACTTGATGTTGCATTGATTTGATTTAAGTATTCGGGATGTTTTTTGATGTCTGTAATTGGGGTAAAATGGCAATGCTGAAATTCAAAACGGAAATTATTTAATGGATGTCCAGACAAAAACATTCCCGTATATTCTTTTTCATATTTTATTTTTTCTAAGAGTGTCCATTCTTCACAAGGCTCTAAAGCAGGCGTTTTGATTTCTGTAGTATTAGCGATGCCAAAAAATAAATTCGGCGTACTGTCCTCTTTTGATGTGGCGTGTTGTTGGGCATATTTTAAAATTTTATCCAAATTGGTATGATGGAAATATTGTGCCCTGTGTGGGTGAGAAAAAGTATCCAATGCACCAGAATAGGAGAGTGCTTCAAGTGATTTTTTGGTAACGATTTTTTTTTCTAAGCGTGCAACAAAATCAAAAATGCTTTCATACTTGCCTTTGGTTTGTCGTTCATGAATAATTTGTTCTACAACATTGTCGCCTAATCCTTTTATAGCAGATAAACCAAAGCGAATAATGCCTTGTCGGGTAACGGAAAAACCTTGCAAAGATTCATTGACATCGGGTCCTAAAATGTCAATTTTCATGCGTTTGGTTTCATCGATAAAATGCCCTAATGCTTCAATATCAGAACTTGCATTGTCTAATACTGCAGCCATAAATTCTTTAGGAAAATGAACCTTTAAATAGGCTTGTTGAAACGATACGAGCGAATAGCACGTGGAGTGAGATTTGTTAAATGCATAGCCTGCAAACTTTGCCCAATCGTCCCAAATCTTTTCTAATATTTTTTTGTCATGCTTATTTTCAATGCCTTGTTTTAAAAATTTTTCTCTTACAGGAGCAAGCTCATCAGCCTTTTTCTTTCCCATAATTTTTCGTAATCCATCAGCATCACCTTTTGTAAAATTGGCAATCTTTTGAGACAGTAACATCACTTGCTCTTGATATACCGTAATGCCATGCGTATCTTGTAAAAATTCTTGCATCACGTCAAGGTCATAAGTTACTTTTTGTAAGCCGTGTTTTCGTTTGATGAAATCGGGTATGTAAAACATGGGACCTGGTCTGTACAATGCGTTCATGGCGATAAGGTCTTCAAATTTATCAGGCTTGAGGTCGCGTAAATGTTTTTTCATTCCGTCACTTTCAAATTGAAAAATGCCGTTTGTAAAACCGTCTGCATATAATTTTAAAGTTGCCGCATCATCTAAGGGAATATTATCAATGTCGATTGTGATATTTTGATTGTGCTGAATGAGGCGAATGGCTTTTTTAATAATGGATAAAGTTTTTAATCCTAAAAAGTCCATTTTAATAACGCCTGCTTTTTCAATGTCTTCGCCATCAATTTGCGATACCCAAGTGTCTGCATCTTTGACTTTGCAAATAGGAATCGTGTCTAATAAATTTGCAGGAGCGATTAAAATGCCAGCCGCATGAACGCCGATATTTCTTGTCGTTCCATCGATTTGTTCCGCTTTATTTAAAACAGTATAAAAAGGACTTGAAGTGTCTTTATAATAACTTTGTAATTCTTGTACGTTTTTTCTTTCATCGGCTTGCAGTTCTTTGATTTTTTTGAGTCCGTCTTCATCAGGGTTAAGTAAATTTTTCAATTTGATGCCTGGTCGATTTGGAACTAACTTGGTTAAAGAAATGGCATTTTGTAACGGCAAATCCAACACTCTTGCTACATCTTTAATGCTGTTTTTTGCTGCCATTGAACCATACGTTACAATTTGTGCAACTTGATCTTCGCCATATTTATTGATGACATAATCAATCACTTTTTGTCTTCCCTCGTCATCAAAATCAGTGTCAATATCGGGCAAACTTTTTCTGTCTGGGTTTAAAAAACGTTCAAAAAGAAGTTGATATTTTATAGGGTCAATATTTGTAATGCCCAAGCAATAAGCAACGACAGAACCAGCAGCTGACCCTCTGCCAGGTCCTACCATGACATCTATTTTTTTTGCTGCATCAATAAAATCTGCAACGATTAAAAAGTATCCTTCAAACTTCATTTTTTCAATTACGCTGAGTTCAAACTTAATACGCTCTTCTGTTTCAAGGGTCAAAATTTCATATCGTTTTTTTGCACCGCTCCACGTTAAAAAAGACAAATACTCATATTGTGTCTTGAAATTTGAAGGCATCGAAAAATTAGGTAATAACACATCTCGCTTTAAATTCAACAATTCAACTTTACCAACAATTTCATTTGTGTTGTCAATTGCTTCGGGCAAGTCTTTGAATAAAGTTTTCATTTCATCAACAGACTTGAGATAAAACTCGTCGTTAGAAAATCCGAAGCGTTTGCCTTTAGCATAATTTTCATCGTCATCATTACTGTCATTCATTTTTGGCGTAGCCACTTTTTCGCCTGTGTTGATACACAGTAAAATATCATGCAAACTTTCATCTGCTCTATCAACATAATGGGCATCATTAGACGCAATAATTTTGACGTTATATTTTTTTGCAAAACGAATCAAAACCTCGTTCACTTTTTCTTGTTGAATGATGCCATGCCTTTGTAATTCAACATAATAATCATCACCAAAAACATCTAACCACCATTTAAATTCTAATTCTCCACTCAATTCTCCTTCGCGTAAAATAAGTTCTGGCACACTGCCAGCAAGGCAACACGTGGTTGCAATTAAGCCTTCACTATATTGTACAATTAATTCTTTGTCTATGCGTGGATACTTAGAATACAAGCCTTCTATATAGCCCAAAGAGCATAATCGCATTAAATTTTTATAACCAATTGCATTTTTTGCTAACAGCACTTGGTGGCAACGGCGGTCTTTATTGTCTTTGGTAAAATTCTTGATACGGCGGTCTTTAACAACATAAAACTCACAACCGACAATGGGTTTCACTTTCGGTATTTTATCATTTGTGTGTTGATAGGCTTCTGCAACAAATTTGAATACACCAAACATATTGCCATGATCTGTTATTGCAATTGCGGGCATATTTTCTTTTACTGCTTTTTTATACAAAGCACTAATGTTGGATAAACCATCTAAAAGAGAGTATTCTGTGTGAACGTGTAAATGAGAAAATTGGCACATAATTTTTCAATAAAAATAAAGACGTGAGCGATGAATAAAACAAAAATGAATCAAGCGTAAGGCAAACCGTGTCTATCTATCAATCTATTTTTCAGTTTTAATATACCCCCTAATAAAAAGGGTATTATTCATGAGTGATGCTGTTATATAAGTTATAGTACAAGCCTTTTTGAGCGACTAATTCGGCGTGTCTTCCTTGTTCTGCAATTGTTCCGTTTTTGATAAATAAAATTTTATCTACTTTTTGAATGGTTGATAAACGATGTGCAACTAAAATTGATGTGCGATTTTGAATTAGTTGCTCTAGGGCATTTTGAATGAGTATTTCAGACTCTGTATCAATCGATGAGGTTGCTTCATCCATAATTAAAATTTGCGGATTGTAAAGCATCATGCGTGTAAAAGAAATGAGTTGCCTTTGTCCAACAGAAAGTAAAGTGCCGCGTTCCATCACATGAAAATCATAGCCATTGGGAAGTTTCATAATTGTGTCGTGTAACCCCAATAGTCGAGATGCAGAAAGCATTTGTTCTTCTGAAATGTCAGGATTGTTGAGCGTTAAATTTTGACGAATACTGCCAGAAAATAAAAATACATCTTGTAAAATCACACCAATTTGACTGCGTAAAAAGGTCAAATTATAGTCTTCAATTTTTTTGTTATCAATCTCAATTATTCCTGATTGATGTTGATACATTCTATTGAGCAAACTCACAATTGTGCTTTTGCCATTTCCTGTTGGACCGACAAGTGCAATCTTTTCGCCGGCTTCAACGGTAAAATTAATGTTGTGTAAAATTTGTTTTTCTGGCTTGTAAAAAAAAGACACGTCTTGAAAAACAATTTTGCCTTTTATTTTTTCTTCTTTTAGGTGTATGTGAATTGTCGGATCATCTTCTAAAATTTCTGTATTATCTAAAATGGCAAACACGCGTTCCGAAGCAACCATGCCCATTTGTATGACATTGAATTTATCTGCAATAAAACGCAAGGGTCTAAAAATTTGATTCAGTGATAAAAAATAGAACACTAAAATACTAGCATTCACTTGTGTGTAAATTGAAGCATAAATCAAAAAACTAATTGAAACCGCTGCCGTAATTTCTACAATAGGAAAGAAAACAGAATAGGCAAAAATGGCTTTCACATTGGCGTTTTTGTGCAAAGAATTGGTACGTTTAAATTTTTCTAATTCTTGTTCTTGTAGGTTAAAAGTTTGTATGAAACTCATGCCAGACAAGTGTTCTTGTACAAAAGTATTGAGTTGGGCAACGGATAGACGAACTTTCTGAAACGATTTTTTTACGCTCTCTTTAAAAAAATAAGTTGTAAATAACAATACAGGAAAGGGGGCTAAAGAAATTAAGGCTAATTGCCAATTGACATAAAACATAGAAATCAAAACGATGCTAATTGACAATACGTCTGCAAGAATGGGTACAAAACCTTCTGAAAAAATACTGTTGATGGCTTCAATATCATTGATTGTTCTTGTGCTGAGTGTGCCAACAGGCGTTTTGTCGAATTGACTTATTTTATACGACATGATTTTTTTGTACACCTCTAATCGTAAATCTTTGACAATATTTTGCCCAAGCCACGCAGACGTAAATGAAAAAATAAACCGCAATAACGTTTCCATCAAAATCAGACCAATCTGCAATACGGTAATCCATATAATGGCTTGCACCAGTTCGTTACTCCAAATTGTTTTGCTGAGATAAGGTGCGATAGCCCCTTTTTGAATATAATCTTCAATTGTTTTTTGTATCCATAACGGACGTAACGGTGCAAGAAAAGACAAGCCAATAGCTAATGCAATGCTGACAATAAATCTGTATTTGTAAGGCTTGATGTATTTTAAAATGCGTTGATATGAATTTGTTTTTTTTTGTTTTGGCATGTCTTTGAGTTGAATGATAGCGTTAAATAAAATCTATACCATGTATTGTTTCAGCGTTAATGGAAAGTGTTAAGTCGCCTATATCAAGCATTGCATTGATGAAATGAACGGAACGAAATTGTTTGATATTGTCTATTGTGATTCTTTGTTCTGTAATAAAATGTTGTGATAAATAAAATTGACGTTTGATGCCGTTTAATAAAAATGAAGTTGGCGTAAATAATGTATTGTCATCTGTTTCAAAAACAAGGTTAGCATAAGACGCATCAGTAATCAAATTGTCTTGAACAATAAGAATATCGTCGGCGTGATTATTTTGTAATAACAACTCATTTAAAATCATTCTGTCTTTCAATTTAAATTTATAGTCAAGTAAATTGCACTTTGCCAATGCTACGCGTTGCACTATTTTGGGAATATATTTTTCCCATGTTATTGAAATGATTTTCGTGTCATAAATAATTCTCCACTTTAAAAGAGTTTCTTGTTGTAGATGTGTTGGAATTTGAAAAACGTTGCTTAAATCAATTGTCTGAAAATGTTTAAAAAAATATTGTTGCGTTGCCAACATGCGTTGTTCATGTAGAGCAATATGTTGAGCAATACCATTTTTAACGCAAATACTTTCAATAAATTGGGACATATATTTTTTGAATAATTTCTTGATACTCTTCTTGCGGGTTACTTTTTGTTGTAATGCCTGCACCACTTTGATACAAAAGATGGTCGCCTTTTTTTTCAATAAAACGAATCATCACCGCACTATCGATGTTCTGCCCATCAAACACACCAAATACGCCGGTATAAAAATCACGTTCACGCTTTTCAATTGCCGAAATAATACGTACTGTTTTTTCTTTAGGTGCCCCAGAAATTGAACCAGCAGGTAATAAACTGTCAAATAAATCTCCAAAATTATTTTGATAGGCGGGTAATAAAGTGCCTTTTATTTCTGAACTAATTTGTAATAATTCATTGTGGTGAGTTTTTATTTTTTGAATATAGCGATATTGATTGACGCTAATTTCGTGTGCCACTTTGCCTAAATCATTACGTAACAAATCGACAATTGTGGCATGTTCAGCTTCTTCTTTTTTATTATTTAAAATTTTTTGTTCTGCATTTTTTACTGTTGCATCAATTGTTCCTTTCATCGGATAAGTCAAAATTGTGTTTTGCTGTATTTGAACAAAACACTCTGGCGAAAAGCATACAAAATGATTCGGTAGTAAAATTTTATACGCTGCTTGACTATGAATGAAAATTTCTTCTAACGCCAAATTACACACAACGGGAGTGGCAAAAGTTAAATTGCAAAGGTACGTATTGCCGGTTTGTAATTCTTGCTGTATTTGATTAAACGCAATTGAAAAATCAGCATAAGATAGGGGAGAAGATTTGAAAATAAACTTTTTGTCAAGGTGGTATGGCTTTGATGGAAGTCTATTTTGATAAGGCGTTTGAAAAAAAATACCCTGCTCATCAACTTCATCAAAAGTCAATACAAGAGGATTTCTTTTTAAAAAATCAATGATAAATAAAAACGGAATTTTTGCTTTTCCATATTCATTCATTTTTTCTTTCCACGTCATCGTCTGATTAGTTGTCTTCGGTATTTTTGTCTTCGTAGTAAGTGATTTTTCGAGTTGTTTTTTTTATCAATACGTCACCTTTAAAGACTTTTTTTTCTATCCAATTTTCATTGTCATCGGTATCATATTCTATGCGTACAGATTCTTTTTCTTTTTCTTCTCCTTCCATACTCATCACTGTTTCGGCAATTAATTTTCCATTTTCAAATTCATAATTTACAAATTTATAGGCTTGGTTGAGTGAATTGTAAAATGTGTCTGTGAGGAGTATCCCTTTTCTATCAAACTTTGACTTTACTGTTTGCACCAATTTATCTAAGTTATAATATGCTTTTTGAATGTTGAGTTTCGCTGTGTCATACGTATAAACAATTTTTGTTTTTTTTCTGACAGAATCAAAAATTTGTTCTTCCTTTTCTAATCTTAGATTATTGGCTGTGTCGTATCTGTAAGTGGTATAAATATAGACAGAGGAATCTTTCATCAATTCCTTATACTCAATTCGATTGCCTTTTTCGTCATATTTAAATGTTGATTTCCAACGTAATTTTTGTTTATTGTTCACTTCTACAATGCTTTGTATTTTGCCATTCGTATTGTATTTGTAATCTGTTATCCATAAGATTTGATTTTTGCGATTCGTTTTAATTTCTTTCATGCGTTTGCCATCTTTACCATACAAACTCTTTACGCCATTGCGGTCAAAAAACTCATGCTTGTTTGTTTCGTATAATAATTCATCTCCTTCCGCACGTTTGTCTTTACTATAAAATTCAATAATACAAGATTGTACTTTTTGTTCACTGGGAACAAAGTCATACAAAAAAGTATCTTCTTTACTTTGCCCAAAAGAAGGCATAGCAAAAAGCAAAAAAATGAAAACAGCAGCAGTTAGATTTTTGTTTAACCTAAAACTTTTTAAAGTTGATACAATATGATGAGCCATAAAGTTAATTTGAATGTTCTACAATAATAACCTCTTATTGAATACGAATAAAAAATATTGGTTCTTTTGTAAAATCTTGAGTGAATGATTTGATGTTGTAAAAATAAAATAAAAATATGGCAGACTTATTCCAAAGCATTTTACAGGAATATTGGCATTATACTTCTTTTAGAGACCAACAAAAAGACATTATTCATCACGCCGTTGTAAATCAACAACATAGCCTTGTGATTATGCCCACTGGCGGAGGAAAATCCGTTTGTTATCAAGTGGCGGCTTTGGCGTCAGATGGGTTTTGTATTGTGGTTAGTCCGTTGATTGCGTTAATGATAGACCAAGTGATGCAATTAAAACAGCGTGGCATTTTGGCGAGTGCCATTTATACAGGTATGCAAAAAAAAGAAATACACCAACAACTTGAACTTGCAGAACAAGGAAAAATAAAACTCTTGTATGTTTCACCAGAACGCTTACAAACAGAGTTGTTTCAAAATTATTTAAGTCACTGTAAAGTCAATTTAATTGCTGTTGATGAAGCACACTGTATTTCACAATGGGGATATGATTTTAGACCAGCTTATTTACAAATTCAAACCCTACGAGAGTTTTTTCCCAATACTCCCGTTATGGCACTGACGGCAACAGCAACAGAAAAAGTACAACAAGACATACAAAATGCTTTGAATATTGACGGTTGTGCGGTGTTTAGAAAAAGTTATGAAAGACCAGCATTATCTTATAGTGTCTTTGATACAAATAATAAATTGGGCAAACTGACTCATGTCTTGTCTAAGGTTGCAGGAAGTGCTTTGGTGTATTGTGCGACACGCCGACAATGTGAAGAGATTACAAAAGTGCTTGTTGCAAATGCTTTGCAGGCGGATTATTATCATGCAGGAATAGAAAAAAAATTACGCCAACAAAAGCAAGAACAATGGATAAAAAACAAAATGCGTATCATGGTTTGCACGAATGCTTTTGGCATGGGCATAGACAAGCCAGACGTGCGTTTGGTTGTTCATTATAATTTGCCGTTGTCGTTAGAATCTTATTACCAAGAAGCGGGTAGAGCAGGGCGAGATGGTAAAAAATCGTATGCAGTTTTGCTGTACAATGAGGCTGATTTAACAGCTGCAAAAGAAAAAATTGAATATAAATATCCTCCACTTGCTGTCATTACAAAAGTTTATATTGCCTTGAATAATTTTTACAAAATAGAAATGGGCAAAAGTGTTGAGGGTTATTTTGATTTTGAAATTGAAAAAACATTACCCCTTGTGAAAGACGTTGCCGTACCTTTTGTTCTTGGTGCGATAGACATATTGAAACAATTTAAAGTGATACAAATATTAGACCATCCACAAATTCCAGCACGAATTTATATTTCTTGTAATAAAAATTATTTGACAGAATTTCAACGAAACGTGCCCGCTTTAGCACCTTTGATAGAATATATTGTTCGACATGTTGAAGGCGTATGGCATGAAATAATAACAATTTTTTTAGATACGATTGCCAAACAAATGAGATGTTCTGCTACAGATATTCATCGACAATTATTGATTTTAGAACGAGGGCAATTATTGCATTATTATCCTGCCATTACAACAACGCAAATTTCATTTCTGCTTCCAAGAGAAACTCATCTCAAAAACTATATTGATGTGAATACGATGCAAACACGAAAAGAAGTTGAAATCAATCGTTTTGTAGAAATGGAGCGTTTTGTGCTTGATAGAATAGTGTGTAAAAGTCAATTGATTGGTGCTTATTTTAATGATCACAAACTTGGATTGTGTGCTATTTGTGATGTCTGCCTTGATAAAAAAAAGCAAATGGCTTCACCAAAAGACTTAGAAAATTTACAAAATGACATTGTCAATCAAGTAAAAAAAAGCAAAAGTAATATCAATGACCTTCAGCAATCGCTGCAGTCGTACTTAACGAGTGATGTAGAAAAAATGATTCAATTTTTAGTGCAAGAAGAAACCATTACTTACAATGCAGAAGGCTTTTTTTCAATCAGAAAATAACACCATTCTGTTATTCAAATGCAAGACCAATTTTTGCATTCGACAGTTCTGGGTTTCCTAAAAAACATTTTTTAATTTTTTTAATTTTTTTTTTACGTTTACAATATCAAATTCTTTTTCACAATTAAAATCACTGCTGTATGAAAAGAAATTCTATCCCCCCCCCCCCATTTTTCTTTAATCCAAAGGCTCAAAAACAAATGCTTAAAGCAGCCCATTTTATTCGATATAAAAAATGGTATGCAGGAAGTTTGTTATTGTTATTCAGTGGAGGCATTGTGATTTATTCTTGCAATAAAATTGACCCCAAAAACAATTCTGATACGGCCTTAACAAAAGCTGACTTGCCGAATGATGTAGCGGTTTATGTGAGCTACGAAGCAGAGACATCAACTTTCTCGGAAATTGTTAATAATAAAGACGCTTTTAAACATTCTGAAAACATTGATAAAATTTCGACCATTCCACATATTCAAAGAATGCGGCATGAGGTTTATGTTTACAAAAATGGTGATTTTAAAATGAAGATGTTGAAACTTACGCCGAAACAAAATATTCGTGGTATTGTTTCTTTAAGCCCACAAGCCCCCAATGCAGAATCTGTAGAAGCCGTACGCTTTGAAATTACGCCAAAAACGATGAATGTATATAATCGTCAAGGAGAATTACTTTTAACACAAGCAGTCAATTTGCCTGATTTTAAAGAATTAGTACAATTAGCGCAAACTGATTTCTTTATCAAAGACAAACTCAAGTTAGAACACTTGTTATTTCCTTTAAGCATTAGTGCGAAGCAATATTTTAATCCTTGTTTTTTAGCGATAGAGAAAAGACAAAAAGCCGAAATTGCTTATGATAAAGGTATTATGGTGATAAGAAAACCACTTTTAAAAGATAATATTCCTTCTCCGAAATATAAGGGTGGACGAGAATTGACACCTGAAGAAATAGCAAAAGATCCTGACAATGTAAAACGACAAGAAAACATTGACCAAGCATTAGCAGGAAAAGATCCTTCTAATAAGCAAGAAATAAAACTCATAGACACAAGTACGCAACAATTATTGGGGCAGATGCTTTATGAAGGAAATGATAAGTTGATTATGACCACGCGATACAAACATAATGACAAACAAGAAATAGAGGCAAGCCATCAAGAAGTTTATGAAACCGACCCAATAACCAATTCAGACAAAGTTGTGAACACACAAACCGTTTATGAAAATGTTCAGGTCATCAATAATCTTTAACCTTTTTTTTTTAACAACTAATTTGTTTTTATGTGTACATATAATTCTGCCTTTTTTACAAAATGGGTTGCTATTTTTTTAACGGTTAATTTTTTAATATTCTCTTTTTTATACAGCCAAGAAAAAAAAGTAGTTTGGGTTCATGGGCTTAATGGACATACAGATGGAGGGAAAAAAAGTATTTGGGCTCATCGATATGCGTCTGAATTTCAAACAGAGAGAAAACTTTCTTCTTTAGTAACAGATTATAAAGAAACATATAAAAGCGGCGTATCTAATTATGCAAAAGAAATTGTAAAACAAAGCGGGACACAAACAAAAGGTATCGCTATTGGTCATAGTATGGGAGGGATGGCATTAAGAGACATTGATGTTAATCATCCGAATGAAAAATATTTAGACGGCATTATTACTGTTGGTTCCCCATTGAAAGGAGCAAGAGTAGCCGATCCTTATTATCCGAATACATTTTTGAGCAATACTTACTACCAGCTCTTGCGTCCATTGGTTTCAGGAGTGTTTGTTGTAGGTTTTCACGCCCCACCAGAAATAGGAGCATTTGTTAATTCTTTAAATATATATTTTGCATACGAGTCTCTTTTTTCGGCTAGTATGGATCTGACAGTTGGAATTGGTCAATCAATATTCTCTCCAATAGAAAGAGCAACAACCGACGATTTGTTTGAAAATAGCACCTATACACAGAAGTTTAATTCCACAACAACGTCAACTCCAAAAATTCATATTTATGGAAATGAGACAACTCCTGTTTCTTGGAATACTTTATATTCTATGAATGTCGTTCCTACTCCTTCTACCATCAATGTTTTGTCTTGGATCTATTTAGGCGCTGGGCTTGCTGCAACAGGAATGGCTTTTGGGCATCCCAAATTTGCATATGTTGCTTATGAATCATATCAAGCCCACCATTATTTTAAAAATGGGGGCAACGGTGATGCACAATATCATACAGATGTCTTGAATGCTTATCGTTGGGATACCAAAAAATGGTCTTTTTGGCGTTTAGCAAAAGTGTGGAATTGTCTTACAGAGAACCGATATGAAAGCTCATGGAAATGTAGCAAATGGGGTTGGTTTTCGTGGCTCTGCAAAGCAGTGTCTTATGTGGTCAGTATTGTTACTTGTTTTTGGAATGTGTTTTGGGAGTTAGTAACCGGAGAGTATCAAGAACTGACATTATTGCCTTCTGACGGAATAGTACCCATCTCCTCGCAAATTGGTGAAGGTCAAGCATGGAGCCGCAATGCAATTACCATAAAAGCCCAAGGAGTAAACCATCTCCAAATGGGAAACCACGATGAAATGACAAAAATATTTAATGAAAGAATTTGGAATGGTGGAAGAATTAATGGGGTTGAGGATAGGGGCGATTTGTTCTATGCAGCTCGTAGATAGTATGAAGCTTTAATAACATTCAAAAAAATCAATCCCGTGATAGTAAATAATCTATTTTTTGCAATGAGCATAACGATATTGTTGTGCTCTTGCACTTGTTCTAAACAAGTCGAATATAGAGACCCCTTATGGAGTTTTAATTCCTTTGATAGAAATAATTTTGATGACAAAAACCAAAGAGGTCATTTTTTTGATGAATATCCTGTATATGGAAACAATGTCATTGTTCCTGGAAATAAAAACAAGAATGCTCTGTTTTATAGCATCAATACAGATAATGGAAAAAAAAATTGGGAACTCATACATAATGGAATTGCAGGATTTTTGTCTATAGGGAGACGCTCCCCATGCATCAAAGATAACTATTGGTATTTTGCAGAAAAAGCCAACGTGTACAGAATAGATATTAACAATGGAAAAAAAAAGCAAATAAATGCGATAGAGGATGCAGATAACTTTAATGTCAATGACATGAAAAGCATTCGTGATTATTGGTTTAAATGGTCTACAGGACAAGTGCATTATGGCAACATTAATGACTTTAACGATGGGGCATTTACAACTATTCCAGAAGTGAAACATCAAACCAAACATTCTTCTGAAAATAATATCACGTCATATTACAATCTGTTTCCTCCTATACCGTTTATAAATAGTGCTGAAGATGTGTGTGTGTTGATTCATTTTATAGACATTGATTCTAATGATAGAAAGAAAAACATAGATAAAATAAGCCTATATAACATTACGCAACAGAAATATGTTTACGACGGAGTAGAAGTATTTAAGCAAACGTCTTCTATTA
The DNA here is from genome assembly GCA_031539345.1 of Chitinophagales bacterium. Taxonomy (GTDB): domain Bacteria; phylum Bacteroidota; class Bacteroidia; order Chitinophagales; family Chitinophagaceae; genus JAVKMO01. Next base: position 53,218 of record JAVKMO010000009.1, on the reverse strand, counting down.
ATAAAAAGTTATTTTTAGATAGTGTTTGTGTCTTGCAGTCTTTAAACAATTTTGACTTTACTGCTCAGTTAAAATTATTTGCTCTTAATGTCAATAATGGAAAATTACTGTGGCAAATAAATTTACAACAAGGCAGACACTTTGTTTTTGGCGATAAGGTTTATTATACAACTCCATCGAATAAATTATACATCTATAATAAACAAGATGGAAAATTATTAAAAGAGGTGGCATCTGGTTCTAATGCTTCCAGCAATATGGTATTACATAATGGCGTTATTTATTATGTAGAAGAGGGTACAAGGTTGCGAGCAATAGACGCAGAAACAGGAGAATCGCTTTTAAAAATGGAGACCACGCCCGATGGCAAACCTTTTCATATTTGGGCTTCAAGCATTGCGGTAGTAAATGGAAAAATCATTTTAGATAATTATAAAAATGTATATGCGTATCCAACAATCCGTTAAACAACTTTTTCATTTCTCTTTTTTCACCTTTAAAATTGAATTCTTATGAAACAGACTATTCTAATCAGCATTTTAGTTGCAGCGGTATTATTGACACAATGTACAAAAACCGAAAATTCTATGACCATCACGAACATCAGCCCAACTACTGTTCAAGCTGGTAGTTTAACTGAAGTTACATTAACAGGCACTAACTTTGAAGCAAGTGTAACGGCAATGCTTATCAATGTAGGCGGTGTGAATATGCAGCCAAACTCCGCCACTTCAACTCAAATTTTATGTGTCTCCAACTGCAACAGTAGGTACGCAAAAATTAGAAGTACTCAATACCAAAACTTCTCAATCGGTTAAAAGCACACAAGATTTTACCATCACCTCATCTAACCCAATCACAATTACAGAGATCAATCCTAAAACTTTTAGTTTATCCAACAATAATACAGAAACGATTACAATAACGGGTACAGGGTTTAATACAGATAAAAGTAAAATGATGATTTCTCTTGGTGGTATCAATCTTGCGGCTTATAGTAGCAGTGCAACTTCTTTAACTTTTGTCATTAACAACTCGCTTCCAAATATTAGCACAGGCGTTTTTAAAATTGGAATAAAAGATATAAATACGACGAATGACGAAGTAAAAAGCACACAAGACTTTACGATTACGCAATAAATGTCATATAAAAAAAGCAATGGTTGAGAAGAATGACACCATCCTGTTATTCAAATGCAAGACCAATTTTTGCATTCGACAGTTCTGTTTTTATTTCTTCTAAAATGAGCGGATCGTCAATTGTTGCGGGCGTTTGAAAGGTTGTTCCATCGGCGATATGACGCATAATTTTTCGCAATATTTTTCCACTTCGTGTTTTGGGTAAACGTTTTACAATCAGCACATTTTTAAAGCAAGCAATCGCCCCAATTTTTTCTCGTACCAAATTGGCTAATTCGCTTTCTATTAAATTTGTATTGCCTTTAAAAGAATCTTTAAGTACAACAAAACCAATAGGTACTTGACCTTTTAGTTTGTCTGCAATGCCCACAACTGCACATTCGGCAACGCCGGTATGAGAGGCGACAATTTCTTCCATTTGCCCTGTACTCAAGCGATGACCAGACACGTTGATGACATCATCGATTCTACCCATAATGAAAAAATAATTTTCGTCATCTTTTAATCCGCCATCACCGGTTATATAATATCCTTTTAATTGGTCTAAATACGATTGTTGAAATCCTTCGTCATTATTCCACAACGTTAATAAACAGCCTGGTGCAAGTGGCAATTGTATTGCAACTAAACCTTCCTCATTTGCATTTAATTTTTTTCCTTCTTCGGACAAAATGACTACATCATATCCAGCAATTGGCTTTCCAGCACTGCCTCTTTTTGTTGTGCTTGTATCAATTTTTGTTGTCATGCCAAGCATTGGCCAACCGCTTTCAGTTTGCCACCAATGGTCGATGACAGGCTTTTGCAATAATGCTTTTATCCAATCAAAAGTTGGTGGGTCGCAGCGTTCACCAGCGAGGAATAATCTTTTTAAGCAAGACAAATTATATTGTTTTAAAAAAACGCCTTCGTTATCTTCTTTTTTTATTGCTCTTATTGCTGTTGGTGCGGTAAAAAATGTATTGACTTGATATTCTGAAATAATTCTCCAAAAAGCTCCTGCATCGGGCGTTTTAATTGGTTTGCCTTCATACAAAATGGTTGTGCAACGCTGTATTAAAGGGGCGTACACAATATAAGAATGTCCGACAACCCAACCCACATCACTTGCCGCCCAAAATATTTCTTCTGGTTTTGTATCATAAATATATTCCATACTATAACGCAAGGCAACAGCGTGTCCGCCGTTATCACGCACTACGCCTTTTGGTTTTCCCGTTGTGCCTGAAGTATATAAAATATAAAGCGGGTCGCTACCTTTTACGCTTACGCAGGGGTGTGGGTTTGCATTTTGTAAGAGGGTATAAAAATCAAATTCGTTTTTGTTATTGAGTTCGCATTGTAATTTTTCTCTTTGTAAGAGTATGGTTGCACTTGGTTGAAAAGTTGCTAATTCTAAGGCTTTATCTAAAAGGGGTTTATAAGAAATGATTTTTTCAAATTCTATGCCATGTGAAGCAGTAATAATAATTTTTGGTTGAGCGTCATCAATACGTGTTGCCAATTCTTGCGGTGCAAACCCACCAAAAACAACAGAATGAATTGCTCCTAAGCGTGCACATGCTAACATGGCAATCATGGTTTCAATCACCATGGGCATATAAATAATCACACGGTCTCCTTTTTGCACACCCCTGCTGGATAAGGCACCAGCAAATTTTTCTACAAGAGATAAAAGTTCTGCATACGTATATGCACGTTTGCTATTTAAAGCAGGTGAATCATAATAGACAGCAACTTGATGCCCAAATCCATTTTTTACGTGTACGTCTAAACACAAATAGCAAGTGTTGAGTTCGCCGTCTGCAAACCATCTATAAAACCCTTTTTTGTTTTCGGTTAAAATTTTTTCGGGTTCTTTAAACCAAGCAATGTGTTGGCTTTGTTTTTTCCAAAACAATTCTTTTTCTTTTATGCTTGAGGTATAATGTTCAGTGTATTTTTCCATCTTGAAAAGTTTAAAATCAACATAATTTATGTTGTCAAAGCAGCAACTTTTTCTAATAAAAGTTTGTTTGAAAATGGTTTTGTAAAATAATCATCAGCACCCATTGCTAAGCCTTTTTGAATGTCGGCTTGTTTTGATTTTGCACTTAAAAATATAATTTTAATATGTTGTAATGTGGGTTGATTTTTGATGTATTGACACAATTCATACCCGTCCATATTGGGCATCATAATATCTAATAAAATCACTTGTGGCATAAATGTTTTGAGTAATTCAATTGCTTCTAAGCCGTCTCTGCCAATCAGCACGGTATAATTATTTTTTTTGAGCAATAACTCTAAAGACATTAAAATAACGGGGTCGTCGTCGATGATTAAAACGTGCTTTTGCATTCTTATCTTTTTATAGATTAAAGTGTAATAAACGAAAGATATTTTTTGTATAGAAACAACATTGACGAGGTTGCTAATTTTGAATAGTCTTTGTGTTGTTAATTTAATCTCGCAGCATTTCGTATTGCTTTTTCTAAATTATCACTACGTAATTGAAATTTTTTCAAGTCTTTAATATTGTCTTGTGTAATATGAAGCTGACCTTCATTTCCCTTATTTCCTCTATGTTGCCCTTTTGAATACGACGGATTGTCTAATACCGATTTGCTGTTCATTACCCAAAGAATGATTTGGTCCCTAAATACGGCAACCCAAACAAAAACATCACAGCATTGAGGTTTGAGTTGTTGAAAGTTCATGATGAATTTTTTTGTTGTATCACGAGACAGTGCTTTCATATAAAGAGGCTCTTGACTATTGCTATCAACCGCTCTTGATGCTTTTACTTCTATTTTAATTCCATCTAACCACAAATCATAGTCTCCTGAATATTTTGGGTCAATTTTTTTATTGGGTGATTTCAATTTTGAACATTTCCCTTGCACATAAGTCTGTGCAAATTTTTCACCAAACCCTCTTGGAGCAGAAATTTCAAAAATCCAAAGGTTAGGATTCGCACTGATATATTCTGTTCTAATATCTATGTATTGATGATAAGTGAGACCGCCTTTTTCTATCAAATTACAAATCAAATGCTCATATTCGTTGAAAGGAAAAACAGAATCATCACTTTCGGCAATTTCAAGGACTGCGTAAGTTCGTCTATTGAACCTGTAAATGATTTAATAATTTTAGTTTTTAATTCTGAAAGTTCCATCGTTAGTTTTTTCGATTTGTAAATAGTTCAAGTATTTCTCTTCATTAAAATCATGATGATAACTAAAATAATCTACATGAATAGGTAATAATTCTAAGTCCCCTCGCAAAACTTTATGCGTTGAAAATAGTTTTTGAAAAGCCAGTTGATGATTTTACTATTGAGTAATGACGCAAGTTGTTTACATGTTATGTTGAGGTTTACAGGGATGAGTAAATTGGCACTATTCAATATATATTTTTGCTGTGTATCGCAATAAAAACACAAGTCAGAAGAGATAAATTTGTAAATGAGTTTTTCTTTCGCATGATACATTCCTAATGGAGCAACTTGTTGAAAATTAGAAAAGTCGTCTAATATGAATGTAGTAGGCTCTTTCAGTCCACTTGTTGTAACATCAGAACCTTTGTAAATTGGAACATATCCTTCTTTCTTTGTGGTGCTACAATATTGTTCATTATTGCCTGTTACAATTCCTAATGCCCAATTGGCTTGTCCTTTCAAGGTAATGTGTTTGATTGCAAAAAGTCTATCAATAACTTGTGCTTCATCTTCAGTTGTTGAAAAATTGAAAATTGTTTTCGGATTGTTTTTGAAAGAATATAAACTTCTGAAAAATGTAGAAGTAGTCGAACTACACTCTATTTTTTTTTCATCATATTGTTCCGCATTTTCAATAACAAGACCTTGTGCCTTTGTTACAAGCCCCTTAAAGGCTTTGCCGTAATCAATAAATCGTAAAATTTGTTTTGCAATAATTTTTTTTCTGATGTCTTCAAAAACTGTAATGTTAAAAAATGCTTCTTGTACTAAAAATCCTAACAACCCACCTTTTTCAAGTATGTTTAAACTTGCAGCCATAAATAAAGAAGTTGTGTCTATACTATTTCCACAACTGTAAATAGACGCAAATTGTTTCTTTTCTGTTTTATTAATTTTTTTACCCCAAGGCGGATTAGTGAATATGAAATTGAAATGTAAATTCTCTTGTTTCAAATTCAAAGCTTCTTGAAGAAAATCACCTTGTTTGATATTTAATGTCTCAAAGCCACACTCTTGTTTAATCCGTTCTTTTGCTATCAAAACCGCATTGTCGTCTATATCAAATCCATAAACATTTTCAGGTCGGATCCCCAACTTAATTGCTTCAATTAAAAAATTACCTGATCCACAACAAGGGTCTAAAAAAGTAAACTCATTACTGATTTTGATGCCTTTCAACATATCCTTAACTACCCACGAAGGAGTGTAGTAGATGCCTTCTTTGTTGCGATAAGAATCGGAAAGACACTTTTCATATTCATTGCCGATTGCATCTCCACTAAATTTTTGAATTAAAAGGTTTATTTCATTTGATAAAATTTTATGGTCATGATTATCTTTTAATTGTTTGTTTGCCCTTGCATTTAATTTCTCTTTGCCTGCAATATGTAACATGAAATTGTCAAGCGATTCTTTTGTAATTGATCCTTTTGTAACTTGCTTGAGGTAGCCCGTTTTAATCCAATTGCGAATGGTTGCCGATGAAACATTTGCCGTTGCAGCAGCCTTTTCGATTGTCTCTGTAAGCCTTTGTGTATTCCCAAATAAGTTTGTTTGCATCATGTTCAATGTGTTTGTCTGTCATTATTGCAATCTTACTGAATTAGGTTTTGTGTCGAGGGGCATCAACTTCACCATATCTATCTTTCTTATTCGCCCCCATCAATTAAAGCACGTTGAACAGCCAGTGTCCCCACCTTCGTACCCGTAACCATTCCTTGTTCGCAATCGCTTCGATAGTGAATTGAACCATATATACGGCTGTCTGACGCTTCTTTTGCCATTGCTTGATAGGCGATATTTTTTGAAGGAATCAAATGACCCAATATGGTTGCAGCAGCAGCACTAAAAGTGCTGTGTCCTGAAATGTAGGCAGGAAAATTCGGTAGCCCCGTAATTGTTTTGATGTTATTTTTTATTGCGGAAGGACGTGGATTGAAATATACATATTTCGCATCCCAACAGGCAATGCCTGCATCCATTAAACTTATATTGAGCAACGCCAAATTTCTTGCCCATCGCATTTCACTATAATTAAGTCGTACAAAATCTTCGCACGCAATTGCATTCCAATGACCGGGCGGTGTATAAGTGCCTATGCCGTCTGACCAAAAATGTGCGATTCTAATTTGTTCTCTTGTTAGGTTTTTGCTCATGTTTTCAATTTCTGATAACTCATCTGCAAATTGTTTAGACGACGTTGAAGGCGGAGGAATCGGACGGATCTGAGTAACAAGCGTTGCACTATCAAAGAGAAACGCTTTTACTTTTCCAAACAAAGGCAACATCGGCGGTCGTTTTGGCGACTCTGAACTCACCCAAGGTATTTCATTTCTTTTGATACAATCAGTTTCCATTTGTGTCCAAACAGCTTGAGTGCCAACGGCAGCGCCTGCGCGGTCTGCTCTTGCCCTTACGACAAATTTTTGTGCTACTGCTTTTCCTAAGGCTTCGCCTGCCTCCATATCACTACGCACATTTGCACCACTCAATAAGCGGCAACGCTTGTGTTCATAAGCTTTTTGTTGTATAAAATCTTGGTCTCCAGGAAACAACAATTTGAGCATCTCTATTGCAACGCCAATGACAACAGCGTCTTCACTCGGATAAGAAGGCAGAACAGACTTTGGAATAAAGACTTGTAATGAAGTATCTTTTACATAAGGTGCGTCGCGTTTATACAATTGTTTGTAATAGGTAGCTGCAATTAAAGCATCGTACATAGCGGCACTTAGATAGGCGTAGGCTCTTGCCGCATAAGGTGGGTTTGCAAAAGGAAATAAAGGATATGCCAATGGATTATTGGCATTAGGAAAAGGATACGTTCCATCTCCATTATTAAGTGGTGCAAGATTATGAGTCGCCACCAATTCACGCATAATTTCGTTCCATCTTAGCACCGCACCAGCACCCCAATAGGCAAGGTGTTGTCGGTCATCTTCAGTCATATTTTTTTGACTACTTTTTATTTCATTGACCTGTGCGATATAATCAGGATTTGTATTTGCAATTGGAGCAGGACAGGCGAATTCATTTGGTGCGGTTAATAAAATCGGTAGCCAACTTCCCGCATTGGTATCTAAGCGAATTGGCTGCAAGGCAGGAAATGAGAGGCTCCTGTCGTTAATATCTTTTGTGCATGAACTCAAAAAAAGAAGTCCGACAATAACAATAAAAAAAATTTTTTTCATCATGTTTTTTAGACGTTACAAATAAGATAAGGTGTGATGACAATGTTTTGTGCAAGTAAAATCGTTCTTGCTGTTAAGATTTTTTTGTTTTGGAATTGAAATCAACGATGTAAAAAAAGCCTCCTCCAAAGCCTGTAGAAGTGCCAACGTTTCGACCCGTTATTGTTGTAGAAATATTTCCCACCAACGATAACCCATCTATCCAATTGATGTTGTATTTGAAAGCTCCTCCCACACGAGTAGCATCCATTCTGTTGCTTGGAAAAGGCATATTGTTGAGGGTAATATCAAAGCCTCCTAAGGTTTTTATGTCTTCTATAAACACTTCAGCAATATTATCATTGTGTCGGTAGCCACATCTCAAATTTAGGCTACTTACATTTGGCATAGCAACAACATTGGTATAGTGCATTTGCGTAGTAAAATAAGCCGTTCTATCAAGGCTAATATTACCTCTGTAAGTGTATGTGTAGCCTGCGGTGGCAAACCACTTGTCCCATTCATAATCTACCAATGCCCTTATTATTCCATTCGTGCTGCCCAAGCCAATAGAAAGGGGTAAAAAATCTTTTACATAATTCTGCATAGGAGTAGAAAATCCGGCAATTGTATATACGCTAAAAACACCTGAACCCCATTTTTTATTGTAGGCTTCACATTTAAGCCAAAGGCTAACGTCTTGCATGCCACTGAGTCCCATCATTTGTCCAGCAGACGCTTTGGTGCTGATATAAGGCACATTAAAGAGGATGTTTAATGTTTTGCTAATGCCATAGTTGCCCATGATGCTGACGGTATTCGTAGATACGATGCCCAAATTTTCGTTGTTACGTTTTAGGCTTCCTTCCCAATAATCTGCCCAGCTGTTATAGCCATACAAAGGGCCGATACATAAATTTTTTTTCGCCATCATAATACCATCATAATCTGTTTGCCCTACCGCAACACTTGTTACGTTCAACAGCATCAGCAGTGTCCATATTTTTTTCATAGTATGTTTTTTGATGTAAAATTGCCTGTTTATTTTATTGGTTATCCTGAATTTGTTGGCTTGTTTTTCCAAAACGACGTTCTCTTTTTTGAAAGTCTAAAAGTGCAGCGTATAAATTATCTTCTCTAAAATCGGGCCAATAAGTTTCGGTGAAATAAAGTTCTGTATAGGCAACTTGATAGAGTAAAAAATTGCTAATGCGTTGTTCACCACCTGTCCGAATTAACAATTCTGGTTCTGGCATACCAGCTGTTGCTAAATAGCTTTCAAATTGTTCTTGTGAAATAGTAGGTGTCATTTTTTTGTCTTCAACATCTTGAGCAATCCGTTGTACAGCAGCGTGAATTTCCCAGCGAGAGCTATAATTTAATGCCATCACCAAATTTAAATGTGTATTGTTTTTTGTTTGGGTGATAACTTGTTCAATCTTTTGTTGTGTCTGAAGGGGCAATTTTTTCAAATCACCAATTGTATGCAGACGAATATTATTTTGATTGAGTGTTTCAAATTCTTTTTCTAAAGACTCCGCAAGCAAATTCATCAAATGCATCACCTCTTCTTGTGGGCGACTCCAATTTTCTGTAGAAAAAGAATACAACGTTAAATAAGGAATTTTCAACTTTGCAACGGCTTGTGTAATCGCTCGCACACTTTCCACCCCCTGGGCGTGCCCATGAATTCGTTCTTGACCTTTTTCATTTGCCCATCGACCATTGCCATCCATGATAATGGCAATATGTTGTGGCAGTTTTGTCATATCAAGTTGTTCTAAAAAAGAAGCCATAATGAATGGATTAAATCAAGGTGAAGATATAAATATTACAGAGAAAGGAGAGAAGATACGATAACGCTTGGAACAAATTGTTCAATATTGCCCTTATGAATAATTAAATCTCGCACAATAGAAGAAGCGATAAAATTATACTTCGGTTCGCCAGTTAAAATAATGGTTTCTATTTTTGGATTTAATATGCGATTGGTATCTGCAATAGTTTTTTCGTACTCAAAATCAGCAATAAATCGAATGCCTCTTAAAATAAAATTGGCATTTAACTTTTCACAACATTGAATCGTAAGACCAGAATAAATAATCGACGTTACTTTTTCTTCGTTCTCAAACACCTTGTCTATCCATTCTTTTCTTTTTTCGCAACTAAACATAGGTTTTTTAGAAGTGTTGTTGCCTATGCCAATATAAATTTTTTCAAACAGCGGCAAGGCTCTTTGAATAATGTCTGTATGCCCACGTGTAATCGGGTCAAAGGTGCCAGGAAAGAGTGCAATTTTTTGCATAACTAAAAACTTAACAATGTTTAATCATGCAATATTATTTTTTCTAAGAGGCTTATCAAAAAGTCTCTACTATTCATTATCGTTTTGTTTTAATTGTTCATCTTATGCCAATATTTTGGATAACGGATTTTGTCGAAAACAAAAATAAATTAAAAACAAATCGTTCTTATTTTTCTGGTTATTTTCGATAGACACGTTTTTTTTATTTAAAATTTTATTCATTTTTATGAGACCAATTAAAAGACTCTTAGTTGCCAACCGTAGTGAAATTGCTATCCGTGTGATGCGTGCAGCCTCTGAATTAAAAATTCAAACAATCGCCATTTATACGCATGAAGACAGATATTCTATGCACCGTTACAAAGCCGACGAATCTTATCAAATTGGAAATAATGACGAGCCTTTAAAACCCTATTTAAACATTGAAGAAATTGTTCGTTTAGCAAAAGAAAAAAATATTGATGCCATTCATCCGGGATATGGCTTTTTATCAGAAAATGTAGAATTTGTAAAAGCGTGTCAAAGAGAGGGCATTATTTTTATAGGTCCTCCAGTTGCGGCTATGGATGCACTGGGAGATAAAGTGGCTGCAAAAAAAATAGCACAACGTTGTGGTGTTCCAATGATAGACGACAGCAAACAAAATATTACAAGCATTGAAATTGCACACGAAGAAGCACAAAGAATGGGTTATCCCATTATGCTAAAAGCTGTTGCTGGCGGTGGTGGAAGGGGTATGCGTGTGGTAAGAACAAAAGAAGAATTACCCAAACTATTGACAGAAGCACGCAATGAAGCAGCAAATGCTTTTGGAAATGACACCATGTTTATCGAAAAATTTGTTGATAATCCAAAGCATATTGAAGTGCAATTGCTTGGAGACCAACACGGCAATTTGGTACATCTTTTTGAAAGAGATTGTTCTTTACAAAGGCGTTATCAAAAGGTAATAGAAATTGCTCCATCAGTAAATTTGAAATTAGAGACAAGACAAAAATTATATGACTATGCCATTAAAATTGGCAAAGAAGTTGCTTATTCAAATGCAGGAACAGTAGAGTTTTTGGTGGACACAGATGAAAACATTTTTTTTATAGAAGTGAATCCACGCATTCAAGTAGAGCATACCATTACAGAAGAAATTACAGGGATAGATTTGGTTCGCTCACAAATTTTAATTGCTGAAGGACTTCGCTTAGATGACCCAAAAATTCATATTCAATCACAAAAAGAAATTAAAATCAACGGCTTTGCGGTGCAGTGTAGAATTACAACCGAAGACCCTGAAAATAATTTCAAACCAGATTTTGGAACACTTGCACATTATAGAAACGCTGGCGGTTACGGCATTCGTTTAGACGAAGGAAGCACCTATACAGGCAAAAAAATCTCACCTTATTTTGACTCTCTTCTTGTAAAAGTAACAAGCCATGCCGATACCTTTCAATTAGCAATAGAAAAAAGTATTCGTGCCTTGACTGAATTTAAAATTAGAGGCGTAAAAACCAATATTCCTTTTTTACTCAACGTATTGCAACACGAAGAATTTAAAGCAGGAAAAGTAACCGTGCCTTTTATTGCCACCCACCCAGAGGTGATGAAAATAAAACCTCAAGGCGACAGGAGTACAAAAAATTTATACTATATCGCAGACATTATTGTAAACGGACATGCTGATATTGGCAAAATAGAAAAACAAAATTTTGTTCAACCAATTGTTCCACAATACAACCCAGCATTGCCTTTTCCAATTGGCAATAAAAATCGACTTTCTGAAATGGGAAGAGACCAATTTTTAACTTGGGTAAAAAATCAGAAACAAATTTTATACACCGACACCACATTCCGAGACGCACATCAATCGCTTGCGGCAACGCGATTTAGAACGTATGATTTTTTAAAAGTAGCTTCTGCATTTGCACAACAACATCCACAATTATTTTCTATGGAAGTGTGGGGAGGAGCAACCTTTGACGTAAGCATGAGGTTTTTACACGAATGTCCGTGGAAACGCCTACAAGCACTGAGAAAAGCCATGCCCAATATGCTTTTGCAAATGCTCATACGAGGCTCAAATGCAGTTGGATATTCTGCGTATCCAGATAATTTAATTGAAAAATTTATCGAACAGTCTTCAGAAAATGGCATTGATGTATTTAGAATTTTTGACTCTTTAAATTGGATAGAAGCCATGAAAGTGAGCATCAAAGCCGTAAGAGAAAAAACTGGAGGAATTGCAGAAGCCGCCATTTGTTATACTGGAGACGTACTCACAAACAAAAAATACAACCTTCAATATTATGTTGATATGGCAAAGCAATTGGAAGATGCAGGTGCTCACATTCTTGCCATTAAAGATATGTCAGGATTATTAAAGCCTTTAGCCGCAGAAAAATTGATACCTGCTTTATCAAAAGCCGTTAGCCTTCCCATTCATTTGCATACACATGACACGTCGTCGATTCAAAGCACAACTTATTTAAAAGCGATTGACGCAGGTGTACATATTGTTGATGTTGCGCTTGCTTCTGTTTCTGGGCTAACTTCACAACCTAACTTTAACTCGTTTGCAGAAATGATGAAAAATCATCCACGCGAAAACCCCATCAACATGAATAGTTTGAACGCTCACTCACGTTATTGGGACGCTGTACGCAAATATTATTTTCCTTTTGAAGCTGATATGAAAAGCGGAACAGCTGAAGTATATCAACATGAAATTCCTGGCGGACAATATACCAACCTTGTTCAACAAGCACAAGCACTTGGCGTAGCTGATAAATTTGAAGTATTGGTAGAAAATTATAGTACAGCGAATAAAATGTTCGGCGATATTGTAAAAGTTACGCCGTCATCAAAAGTTGTTGGTGATATGGCAATTTTTATGACTTCAAACAAATTGACCGAGCAAGATATTTTTGAAAAAGGAGCAACCCTCTCTTTCCCAGAATCTGTAAAAGGCTTTTTTAAAGGTGATTTAGGACAACCAACAGGAGGCTTTCCAAAGGAGTTACAAAAAATCATTTTGAAAAATGAAAAACCTTATACAGAAAGACCGAATGCCCATTTAAAACCCATTGATTTTACTGTTGAATTAGAACAATTTTTACAGCAATTTCCAAAAGCAAATGGCATATTAGATTACTTGTCTTACAAAATGTATCCTAAAGTTTTTGAAGATTTTTTTAATAGTAAAAGTTTGTTTGGCGACCTAAGTATTCTTCCTACCCCTTTATTTTATTATGGTTTAAAAGCCAACGAAGAGGTTGTTTTGACGATTGCTGAAGGCAAAACAATTATCATTCGTTATCTCAATACAAGCAAACCCGATGACAAAGGAATTTGCATTGTTTCTTTTGAATTAAATGGACAATTACGCAATATCAAAATCAAAGACCATAAAATTAAAGTAGAATTTAAAGCCAATGCGAAAGCCAGTAAACAAGAAGATATTGGTTCACCACTACAAGGAAAACTTTCACGCATACTTGTAACAGAAAAACAAAAAATAAAAAAAGGCGATCCGCTTTTTGTTATCGAAGCCATGAAAATGGAAAGTATTGTTGAAGCACCTTTTAACGGAACAATTTCAAAAGTGATTTTAGTTGCCGGAAATGTTGTTGAACAAAATGATTGGGTGATAGAAATGGCAACCGAGAAAAAGTAAGGAGTATCTGTTTTTAAGTATCCATACTGATTCACGCAAAGATGCGGGCTAAGATTCTTTGCGTGTTTTTTTGATTGGGGTTCACCCATTTTGTCGCATCTGTGTTGGCACTAAAGAAAATTGTTTTTTAAACCGTTGGGTAAAGTGTGAAGTGTTTTCAAAACCGCATTGAAAGGCAATTGCGTTAATGGATAAGTTTGTGTTTGTAATTAAATGTTTGGCATAGTTCAGCTTCTCTTGCATAATAAATTCCATTGGCGTAACACCTAATTCTTCCTTAAACGATTTGAAAAATAATGACTTACACAACATTGTTTTTTTGAATAGAACTTCTAAATCTATCGGTTCGCTAATATGGTCTTTGATGTATTGAACCGTATAGGCAAATCGATTTTTATTTGCGTTGTCTAAAGAATGTGTAATAATAAAATCTCTGTTACTGCATTGCATCAATAAGATGAGTAATTCTTTAATTGCATTTTTCATAAAAAAATCTTTTTGTGGCAATGGCATTTTAAACACGTGCAATAAGCGTTTGATCGCAAAGTCTAACATCTCATCTTTCATGACATTGAAATCTTTTTTCAAGTCCAAATGCCAACCATTTTTGTCATTTATTTTTTTGTAAAATTCGTTGTGTCGGTTAATATTTCTTTTTAAAAAATCATCACAAATCGTCAATGCGATACAACGCGTAGGTTCATATTCAGAGGCGATAGGAAAATCAATGAGCATCTTTTCATTCGGCTTTAACAAAATCGACTCATTCGGAAAATAATCAAATGAAGACTCGTTAATATGCATCACTTTTTTCCCTTCTAACATATGGATAAAACTAATCGCATTAAACTTTAAATGAAAATCATAAGCAGGGGTGAAGGTTTCAAAAAAAGAAAACTGTGCAAAATTGCTGTTAAAGGTGGTTTTGTTTTCAACCCATGTACTTAGTTCTTGAGAATCAGCAGTATGAAATACCGAAGGGATATTTTTTTTATCCATAAAAAAGAATTTTAAAGTGAGTGTTTATTTTTGGTGTCAAGCACGTGTATATAAATAGAAATAAAAAAAGTTATTTTTTTGAATTCTTCATGCGTAAGAAAAAAAATACTATTAAAACATTTTTCTATACTCACAGAATAGTGCGTTCGTTTTTGCCAATCAATTTTGACAAATTGTTTTTTATACCATTTTGTTCACTTTAAAATTGAATTCTTTATGAGTACACAACACAACAATATCATTACTACAGCCAATGTAGAACGTCCAAAATTCAAAGACAAGTACGATAATTATATCGGCGGTCAATGGGTTGCTCCTGTAGAGGGTCAATATTTTGATAACATTTCTCCAATTGATGGAAAGCCTTTTTGTAAGGTTGCTCGCTCAAATGAAAAAGACATTGATAAAGCCTTAGATGCCGCACACCACGCGTTTGCAACGTGGAAAAAAACAAGTGCGACGGAACGCAGTAATTTGCTGTTTAAAATTGCCGATAGAATCGAACAAAATCATGATTTTTTGGCCCGCGTGGAAGCTGTAGAAAATGGCAAACCTTACCGTGAAACTTTCCATGCAGACATTGCTTTGTGTATTGACCATTTTCGATATTTCGGTGGTGTGATTAGAGCTGAAGAAGGCACTGCATCTGAATTAGACGAACATACTTTGTCGCTTATTATTCGTGAACCGCTTGGTGTTGTTGGGCAAATTATTCCGTGGAATTTTCCTTTGTTAATGGCAACGTGGAAATTAGCCCCCGTATTAGCCGCAGGTTGTTGTACAGTCATTAAACCAGCCGAACAAACGCCTGTTTCTATTTTAGTATTGATGGAATTATTAAAAGATATTGTGCCACCCGGCGTGATTAACGTCGTAAACGGTTTTGGTCCTGAAGCTGGAAAACCTTTAGCACAATCTAAACGCGTTGCAAAGATTGCTTTTACAGGAGAAACAACCACAGGCAGACTAATTTTACAATATGCGTCTGAAAATATTATTCCTGTAACAATGGAATTGGGAGGCAAATCGCCCAATATTTTTTTTGAAAGTATTGCCAATGAAGACGATGCCTATTTTGATAAATGTGTTGAAGGGGCAGTATTATTTGCACTTAATCAAGGCGAAGTTTGTACTTGCCCGTCTCGTATTTTAGTACATGAAAAAGTGTATGATAAATTTATGGAACGTGTTATTCAACGTACAAAAGCCATTACCGTAGGGCATCCGCTCAACAATGCAACCATGCAAGGCTCGCAAGTCTCAAATGATCAATACGAAAAAATACAATCTTATTTTGACATTGGAAAAAAAGAAGGGGCTGAAGTATTAACTGGCGGACATACAATGAGCATGACTGGTGAATTAGCAGGCGGCTATTACATCGCACCAACCATCTTTAAGGGCAATAATAAAATGAGAATTTTCCAAGAAGAAATTTTTGGACCCGTAACCTCTGTAACTACTTTTAAAACGACAGAAGAAGCCGTGGCCATTGCAAACGACACTTTGTATGGCTTGGGTGCTGGCGTTTGGTCAAGAGATGCACATGAATTATATCAAGTGCCTCGTGCAATAGAAGCTGGTAGAGTATGGGTCAATTGTTATCATGCTTATCCTGCACATGCACCATTCGGTGGCTATAAAAAATCTGGTTATGGCAGAGAAAATCATTTAATGATGCTCAATCATTATCGCCAAACAAAAAACATGTTGATATCTTACAATAAAAATAAACTCGGTTTTTTTTAATGGTCTGATGGAGTTGTAAAAGGTAGGGGAACAGATTAAAATGTTGCCCTACTTTTTTTTAAAACTTTACGCTTATACTTTTTTAAAACTATTTTACCTTGATTTTAAATTGACTTATGGCATACACAAGGCTTGCGCTTACAGACGCTGAAAAATAAATCATAGACCAACTTCGTGAACAAAAAAAAGCCGAATTGATGTTTCATCAAAGTGGGGGTTGCTGCGACGGTTCTCAACCTATGTGTTATATAAAGGGAGATTTTAAAATTGGTTCTTCAGACGTGTGGATAGGGAAAGTACATGGCTGTGATTTTTTTATGGCGAGTTTTCAATTTGACTATTGGCAATATACTCACCTAACTTTAGACATTACACAAGGAAGAGGAAGCAGTTTTTCTATTGAAATCCCTTTGGGAATACGCTTTATTATTCACTCCCGTCTTTTTACCGAAGCCGAACAAAATAATTTAGAACCCATTCAAACAGGGGCTACATTTGAAACGTATTCTTAAATTTTTATTATAGCCCACGTGCCCAAATCATCAACAACGTTGATAAATTTAATAACCACTACTTTTGTACCTCAAACCCTTTATTATCAAGGCTTGTAGGAGGCGTTAAGGTTTGATTAATTAAAACATTGTTCGTGGATTTCTATTGTGAATATAGATTTTTAAGCCATACTTTTATTTGTTAAAAGAAGTTCTTGAAATTTCTATACCAACAGGGGAGTTCAAATTTCCCTGGTCTTCAGCAGTGATGAAAATTTCTTTTACATTAAATGGAGTTGTTGTTATCAACGTTGCTTTTTTTGCATTTTTGTTCATTAATTGGCCTATATTTTTTACAATACCGTCAGATGTGATAATCCAAATATTGTAATTATGTTTAGGCGGATTTAACCTGCTAGCTTCTGCTAAATTTAGTGCTGTAAGCTCAATTACATAATTTTTGTTCTTGTCCTGTTTTTTCGTAGCTGTAATATCAGCGGCAGGCAAAGTGCTTGAAACAGGAAACTTCGCTGTTGATGCACAAGATGTAATAAGTGCTACTGCACCAATGAATACTAATTTTTTAATTGTTGTCATTTTTTTAATTTAATTTTAAATAATGCCTACTCGTAAAGATTTTCAGCTTTCTCTCCTTTGAAATGTGTGGTCATTGTTTTGTGTCGGTCGTCCTGCTATTAGCTATAACGGTTTGCGACTTGCCGAAGTGGGGGGAATCTAAATTCAAACGTGCAAATTTAGTGAAAAAGTTGATGCAAGGAAGAATGTTCAATTAACAATCGCCTCCGCTGTTTTGCAAATCGCTATTACCTGCAGCCTTTATTGTTGTACTATTTTTATATCCGTTGTCTTGAGTTTTTGCCTTAGCCATTGTTCTAATTTTGAAGTATCCGTTTTAGTTGTTTTATTGTTTGTTTTGTAGAGTAATACTGTTACTGTTTTAGAACTGTTGGCATTCTCATTTGTAATGTGTCTGCCGATGGATACATCATTCAACTCGGGAAACAAAATTGATATTTCTTTCAATATTTCGGAGTCATCAATCTTATATTCTTTTAGTTCATTTTGAAGGGTATTTATTAAAATATCTTTTTCAGATAATATCTTATTGTGATTTCCTAACTCATTCAAAATTTCATCTTTGAGCTCTTTCGTGTCTTGCTTAATATTAAGTTCTGTTTTGGTTAAATGGTATTGTATAAGTTTTTGATTTAATAAATTGAGTTCTTGATCAGTAAACTTTTTTGTCAAAAATGCAATTTCAATTTTTTTAGGGTTCGATTGAAATATTATTTGCTTATAAATTAATGTATAGCCATTGTTGGTAAATTCTTTTGCAATAAATTGTTCTACATTTTGACTAAACCTTCTTTCTTGAAAAAGGGTATATGCCAAATAAAAACTAGGGATTATCATCACTAAAATTAGAACTGTAATCACATATCTGATTTGCTTTTCCGACTTAAAATTTAATATTTTTACAGGTTTATATTTTAGATACTTAATTATGAGAAAGGTTGCAAGACAGATAAAAAAGCAGTTAATTAAAAAAAGGTAAAATGCACCTAAAAAATAGGAAAAATTTGAAATAGCTAAACCGTATCCTGCTGTACAAAGTGGTGTCATTAGAGATGTTGCAATAGCTACGCCGGGAATTGGATTTCCTTTTTCAACTCTTGTCAATGCAATAGCACCTACTAAACCACCCACAAAAGCGATTAAAACATCATAAATATTGGGTGAAGTTCTGACTAATAATTCTGAATGTGTTTCTTTGAATGGGCTGATAAAAAAATAAATTGTCGCTACGATTAAACTAACAACCGTAGCAATTAGCAAATTTTTTCCTGATCTTTTTAGTAAATCAAAATCATAAATAGCCAATGCAAACCCTGCTCCTAAAATGGGTCCCATAAGAGGTGAAATAAGCATTGCACCTATAATTACTGCTGTTGAGTTTACATTTAATCCTACCGAAGCTATAATAATTGCACAAGCCAATATCCATAAATTTGCTCCTCTGAATGAAATATTTGATTTGATGTTTTCTAAAACCTCTTCTCTTTCTTCTTCCCCTTGATGTAGATTTATGAAATTAAAAAATTGATTATTCATATAGTCTGTATATAATGATTACTTTCTGATTGATTAATGTTTGCTATGTAGTTCTTTTAAGGTTGTACCAACGTTTCGGTGCTTTGCGAAGAAGTTGAATTAGAAGCACAAATGCTCAAATTTAGTACAAATGTTCGTTTTAGTATTGACCTGCGTGTGCTATATCCATTTAAGCAATACCTCGTAGTCTTCTTTACCGGTGTATTTTAACCAAATTGTGGTCTTGGCACATTGCGTTGGAATCAACTCCTCAATCATTTAATGTTTTGTGCCGTCGGCAAAATATTTATACTCCTTTTTGAATGATTTTTTTTGTCTATGTCTTACACTTTTGTTGTGTAACCTGATTTTAGGACAAGACACGTACCAAAAGTTCGTAAGTGAAAAAGAAAAAGTTGTTTGTTTTTAAAATAGGTTTGCAAGGCTCTTCAATTCTTTTCTAAGTCACTATTTTCTATCCGTAATTTTTTATGAATTTATATTATACGCCAGAACCTTTATTGCAAGTTGGTACTACTTGTTTTTTAGATGAGAAAAATTCGCACCATTGTGTGCAGGTATTACGAAAAAAAAAAGGCGACCAAATTCTTTTGACAAATGGTTTTGGCGTTAAGGCTACGGCTCATTTATTCGACACTAATAATAAAAAATGTGCGTTAGAAATTGTCCATTTACAAACTGATGAGCGACCGCAATCTCATTATGCTATTGGCGTTTCTTTATTGAAAAATGCCGATAGAATAGAATGGTTATTAGAAAAAATTTGTGAAATGGGCGTAGCTGAAATTTTTCTAATGCAATGCGATAGGACAGAGAAATTCGGTATGAAGGAAGCACGCTTACAACAAATTTTAATTTCTGCCATGCTTCAATCACAGCAATTTTTTTTACCCACTTTGCATCCGATACAAACTTTTGATCAAGTCATTTTGAATACACAACACTACACGCAAAAGTATATCCCGCATTGTGAACAAGACAACGTAAAGCAACATCTCAATCAACAACAAATAGATGTCAATCAAAAAAGTATTTTCTTGATTGGACCTGAAGGGGATTTTTCACCTGAAGAAATTAAAAAAGCAAAAGCCGCCAATTTCTTGCCCATTGGTCTTGGAAAAAACAGACTACGAACAGAAACTGCCGGCTTGTTGGTGGCGAGTTATTATTATGCTTTACTCACCTAATCAATTTTTCCAACCATATCTTTTGGCACCACCCAAGCATCAAATTCTTCCGCTGTAACATAACCTAATAAAATCGCCATTTCTTTTAATGTGGTGTTTTGTTGATGTGCTTTTTGTGCAATTTCTGCTGCTTTGTAATAACCAATTTTTGTGTTTAATGCGGTTACAAGCATGAGTGAATTGTTGACGTGTTTGTCAATGTTTGCTTTGATAGGTTCTATACCGACTGCACATTTGTTATTGAAAGACAAACAAACGTCTGCAATAAGGCGTGCAGAATGTAAAAAATTGTAAATCATCACAGGCTTAAACACATTGAGTTCAAAGTGTCCGTTACTTCCGCCAATGCTAATGGCAACATCATTACCCATCACTTGTGCTGCCACCATCGTCATGGCTTCGCATTGTGTAGGATTGACTTTTCCAGGCATAATAGAAGAGCCGGGTTCGTTGTCAGGAATGAAAATTTCGCCAATGCCAGAGCGAGGACCAGAGCTTAACATACGAATGTCATTGGCAATTTTCATCAAACTGACGGCGACCATTTTTAATGAACCATGTGCTTCAACAATGGCATCATGTGCGGCTAAAGATTCAAATTTATTTTCAGCAGTGATAAAGGGGAGTTGTGTTAATTCGGCAATTTTTTTTGCTACGTTTTTGGCATAATGAGGCGGCGTATTGATGCCTGTGCCAACAGCCGTTCCGCCTAAAGCAAGCTGGCTAAGATGAGCCAAACTGTTTTCAATTGCTTTTAATCCAAAATTTAATTGTGCTACATAGCCACTAAATTCTTGCCCAAGTGTAAGCGGCGTTGCATCCATAAAATGCGTTCTGCCAATTTTAACAACGTACATAAATGCTTTTGCTTTGTCGGCAAGCGTGTCCCTTAAAAGGCGTATGTGGGGAATGGTTTGTTCTGTTAAAATTTGATACGCAGCAATGTGCATTGCGGTAGGAAAAGTATCGTTAGAGGATTGTGATTTATTGACATCATCATTCGGCTGCAAATATTTTTCTTTATCGGTCAAAGCCCCACCTTTTAAAACGTGTCCACGATAGGCAATCACTTCATTTACGTTCATATTGCTTTGCGTTCCACTGCCTGTTTGCCATACAACAAGGGGAAATTCTTTGTCTAAAACGCCACTCATAATTTCATCACAAACTTGACCAATTAAATCTGATTTGCCTTTGTCTAAAACACCTGCTTCACAATTTGTAATGGCAGCGGCTTTCTTTAAATAAGCAAATGCACGAATAATTTCTTTGGGCATTTTATTGATGTCTTGAGCAATTTTAAAATTGTCAATACTACGTTGTGTTTGTGCTCCAAAATAAGCATCAATAGGCACTTTAACTTCGCCCATGGTGTCTTTTTCTATACGATAATTCATACTGTGTAAGGGTTAAGAATGAGAAAAACAATGACAATGAAAATAAGTGTTATACTTTGTTTAAGGGAGTAGAAAATAGAGTATGAAAGGTATTGTCTTATTCGTAGGAAGGACTAAAATAATTGGTTTTTTAAAATACATGAGAGTTGATTTCTTTCATCAAATGTTGGAGTGGGGTAGAGTTAAATTTTTCGATGGCATTGCAGCAGTAATGAATTTTTGTGGACATTGAAGTACTCTAACAAAAATATTCATTTGTAAAATTATTTTCTACATTTATTTTATTTTCTTTTTGTTTCACCTTTAAAATTGATCAATTATGAAACACACAAGCCACAAGCCACAAGCCACAAGCCACAAGCCACAAGCCACAAGCCACAAGCCACAAGCCACAAGCCACAAGCCACATTTTTTTAAATCGCAAGGTACATTTTCTTTCGTTGATCATTTACTTTGTAATGAGTAATTTTTTCTTTGTTTCTTGTTATAAGGACAAAATAAAATCTGATCAAATCGTGCCAGTCGTAACGACTGATGAGCATATTCCTAACGTTCTATTAAGTCACGAAGAAGCAATTGTTGTTCATAAAAAAGCAGTTGGCACTTACACAATCACTACCCCAGAAGTGTTGGAACACGTTCAAACTTTGTATCCTGATGAAAAAATTATTGCGTATGAAAAAACAGACTATCTCATCAAGCATACGTCTAAACATTTCAGAACTTTAGACAGCACCGTCAATTTTACTGATACAATATCCTTGTACAATATCACGCTTGTCGGAGAAGATACGGCAACGGTGTTAGCAGCTGGTGATACCCGTTTACCCGTTTCATTTTTTCATTTACCGCTCTTTGTACACAACAAAGAAATAAACCAACCGGGTGCAGACATTTTTTTGCAAGCCAGCATCAGTTATACAGACTCTGTGATCAAAACATATTTTAATACAGAAGACAGTTTGTATGCAAGTGCAAACAAAAAAATTAGTCAATTGATAGATACAGGTACAATCCAATCTGCCCGAATACTTTCTCAAAATGCACGATATGGTGATGATAGAGAGAATGCTATGACTACGTTCAGTTATACAGGCACTAGAACAACAACACAAAACACAAGCCAAGTTTTGCCTTTATTAAAAACAGCTTGGAAGCAAGGTTCCCCTTTTAATCAATTTTGTCCTCAACCTTGTGGTTCTCCAGCCCCTGCTGGTTGTGTTGCCATTGCAGTTGCACAGCTCTGTGCTTATCATCAAACACCTGCAAGAACCTTACCAGCACCAGGATCTCCGTTAAATTGGGTTAGTATAAATAGTGAATTAACTCCACCATCTAAAGACGAAGCAGCAGTAGCCCATTTAATCGCCAATATTGGCGTTCATTCTAATATGGATTATGGTTGTTCTGCAAGTGGTGCTTTAAGTGAAAGGGCATTGTCTCTTTCTGTTTTGGGCAAATTTGGTTTATATTATTCTGGGGAATCCCTCTTTACAAAGGGAAAATCGTACGATCTCGATATTGTAAAGCAATCATTGAGAGAGAAAAAACCTGTTTATATAGACGGCAACAATGGTTATTGGGAATACTGGTGGTTTGGCTGGCGTAAATGGTATACTGGTGGACATGCGTGGTTGTTAGATGGTTATACTTCTTCTCAAACAACAAGCACAGATTATTATGATTCTTATGTAATGGGTAGAAAAAGAGGCAGTTTCACCACCACCTCAACATCTTATAATGAAAAAGTGCATGCGAATATGGGATGGGGAACAGGTTCAAACGCTGATTATGAAGGAGGTATTTTTGCTGAAAATTATCAGTATAATCTTACTATTTTTCCTTTCATCTCTAAATAACAATGACTATGAAAATAATATTTATTGTCCTTATCGGGTCGGCATTCGCATTTAGTGGATGTTTAAAATGTGGTTGTGATGGAGGACCGCATGGACGTTATCCACGCCCTTATTATATCAACTCTTATTATAGCTTATCGAATAAATTGTTGGTCAATTATTGGACAGACTCGGCTTGTTTTAAATTGTGGTTTATTTATGATAGTGTTTTTGATGCGACTATATCGTATCATGAAGAGACATCTTACAATACTTATATTTTAAAAAATAGAGAACACATTTATACTAACGAAGAGCCTAGTAGCCTATATAATGTAGTAGATTCCTATTACATTACATCTTATGACGGGGGAAAAAGATTTCAGCAATTACAACAACAAAATAAAGATGTTTACAATATTACAGAGCCTGCAATTGGAGGAGCCATCTTAGATACAATTAAACAAATCAACCTTTATATGAAGAATGATAAGCCAACAAATACAGCAGATTCTGAGCTTTGTGTCAATGCTTATTTTACGGTGATGTATCAATCGTTCGATGGGTATATGGGGAGAAAATTAAATGCCCAAGAGCAACAGAATTTAAGCAAAATAAAAACAGAACCCTTAGAAAAATTTAACCAAAGCATACATCCTTATTGTAGAAACGGACAT
Organism: Chitinophagales bacterium; assembly: GCA_031539345.1. Classification (GTDB taxonomy): domain Bacteria; phylum Bacteroidota; class Bacteroidia; order Chitinophagales; family Chitinophagaceae; genus JAVKMO01. Next base: position 29,266 of record JAVKMO010000009.1, on the reverse strand, counting down.
CGATGCGATGATTTTTTTTCTAATGATTTATACAGAACAGAACTATATAAGAACAATTCTTATGATGCAAATTGGACTGGTATTCAGCTTAAACCGCTTGCATCTTATCAGCAACCGATTTCTAAAATGCGTATAGAGGTGATTACCACGAGCGGCAAGGTGTGCAGTGGAATTTATACCAAAGAATAAAAGCGTAGTGTAATTTTTGCCTCACTAAATTTTTGGTGAGGCATTTTTAAAATACATGAGAGTTGATTTCTTTCATCAAATGTTGGAGTGGGGTAGAGCTAAATTTTTCGATGGCATTGCAGCAGTAATCAATTTTGAGCTGTATCAAAGGATTCTCTTGTTGTGTCCATTTGCCCAATACAAAATCGACTTGCTTGCCCTGTGAAAAATTGTTGCCAATACCAAAGCGTAAGCGGCAATAATTTTGTGTTTGCAAAACTTGTTCAATATGTTTTAATCCATTGTGCCCACCGTGGCTGCCTTGTGGTTTGAATTTAACTTGCTCTATAGGAATGCTCAAATCATCAACAATGACAAGACATTTATCAATACTTACTTTTTCTTTTTGTAACCAATAAGCAAGGGCTGTTCCACTTAAATTGACATAGGTGGTTGGTTTGATAAAAATTGTTTGTCTGCCTTTTATTTTTGCACTTGCATAAAAAGCGAAGTGAGCTTGTTGAAATGTAAATGCGTATTTTTTTGCCATTGCATCTAACACATCAAAGCCAATATTATGGCGTGTTTGATCATATTCTTGACCAATGTTTCCCAACCCAATAATCATCACTTTTTCCATTATTGTTACTTTTTCAATTGCTTAATTAAATCGCTTTTATTGTTTTTGAGATTTGTTTTTTTTGTCATGGCGATATTTTTATTCAAGATTTTTCCTTTTCGTCGCACCACAATTTTCCCCTGATAATAATAGACTTCTTTGTCGATGTTGTTTTTTGTAATCGTTGCAAATCCACTCAACAGACCATTGAGCCATTTGCCCGTAATAACCATCGTGTCTCCATAGAAATACTTTCCGTTTCCGTTTTTAATATTGTTTCTCCACTCTCCAATGTACGTTTCGTTTTTAGCCTTATCTCTCCATTCTCCTTTCCCTTGCCTTTTATTTCTGAACCATTCTCCTTTGTATTCGTCTTTGTTTTGATACAGTAATACGCCATATCCATTTTTTGTATTGAATATAAATTCTCCGTCGTACATATCTCCGTTTGCATAATTCATCGTTCCCTTGCCGTGTATTTTATCGTTTAACCATTCTCCTGAATATAAGTCATGATTGTTGAATGAGTATGTTCCCCATCCAGTTTTTTTATCGTCTTTCCATTCTCCGCTATAAATTCCTTTTTTTTCTTTTTGTTTTCCTTGTCCTGTTTTTGTTCCGTCTTTCCAATTGCCGACATATTCAGTACCGTTAGGGAAAATCATAGAATCTAATCCATTGAAATATTGATATCGATAGGGGTCTAAAACGAGTGTGCCTTTTTTCCATTTTTCGCGAATCGTTTTTTGTGTCGCAACAACCCATAAATAACCAATACCATCAATGGTATTATTAAACCAAGTGCCAGTAAAAATATTGCCATTGGCATAAGTTAATTTTCCATCTCCTTGCCTTTTGCCATTATTGAATGTGCCTTGATATTGATCTCCGTTACTAAATTGATACGTTCCTTTTCCATGTGCTTTGTCATTCAACCAATCGCCAGAATAGGTTTCGTTATTGCTTTTGTATTGCATTTCACCTTTGCCAACTCTTTTATTGTCTATCCAATTGCCAATGTACATGTCTTTGTTGGCATATTGTAAAACACCCGCACCATAACGTTTTCCATTTTTTAACTGTCCTTCGTAGTGGTCTTTGTTTGTATATTGATAAATGCCTGTTCCGTTGATTCGGTCATCTTCCCATGTGCCTTCATACGTGCTGCTATCAACAAAAACATATTTGCCCGTGCCACTTTTTTTATTGTTGATAAAAGTGCCAGTATAAACTCCTTCTTTTGGCTCTGTTTGAGTCCCAAATCCATCTCTTGTACCACTTTTCCATTCTCCAACATATTGCACGCCATTAGAAAAAATAAAAGAATCGATGCCGTTAAAATCTTTGTATCGATTGGGGTCGATATAAATTTTATCACGCTTAAAAATTTCTTTTTTTGTTAAGTTATTTGCATAAGTGGTGAGTACTCCAGTTCCATTTTTTTTGCCATTCACCCAATTGCCTTTAAAGATAGAGTCTCGTTTGTAGGCATAAGTTCCGTTGCCGTTCATTTGGTCATTGAACCATTCGCCGTCATACTTATCGTCATTTTCAAAGTAATAAATTCCTATCCCGCTTTTTTCATTATTAATCCAATCGCCTTCATATTTTTCTTTTCCATATTTGTAAATGCCGATTCCTTTTCCATTTTTTCTGTCTAAACTCCATAGCCCTTTGTACTTGTCGCCTTTGGTATAAGTATATTCTCCATACCCTGATTTTTTGTCATAAGTCCAATTCCCTTCATATTTTTCATTGTTGTAATTGAGCCAAATACCATATCCATTTTTTTTCCCGTTTTCTATTTCCCCATAATATTTCGATCCTTTTTTTGCTTTCCATTGTTTTTCGTGCATGGTAATTTCTTTTTTACCCACTTTGTTAGAATCAATGAAGTACGTATGATTGTCGTATTCATACACTGTAATGAGCCCCTTTATTCTGTTTCCATTTTGCCAAATTTCTTGTGCTGTTTTTCCATTGTTGTAAATTACAAAACACTTTCCGTCGATAATATTGTTTTTCCAATGTCCATGAAATGTGTTTCCATTGGCATATTTTAATATGCCTGCTCCTTGAATTTTATTGTCATACCAAATTGCACTGAGCACATCTTTGTTGGGATATTTCATTGTCCCCTTGCCATTTATTTTATTGTTTTTGAAAGTGCCTTCATAGACTTCTTTATTAGCAAAATAATATTTGCCATTTCCATTTTGTTCGTCTGCTTTCCAGTCTCCAGTATATTTTTCACCGTTTGCATAAATATAAATCCCCCTTCCTTCTTTTTTATCATTGACAAAATTTCCTTTATACGTTTCTCCATTTTGATATTTACAGATTGCGCTACCTGTAAGCATATCGTTTTTCCATACTCCTTTTATGGTGTCTCCTTGATGTGTAATTAAAGTGCCTTTACCTTCTTTTGCGTCGTTGATAATTTTTCCAATAAAAATATTACGTGTTTTTTTGTCGATTAAAGTGTCTCGTTTTTTGAAAATTGCGGTGTCTTTAATATTGACGTTTTTAAAATTTCTAGATGATAAATTTTTGAATTTTTCATCTCCCTCACCTTCAATCAAATATCCATTGAGCCAAAATTCTTTTCGTTGTTTTTTGTCTATTGTAGTAAAAATAGCCGTCCCATTTTTAATATTGTTGTTATACGTAATCGTATAAATATTTCCATTTTTGTAGCGTAAGTTAGCTTCTCCGTCTAAATTATCATAGACCCAATAAGCAATAAGTGTATCTCCGTTTTTGTAATAAGTTGTTCCCATTCCGTGCTTCATGTCATTCACCCAATTGCCTGTCCAAGTTTCTTTTTTTGTACTCAATGTACCCATTCCATTGCGTGCATTGTTATGATAAATGCCTCGGAAGCTGTCTTTGTTTGCATAAAGAAATAAACCGTTACTGTCTTCTTTTTTATCGTTTTTCCATAGCCCTATGTATTTGTCGCCGTTGGCATAAGTAAATGTTCCAAAGCTGTCTTTTTTTGTGTTCTTAAAATAGCCTTTGTATCTGTCTCCATTGCCATAATAATGAATGCCAAAGGTGTCTAAAACTCCATACTTCCAACCTCTACTGACAATGGAATCTTTATTTGGAAAAACAAAAACACCCTTTCCGTGTAGTTGTGAATTTTGGAAATTTCCGTATTTTTTTTCCCCACCCACAAAAGTGTACTCACTTTTACCTACTAATTTTCCATCTTTAAAAAAGCCTTCAATCAAATCTAATGTTGCTGTATATAATTGTCCCTTTCCTTGATATAAGCCATTTTTATAACCGCCTTTGTAAACAGCGATATCGTCTTCAGAAATTTCCACTTCGCCATCAATTTCATTGTTTTTCCAATCTCCATCTAATTTTCTATTTCCCACTTGGGTCAAAATTCCTTTACCATTTCTTTTTCCATTTTTAAAGTCACCTTCATAGACAGAGCCGTCTGCATAAGTGGATCTTCCTTTTCCTTCTTCTTTGCCAAATTTATATTCACCTTCATATTTGTAAGTCCCCCCGTTAGAAAATTTACCCACGCCTTCATACACATTACTATTCCACTCTCCGTCATACATCATGCCGTTGAAATATTTCATTTTTCCCTTTCCGTGCTTCATTTGATTTTGAAAACCACCTTCATAAACATCTCCATTAGAAAATTTGTAAGTGCCGTTTCCTGTATTACAATTACCCGATAAACATTGGCAAAAAATATTTGTGGTACACGCCAAAATGAAGATAATCAAACAATGTTTCAACAACATAAACCGAATAAAAAACAATAAAGAAGAGAAATGAACAATTAAATAGGGTATTGATTTTTTTATTCTGTCAACCAAACTACAATTGTACTACTTTGTAATAATTTGTTTTTGTCGCCATCTTCATTTGTTGCAGTTGGCACTTGTCGCAAAATTCGTGTAGCATCTTCGTCGTTCATTGGCATCTCGGACTTGATTTCCAACTTCAATTTTAATTTTTCTGCAATAGCCGTAGCTACTGACAATTTTATGCCAACCAAATTGGGAACCCATTCATATTCATAACTGGGTGTTTTTCTATTACCTAAAACAATCGTAATGCCAGCACTTAGGGGTAAATTTTCACCTGCATGTACACTGCGATTATTATATAAATGATCTATCACAACATCTTTTGCATCATCATCTCTATAAATAGTATCGTTGATCGTAAAGCCTTTTGCTTTAATGATTTCACACGCAGTGCTGTAGCTGACACCTTCAATATTTGGAAATGCAAGACTTGGAACGTGGGCTCTGTTGATGATTAAATAAACTGTTCGATGCGTTTTTACACTTGCGTTCGGGTCGGGAATTTGGGTGATAACCGTATTGGGATTTTGCTTGTCTGTATAAATCGAATCTGCAATGAGATAATTCAATTCGCTTTTTTCTAATTCGGCTATTGCTATTTCTGTTTTTAAGCCAACCACCGTAGGCACTTTAGTATAGCTATTGTGCCGAGTAAAAATGTTGAGCCATAAAGATGTGCCAAGTAATAAAAGTAGTAGTAGTAGAACTGCCCAAAAAACGTGAATAGAAAGAGGTTTTTTGTAAAAAGATGAGTTGAAAATATTTATTTTTATCCAAAAATTTTCCATGTAAAAAAGATTTTAATCGAAGGAAACAAACCTAAATAAAAAAAAGCACAACGAGTAGATTGTCTCCTTTTTATTTGATGATGTTGATTGCTGTTGATAGTAAAATGGTGCTTATGGATACATCTTGTTTTGAAATAAAAATACTGCGTTGTATATGTCAAAGTTTTGTTTTCCATTTACTTTAAAATCAGAATATTGTATTCATTCATTGCATTCAGGTTTAAAACTTATTTTTTATGAAACAAACAATCCTCATACTTGGCACAAATGGACAAGTTGGTTCAGAATTTTTTGCACTCCATTCAGCTTATCAAAATGATTTTGATTTCATTTTTTTTACAAAGCAACAGTTTGACATTTCTTCTCCCCATACTTTAGAAACCTTTTTTGCTCAACAAAAAATCACTTATTGTATCAATTGCATTGCTTATACAAAAGTAGATAAGGCGGAAGAAGAAAAAGACGAAAATTGGAATAGTAATGCTGTTGGGGTAGGAATAATCGCCGCTATTTGTCAATCGTATGGTGTAAAAATGATTCATCTTTCTACTGATTATGTATTTGGAGGAACAGCGACTCAACCCTATGTTGAAAGCAGTTTGACAGACCCACAGAATGAATATGGTAGAGCAAAATTAGAAGGCGAAAAATTATGTCTTTTGAATAACCCGCAGAGTATTGTATTTAGAACCTCATGGGTATATTCTTCTTTTGGCAATAATTTTGTCAAAACTATGCTTCGCTTAATGCCAGAAAAAGAAACCTTACAAATTGTCAATGACCAATTAGGAAGCCCAACGTATGCAAGAGATATTGCTCAAATGGTCTTACAAATTATTCAAACGCAAGAAATTGAACGTGCGTGGAAAAACATTTTTCACTTTACAAATGATGGCGTTATTTCATGGCATGATTTTGCAACTGCTATCAAAACCCAAAAAAACTATACAACACAAATTCAAGGAATTGCCTCAAAAGATTACAAAACACTTGCAAAGAGACCTGCCTATTCTGTGCTATCAAAGGAGAAATTTCAACAAACATTTTCTATTCCCTTACAATCTTGGGAAAGTAGCTTAGATGCTTGTTTACAGTTGCTTTGATTGGTAGAGTCAAAGTATGTTTATGATTTCTTATTTTGTTTAACTACAGTCAAACTTGTCTTTTATTCAACTCAATACAAGCACTGAAGATAAGCAGGAAGTATTTCACATACAATTTGGTCTGTATTGTGTTTCATCATGTCTCCGCTAATTTGAACGGGTGCATTGTTATGATTGGTAATCGATACTTTTTTGCTCTGCCAATAAATGATTTTTTGATTTTTAATGCTATCGTTATGAGTAGGAAAAAAAATAAAGTCTAAAAAATGAACGAATAACAGATGAAATGGCTGATAAGGAATAATAACAAGGTCAAAAACCCCATCTTCTAAAGACGCGAACGGAGCGATTTTGAATTTTGCTCCAAACTGATTAGAGTTTGTTACCAACACTAAAGACGCTTTTAATTTCCACGTTTTTTCGTCCGCACAAACGGTATATTCATAACCTTTCATGCGAAACAAATTCGTTAAAGTCAATTTTGCATAAAGCCATGCACCACGCATTTTATGTTGTTCAAAAAGGCTTACAATTTTTGCATCGAAACCGCTTCCAACATTATGAACGCAAATTTCTTTTTCATTGATGAGTAGGGCATCTATTTTTTTGACTTTATTCTGTTTTAACATTCTGATGACCGCAGAAGAGGTTCGAGGGCTTTTTAAATGATAAGCAAATCCATTACCTGACCCTAAAGGCAAAAAACCAAATGTCAGTACTTTAAAAAGCGATTTGTTTTGTTCGTAGATTAAATTTAAAATACGTTGAAAAGTTCCATCTCCGCCACCAAGAATAACGTGCGTAATGTTTTTTTCGATGATAAGGTCTATTACATCTTGCTGATTAAAATACGGATTGATGATAGACATATAGTACACTTCTTTATCTTCAAAAAAAGTGTCTCTTGTTATTTTTTCTTGTAAATTTTTAAGATAAAATTCTCGTTGTATTTTATTTTTTCTTCCCCCTGACAATTCATTGATAACAAATAAGTAATTCATCGTTTCTGAATAATGGTGCAAATAGTTATCGTAATAATTGAAGCGATAAAAAGGATTTTATTATAGCTTTTCTGAGGCAAGAGGAACATATTTTTTCATACAAATAGTAGCAACAAAAAGCCAAAAAAACATTGTTACAAGAAGGCTTGATGAATGTTGTATTGTGGGTATTTGATGGTATAAAACAATATCTCTACTGCAAGAAACCATGCTCGAAAAAGGGTGGACATACGCCATTAAAGCTACCTTTCCTGTGTATAATTTTTGGTCTAAAACAACAGGTGATGACCAAAATAAAATTGTCGTAAAAATTTGCCAAATTTGAGAAATGTCTCTGAAAAATAAATATGCTGTAGATAAAATAATAGACCACGCAATGCAAATAACATAAGAAATAAGAATCAATAAAGGAAGTAAGAGTAGGCTATAGGTAATATAAAAATGGTCGCCAATAATAAATGCCAACAAAAAGAAAACAATGAGATTGAATAAAAAACCAATAAAATTAGCCATAATAGAAGAAACGTAAATTTCCCACTTGTTCATATTGGAATACTCATAAATTGATTTTTTTTCTGCTAAAAAGAAAATTTTTCCTCCCGCACATTCATTAAAAATGCCAGAAAAAATAAGACCCAAAAACAAGTATAAAGCAAAATTAGGAATGTTATTTTTCATTACAAAGGTGAACACGAAAAAATAAATTAGCGAGTCGGCAATGGGTTTAACAAGTGCCCAAAGCATACCTGCTTTATGTTCGTAATAACGTTGTCTAAATTCTATTTTAGCAAGCATCCATATCCGTTCTGCTTTTTGCGATTCTAAAAAGGCGATTCTCATAAAATGAATTTAAGGTCAATGCAGATAAAAAATCGTAAAAAAAAATTATTCAACAGGCGAAGGCGAAGAAAAATTTAATTCTACTTGAAAAGGAAGAACTGCTTCTGTGTTGATAATTTCTTTTATTTTGGGTAGGTCTTCAGGCGAATTGATGCCAAAATAATCCATGAAATTTCTTGATGTTGCGTATAACAAGGGCTTGCCGGGTATGTTTTCATTACGTCCTTGAATAAGAACCAATTCTTTTTCTAATAATTTTCCAACCGCATAATCACAATTCACACCTCGTATAATCTCAATTTCATTTTTTGTGATGGGTTGTTTATAGGCAATAATGGCAAGTGTTTCTATGGCAGCTGTTGATAATTTTTTAATGAATTTTTCTTCTTGAATAAGAGCAACGGTTTTGTGATATTCAGGTTTAGTCAAAAATTGGTATCCGCCTCCACTCAAACGAATTTCAAACGCATAATAGTTCGATTGATATTTTTCACTAATCGCTTCTATGGCATTTTGAACCTCTTCTAACTTTAGTTTTTCACCATCTTGTTCGGGAGGAAATATTTGCTGTAAAAACCCTAAAATCTCAATGACAGATAAGGGTTTATCAGATGCAAAAATAAGTGCTTCGATGTGTGGAATAAGAATGTCTATTGGCATAAAATATTGTCTCGAATTAGCTTTCTAACGCAATTGCTCCACTTACAATTTCACTGAGTTCTGTTGTAATAGCAGCTTGTCTGGCTCTGTTGTATGAAATTTTTAATTTCTTCAAAATCTCGTTTGCATTTTCTGTTGCTTTATCCATTGCTGTCATTCTTGCCCCATGTTCAGACGCTGCGGCATCTAAAATGGCTTTCAAAAGTTGTGTATTCAGAATAAGAGGAATCAACTCCTCTAATAAAACATCTCGATTGGGTTCATAGAGATAATCTTTATTTTTTGCTGTTGGCACAGATTGAAGTTTGCCAGATTCTATGGGTAAAAAAGTCTCGCTCAAAATCAATTGAGATGCTGCGTTCTTAAATTCACTAAAAACAATTTCTATCGCATCGTATTGTTGTGATACGAAAGATTGTGTCAAAAATTTTCTGCAGGCTTTTACGTCGTCATAATTGAGTTTTAAAAAAATGTCTTTGTAAGTGTCAAGAACTGTGTAACCATTTTTTTTAAATGCTTCGTATCCTTTTTTTCCTAAAGCAACAATATCAATTTGAGTTTTTTTATCTAATGAAGCATATTTCTCTGCAATTAATGCATTGGATAATTTGATGATATTGGCGTTGTAGCCTCCACACAAACCTTTGTCGCTTGTAATCACAACAATCGCAACTTTTTGAATAGCCCTTTGTGTAGCGAGTGTAATTGTTGAATCACCATCTAAAGACGACGCAATATTGCTAAACACATCTTTTAATTTATTGGCATAAGGTTTTAATTGTTGAATGGCGTCTTGTGCTTTTCGCAATTTAGCAGCACTTACCATTTTCATTGCTTTGGTAATTTGTTGCGTACTTTGAACGCTTTTAATTCTTGTACGGACTTCTTTAAGCTGACCTGACATAGGAATAAGAGTATAATAAAATAGATAAATGAATAGTACGCCGAAAATATTTTTTTTTTAACAAACTGTCTTTGAATTTCATTCATAGCCAATTCCACCTCTATTTGTGTTATTAGAACAGAATGTGCAAACACCAACAAAAACATTCTAAAGATGTATTTGAAGTTATGCTATTTTGACTTAGGTTAAAAGTAAGGTAGAATGTTTGCACACACATAATTTTATGTTTTTGTTTCTTTTATCAGCTTGATCAATTGTAGTGCTTTTTTTAGTCTCGTCTAAAATAGCAGTATATATTTTTTCTTCTATCCATTTTTGTTGTAATGATTTACTCCCCATTCCTACTGCACAAACGCGAGCGTCAAACCATGCTTGCAAATTTTTTTCTTCAATTTCTACACCACCAGTTGGAATAAATAATTGATGAGAAAATAAATCTTTGATTGATTGTAAAAAATTGACACCCAAAATATTTGCAGGAAATAATTTAATAATTGTTGCTTGACACTCTTGTGCCAAATGAATTTCTGTTGGGGTCATACAACCAGGTATCCAAAGCATTTTATTTTCATTTGCAAATTCAGCAACTCTACAATTTACTATAGGTGCAACAAAAAAATCTGCATAAGGGTAAAAACTTTCTGCGTCAGCCAAACTTTTAATTGTTCCAATGCCAACTGACAAATCCAGCATTTCTGATTTTGATCAATTCTTTGAAGTTTTCTAAGGCATTTTCGCCCCTGTTTGTATATTCAAAAATTCGTATACCGCCTTTGTATAGTGTGCGCATCAAATCGATGCTTGTGTTTTTGTCAGCGTTGTAGTATAAAGGCAAAAGCCCTTGTTGGGCTAATCGGCGTACTAATTCGTCTTTGTTTTTTTTTATGTTATAGAGATGAATAATGATTTGCATTTTGTAAAATAAGTTCCACCGTATTGCTTGTGCTATCAGTCGATAAAAATAATTTATCAAATGCTGCAAGGGCTGCAAAATCAATGATTTCTTGTGGATCTTGATCTATGTATAATCCATATAATAAAGAAGCCATAAAGCAATCGCCACTGCCTACTTTATTGACAGATTCATTTGTTGTATGAAAAGTTTTGGAATGATATAATGTGTCTTGTGTAAATAAAGTGCCAAAATATTCGAGGTTCTTACTATCGTCAAAACGAAATGTATTTGCAACATGTGTACAACAAGGAAATTTTTTGATGATGTGTTTTGATGTTTCAGCAGCGTGTTCCAAAAACTCATTTTTAGTCTTTATCTTTTCATTCAGAGGAATGTCTAACATTTTATTTGCTGCCCAAATATTTCCCATAATAATTTGACAGTATGCGGCTAAATCAGGCATAATTTCATTTGCCTTTTTTATTTGCCTTTTTTCCATATTGCCATAATTTTTCTCTATAATTAAGGTCTAAAGAAACAATGATTTTTTTCTCATTTGCTTTTTGAATAGCCTCCAAACAAAGATTTGCTGTCTCCTGATTAAGAGCAGGACAAATGGCAGAAAAATGAAAATGACTGACGCCGTCAAATAATTTATCCCAGTCTATTTTTTCTGTATGTAAGGTTGAAAATGCAGAATGCGTACGATCATAAATAACGCTTTCATTTTTTAAGTCTTTACCTTGTGGCAAATAGTAAATACCAATACGTTGTCCACAATAGATGATTTTTTCGGTATTGATATTTTTTTGTTTAAAGTAGTAATAATTTGTTTGCTTAAAAAATTAGTAGGTATTGCTGTTACATAAGTTGATGGAATATTCCACAAAGCAAGTGCACTTGCAACATTAAGTTCTGCACCTCCGACAAAAATGGGAATTGTGTTTTTGTTTAAAAAACCACCTTCTACATCTGGTGCAAGTCGAAATGATAATTCGCCAAAAGAAAAGAACTTGTTTTTTCATATTGAGTTTTTTTCGTCTACAAATTATAGATTATGGCTTGTTATTTTGCTGGTCTTCTTTTCAATTTATGGTAAGTTTTAACACCTTGTCATAATTCATTTACTTTCCTCGACTTTCAAAGTGGTTAGTCTCCTCAAATCGTTTCCCATTTTGATTTTTATTCTACCTCACTTTTAATTTTTGATAATTATGAAAAATAAAATTTTGATTTATAGTATTCTTTTTGTGTTGAGTGTTGTGAGTATTTTTTTTGTATTAAATCAACAAATGTTTAACTCTCGACAGACAATTAAAACAAAAGAAAAATCACTTGATACAACTATTGACATAGAACAAATTGAGCGAGGCATTTTAGCACAATTAAAATTTGCCAATACAAATTCGTACAACAGTTTACACGAGGCGATTGTGCGTGAACCTAAAAATCAGAACGCCATTCGTGCACTTCAACAATTTTGGAAAGACAGTGCAAAAGTGTTTTTATTACACTCTTATTATGTTGGCAAAGAAGCCGTATTGACTAAAAATGAACAAATATTGAAACAGACGGGGAATTTTTTTTATGATAATATGCGAACTGTAACAAAACCCGAATTTAAAAAATGGTTTGCCTTACAAGCAAAAGAGTTTTTAGAAAATGCTGTTGCCATTAATCCCAATAATGATTCTGCTCAAGTGTTGTTAGGAGCAACGTTATTATTTGGGGAAATAAGTGAAAGCCCTATGCAGGCTGTTTCGTTGATGAGGAATGTGGTGGAGAAGGATAGTACTTTTGTATTTGGGCAAAAAATGCTTGGCATGGCGGCATTGATTTCTGGTCAATTAGACAAAGCTAGACTGCGTTTTGCCTACGTTGAAAAACAAAATCCAAACGATATCGAAAATTTATTAGTTTCGGGAGAAATTTTCGAAAAGCTGAATAACTCGAAAGAAGCTATACGAGTTTATCAAAAGGTTGTTCGCTTGACAAAAAATAAAAATTTACAACAGGATTTAAAACAAAAAATAAACACACTTTCAATTCATTAAAAAAAGAAATATGCCTTCTGGAAAAAAAAGAAAACGCCATAAAATGGCAACCCATAAAAGAAAAAAAAGACTTAGAAAAAATAGACATAAGAAAAAATCTCGTTAGTTTTTAATGTCCTTATTTTGAAAGGCAAGAGTAGATAAAAATATTGTCTCCTTGTCAGTAGAACAGAAAGAGTAATCTTATTCTTTCTGTTCTATTTTTTAATTTCATAAAAAATCACCGCAAGTGTCAAAAGAACTTTATATTCAAGTAAAGGGTAATGGTGTTGAAATCGCCCTGCTTGAAAATAAAAACCTCATAGAATATCATATAGAACCTGAAGATTCTCAATTTCAGGTGGGTGATTTTTATTTGGGTAAAGTTAAAAAGATTATTCCTGCCATGAATGCCGCATTCGTCGATGTTGGCTTTGAAAAAGATGGCTTTTTACATTATACGGATTTGAGTCCGCATATTGATACAATTCTAAATTTTACAAAACAGCTCGTTAAAGAAGATGCAGTGGTAGCTTCTTTGGAAAAATTTACTCCAGAGCCAGATACACTAAAAAAAGGTAAAATAGAAGATGTATTAAAAGCTAAGCCTTATGTATTGGTTCAAATTCTAAAACAACCTATTGCAAGTAAAGGTCCGCGATTGACTTGCGAATTTTCTTTATCTGGGAGGCATGTCGTTGTAACGCCTTTTGGGTCTGGTGTAAATTTGTCGAAAAAAATTCACGGAGCAGATGAAAGAAAACGCTTACTTCAACATTTAAATGCACTTAAAATAAATAACTTTGGCATTATCGCACGCACTGCTGCAGATGGAAAAAGTTTTGAAGAATTGCAACAAGATGTCAATAATATGATGGCTGTTTGGCAAGGCATAGAAGCAAATATTAAAGGCTCGCCACAAGCCAAAAGAGTTCGTAGCGAAGACTCTAAAATCAATACTTTGTTAAGAGATTTGCTCAATGCAGACTTTACGTCTGTGGTTACAAATGACAAATCAATAGAACAAAACGTCAAAGAATACCTACAAAAAAATGCACCAGAAAAAGTTGGTATTACAAAGTGTTTAGACAAAAGTTACAACATTTTTGACACGTATAACATTACGAAGCAAATCAAAAGTTTGTTTGGAAGGACGGTTCATTTATCAAGTGGTGCTTATTTAATTATTGAAAAAACAGAAGCTCTTCATGTTGTTGATGTCAATAGTGGAACGCGAGCAAGCTCTATCAATCAAGAATCAAATGCATTAGAAACAAACTTAGAAGCGGTAACTGAAATCGTACGCCAATTGAGATTGCGAGATTTGGGCGGAATAATTGTAGTTGACTTTATTGATATGAAGTTGCCTGACAACAAAAAAAAGGTGATGGATTCGATGTATGCTTTAATGAAAAGCGACCGTGCGAAACATTCTATTTTGCCTTTGTCAAAATTTAATTTGATGCAAATTACGCGTCAACGTATGAAGCCTGAAGTTAATTTAGACGTTCAAGATATTTGCCCTTCTTGCAAAGGTAATGGGAAAATTGCCCCTATTACCAATATCCAAGAAGATATTACAAAGAGCTTAGATTATATCACTCCAAATACGAAATTTAAGCTCACGCTTCTCGTTCATCCAATTATTAAAGACTATTTACAAAAAGGATTATTTTCAAAACAAATGAAGTGGATGTTGCGTTACAAAAAACGCATTTTAATTAAGGGAGATAAAAACGTAGCCTTTAATAATTATGCAATTTTAGACGAACAAGGCGAAGAAATTATGCAAAAGTAGTTCTCGATAATTTCTTTCATCGAGCATACAAAGTTAGCGTTTACGTACGTCCAATAAATTTTTACATTCGACCGTTCTCTTTAAAAATTATTTTATTCTATTTTAAGACACTATGAACTTCAATCTAACTGTTAAATCTGTACAAGATTTTTATCAACTCTACGCAAAAAAAATAAACCTTATTTTATTATCATTACTTGTTGTGATTGGTGGTGGTTACTATTATTTTAATTTTCACAAAGCACCAAGAGAAGAAAAAGCCAACGACGCTATCTTTCGGGCACAATCTTTTTTTAAGTTAGATTCTTTTGATATTGCATTGAATGGAAGCGGTTCTTACAAAGGATTTTTGAGTGTAATTAAAAACTATTCTGGCACAAAGGCAGCAAATCTTGCTCATTATTATGCGGGAATTATTTATTTAAAACAAGGTCAATTTCAAAAAGCAGTCGATATGTTATCAGATTTTTCGTCTGAAAGCAATGTGTTGAATGCGTATGCAAAAGGAGCTTTAGCAGATGCATATTCAGAAATGAAGTCTTATGAAAAAGCAGTTAAATTGTACCAAGAGGTAGCAACAATTTTGAAAGATGATAATGTATGGGGAGCAGAAAATTTATTGAAAGCAGCATTGCTTTTAGAAATTGAAAACAAAAACGACGAAGCCATAAAAACATATCGTTTGCTCATCAAAAATTTTCCTCAATCGAAACAAAAAACTACTGCAGAGCAATCTATTTATCGTTTGGGTGGAGTTATAGAATAACCTTTATATTTTTTGTCATGCAAAAAAAAGAACATTCTTCTCTACATCTATTGCTGTCAAAAACATCGTCGATTACGTCTCAAAAAATTGTTATTGTTCAAACTGAATGGAATGCTGAGCTTGTTGCCTCACTTGCTCAAAAATGCACAGAGATATTAAACGCCAATTTTCTTTACAATATAGATTATGTTACTGTACCTGGTGCGGTAGAAATTCCTTATGCGATTAAACAAATTTGGGAAACGAAAAAAAATACGCTTGATGCACCAAGTGTATTTATAGCCTTGGGTGCCGTGATACGAGGCGGAACACCGCATTTTGAATACGTTTGTAATATGCTAACCAATAGTATTGCACAACTTAATATTCAAATTGATGTGCCAACAATTATGGGTGTTTTGACTGTAGATACAATGCAACAAGCCTTAGAAAGAATGCAAAATCAAAATCATAAAGGTCAAGAATTTGCTCTCGCTGCAATTCACATGTTATTGTTTAAACAAAGTTTAAAATCATAAAATATGTCTAATAAATCTCTTTTTCATTATGCGTTGCCTAAAAACGAACCTATTCTTTCTTATGCTCACAATAGTGTAGAAAGAAAGGAATTGAATAAAGTATTGACAACTTTTTTATCACAAAAAGTCGACATCCCCCTCATCATTAATAATAAACCTGTAAAGACAAATAAGACATTGCCTTTGCTTCAACCCCACGATATTAAGCATGAGTTAGGAAAATATCATCTTGCTGGAGAAGCTGATCTTGAAAATGCGATTGCAAGTTGTTTGCAAGCAAAAGCAAAATGGGAAGCAATGAGTTTTGAAAATAGAGCCAATATTTTTTTGAAAGCGGCAGATTTAATCGCTGGAAAATATCGTGCTCAAATGAATGCAGCCACAATGTTGGGGCAAAGTAAAAATGTATATCAATCTGAAATTGATGCAATTTGCGAACTCGCTGATTTTTTTCGTTTTAATGTTTATTTTTTATCTCAAATTTATCAACAACAACCCATCTCTTCTGACGGTATTTTAAATCGTATGGAGTATCGCTCTTTAGAAGGTTTTGTGTATGCCGTAACGCCATTTAACTTTACTGCTATTGGTGCAAATTTGGTTTGTGCACCCGCTCTTTGTGGCAATGTGGTGATATGGAAACCTTCGCCATCGCAAATGTTGTCTGCTTATTGGACAATGCAAATTTTAATTGAAGCTGGTTTGCCAGAAGGTGTTATTAATCTGATTGTTGGCAACGATATTATGATTAGTAAAATCTGTTTGCAACACAAAGAATTCAGTGGTTTACATTTTACAGGAAGTACGCTTGTTTTCAATCAATTATGGAAACAAATTGCAGATAATGTATTGTTCTATAACAACTATCCACGTATTGTTGGAGAAACTGGGGGTAAAGATTTTGTGCTTGTGCATGCTTCTGCACAAGTCAAACAAGTGGCTACAGCTCTTATTCGTGGGGCATTTGAATATCAAGGACAAAAATGTTCTGCAGCTTCTCGTGCTTATATTCCAGCAAGTATGGCAAGTGCATTAAAGACCTTGTTGGTGCAAGAATGTAAGAAAATAAAAATGGGACACGTCAATAACTTGGGAAATTTTGTCAATGCTGTTATCAATGAAAAAGCCTTTCTGCGAATAGAAAAATATATCACGATAGCAAAAAAAAATAGTGAAGCAAAAATTGTATTTGGTGGAAATTGTAATCAATCAAAAGGATATTTTATACAACCGACGATTATCGAAACAACAAATCCAAAATTTATTACAATGCAAGAAGAAATTTTTGGACCTGTTTTGACACTTTATGTTTATGATGATAAGGCTTTTGATGACACGCTCAAATTAGTCAATGAAACATCGCAATATGCCCTTACTGGTGCTGTTTTTGCAACAGATAGAAGTATTATTGATAAAGCCTCAGAAGCACTTGCTCATGCAGCAGGAAATTTTTATATCAATGATAAACCAAGCGGTGCAGTTGTTGGACAGCAACCTTTTGGAGGTGCCAGAAAGAGTGGAACAAATGATAAGGCAGGTAGTATGTTGAATTTGTATCGTTGGTTAAACGCACGTACCATAAAAGAAACTTTTCAACCACCAACAGAGTTCACTTATCCGTATATGAATTCTAACAAACCCTAAGTATTTTTTTACATTTTTTTATCTCTTCTTTGGTTATGTTTGTTAGTTCGATAACATCTTGAATTGAAATTCCTATAACCATTTCGTGTGTTATAATTTTAATGTTTTTTCGACTTTTTGCTTTTTGAATGAAAGGTGTAAAAAATGTAAGACTCTTCCAAAATCAGTTCAAATAATATGAAGTTGTATACCCTTAAATCAGCGTATAAAATTTGCCTGGTAACGATTGAATGCGTCCATTAAATTCTAAGTCTAATAACTCTGCAGATAAAACAGAAAAAGGAATTTGTGTTTGCGTAATCAACAAGTCTAAATGAGTTTTTTTCTGCTCTTGTTGCAAGAGTTTTATAATGGTTTTTTGATGATAATTAAGGTGTGTGAATAATTCTTGCGAAATTATTTTTGGTTGAGAAGAAACTTGCCAATTCATCATTTCGATTAAGTCGTTCGCATTATTCAGTAGGAATGCTTTTTGCGTTTGAATTAAATAATTGCAACCTTCACTGCGTTCATCGTCTATTCTGCCAGGAATGGCAAATACGTCTTTATTGTAATCATTGGCATAATTAGCAGTAATGATACTGCCGCCCTTTTTTTTAGTTTCAATCACAATTAAGGCGTCGCAAAAAGCAGCAACAATTCTATTTCTGATTGGAAATGTTTCTTTTGAAGGATGAACGGTAGAAAAAAACTCGCTGTATAAAGCACCGCTTTCTTGTATCATTTTTTTTGCTAAGTCTTTATTGCTACTCGGATAAATTGTTTGTAAACCATGACCCAATACGCCAATCGTTGGCACTTGATAATGCAATGCGGCTTGATGAGCAATGCTATCAATGCCCTTTGCTAAACCACTTACAATGACAATATTAAATTTTGCTAAATCGCAAATTAATTGCTCGGTGATTTTTTTCCCATAAGCACTATTTGTTCTTGTTCCAATAATGGTAATGATTTTTTTATTTTCTATAGAACAATTGCCTAAACTAAATAAGACAAACGGGCTGTCATCATTCATTTGTAGGTTTTTGGGATAAGTGTCTTGATGAAAAAAAGAAACTTTGATATTGTGTTTACGAATAAAGGCAGATTCTTTTTCTATCGCTCCAAAATCTTTATATTGATGAATGCTTTTTGCATCTTGAGCAGATAAAGAAAAATCATGCATCAGAGTAGATACACTCAAATTAAAAAGCAGTTTCGGATGTTCGATTGTGCTTAAAATTCTTTTTGCTTTTGTATTTCCAATATGAGGAATGCTTCGTAATGCAAGTCCATAAAATAGATATTCTTCTTGATTTGGAAAAGCCGTATTCATATTTTGTTACGAAGTAGTATTGATCAAAATACGTGAAAAGCAAAGAATACCATCTTTGATACAAGGTGTAATAATCGCTGTTGGGGTAATTTGTTTTGCGAACCGAATTTGTAAGGTATAAGACTTTAAAATTTTATTTGACAATGCTAATTTCTTGGACTCTCCTTTAGGCATAAGAAAAATGTCATTCAAAACGACGCTGCCATTGAGTAAAAAATTATTGTATAAAAAATGCAACTGCAAACCATTATTTAAAATTTGATGCGATAAAAAATAGGATTCATCTTTTTGTTCTTGTCGTTTCAAAATACTGTTAATGCCAGTAATTTCTTGCCCTTTGATTTTAAAAATAAAAATGTCATTTGTATTGTAATTGACATGAGTGATAACCTTTGTTGGAATGGGAATGCTGAAACCACCCAAGCGACTCCCCATCATCATATTCATTTTATTGTCTGCTAAAAACTCTTGATATTCTTTTTTGAAATGCTGTTCTGTAATAATCAAAACAGAACTGTCTTTGGATACAATCATGCTTTGAATTTCAGCATCTTGCAAATTAACATCTAAATTGTCGATTGTTGTTCTTTGTTTAATTGGAATCAACAATTCTTGTTGCGTTTTTAAATTATTCATATCAACATAGTTGATGTAAAATACACTTCCATTTTGCAATTCTGTTTTATCGGTTTTTAATCCGTATAAAATCAACCGTTCGTGAAAATTATCAATCTTTAAATGCAGATTGCCAAATTTGATTCTTTTCATTTCAAACAAACTTAACCTCATTGTATCGCTATCAATAGGCATACTTAATAACTGATAACTCCGTTTTTTCTCTATCATATTTTGAGTGAAAAAAAATGTACCCGTATTACTAATCGCCATATTTTCTATTGTAAAATCCGAAGGCGTTGCTAAGCTGAACCGTCGCTTGCGAATAATTTGCAATTCATTATTGAGTGTTAATTGTTTGCATTTAATGACCGTGTCATTCCTGTTTTGGAGTAAGTATGAAATATGTTTTTTATTGTCGCTAATGCAAAATCGAATAGTTGATTTGTTGTCATACACGAATGTATCAAGTGCAATTGTTTGGCTAATAGGCACACCGTTTGCATTTAAAATAATGCCATATAAAATAGAGTAGGGAAGAGTTTGGTGTACAAAAAAAACAACCGCATTGTCAATACAATTAAAGCCTTCGATGAGCTTCATATCTTCCGTAATTTCTTTGTATTGAACGGCATTTTTAATGCCCATTTTTTCATTGTACACATTCACAAAAAAACCCCTCTGCGACTGTTTAATGATGATTATATTTTGCTGTAATTGACCTAAAATAACAAACTGCGTATTTTTAAAATTGTCCTTTTCTAATAGCGGATTACTATAATAAATAGACTGACTAAATATTTTTCCGCAACTACACAATACAATATAGCCAATCAGAAAAAAATAGCGACACAACAACATGGACAATGAAAGATTTATTTAATAAGACTTTTTACCTCATCTTGGTCCATCAATTGAAACATATTTTTAACCACTCGGCTGTGTTTTTTTTGCAACATCGTACTGGGGTTGAGCGGATTTAAAAATTTAGGATTGGGTAAACAAGAGGCAATCATAGCCGCTTCATTGATGCTTAATTCATAAGCGTGTTTTTTGTAAAAATACCAAGCTGCTTCTTCTATTCCAATAATGCCAGGCCCCATTTCAATGACATTTAAATACACCTCCATAATTCTTTTTTTTCCCCATAACCATTCTATCATTGTTGTAAAATAGACTTCTAACACTTTTCTTGCCCACGTTCTTTTATTCCATAAAAAAACATTTTTTGCTGTTTGTTGACTAATCGTGCTTGCACCTTTAATTCTGTTGGGATGATTTTTATTGTACTGAAGGGCTTTTTCAATTCCGTCCCAGCTAAATCCATTATGAGATGCAAAGGTTGCGTCTTCTGCACCAATCACTGCTAATCGCATATAGGGCGATATTTTGGAATACTCTACATATTTTTTCTTGAACGTGTAGGGATATTTTTGATGTACTTCAAGTTGAATGAATGTAAACGGCGGAAAATAATATTTGCAAAAATAGATGTATGCAAACTGAAAGAAAAAAAGAAATAGAATAGAGTATAATATGACTCTAAAAACAATGCCTTTTCTAAAAAAATTGATAATAGGTCTCCACCGATTAGGTTGAGCATGATTGTTGAGAATAAGCATAAATCAAAAATGGAATACCAAAAACACGAAAAACGAAAATAATTTTAATTTTTATTAGTTCATATTTAAGACTGTTCTTATCGGATGAACAATATAATTATAAGAAATATTTGCCATTGAACCATATTGTTTTTTATTTTTTGAGTAACACTAAAAAAAGGTGTGAAATTGTATTGTTGAGGACGGCACAATTTTATTTCTTCCATTTTGGGGAATTGAACTTTAATTTGAACTTTTTTAAAATAGGTGCTAAAAAAAAATAAATTCGTTGCCTTATCACTAAATTCTTTACGTACAATTTTAAATTTTTATGAAAGCAAAAATACATCCAGAAAATTACAAGTTTGTTATTTTTAAAGACATGAGTAATAATGAGTCCTTCTTAGGTCGCTCTACTGCTGATACAAAAGAAATGCAAAAATGGGAAGATGGCAATGAATATCCAGTTATTAAATTAGAGATTTCTAATACTTCACACCCATTTTTTACGGGTAAAAAAATGAATTTAGATACCACAGGTCGAATTGATAAATTCAAAAAGAAATACGAAAAAAAATAATTTGTATTGCATTAAACTTTTATCTATTTGGTTCTCCTAATAGATGGTTTTCTTTCATAGTTTTTAGGTTAATAAAATAAAAAGCCCTTCTCTTGTAGAGAGGGGTTTTTTATTTAAAGTCTGTACGAAAAAAATAAGCCTAATTCCTGATAAAAAAAGTCTTATTCTGGTTTACTTTCTTCTGCACTTAGTTGTCCTTCTGTTTTACAAACAACCGCTGTAGCAATAGAATTCCCAATTAAATTAGTGCCTGTTCGTGCCATATCAAAAATTTGGTCGATGCCCAATAAAAGAGCAATGCCAGCTTCTGGAATTTTAAATGCGGCTAACGTGCTGGCTACAATTACTAACGATGCACGTGGCGTTCCTGCAATACCTTTGCTTGTAATCATCAATACGCCAAGCATTGTAATTTGCTCTTGAAAAGAAAGGTGAATGCCATACGCTTGAGCGATAAATAACGACGCAAAAGTTGTGTACATCATCGACCCGTCTAAATTAAAAGAGTAACCTAAAGGTAATACGAGGGTTACAATTTTTTCATTGCAACCAAAACGTTTTAATTGTTCAATGAGGGTGGGGTAAGCAGATTCTGATGTTGCCGTGCTAAAAGCTAATAAAAATGAAGGAAAAACGATACGTAATAATTCAAAAATTCGCTTTTTTAAAAAGATATATCCCGCCAAAATTAAGAGAATCCATAAAATAAAAATGGCAGAAAAGAAGGCTAATCCTAAAGATAAATAAGTGTGTAATATGCTTGGTCCGTTGATGGCAACAACGCTGGCAAGTCCAGCAAAAGCGGCAAGTGGAGAACAATACATGACATAAGAAGTTACCTTTAAAATGGCGTGAGCCACGGCATCTAAAAACTCAATGATGATTTTTCCTTTTGCACCGAGAGAAGCTGTTGCTAATCCAAAAAAAACAGAAAAAATGACAATTTGTAAAATCTCATTTGTAGCCATAGCTTCAACTATACTACGTGGAATGAGGTGCAATAAAAAACTTTTTAACTCTATGCCTTTTTGTAGTGAGGGGGTTGCACTTGTAGTAAAATCTTTGAGGTTGATATTTGTACCCACCTTGGTAATATTCATCATAATCATACCTACAACTAATGAAACAATGGACGCACACATAAACCATAACATCGTTTTGCCGCCAATTTTTCCAATCGCTTTAATGTTGCCAATTTTAGCAATGCCAACAACCAAAGTTGAAAATACGAGAGGCGCTAAAATCATTTTGATTAACCGTAAAAAAATATCTGATAGTAAGGAAACGGTGTTGGCGAAATTGTTCCGTTGCAGTTCTGGTTGTGTATTGTAAATGCCTAATCCAATAACAATGCCTAAAAGCATACACAAAAAAATAATACTTGTTAAATTCAGTTTGAGTTTCATCGGCTGTATTTGAAGTGAAAAAAGAAAAGACTATTTTTTTGTTCTGTTATGAAATGGTAATGCAACCCATGCTATCGACCCTGTAACAACACAAATTAGAAACTGAACACACCAATTGAGCCACCCCATCGCCACGCCATAAATGGTTTCAATGCCATATCGAGTGAGTGTTTCTCCTACTAAAAGCGGATATGCTCCGATGCCTCCTTGGGTTGCAATCATTCCGATACTGCCAGTAACTAAGCAGGTTAGTGCAGGTACAAAGCCAAGTAAAGTGGTCGCGTCTAAGGCTTTAAATCCAACCCAAAATCCAGTCAAATAACAAGCCCAAATGAGTATTGTATAAAACAGAAAAAGTAACTTTTTTTGTAATTTCAAAACGCTTTTCATACCCACAAAAATACCCTTCAAAAAGGTTTCTATTTTGATAAATAAGAGTTCAATTTTTTTGTTTTTGCGGGATAAAAAAATCAATAGAGCAAAAAGTAAAATTAATACTACGCTACCTAATAAGTAAGACAATGGATTGATTGTTTTTAATTTTGGTACAAGGTGTTGCTGTAAAAATGTGCTAATGACATCAATTTGCAATAAAAATACAAGTAAGGCAATAAACAGTAAACATACCGTATCGATAATACGTTCTAATAATACAGTCCCCATAATTTTATCGACAGGCATTTTTTCATATTTTGCTATGCGTGTGCATCGTAAAACTTCTCCAAGTCTTGGAATAAATAGATTGGCGAAATAACCAATCAAAATGCTTAAAAAAGAATTAAATGTTGTTGGCTGATACCCCAAAGTATTGATTAAGAGATTCCACCGTAAGGCACGTACCCAATGGCTTAGAAGTACAACAATAATTGTTAGTAGAACAATGCTAACTTTTGCTTGTAGCATAATAGACACAATATACTTTATATCAACGCCTTTTAATGACCAAGCAATCATCAAAAATGCAAAGCCTAAAAAGAAAACGTATTGAAGAATTTTGAAGATGTTTTTCATATAAAAATTAAAAAAATATAAATATTAAATCGTATGATTAAACTGAATTTACTTACATTCTATATTGTCTATTAAGCGTACGCCACCTAAACGAGTAGCAATTAAAATTATTTTTTTTTCTGTTGTAATGGTTAGTTTTTCTAAGCTATGAGCGTCAACAAGAGATAAATAATCGACAGAAATATTTTCTTTTTGAAAATAGGCAAGCCATTCCTGTTTTTTTTTGTCGAAGTGTTTTTCATTTTCTGCAAGGTTTTTAAGGCATTCGTATAAGATGCCAGCACGTTGTCTATCAATTGTGTCTAAACGTTCATTTCTGCTACTCATAGCAAGACCATTTTCTTCTCTATAAATTTCACAAATGTGCAAACGCATAGAAAAATTTTGGCTTTTAATAAGACGCTTTACGACTAAGCATTGTTGGGCATCTTTTTGACCCATAAAAACCTCATGGGGTTGAATAAGGGAGAACAAAATGTCTAACACTTGACAGACACCTTGAAAGTGTTGAGGGCGTATTTCACCTTCAAAAATATGTTCTATGTTTCCTAATTCATATTTTTTAGCACGATAATTTTGAGGATAAATTTCGCTCGCTTGAGGTAAAAATAAAACATCAACTTCCGCTTGTAAAAGTGCTTCTATATCACGATGGGTATGTTGAGGGTAATGCAAAAAATCTTTTGCATCTGTAAACTGTGTTGGATTAACAAAAATTGAAACAACAGTTTTATCAGATTTCTTTTTTGCTTCTTGCAGAAGTGATAAATGCCCTGCATGTAAAGCCCCCATTGTTGGCACAAAACCAATTTGGTGCTTTTGTTGATGAGGGTGATGTAAATAGGCAGACAAAAGAGAAGCAGATTGAAAAATTTGCATACCAAAGAATATAGACCCTACGAATAATGAAATAAAAAAGACTAATCTAAATTTTAATTTAATTCGCAGTATTCTTTGTCTTTTTAAAAGGTTGTTTATGAAACGATATTGTTATTCAATAGTGTTCCAAATTGTTGTTCTTATATTTTGTTTAATCAATTTTTGTGCTTGCACAAAAACAACTTCTTATACTTTTTCGGAAGACAACTCTCAATCGACAAGCACACTTGTGTATGAAAATTTAGAGTCTGTTTTATCTCAAATTACCTACGTCAAAGGCGGCAGAGAAGAAGACACAATTGCTTTAAAAAGTTATTTGAATAAAGTAAGGATTTCTAATGGTCAAGAAACTGTCAAACAATATCTATTTAATAAGGATAGCACGAGTGTTAGGGTTACCATTTCTTCAGCGAAATTGCCGTCTAAAAACATTTTCATTTTGCTTTCTCGTTTGAAATCGGGGGAGGTCAATAGTTTCTCTTTGGATTCAATTAAAGCACTTTTGAAAAATCTTCAATCTAATACTTCTATATTGGCTTCTGACAAAGTCGTAGAAATTGCAGAATTTAGTACAGCAGACCAAGTGGATAGACTAAAAGATATTATGACCGACCAATGGTTTTTGCGAAATAGGACTCAGTCAGTTGCAATTGCTGCACAACAATTCAATAAAATACAGGACGCACTTCTAGTGATTATTGAAAAAACAGATCCCAATTTCCAAAAAAAAGTATTAACGGCAGGTTCTTTAGATAATTATTTATATGGTAAAAATTTAGCTGGCAATCCTCTTTATCTTAGAGAAACACCCATAAAAATGTTTGCGACTATTTTCAATACACTTTCTTACAAATTATTGAACCAAGAAGATACAGTTTTTGTGGCGGGAGAAATTAATAATTGGAAAATCGCTAATGGTTTTTAAAACCTTTTATCATCGTTCTATTGTATAAAAATTTGGTCGCCTCACCTTTTGTTTTTTCATGAAACAATCTTTTGAATTTGTAGCATCAGCAGACGAAATAGGCACAGAAGAACTTTTAAAAGACTATTTACAAAGACATTGTTCTGTTGTTGTAAAAGATATTGTGCATATTCAATATCATAAAAAATCAATTGATGCACGTTCATTGACTCCAAAAATACACATCAATTGCACGGTTTTTTGTGATGAGCAACCTCCTCAAAAAAAGTTTGATTTTAATTTCTTACAAGTTCAATATGCAGAAGAAGTTTGCATTATTGGGTCAGGTCCAGCTGGGTTATTTGCTGCTTTACAATTATTAGAATTAGGCAAGAAACCCATCATTTTCGAACGGGGTAAAGATGTAAGAAACAGACGCAGAGACTTAGCTAATTTAACGAAACAGCATGTTGTTGATATTGATAGCAATTATTGTTTTGGTGAAGGCGGCGCTGGAACATATAGTGATGGAAAACTCTATACAAGGTCAAATAAAAGAGGCAATGTGCAACGAATTTTAGAATTGTTTGTTTATCACGGTGCTGATGAACGCATTTTGTATGAAAGCCATCCTCACATAGGAACTAACAAATTGCCGCAAATTATTTCTGCAATGAGACAAACCATATTAAACTGTGGCGGCGAATTTTATTTTGAAAAAAAACTCACCGATATTCTTGTTGAAGGAAAAAAAATTAAAGGAATTGTTCTGAATGGCAATGAACACGTTAATGCCAATAGTTTGATACTTGCGACAGGACATTCTGCAAGAGATGTTTTTGAATTATGCGTTCAAAACAATATCGCCATAGAAGCAAAGCCTTTTGCTATGGGCGTACGAATTGAACATCCGCAAAATTTGATTGACCAAATCCAATACAAATGTAAAACCCGCAACGCGTATTTGCCCCCTGCAACATATCAATTTGTAGAGCAGGCACAAGGGAGAGGCGTGTTTAGTTTTTGTATGTGTCCGGGTGGCATCATTGCTCCCGCCGTAACGGCACCAAATGAAATTGTTGTGAATGGTTGGAGTCCGTCAAAAAGAAATAATCAATTTGCAAATTCTGGATTTGTTGTCAGTCTTACGCCTCCAGATTGGCAACAATTTCAGCAATATGGTGCCTTAGCTGCTTTGCGTTTTCAACAAGCTGTAGAGCAGCGTTGTTATGCGATGGGCAATCAAAATTTACAAGCACCAGCACAGCGTTTGGTGGATTTTATGAATCAAAAAAAGAGTGCTACGATTCCGCTGACTTCATATTTGCCAGGCACATACAATATTGCTTTAGACGACGTTTTGCCACAACAAATTGTTGGTGCAATGAGGCAAGCTCTTCGTCAAATTGAAAAAAAGAAAAAAGCCTACATTACTAATGAAGCCGTCTTGCTGGCAACAGAAAGTAGAACATCTTCGCCAGTGCGCATTCCCAGAAATGCAATCACTTTTGAACACATTCACATTCAAGGTTTGTATCCTTGTGGAGAAGGTGCTGGCTATGCAGGAGGAATTGTGAGTGCCGCTATTGATGGCGAAAATTGTGCAAAGGCAATCGTACAAAATCAAAAAAAAAATTAAAAATAGTTTTTACCCTTGCAAAAAAGTAGCAAAAGCTTCTGCTGGTTTTTCATGTTTCATAAACTGTTCACCAATTAAAAAACCTTGAAAACCTTCTTTTTTTAAGGCATTAAGGTCTTCTTTTGACTGTATGCCACTTTCTGCAACAGAAACAAATTGACGAGGTATTTGTTTTAATAATGAAAAAGAGTGTGCTAAATCTACTTCAAAAGTTTGCAAATTTCTATTGTTAATTCCAACCATATCTACATTATCATTGATGCTGTCGATTTCTTTTTCTGTATGCAATTCCAATAAAACTTCTAACCCAAGTTGTTTTGCTATATCTGCAAAATGGGCAATTTCTGTTTTTGTCAAACAGCTTGCAATCAGTAAAATGCAATCTGCACCAATGGCTTTCGCTTCATAAATTTGAAACTCATCAACGATAAAATCCTTTCGTAAAATGGGAATACGAATATCTCTTGCTGCAAAAATGTCAAACTTGCTACCACCAAAAAAATGTTCATCGGTAAGAATAGAAACTCCAGAGGCACCGTATTGCTCATAACCTTTGATAACTTCAGAAATTGTGGCTTTGTTATTGATGATGCCTTTTGATGGAGACTGTCTTTTAAACTCAGCGATAATGCCTGTTTTTGTAATGTCTAAAATGTTTTTTTTGAGCGATAAAACAGGGCGTTGAAAGTTTTTTGTAGAAAAAAAATCATCAATGCTTTGCATTTTTTTTTGTTCCTCAATTTGTTTTTTTTTATGTGCAATGATTGTGTCGAGTATGTGTTGCATAAAATGGCTTAAGATAATTTTGTTTGTGCTTTTGCGGCTTGCCAAAGGTCTTCTTTCTGTTGGCTAGTTAATGACGTAAAACTTTCATTGTTATTTTTTAAAATCTTTTCCATTGCAGTAAAGCGTTGAATAAATTTTTCATTTGTTTTTTGGAGTGCTTTTTCTGGGTCGATATGTAAAAATCTTGCATAATTGATGAGAGAAAACAAAACATCGCCAAATTCTTCTTCGATATTCGTGTTTTGTTGAATTGCTTGTGCAAGTTCCTGCTGCTCTTCTTGCACTTTGTGTAAAACATCTTCTATTCGTTCAAAATCAAAAGCATTATCGCTTGCTTTTTGTTGTATTCTAAAAGCCTTTGTCATAGCCGGTAATCCTTTTGCAATGCCTGATAAAGCAAACTCTTTTCCTTCTTTTTTTTTCATACGTTGCCAATTTTCTAAGACTGCTTTTGCATTTTCTAAAGATTTGCCTTCTTGAAAAATGTGCGGATGACGAAAGATGAGTTTATTGTTAATCTGAACAATAATATCATCTAATTCAAAGTCTTTTTGCTCTTCTGCAATAATTGTATAAAACACAAAGTGCATCAATAAATCACCTAACTCTTCTTGTATATTTTTTTTATCATGATGAATAATAGCATCTGCCAATTCATAAATTTCTTCAATACTATGTGGCATCAGAGACGCATACGTTTGCTCTTTATCCCAAGGACATTCTTTCCGTAAACGTTCCATAATGTCGAATAATTGTTGTAGTGTTTCAAATGAACGTGCTTTCATTGCGAAGAAAAATTTGTTGTAATTACAAGAATTCTTTGCAAAACCTATTGTAAAGAAATAAAATAATTTTGTAAGAAAAAATATTGTATGAAAAAAGCGATGACCTTTTCAGATGTTTTATTGTTTAGTAACCCGAATAGAAAGCGGAGTAAAACGTACTACAAAT
>JAVKMO010000008.1:0-14770 GCA_031539345.1 Chitinophagales bacterium | reverse complement strand
TATAGCGAGAGCAGAAGCCTTATCAATCAATCAAAATACACAAGGGTTAAGAGATACCTTAGTGAACAACATTGCAAGAGCAACATCAGCAAGTCCATTAAGAGACAGCATAGCGAGTGTTGCAGCAAGAAATGTAAAATTAGGTAACGGCTTAAGCAAAGGCGTAAACGGAGATTCTATTATTTGGGGCGGCAATTTGAGCAAACCAACAGCAATAGCAACAACAGCTGCGAACACATTTGCAGTAACCGGTTTACAAGGCGGAGCAGCAACAGATAGTATTTTAACTGTAGATCCAGTAACTGGCGTGGTTAAAAGAAGAAGTGCAAACAGTTTCACCCCAAGTGTAAGCAATGGATTGTATACATCAGGCAACCAAGTGAGATTGGGCGGCACTTTAACTGAAGCCACAACTATACCAATGAATAGTAATAATTTGATGTTTACAGGTACGGGTAATATAGGTATAGGCACAGCCTCGCCAGGTACAAAATTAGACGTTGCAGGTACAGGTAGATTTTCCGAACTCTCTTTAGCAAACGGACCGTCATCCGAAGGCGACATTACGAACCTCAATTATATCAAAGGCACAAACGACCTTCTTTTCTCTGGCAATAACACGACTACTGCCCACATGTATATAGCCAATGGAGGGAATGTAGGTATAGGCACAATAAGTCCGAATGCAAAATTACATGTCAATGGGCTGATAAGATCTTCTAGTGGGTCGCTTGCTAGCGGAAATGGGTATTCTTTTGGAAGTGGCGGCGACGAAGATGGCGGTATGTATTCTGACGCAGACGGTACTATTAAATGGGCAACTAATAATGCAGAAAGAATGAAATTAGATGGATCATTGACTGTGTATAGTCAAATTTATACCCCAAGAATTCAAGGCACTTCGGACGTTCGATTAAAAGAAAATATTATACCGATAGATAGCATTTTGTATAAATTGAACCAATTGAGAGGCGTAACCTATTTCTGGAAAAAAGACAACCCTTCAGGATATATATTTGGAACAGGAAGAGAATATGGCGTTATCGCCCAAGAGGTGCAAAAAGTAATGCCTGAATTAATCCAAATAGACAGCAAAGGCATCTTAACCGTTGATTATACAAAATTCTCTGCCCTTTTAATAGAAGTAGCCAAAAAACAACAAAGAGAATTAGAACAACAACAATCAACCATTAACGATTTAGAAAAAAGAATGCGTCGCTTAGAAGAAATAATACAATCTTTGAATAAGAAATAAATAACGACTCATAAATAAGATTGTTTTATGAAAATTAAAGTATCAGCCACCTTTATTATAGCACTGTTTTTGTTATTCAAAAACAGTGCTTCTTTTTCTCAAACCGCAGTAAAAAGTGGAGCAATTAATGAATGTGCAACTTGGAACGGTACTGGAAACTTTTTTTTAGGAGGGACTTTGAACGATGACGGACATACGCTAACTGCGTCAGAATCTAACAGGAGAATTACATCAATGGCATTGGGATCTGGATCTTCTGTTTTAAACCTAGAAGGCTCAAATGCTGTTGATTTAAACACGACGGGGTCTTTTATAACTTGTCCAACATTCGGAGGAACTGAATATTATAGGCCTCATATACCAGGCGGTAGCGGGTGTGTGTTTGGAACAGTATCATCAGAACATGGATGTAGTTTTACTACTTTTTATCCCAATAACACATTTATAATAGCATACAGTGGTTGGTATTGGATGTACACAAGAGTGAAAATATTTGACAATAGAAGCGATTGTTGTTGGTTAACCGACTTCGATCTGCGAATGAATATAGGAGCAAAGAATCCGATTACGGGTGTTACTAGACTATTTGACTCTAACACATCAGATTTGTGGACGACTTGGGGAACTTCTTGCACGGGACAGTGGGTAGAATTTTGGGAGGTGTCGATCGATGGGAGCATGAGATATTTGAATAAGGGGGAGCAGATATTTGTGGATGTTTCTATTCGAAATTGTCAAAATGGCTGGACGAGTGGATCGATGCCAATAAGCATAGAAAGTATATACTATTTCGACCACTATTAAAAGACGGTAGAAAAGTTTTTCGCTTTTTGAACAAAAATAATTACGCGTAATCTAAGTTGCTTTATGACACTTAAAATATCCAGTATCTTTATCCTGTTTTTGTTATTTACAAACAGTGCTTCTTTTTCTCAAACCGCAGTAAAAAGTGGAGCAATTAATGAATGTGCAACCTGGAATGCCACTGGAAACTTTTTTTTAGGGGCGACCGCAAATGGTGGAGGACATACCATAACTGCTACAGAATCCAACAGAACAATAACATCAATGGCATTGGGTTCTGGCTCGTCTGTTTTAGCCCTACAAGGTTCAAATACGGTTGATTTAAACATGACAGGGTCTTTTCTAACTTGTCCCGCACCGGCAAGCGAAGGACCTGTATATTCCGCTCCTTATGTGCCAAGTGGCGGCAGCAGCGGGTGTACCTACGGAACAGTGTCATCAGAGCATGGATGTGACTTTAGAGTATTTTATACTAACACCACATGGAGAGTAACACACAGTGCTTTTTATAAAATGTATACAGCGGTTAAAATTTATGATGTTAATAACGATTGTTGTTGGTTATCAGACTTCGATCTGCGACTTGTTGTACAAGCAAGGAACCTGATGGCAGGCCTTACCACTACTAGAGAATTATATAGTGGCACACAAGGTTTATCTATGAATTCTGC
This sequence comes from Chitinophagales bacterium, assembly GCA_031539345.1. Taxonomy (GTDB): domain Bacteria; phylum Bacteroidota; class Bacteroidia; order Chitinophagales; family Chitinophagaceae; genus JAVKMO01. The sequence continues at coordinate 12,040 of JAVKMO010000008.1, read as the reverse complement.
AGGAAGAAGCAGTTGCCTCGGATTTGAAGTACACACTACGACAGTATCAATCTCGGGTAATATTGTCTATTTATATGAAGGAGAACTCGTAGATGTGAATGTTTCTGTTCGAAATTGCAAAAATGGCTGGACGAGTGCATCGATGCCAATAGAAATACAAAGCACGTATTATTTCGACCACTATTAAAAGACAGTAGAAAATAGAACAAGTCAGACAATATGTTCTATAAACAATGAAGCGAATTAAAAGAAATGCTACTATATTTGAAGAGCGATAAATAATAGAGCACAATACGATTTTTTTATGACACTTAAAATATTCAAGATCTTTATCCTGTTTTTGTTATTCACAAACAGTGCTTCTTTTTCTCAAACCGCAGTAAGAAGCGGGTCAATTAATGATTGTGCAACCTGGAATGCCACTGGAAACTTTTTTTTAGGGGCGACCGCAAATAATGGCGGACACACCATAACTGCCACAGAATCTGACAGAACAATAACTTCAATGGCATTGGGTTCAGGCTCATCAGTTTTAAGCCTACAAGGAGCAAATACTGTTAATTTAAACACGACAGGGTCTTTTCTAACTTGTCCCATACCGGCAAGCGAAGGACCTGTATATTATGGTCCTTTTAGGCCAAGTAGTGCTTCTTGTTATTATGGGTCAGTGTCAGCGGAAAATGGATGTACTTTTTACACCTGGAATACTACTAACACGTGGACAGTAACAGAAAGTGCTTATTATAAAATGGACACAAAAGTTAACATACAGGACAATAGAGGGGATTGTTGTTGGTTATCCGACTTCGATCTAACATTTGAGGTAAAAGCAAGGAATTCGTCGGGTAATAGCAGATATTTATATGGTAGAACATCAGATTTATATACGGGTAGTTGGCAAAACTCTTGCTGGGGAGCGTCAGTAGAATATACAACTATATCGAACACAGGGAACCTAGTATACCTGAATAAAGGAGAGCTAATACATGTGGATGTTTCTATTCGAAATTGTCAAAATGGGTGGACGAGCGGCTCAATGCCAATAGAAATAGAAAGCACGTATTATTTCGACCACTATTAAAAGATATTTGGTAATGAGAACAAGTCAGACAACAAATTGAACAAACGCATAATTTGAAATAAAAATCCCTTTTCTGTTTTGTAGCTGTATGCTATGGCGACATCGACAATTGGCGAACTTATTCGCACTCAGGGTCTTTTTTTTGATATATTAGCGAGGTATTAAAAGAACAAAGCATTTCTTTATTAAGACATAAAACCCATGCTACTCTCTATTTTTCTTTGCCTTGCGGCTTATCTTTTAGGGTCTATCCCCACCTCAATTTGGGTAAGCAAAACTTTTTTCAACATCGATATTAGAGACTATGGCAGCCACAATGCTGGTGCAACAAACTCCTTTCGCTTTTTGGGTAAAAAGTGGGGGCTATTTATTTTTCTTATTGATTTACTCAAAGGCACTCTTGCCGTTAAGCTCACCCTGTTTTATCCTGCATTAAACACAGAAAGTACACTATTAAATTTTCAACTCTTCCTTGGGTTTTTGGCAATTGTAGGACATATTTTTCCTGTCTATGCCCAATTCAAAGGCGGCAAGGGAGTGGCAACTTTGTTTGGCGTGATAATTGGCATTAGTCCAAAATTTGCACTTGTTTTTGCAGCGTTTTTTTTTCTTACATTTTTACTCACCAACTATGTTGCCTTGGGGTCTATCTTAGCTTCTGCAAGTTTTGCTTTCTGCATTGCGTTTTGGATACAACAACCCAACTCTATGCTCGCCATTGTATTGTCAGCTTGTTGCGGTTTGCTCATTATCATCAAGCACCACACCAATATCAAAAGGCTATTCAATAAAACAGAAACCAAAATGTGGCTGTTTAAAAAAACAAAAGAAAAAGTAGATAAGGCGTAAAAAATTCTCATTAAAAAATAAGAAATGACGTTGTCAGACATTTTATCAGGAGGGTTGCTCTCTTCCCTTCTTCTTGTTGCGGTCAATTATATTGCGGACGCACCAGTATGGTTAAAAATAATTGCTTTGACGCTTACCTCTATAGTAGCTTTATTAACCATCGTTTTAAACCTCATTGAAATAAAAGAAAAGTACGAAAAAAATACAACAAAAAAAGGAGTTGATAGATATTATTATGCCACATAAACACAACAATAACAGTAAAAAGACAAGCATAAAAACAGCCGTTTTTATACCTTGTTATATCCACCAACTAAAACCGCATATTGGCATTGCCATGATACAGGTTTTAGAACGCTTGGGCTGTGAGGTTGAAGTGATAACAGAAGCCTTTTGCTGTGGACAGCCGGCTTTTAATGCGGGTTTTCATGCCCCCTCAAAACAAGTTGTGAAACAGTTTGTGCAAGCTTATGCCACGTACGACCATATTATTATTCCGAGTGCGTCTTGTGCAGGCTTTTTAAAAAACTACGCACATCAATTATTTGAAACACAAGACCCCACGCAAGAGCAACTTAACGCCGTGCAAAATGCCGTCATAGAGTTTGCAGATTTTATAGTGCGTTATTGCAACCTTTCAGACTTGCAACTTTCTTTTCCTTCTACATTGTCTTATCACACCTCGTGTGCCGCACTGCGAGAATACGCCTGTACGACCAGCACAACAAAACTATTACAACAAATTCAAGGCGTACAGCTTGTTCCTTTTGTTGGGGCAGATGTTTGTTGCGGATTTGGCGGCAGTTTTGCAGAAAAATTTTCTGATATTTCTATCAGTATGGCAAACTATAAATTAGAAAAATTTCAAGACGCACAAGTCTCCTACGTTGTTTCAAATGATTACAGTTGTTTATTGCATTTAGAAAGCGTAGCAAAAAGAAAGAATCACTCACTTGTGTTTTTACACCTTGCAGAATTGCTCGTTTATGCCATGCAAAAAGACGATTGGAGCCCATGATACAAATTGATATTTTGTCTGTAGTGCCAGATTTGATGAATAGTTTTTTTGAACACTCCATCATGAAAAGGGCAATAGACAAACAAATTTTGCAATTGCGGTTATACAACCTCCGAGACTTTAGCACCAACAAACAAAAACACGTTGATGATTATGCGTATGGCGGTGCAGCCGGCATGGTTATGATGATAGAGCCAATCTATAACGCCATTACAAGTCTGCAACAAGAAAACGAATATGACGACATCATTTATTTTGCACCAGAGGGAAAAATGTTTAATCAACAAATGGCAAACGCTTATTCGCTCAAGAAAAAAATACTCCTTTTGTGCGGACACTATAAAGGCATTGACCAGCGCATCAGAGACCATTTGATTACACAAGAAATTTCACTTGGAGAATTTGTTCTCAGTGGTGGAGAAATTCCTGCCGTTGCTTTTGTTGATAGCGTTGTACGGTTAATTCCCGGTGTATTAAACCAAGAGACGTCTGCACTATCAGACTCCTTTCAGGATGGGTTAATTGCACCACCAATTTATACCCGCCCCGCAAGTTTTAACGGTTGGCATGTGCCCGAAATTTTATTACAAGGCAATCACCAACAAATACAAACTTGGCACGACCAACAAACAGAACAAAAAACAACACTTTTTTATCAACAAAAACAAAACAAAAATGAACAACAAAAAGGTTAAAACCTTATTCTTTATTTTCTCTTCTATTCTTTTGACGAATATTTATGGTCAAGAAAAAAGAATGGCGATGGACAGCGCGTTCAAGCAACAAATGCCTAAAAAAGAAATGGGCACAGAGTTGAATAAAAAAATAGAATCCTTTTTAACAATTGGCGTTATCACAGGAAAAATAAAAGATGAAAAAACGCAGCAAGGCATTGCCAACGCAGACATTTTTGTCTTTGTGAACAAAATGGATACGGCAACAAAAACAATGAAAGAAAAGTTGCTACAAAAAATAAGCACCAGCGTGAATGGAGATTTTAGTGTTGAAAATTTACCTGTTATGCAACAAGTCAAATTGCAATTTGCGAGTTCAGGTTATGCAGAACAAACCAAAAAAGTGGGCTTTAAATTTAATTTAAAAGATATGCAAAGCGGAGGCAGAGACATGACGCAACTGATCAACGCAACGAGCGTAGATGTCGGCACTATTCTTCTTGTGCCACAAGATCAAAAACAAAGTTTAGAAGAAGTAACGCTCACATCAAAGAAAAAAAGTGTTCTTGGCGTTCAGGTTTTTAATGCTGACCAAAGTGTAGTTTCTGCTGGTGCAACAGCCCAAGAATTATTAAAAACGATTCCGATGGTCAATGTTGATATTGAAGGCAATGTTACTGTTCGTAACGCTTCGCCGCAAATTTATGTGGACGGCAAACCAAGTACTTTATCATTAGACCAAATTCCTGCCGACCTGATTGAACGCGTAGAAATTATGACCAATGCCTCTGCAAAATTCGATGCAGAAGGACAAGGCGGCATTTTAAATATTGTTTTAAAACGCTCAAAAAAATTAGGCGTGAATGGCATGTTATTATTGGGCAGTTCTTTATATACAAAACCATATCGCACAGCCCTTGATTTGTGGCAATACAATGCAGGACTTATTTTAAACATCAGAAAAAACAAAGTCAATACCTTTATCAATGCAATCACATTTCAAAGAAGAATGCACGGCCTCGGTCAAACGGATAGGCTGTTTACACAAGGGCAAGAAATGAAAAAATTGGTGCAAGACAATATCAATTTAGGACAAGGCAACATGTTTATTTTGCGTGGTGGGTTAGATTATTTTGTAACCAATAACAGCACGCTATCAGCAGACATCAATTATATGGGAGGCGCATTTACGCCGTGGAATGAATTGGTGCAAAAGTTTTATGCCAAAGACAATATAATAAGTACAAATACTCGCTTGACACAAGCTAACAATCAATTTCAAAATATACGTGGTTCTGTGGGTTATAAATTGACCTTTCCTCAACAGGGAAAAGAACTCACCGCCAATTTATTTTACAATATCAGAAAAATTGATTTTGTCAATACGTTTACAAATGAATACATCAATCCTGCGGCAACAAATTCATATTCCCCCATCAGCAAACAGCAAAATCACATGATTTCAAACGCGGACAATTACCGTTTGCAAGTAGATTATACAAACCCGATTAGCGAAGAAAAAAAAATAGAAATGGGGTTAAACATTACCTATTCAACAACGCCGTTTAACAATCAATACGGCAAAATCAATACCGATCAATCGATAATCAATTTGTCCAAAACACAATATGATTATTCTGACCTTAACCTTGCAGGCTATGGCACATATACAACAAGCCTAAAAAGAAATTGGACGCTACAAGTGGGTGCAAGAATTGAGCAGTTTTATTATGCAGGCACGTTGTACAACCGAGACAACACAAAAACAGACTATCTGTTTACTTTGCCAATCAATATTTTTCCGAGCATATTTGTAACGAAAAAAATCAATGACAGCAACACTTTACAAGCGAGTTATACATTAAGAGTTAACCGCCCGTCTATTTTTAATTTGATTCCATTTACAGACTATTCAGATTCAACAAACTTGCGAAAAGGCGACCCGAATTTAAAACCGGAAAAAATTCATGTGGCAGAAATCAATTATCAATACACAACAAAAAACAATTATTTCTTGTTTGCCTTGTACGGAAAATATACCGACGGGGTCATTACGCAATATCAACTTGTAGATTCTCTAACAAGTGGGAAAAATCTGTTGATTAACACTTTTGTAAACTCTAATTATGCACTGACCTATGGAGCTGAAATAGTGTTAAAAAATACGCTTGCAAAAGGGCGGTTAGATTTCACAACCAATTTTAATGTCTATAATACTTCATTAAATGGCGGAACGTCTTATGCTGAAATCAAAGGAGAACGCTGGTCTTTTTATGCTAAAGAAACCATCAATTTAAAATTGCCTTTGGGCTTTTCTTTTCAAACATTTATAGAATATCAACACACAACATTGGTGCCGCCAAGTTCAGGAAACAGAAGTTCTGCATCCGAACAAATTGGAGGCAGACCAGCTTATTTAAGTTCTCCTAATGCAACAAGTCAAGGCTATATCCGCCCCAATTTTGGGGTTGATATAGCATTGAAAAAAGAATTTTTAAAAGGATTTATTACGCTTACGCTTGCTGGAACAGACGTTTTTTTAACCAAAAAATACGATGCTTATACCTACTCAAATGCGTTTGCACAAAATTCTTGGAGTACAAGAAATCAGTCGCTATATTATCTTTCGGCAAATGTGCGTTTGGGTAAAATGGACGTGAGTGTGATGAAAAAGAAAAACATGAAAGCAGAAAAAGAAAATATGCAAGGCGGAGGAGAGGCTTTTTAATCAATACAAAAAGCAAGTAGGGAAGATTGTTTAATGCAGGTCGATAGGTTGGAAAAATTCAACTTCGCCCGTTTCAATATTATACATGCCTCCAACCAAAATGATTTGCTTTTGTTCGAGCATCTCTCTTAAAATCAAACTCTTTTCTAACAATATATTAATGCTGTTGTCCACGTTATAGTGGGCAACTTCTTCTTCAAAGCTAAGGTGGTCATTGATGTTTCTTTTTGCTTGTACTATGGCGGGTTTGATTTTGTCTAATAACGACGTAATGTTTCCCAATTGCACGCCCTTACAAGCACTATAAATGGCACCGCATTGGCTATGTCCTAAAACTAAAATAACCTTTGAATTAGCCACTTTACAAGCGTATTCGAGACTGCCAACAATGTCGTCATTGATAATATTACCCGCAATGCGAATGCTAAAAACGTCGCCTAACCCTTGATCAAAAATAAGTTCTACAGACGTGCGACTGTCCATACAACTCAATACTGTTGCAAAAGGCCATTGCCCTGCTCGGGTGCCGTTCACTTGTTCTAATAAATCTCGATGAGCTTTTAAATTATTGACAAAACGCTCATTTCCTTCTTGTAAATATTGCAATGCTTGTTGTGGCGTAAGTTCTTGTTGGGATTTTAAATTGAATGTTTTCATCAAAGGGGGATTAAACAACGAATGAGGTTGGAATGAAAGGCTTTACAAGTTGAATAAAACGCCATCACAACGAGAATTTTTCTATGACGACAACAAGCACATCGCAATATTTTTTATTGCACTTAACAGTACTGTTCAAAAGCCTGTGTTAGGTTGCTGGCAATATTTTGTGCCGCATGACCTTCAATTTGATGACGCTCTAAAAAATGAACCAATTTGCCGTCTTTAAAAAGTGCCATACACGGAGAAGACGGAGGAAAGGGCATTAAATATTCTCTGAGTTTTGCAAGAGCTTCTTTGTCATAGCCCGCAAAAGTTGTTGTAACAAAAGTAGGTTTTTTTGCACTCGTGCTTGCAGCTTGAATTGCCGCAGGTCTTGCACCAGCTGCAGAACATCCGCAAACGGAATTCACCATAACAAAAGCCGTTCCTTTTTTTTGCAATAATTCAACGACATCGTTAGCGTTTAAAAGTTCTTGAAAGCCTTTGTCTGTTAATTCAGCTTTCATTGGCAGTACAATTTCTTTTGGATACATAGAATATAAATTTTTGAAGTGAGATAAGAAATAAAAATGCGATTGCACAAAAACAACAACCCACAAAGTTACTCGCCAAAGAAATGCTTTTTAATTAAAACCAAAGTCTTGTTCATTTGAGGGTAGAAAGATTTCAAAGGATAAAAAACAGTCGCTTCGCTTTTAAAAAATTTATCCCAAATAAGAATAGTTTCGTGTCCCTCAAATTTTCATCAGAGAAACTTTTTTTAGCATTAACTCACAACCATGAACAACCCGTCTAAACGCAATGCTTTTGTAGAAAAAATAAAAGAATTTAAACCCACAAGTTGGATGATAGACAATCCAACGGCAGCTTATTTTATGACCATTTTGGTTACACTGTTTGGGTTGATTATATTTTTGAATTTACCCAAAGAACAATTTCCCGATATTGTTGTTCCACAACTTTATGTTGCCACTGTTTATGCTGGTAATTCGCCCCAAGACATTGAAAATTTGGTTACGAGGCCAATAGAAAAAGAAATCAAATCAATTACTGGTGCGAAGATTAAAAAAATCACGAGCAACTCTATTCAAGACTTTAGCGGCATTTCTGTTGAATTTGAAAGCGACGTAAAAGTTGATTTAGCCAAACAAAAAATTAAAGACGCTGTCGATAAAGCAAGGCCAAATTTGCCAACAGATTTAACGGTTCAACCGAATGTGATTGAATTTAGCTTTTCTGATTTGCCGATTATGTACATTACTGTGAGCGGTGATTATGACGCACTCAAATTGAAGAGTTATGCAAAAAAATTGAAAGACAAATTTGAAGAATTGCCACAAATTTCTAAAGCAGAAATTATTGGTGCGCCGGAACGAGAGATCCAAATTTTGGTTGATAAAAATAGGCTCGAAGCAACAAAAACTTCCTTTGCAGATATTGAAGCTGCCGTTGCGAGAGAGAACCTCAACATCTTTATTGGCGACTTACAAGTTGGTAATTTAAAACGCAATGTTCGTATCAAAGGTCAGCTGACTTCTGCTTATCAAATAAGAGACATTGTCATTAAAAACATTTATGGTTCTCCAATTTATTTGCGAGACATTGCCGACATTCAAGACGGCGTAAAAGATAGAGAAAGTGCCAGTCGGTTAAACAGAAAAAATACACTCACTATAAATATTGTAAAACGTGCAGGAGAAAATTTAATTGCAACGGCAGACAAAATCAAAACCATTGTTGCAGAATTTTCAAAAAATGACGCACCAAGCAATTTGAAAGTTGGTGTTATCGGCGACCAAAGTAAAGCCACAAAAACATCGTTTAATGATTTGGTGAATAGTATCATTTTGGGCTTTTTATTTGTGTTCATTTTATTGCTGTTTTTTATGGGCGTAAACAACGCCTTCTTTGTTGCCTTGAGCGTTCCCTTAAGTATTTTTATTGCCTTTACTTGCTTGCCAATTGGCAATGCTTTGGTAGGCACTTCGATTACACTCAACTTCATCGTTTTATTTGCGTTGCTGTTTGGCTTAGGCATTATTGTTGATGATGCCATTGTGGTGATAGAAAACACGCATCGCATTTTTAATAACGGAAAAACAAGCATTGTCCATGCCGCAAAAGCAGCAGCCGGAGAAGTGTTTGTTCCTGTATTGGCAGGCACATTAACAACGCTTGCACCATTTTTTCCTTTATTGTTTTGGAAGGGCGTAATTGGTAAATTTATGATTTACCTCCCCACAATTTTAATTCTCACACTTGCCGCCTCTTTGGTTGTTGCTTTTTTAATCAACCCCATTTTTGCGGTTAGTTTTATGAAGCCTGAGGGCAAATATGACGCTGCATACAAAAGGCAATTATTCAAAAGCAAATTGTTTTGGTTAGGAATTCCCGTAAGTGTTATTTTTCATTTTAGTGGGTCTCATGCCATCGGTAATTTCATTTTGTTTGTGCTTGTATTTTATGTGATAGAACGTTTCTTTTTAAACAATTTTATTATTGATTTTCAGAAAAAACACATCGTCAATTTGATGAATAAATACGAACAACTGTTGCGTTATATTCTTCAAAAAAGAAGACCCGTTTGGTTATTCGCAAGTTTGTTTGTATTGTTTATTTTTTCTTGCGTATTGATTACGGTTCGTATGCCTGCGAGTAAAATTGTTTTCTTTCCTGAAGGCGACCCCAACAATATTTTTGTTTATATCAAATTGCCTGTAGGAACAAATATTGACTACACAGAAAAAATAACCAAAACCGTAGAAGAAAAAGTATTTGAACTCATTGGCGATAACAACCCTATCGTAGAATCTGTGATTAGCAATATTGCCATTGGTGCAAGCAACCCTTCGAGCAACGACCAAAGTGCCCAACCTAACAAAGCGCGCATACAAATTTCTTTTGTTGAATTTGAAAAACGAGAGGGGCTTTCTACACGCCCCATTTTAGATTCGTTGAGGTTGCGTTTAAACAATGTTGCCGCAGGAGCAATAGTTACTGTAGAGCAAGAAAAAGGCGGACCTCCAACAGGGGCACCTGTGAACATTGAAGTGATTGGCGAAGATTTTGGAGAAATTATTACGACCGCCAACCAGCTCAAAAACTTTATTCAAAGCAAAGGTATCAAAGGCATTGAAGAATTGCGATTAGACGTTGAAATTACAAACCCTGAAATCACTTTTCATATCGATAGAGAAAAAACCAATCGCTTGGGACTATCGACTGCTCAAGTTGGTCTTGCTTTGCGAACGGCTTTGTTTGGAAAAGAAATTAGCAAACTCAAAGACAATGAAGAAGAGTATAAAATTCAATTGAAGTATAAAACAGGACAAAGACAAAATGTATTGGACTTACTCAACTCTCGCATTACGTATAGGGATTTTACCAATGGCGAAATTTTGCAAATACCGATTTCAGCTTTAGTAAAAATTGATTATACCAATTCAATTGGCGGTATTAGACGAAAAAATTTAAAACGTGTTATCACCCTTGTATCAAATGTTTTAACAGGTTATTCTGCTCAAGCAGTCAATATTGATATCGCAAAAATTTTACCTGAATTTGCCAACAAGCCACAAAATATTTTAATCAAACAAACGGGCGAAACAGAAGAGCAAGCAGAAACAAATGTGTTTTTGGGTAATGCCATGCTCATTTCTTTAATGCTCATTTTGCTCATTCTTGTTTTGTTATTCAACTCGTTTAGCAAATCCTTGATTGTGCTAACAGAAATATTTTTTAGCGTCATTGGCGTATTGCTTGGCTTTGGATTTACAACCATGACGATGCCTACAATTATGGTTGGCATTGGCATTATTGGTCTTGCTGGCATTGTGATTAAAAATGCCGTGCTACTCATTGAATTTGCAGACGAATTAAAAACCAAAGGGTATAGAACAAAAGAAGCCATTATTCAATCTGGAAAAATCAGAATCATTCCTGTTTTGCTTACAGCACTCGCAACCATACTCGGCTTAATTCCTTTGGCTGTGGGTTTAAATATTAATTTTGAAACCTTATTAACGCATCTCAATCCGCACATCTTTTTTGGCGGCGACAGTGTTGTGTTTTGGGGGCCGCTTTCATGGACGATTATTTTTGGCTTGAGCTTTGCGTTTTTTATGACCTTATTTTTGGTGCCTTCAATGTATATCATCGCCGAAGTATTACGTCGTCCAATGAGCAAATTTTATGGCACAAAATGGATAGCCTTGCTGGGTTTAACAGGACCTTTCTTTTTTATTCTTACCCTCATTATGTATGTGGTGAGAAAACTACAAGGCAAACCTTTTATTCCAAAATATTTGGGCAGAAAATAAGTGTCGGCGATAATTATAAAAACATCAAAAATGCAAAAAACAATTGGGTTGATTGGCGGAATGTCATGGGAAAGTTCCGCCGTTTACTATAAAACGATAAATCAAGAAGTCAAAAAAAATCTTGGAGTCGTTCATTCTTGCAAGTGTTTGATGTATTCTGTCGACTTTGGAGAAATCGCAAAATTGCAACATATTCGAGATTGGGATAAGCTTGGAGAAATGCTGAAAGAAGCCGCCCAAAAATTAGAAAATGGTGGTGCGGACTTTATTGTCTTGTGTACGAATACAATGCACAAATTAGCGGACAAAATAACTTCGACAGTAGACATTCCGCTTATACATATTGCAGACGCTACTGCAGAGGCAATTAAAAGTGTCACAATTAAGAAAGTCGGACTACTTGGCACAAAATTTACAATGGAACAAGACTTCTTAAAAGGACGACTGATAAACAACCACTCTATTGAGACGATAATCCCCAATGAAAAACAGAGAGATGTTATTCATAAAATTATATATGAGGAATTAGTGAAAGGAATAATCACCGACAGATCAAGAAAAATATATTTAGAGAATTCTTTGCAAAACCTATTGTAAAGAAATAAAATAATTTTGTAAGAAAAAATATTGTATGAAAAAAGCGATGACCTTTTCAGATGTTTTATTGTTTAGTAACCCGAATAGAAAGCGGAGTAAAACGTACTACAAATT
>JAVKMO010000007.1:0-260848 GCA_031539345.1 Chitinophagales bacterium | reverse complement strand
TGTAGTACGTTTTACTCCGCTTTCTATTCGGGTTACTAAACAATAAAACATCTGAAAAGGTCATCGCTTTTTTCATACAATATTTTTTCTTACAAAATTATTTTATTTCTTTACAATAGGTTTTGCAAAGAATTCTAAAAGAAACTAATGAAGTTCAAATAACTGAATTAAAAGCTGAAATAAGCAAAACAAAAGACAAGAAAAAAACAGAACAATTAAAAGAAAAAATTGAAAAGACAAATGAAAAGTTTGATAAAAAACTAAAAGAGTTTTTTAAAACAACTTCAATTGACCATTTACCAAAAAATAAAGAAGAACTTAAAACTTGGTTTGATGCCAATATTAAAGACAATGCTATTGACCTTGGTGTTAATCTAACCAACGAAAAACTTCCAATAGCTATAAAAGAATGTATTGAAAGTCAAAGAGATTTTAATTTGAGTTTTGATAAACTTTCAAATGAAAAACAAGTAGGTTTTGGAGATTATGAAATGGTGAAATTAGGGGATATTTTAATAACTTCTTCGGGTGGTACGCCTTCACGAGGTGTTACAGAATATTATACAAACGGTACTATACCTTGGCTAAAAAGTGGTGAAGTTTCACAAGGTTATATTTATGACTGCGAAGAATTTATAACAGAATTAGCTTTACAAAATTCTTCTGCAAAATTATTTCCAAAAAACACTGTATTAGTTGCAATGTATGGTGCAACAGCAGGTCAAGTTGGTATTTTGAAAATTGAGGCAGCTACAAACCAAGCAATTTGTGGAATATTACCGAATGAAAAATATTTACCAGAATTTCTTTATTTGACATTAAAATCTCAAAAAGAGTACTTGATATCTTTAAGTAGTGGCGGTGGTCAACCAAATATTTCTCAGTCAATAATTAAAGATTTACAAATTCCTTTGCCACCATTAGAAACGCAACAAAAAATTGTTGAGGTAATAAAACAATATCAAAAAATTATAGATGGTTGTAATTTATTGATAGAAAACTACAAACCTAGCTTTGAAATAATGGACGATTGGGATTTTATTCAGTTAGGTGAAATTTGTGAAAACTTTTCAAATGGTGTAAATTTTTCAAAAGAACAAGTAGGGAAAGGTGTGAAATTTATTAATCTAAATGATATTTTTAATAATCATATTATTGATATTTCCTTACTAGATAAAGTTGATATAAATAAACGAGAAGTAAATAGCAATGTTGTACTAAAAAATGATTTACTATTTGTTAGGTCGTCAGTAAAAAAAGAAGGTATTGGCTTCACTTCATTGTTTTTAGATGATGAAGAAATCGTTGTTTATTGTGGCTTCATAATAAAATGTACCCCAAAAACAAATATAGTCAATCCGAAATTTTTGCTTTACACACTTAAACTTCAAGACATAAGAGAAAAAATAATTTTATTAGGTAATGGGGCAAATATTACAAATATAAATCAAGACAGTTTAAAATCTTTGCAAGTCCAAATTCCAAATTTAGAAATTCAAAACAAAATTGTTGAATTATTAGACCAAGAATACTTGACAATTATTGGTGCAAAAAAAATTAAATCCAAAATGGAATTAAAAATTAAAGAAGTAATAGATAAAGTTTTGTAAAAATGAGTTTCGGCAGCATACTTTACATATACTTCAAAATTACCCAATGCAAAAAGTGATGTAGCAGAGATTATTCAGCATATGCCTACACGAGGTGCAGTAAGAGAATATTTTATTAAAGACATAATTGAAAAGCATTTTAAAGGTGCCAATTTAGAAATACTTAGAGGTGTTGTTTATCTCGACAATGAAAATAGCGAAGGTCAAATTGATTTAATTCTTCCGCATAAAAATGCAATAAATGCTTCATTTACGCCTGAACTTATTGCCTATAATGCAGAGGATTGCAAAATTATTTTGGAAGTAAAAACTAATGCTACAACAGACGACTTCAAAGCATTTAACAGCAGAGCAAAATTTATTAAAGAAAACTGCCTTGACAGACAACCTCTTTGTGGTATTTTTTGCTATAAATCAATCTTGAAAAGACAACTATTTTAAAACGCTTTGGTTACGAATATGACGAAGTAAATTTAATGTATATTCAAAATGACGAAATAGAAATTGACTATCCATTTATTGACTTTGTAGTTTGCATAGACCAAGAAGAATTTGAAGACCATACCAACACGACACAATTTTTTATACGCAAAGACAGTTCAGAATTTTCAACAGGCGACTATGACCTTTCAGAAAATTTACCTTCTGTTGAAGACTTTATAAAAATGATAAAAGGAGTTCTAGACAATTAGACAGACAGCCAACGCTTTTGGTAGCACATTTGCATTTTGACCAACGCACAAACCAACGCTAAAAAATCCAAAAGAGCTACCAAGCCAACCATCCTACAAGTGGACAGGAGGGTATTTTAGAACTAAGTTAGTAGCAGACAAGCAATTTAAAAATTGTAAATTTGCGACTTATCATAATTTGACATTTTAAAGAATGAATTTAATAGATACAGGCATAGAAAAAGGACTTATTCGCTTTGACGAAGACAAGAACTTTATCACATATATCCACCAAAACAAGAAAAGAAATTACAACAATCCAGAAGAAAAAGTACAAGCCGACAAATCTGCTGTACAAACTGCTTTTACCGATAAAGTAAACTTGTTTAAAGAAGAACTAACCGAAAAGTATTTTCTTGCAAAACAAATAGCCTTAGACGATTAGCCCATTTTTATGGCAATAGCCGAAAATATTGGCTACGATGCCACAGGCAGAAACACCAACAATAACGAATTGATAGAAATAGGCAAAGAACTACAAAAGTTTATTGCTCACATCAATAAGACTGAAAAGTAAAAATGGAAAACACAAAAATAATTATTTACCAAACCGAAGACGGTAATACAAAAATAGAAACCCGTTTAGAAAATGAAACCGTTTGGCTAACACAAGCCCAGTTATGCGAACTTTTTCAAAAATCAAAAGCTACCATTAGCGAACATATCAAAAATATTTTTGAGGAGGGAGAATTGGTTGAGTATTCAGTTGTTCGGAATTTCCGAACAACTGCCAATGATGGCAAAACTTATGAAACTAATTACTACAACCTTGACGTGATAATTTCAGTAGGCTACCGAGTAAAAAGCCAACAGGGAACAAAATTTCGCCAATGGGCAACAGCACGATTAAGAGAATATATTGTAAAAGGATTTACAATGAACGATGATTTGCTGAAACAAGCAGGTGGCGGTAATTATTTTGAAGAATTATTGGCACGTATTCGTGATATACGTTCTTCCGAAAAAGTATTTTGGAGAAAGGTATTAGATATTTACGCTACCAGTATTGACTATGATGCCAAGTTAGAAATATCCATTCAGTTTTTTCAAACCGTGCAAAATAAAATGCACTGGGCAGCACACGGAAACACAGCAGCCGAAATTATTTACCAACGCATTGATTCAAAAAAGCCAAATCTTGGTTTAACCCATATTAAAGGAAGAAGCCCACAAAACAGGAAGCCGAAATAGCTAAAAACTATTTGAACGAAAACGAACTGAATGTGCTGAACAGAATGGTAACTGCTTACTTAGAGCTAGCCGAATTACAAGCATTGAACCGAAAGCCAATGTATATGAAAGATTGGATAGAACGCTTAAACGATTTTGTGAGAATGACAGGCAATAATATTTTACAAAATGCAGGAACAGTAAGCCATACACAGGCATTAAAAAAAGCAAATGCCGAGTATGAAAAATATAAAGAAAAAACCAAAAATGAACTATCGGAAGGAGAAAAACACTTTGTAAAACAAATAGAAAATACTGCGAAAAAACTACCCCCCCAAAAGCCTAAAAAGTAATCAGCAGTTATACTATTTCAAAGAAACTGAACCCAAAACGAGTTTTCATTTTGCAGAAAAGTGAAATGGAAAAGCGTTGGAACCCAAATACATATCATTTTGAAAGAAGAAGCATAATTGATGCACTTAAAAAATCAAGTCATAAACTTGAATCTTTAAAATTTGTATCTTCATTTAAGAAAAAAAATGTAAAAGAAATACCTAAAAATTTACCTTATTTAGGTTTAGAAAATATAGAAAGCAATACAGGAAGTTATATTGTAACTTCTGATAAAGAAATTATTAGTAGTGCAGTTCCTCCGCTTGACACACAAAAAGAAATAGCCGAGCATATTACCAACATTCGCAACTAATCTCTAAAAGACCAAACAAAAGACTTGCTCAAAAAAGCCAATGAAGAAATAGAAGAGATACTTTTAAACTAAACAACAAACGAACCTAAGAAAAAAAACAGCGTACAACAAGGGTTTGCCAAAAGTGGGGGGCAGTGCTTAATTTGAACATTTTCAATTCTAATCTACTGCAAACAAAAACACTTTTTTTATTTCTTCATCTTGTTTTCTGCTTCAATTGAACATCGCTTCAAACAGAAGGTTCTGATTTTTATTTTTATTACGATTGCGTTTGATATCATTATGCTGTGAACCATTAAATAGGGCATTTGTATGTGTTGTTTGCTTGTTATTCTTCTTTATTTGAGGGTTCTTCTTTCTTATGAATTTCAACAAACCATGAAGCAATAAATCCAGTAAATACGCCAAATAAGCCTACGCCAGCCGTCATCAAAACAACTCCAATGAGTCTGCCTGCTGTGGTTACAGGATATTTGTCGCCATAGCCAACAGTTGTAATTGTTGAAAAAGACCACCACAAAGCATCTTCGGCAGATTTGATATTTGCATTTGGGGTTGTTTCTACTTCTAAAATAGAAATTGAAGAAAAAATAATCATCAGAATGGCAAAAATGCTCGCCGTTGTAAAAGCTCCGTTTTGTTTTTGTTTGAACACAAAACTCCCCAATACTTTTGCAGAACGAAAGGCACGCAAAATTCTCAACAGATTGACTAATCGCAACAATCTGCCACTTCTAAAAGCGTCTAACATGGGAATGCTCGAAATCAAATCGATTCAACCCCATTTCATAAACTTGACTTTATTCTTTGCTTGTTTGAATCGAATAAAAAAATCAATCAAAAAAATAATGCAAATAAAATTGTCAATGTCTTGGAGTAGTTTTTGAATCTCTGGCTCTAAACGGACAAACGACGAAATGATGAGTGAGATTAAAATATACAGCGATAAAACAACAATGACAATTTGAAACAAAGGCAGCTTTTCTTCAAATTTGTTTTTCATATCACGAAGTGGTTTGACGATTTGATATTGAAATGTTACCCTGTTATTTTTTTGTAAGACGTGATAATACCTTTGATTAAAGACGAACTAAAACCCTGATGTTCCATTTCGTTGATGCCTGCAATGGTGCAACCTTTTGGCGTGGTTACTTTATCGATTTCTTGTTCTGGGTGATTTTTTGTTTGTATCAATAATTCTGCAGCACCTTTAATTGTTTGGTTGGCGATAATATTTGCTGTTTGCGAATCAAAACCAATTTCTATGCCTCCTTGAATGTTGGCACGAATAAATCGAAGTGCATACGCAATGCCACAAGCACCAAGAACGGTCGCCGAATCCATCAGCTTTTCTTCAATAAACACGGACACTCCCAACTGGTCAAATATTTTTTTGACAAGATTTTTTTGTTCCTCTGTTACGGCATCGTTACAACAAATTGCTGTGAGACTTTCTTGTATTGCAATCGCCGTATTCGGCATTGCTCTGACAATGGGAATTTGTGTGCCAATTATTTTTTCCATATCCGCAAACCATACGCCAGTAATGGGAGATATGATAACTTGATTTTTTTTGAGGTCTTTTTTAATTTCTTTTAAAATATCTAAACAGTTAAACGGTTTGACGCTTAAAACAATGAGGTCGGCATTTTTAATCGCCTTGCGGTTGTCGCTTGTAATTTCAACGCCCATTTTTTTATACTCTTCTAAAGCACTTGTATTTCTGCGGCTCATCGTTAAGTTGTTGGCTGTAATAAATTTACTTTTTAATAAGCCATTGGCGATAGCTCCGCCTAAATTTCCAACGCCAATAATTGCAATTTTTGTCATCGTTTTTGTGTTTGAATAAAAAAAAGCCGCTAAGAAAATCTTAACGGCTTACAAAGAAATGAAGAAAAGTTTATTTGATGATGTCTGTTACTTGTCCTGCACCCACTGTTCTTCCGCCTTCACGGATAGCGAATTTTAATCCTTTTTCCATCGCAATTGGGGCAATTAATTTTACAGTAATGCTTGTGTTATCACCTGGCATAATCATTTCTGTTCCTGCGTTTAAGGTTACTTCTCCTGTTACGTCAGTTGTTCTGAAATAAAATTGAGGACGATATTTATTAAAGAATGGAGTATGTCTTCCACCTTCTTCTTTGCTTAACACGTACACTTCACATTTAAATTCTGTATGCGGAGTTATTGTTCCTGGAGCACAAAGAACCATACCTCTGTTGATGGCTTCTTTTTCAATACCTCTTAACAATAAACCTGCGTTATCACCAGCTTGTCCTTGGTCTAATAATTTTCTAAACATTTCTACGCCTGTAACAGTTGATTTTAAAGATTGCTCGTTAAAGCCAACGATATCAACGTTTTCGCCCACTTTGATAATTCCTCTTTCAATTCTTCCTGTTGCAACAGTTCCACGACCTGTAATCGTAAACACGTCTTCTACAGACATTAAGAAAGGTTGATCAACTGGACGTGGAGGCAATGGAATGTATTCATCTACAGCGTCCATCAATTCTCCAATTGCACCTACCCATTTGTCGTCACCAGCTAAAGCACCTGTTGCAGAGCCTTTAATGATTGGGGTATTATCGCCGTCAAATCCATAAGAACTTAACAAGCCTCTAATTTCCATTTCTACTAAGTCTAACAATTCTGTGTCATCAACTAAATCTACTTTGTTCATAAACACAACAATACGAGGAACACCAACCTGACGAGCAAGTAAGATATGTTCTCTTGTTTGTGGCATTGGACCATCAGTAGAAGCAACAACTAAAATTGCACCATCCATTTGAGCAGCACCAGTAATCATATTTTTTACATAGTCAGCGTGACCTGGACAATCTACGTGAGCATAGTGTCTTTTTTCTGTTTGATATTCTACGTGAGCAGTATTGATGGTAATACCTCTTTCTTTTTCTTCTGGGGCAGCATCAATTTCGTCATATTTTTTTGCTTCTGCAAACCCTTTTTTTGCAAGAATTGCAGTGATGGCTGCGGTTAAGGTTGTTTTACCATGATCAACGTGACCGATAGTGCCAATGTTTACGTGGGGCTTGTCCCTCTTAAATGTTTCTTTTGCCATTGTGTTTTGTTTTAATTGTGATGTTAATAATAAGTTGATTTTTTTCGATAAGCCGACGAATATATATTTTTACATTACTGAACAATTATTTTTTTCAAGTTGCAATAACAATCACTTATCGGGTTTTGGCTTTTCTGTTTGCGTTAGAAAAATACATTCACGGCTTTAACCAAAGAACTAAGATTATTGTTTATGAAGCAAAGCGATATGCTTTTACAACGCATTGTTCATGTTGAAGAGTTTGAGCGCCTTCAATCTACGTTACAAAAAAAAATCCCTTCATCTTATTATCTTCAAAATTTATACGGCGATTCGTTGTCGTGTTATGCTGTTGCACTCGCCCAAAAAAACAAAATCCAAACGCTTGTTTTTATTGCCGAAAATGAAGAAAAAGCCTTGTATGTGTTTTCTATCATAGAAAAATATTTGCCTACACATGCGGTCCATTATTTTCCTACAAGCTATGCACATCAAAAATTTTTACACTACCATACAGGCAATCACGTTTTGCGTACAGAAGGCATACAAGCAATTTTATCCCAGCAACCTTGTGTACTCATTTCTTATCCTCAAGCACTTGCAGAAAAAATTGTTTCTCCAACACGATTGCAAGAACAAAAATTGACCATTACTAAAAATGAAAAAATAAAAACGCAAGAGTTGTTTGAACGTTTGTATAATTTAAATTTTGAACAAGTTGATTTTGTTTATGAGGCTGGTCAATATGCTGTACGAGGTTTTATTATAGATGTTTTTTCATTTGGAAACACCATGCCGTATCGGCTCGAATTAAAAGGCTCTTTGGTAGAAAGCATTCGCATTTTTAATCCAGAAACGCAGTTGAGTGAAACGGCAGTTTCGCAATTTTCTATTAGCACAAATGTCAATGAACTGATAGATGAAAAAAGCCTTGTTCCCTTTTTTGATGCTTTACCACAAGACACTTTGCTTGTGTTGGAAAACAATGAACATTGGACAAACGATTTGACACTTTTACAACAAAAAATAGAAGCCGCCATAGGCAATCCAAAACAAGATATTGATGAAGACAAAAAAACAAACCGCATTCACCTTCTTGAAAAAGAAGAACTGATTGCCAATTGCAACAAATTCACTTCTATTATTCAAACTAAACGCCACGAAAAGGCGTACGAATTTGACACGAAACCACAGCCAGCCTATAATAGAGATTACAAATTATTGAGTCAAGATTTGTCGGCATATCAAGAAAAAGGATTTGCTATTTTTATTGCAGCACAGCACGAAAAACAATTTGTGCGGGTGCAAAGCATTGTTCACCAATATTTTCCGAACTTAGAACTTCATTTTTTAAACCTTCCATTGCACGAAGGTTTTGTTGATATACAAGCAAAAATTGTCTGCTATACAGACCATCAAATTTTTCAACGCTACCATAAATTTCAAGAAAAAAAAACGTACTCACAAGATAAAATTTTAAGCATTCAGAGTTTACAGAATCTGCAAACGGGAGATTACTTAACGCATATTGATTACGGCGTAGGGCGATTTAGTGGGTTACAAAAAATCACCGTCAATGGCGTTCAGCAAGAAAGTGTGCGCATGATTTACAAAGACAACGATGTGTTGTTTGTCAATATCAATGCCCTTTACAAACTGTCGAAATATCAAAGTAAAGACGGAGGTACACCAACAATCCATAAAATTGGTAGCGATGTGTGGGCGAGCATCAAACAAAAAACAAAAAAGAAAATTAAAGAATTGGCGTTCGATTTAATCCAAGTCTATGCCAAGCGAAAAGCCAATAAAGGCTTTGCTTTTTCACCCGACAATTTTATGCAACACGAGTTGGAATTTTCTTTTTTGTATGAAGACACACCAGACCAAATTAAAGTGAATGCAGACATTAAAAAAGACATGGAATCGCCATCGCCAATGGATAGATTGATTTGTGGGGACGTTGGTTTTGGAAAAACAGAATTGGCAATTCGTGCAGCATTTAAAGCTTGTTCAGACAATAAACAAGTGGCTGTTTTAGTGCCAACAACGGTACTCGCTTTTCAGCATTACAAAACATTTTCTGAACGCTTACAGAATTTTCCAATTACGCTAAATGTTGTCAATCGCTTTAAAAGTACAGCCGAAAAAAAAATGATTTATGATGAATTGCGTGAAGGGAAATTAAACATCATTATTGGCACACATGCTTTGCTCAACAAAAAAGTTGAGTTCAAAGATTTGGGATTGATGATTATTGATGAAGAACAAAAATTTGGCGTAGGTGCAAAAGACCTATTGAAAATCAATTACAGTCATGTAGATTGCCTTACACTCAGTGCAACCCCCATTCCTCGCACCTTGCAATTTAGCCTTATGGGAGCCAGAGATTTAAGTACAATAACAACGCCACCACCTAACAGGCAAGCCGTAGAAACCGTTGTGCACGGTTTTCAAATTGATTTTATTAAAGATAAAATTGAACATGAAGTGGAACGCGGCGGGCAAGTGTTCTTTGTTCACAATCGCGTTCAAAACTTATTAGAAATGAAAGGCTTATTGCAACAAGCTTGCCCTGCATTAAGCATTGCTCACGCACATGGACAAATGGAAGGCAAAGAATTAGAAACGACATTGTTAGATTTTATCGACAAAAAATATGACGTATTGCTTTCTACAAATATTATTGAAAGTGGCTTGGACATTACGAATGTAAACACCATTTTAATCAATAATGCACACGAATTTGGACTGAGTGATTTGCATCAATTAAGAGGCAGGGTAGGTAGAAATAATCTGAAAGCACACTGTTTTTTATTGGTACCAAGTTTGCATTTATTGTCTGTAGAATCAAAAAAGAAATTGCGTATTATAGAAGAATTTAGCGACTTAGGCAGTGGCTTTCATATTGCCATGAAAGATTTAGACAGACGAGGTGCAGGTAATATTTTGGGAGCAGAACAGAGCGGTTTTATCAATGAAATTGGTTTGGACGCTTATCAAAAAATTTTAAATGAAGCGATGCGAGAATTGAAACAACAAGACTTTAAAGAATTATTTGCAGACAGCATTCAAAACCTTGCTTTTGTTGAAGATTGTATTGTTGAAACCGATTTAGAAATTTTTATTCCTGATACGTATATTCAACAAGCACCAGAACGATTGCAGTATTACACAAAAATCAATGATGCAAAAAACGACGAAACGCTCCTTCAAATACAACAATCATTGCAAGACCGATTTGGCATTTTGCCCCAACAAGTCAATGATTTGTTTTTGATTATGAAGTGTAGAAAATTGGGTATTCAACTTGGTTTTGAAAAATTGATTTTGAAAAATAAAGAACTCAAATGCTTTTTGATTAGCGATGGCAATTCGCCTTTTTATGAAGGAAAAATCTTTCAAAAAATCTTAACCTATATTCAAGAAGGCACAAATAAAATAAGCATTAAGCAAAACTTCAAGGGCGTTATTTTAACCATTCAGCAGGTCAGTACAATTGGAGATTTTTTTTGTGAATTAACCAAAATGAAACAATTTGTCAATGCACCTGAAGTGAAACCTCTTGCCGACTAATTTCTTGTCCTATTGATTTTGATTGATGTTATTTACGTTTTATGAATTTTTTGCAATACGACAATAGAAACCTCGAAAACAAAGATTTTATACAAACAATTTGCATTGATGATACGTTTAAAATTGACATACTGCGTTTAGATAAAATACACCCTATTGTTTCAGGCAACAAACTGTTTAAACTCACCAATTATTTTATAGAAGCAAAAAAAAAATCAGCTATAGGGATTGCCACTTTTGGCGGCTTTTATTCTAATCACCTTGCTGCAACTGCGTTTTATTGTAAAGAAAATCAAATGCCTTGCATTGGTTTTGTGCGTGGACAAGATGAAGATAATCGAACACCTACTCTACAGTTTTGCCAAGAACAAGGTATGCAATTGATTTTTTGTGAACAACAATTTTACAAGCAACACAAAAAAAAACAAGGCATTATCGACGAACTGCACGCCTATGCAAATCATTATTTTATTCCAGAAGGCGGTTATGGCAAGTTGGGTGCTTTGGGTATGCAAAATTTATTTCAACACCTCGACACAAGTTTCTACACCATGATTGTTGTTGCTGTAGGGACGGGTACTACGCTCGCTGGCATTTGCAATGCAGTGCAGACAAAACAGATACAAATCGTTGGCTTTGTGCCGATGAAAAACAATCTGACTATCGAAAGCGAAACGGCAGAATTGATACACGAAAAACAACACCACAACCTTGTTTTTATACACGATTATCATTTTGGAAAATTTGGAAAAACAACACCGTTTTTGATTGATTTTATCAAACAATTTCAAACCACACATCAAGTGCCTTTAGACAAAATTTATACTGCAAAAGCCATGTATGGTTTAATCAATTTACACGAACAAAAACGAATTTCTCCTCAAGAAAAAATTTTATTTGTCCATACAGGCGGCTTACAAGGAAATGGTTGTTTAGAATCATAATTTGGTACAACTTTGTATTGAATACAATTGCTTTTTTGTTGAAGGCGATGACGGCGACCATTTCAACACATTAACTTCAATTCCAAACAAGGATGTTTGTAGAACATTTTTATTCAACCATACATTCAATTGTAAATGCTTGCTGGCTCAATAATAGGTTCATCACAGCGGCTCATTTTATTTGAATAAAAACGAGTGCCTTGACAGACGCGCATCACGGATAGTTTTTGCCAATCACATCAAAAAAAAACGTGTTAATAAAATGTAAAAATAAAGATTGTTAAAAATAAAAAAAGAGCCTCCCCATATCAGGTGGTTTTATCTGATGGTTATCAATTTTAAGGTGTTTGCAGAAACACCAAGCACGGAATAAAATTTTTTACGCAATATTTTTATTACTTTTACAAATTAAATTTACAGCCCAAAAAGTGAACGTAGAAAAATCAAAATATACTCCTTTAATTACCGAAATTGGCACTTTGTTACAAAAAGGTAGGGAGCAAGTCGGCCCCGTTCGGTAAATACAATTTTAGTCCAAACTTATTGGTTAATAGAACGACACATTGTAGAATTTGAACAAGGCGGTAATGATAAAGCAGAATACAGAAGTTTTCTTTTTGAGCAACTTTCAAAAGACTTGAAACAACTTTACGGAAAGGGTTTTAGTCGATCTAATTTGTTGTATATGAGAAAACTTTACCTGACATTTCCAAAAAGTCAGACACTGTCTAACGTTTTGAGTTGGAGTCATTATTGTGAAATTCTACGTTCAGAGAATGAACTTGAAATCAACTTTTATGCCAAACAAACTGAAAAAGAAAACTGGAGCGTTAGAGAACTCAGGCGTCAAATAAAAAGCATGCTATTTCATCGTTTCGCACTAAGCCAAAGATAAAAAAGGCGTACTGGAACTTTCCCAACAAGGGCAAGACATTCAGCAAGTAGAAGATATTTTGAAAGACCCTTACGTTTTAGAGTTTTTGAATATTCCGCAAAATCATCAATACATTGAAGGTGAATTGGAAGAAAAATTGATTTGCAATTTGCAAAACTTTTTGTTGGAATTAGGCAACGGTTTTACCTTTGAAAAACGACAATACAGAATTTCAATCAGTGGCAAACATTTTTATGTAGACCTAGTTTTCTATCATCGTATTTTGAAATGCTTCGTACTCATTGATTTGAAACGTGGAGAGGTAACCCATCAAGATGTTGGACAAATGAATTTGTATTTGAATTACTTTAAAAAAGAAGTCAGTACAGAGGGAGATAATCCACCAATTGGAATAGTTTTGGGTGCAGAAAAAGACCATGTTTTAGTCGAATATGCAACCGACAGTATCAGTAATCAATTATTCATCAGCAAATACCAAATTTACTTACCCGACAAAAAAAACTTGCCAGTGAACTCAACCAATTATTAGATGACAGTAAAGAATAGACATTGAAATCACGAAGCTCCTAAAATGTAAAAAATAAGATATCGAAATAAGAAAAAAGTTTAGTTTAGATTTTATGAACCAATGTATGTAAGTATTTTTAACCTTATTTTTTAACCAAAAACAAACCTTTATGAAGAAAACAAAACACCTGTTTATGCTGTTTGCTTCTGTGTTTGCAATCAATGTAAACGCACAAGAAAGTAGCCCAATTCCAAAATCTTTTGAAAATGCCACCGTGCCAACAACAACAGAACAACAAAGCACAGTAGCACAACCAGAAGCTGAAAAAGAAAAATTAGACGAAGTTGTTGTAACCGCGTTGGGGATAAAAAAAAGTAAAAAAGCCTTAGGCTATGCTGTATCTACTATTTCTTCAGAATTATTAGAAAGCAGACCAGAGTCTGATATGACAAGGCTTTTAAATGGTAAAGCAGCTGGCGTAGATATCAATGCTAGTTCTGGTTTAACTGGTAGTGCAACGAATATCAATATTAGGGGTTTTTCTTCTATAACAGGCAGTTCACAGCCCTTATTTGTAATAGATGGTGTTCCATTTAATTCTGGAGCATTTTCTTCTACGGGAAGTTCTTCGGGTTCTGATTTTCAGTCAGGTTCGCAAGGTGCATCAAGGAATTTAGATATAGATCCTAATAATATAGAAAGTGTGTCTATTCTAAAAGGCTTAAGTGCAACCGTACTCTATGGAGAATCTGGGCGTAATGGTGTTATCTTGATTACTACAAAAACGGGTTCATCTACTACAAATAAAAATGCAGAACAATTTAATTTATCTGTTAGTCAGTCTGTTAACATTGTTCAAGCCGCCTTTTTACCAGAAACACAAACAACATGGGGAGGAGGGTTTGATAATGGAGCAGGGTTAGGTTTTTTTAGTAATTGGGGAGCTAAAATGGAAGGTCAATTATTAACTCATCCGTATGATAAGCCATCGCTAAATACAGCTTTTCCTCAATATAAAGGAGTTCAATATGAATATAAAAACTACAATTCGTTAAAGAATTTTTTTAGTAATGTAGGCGTGGCATCAAACACGAATATTAGTATGTCAGCGGGTAATGAAAAGGGGAAAATCAATATGTCTTTTAGTAATTTAAGAGATCAAGGTTACTTACCTACAAATCAATTAAATAAATATAATTTCAGTTTAGGTGGAATATATAATTTAAGTTCGGGTCTAACTTTAGCGGGTACATTTAATTATGTTGAGTCTGAATATACAACGCCACCTATTTCTTATAGTTCTGGGTCTAGTGCTCAATATGGGTATTCTGTATTTGGAGATATTATGTACACTCCTCTAACTGTAGATTTAATGAATTTGCCGTACGAAAATCCTACAGATAACTCATCTCTTTACTATAGACCTAATAACGATATTCAAAACCCATTATGGACTTTAAATAATGTTAAATATACAGAATTGAATCATCGTTCTTTTGGCAACTTAAGTCTAAAACAAAAACTAAATGAAAAATTTGGATTGTCCTATCGAATCGGTTATGACAATTCAGATTTAAACATATTGACCTTAGTTAATAAAGGAGGAAAACCTACTGCAAATAATCCAAATGCACCATTAGGCAGTCTGACAACTTTGAATATTAATTCGCAGATTTGGGATCATGTAGGGATGGTTACTTTCAAAGATAATCTTACTAAAGATATTGATTTGAATATAGAAGCAGGGGTAAATTATAAACACACAAGTAACGATATAGGTGGTATATTTAGTACAGGGCAGATTATTTATGGTATTGGGAATCATTCTAATTTTCTTAATTCATCAAGCCAATTCAATCTTGGATATTTGAATGCAAATATTGAAAATAAGGAAAAACAATACTCTTTGGGGTATTTTATACAAAGTACATTAGGATATAATAATTCTGTTTTTTTAAATTTAGGGGGCAGGTATAGTGTGTTTTCTACCTTAGAGTCAGGAAACAATACATTGTTCTACCCTAGCGTAAGTCTTTCTGGAATTTTGAGTGATTTAATTCCTTCAATTAAATCAGACCTATTAAATTACCTTAAAGTAAGAGTTGGATTTGCAACAAGCGCAAATGTGCCAAGTCCATATAATACAAGAACCACTGGTAGCCTTTCGGCAAGGTCTTTTATTTCTAATTCAGGTGCAATAATAAACACGGGAGGTATCTCAAACATTTTAGCTAATCCTAATTTAAAGCCGGAATTATTGCAAGAGATTGAGACTGGAGTCGAAGCCCAATTGTTTAATAATAAAATCAGTGTAGAAGCAACTTATTTTTATAAGTTCTCAAAAAATCAAATTTTATTAAGAACTTTAGACCGCTCTACAGGTTATGGTTCGCAATATATTAATGCTGGCACAATGATTAATCAAGGTATAGAACTTGCGGTTGGATTAACAGCGTATAAAAATAAAGATTGGAATATTAATGTAAAAGGCTTATTTTATAAATATAAGAATAAAATTGCCGACCTGCCATCTGATATAAAATCTATTGTTTTGAACGGATTTTCCAATTTAGGAAATTTTGCTGAAAATGGACAAGCTATGAATATTATTAAAGGTACATATCGAAAAAAAGCACCTGATGGGCAGTATATTGTAAATAAAAGTACGGGAAATTATGAGCTTTCACAAGATATTGATATAATAGGAGATCCCAATCCTGCATTTAAAACATCAGGAATCTTAACTGTAGAATGGAAGCGTCTTGTTTTAGGTACACAAGTAGATTATATACACGGAGGACAAATATATTCTGTAACAGCTAGATCTATGATTGGAAGGGGATTGGCAAAAGAAACTGATATAGATAGATTTCAATCTGTTATTTTAAAAGGAGTGAATGAAAATACTGACGATGCCGGTAAAAAAACGTACACTCAAAATCAAACTCAAACAAGTGCTACAACTTCTTATTTCAATAATGGAATTGGCGGTAGTGATATAAGTATTTATGACGCATCTATATTTAGGTTGAGAGAAGTTTCTTTGGGATATACAATAGATAAAAAATATTTAATGATAAAAGGAAAATCAATTATAAAATCAATAAGTTTATCGGTTATTGTTAATAACTTATGGTATTTTGCACCTGGCTTTCCAAGTGGCTACAATATAGACACAGAGGTAAATGGTGTCGGAGGAGGAACTAATTCAAGAGGATTTGAATTTATGACAGGTCCTTCCGCTCGTAAATATTCATTCAACCTTAAACTTAATTTTTAATTAACATTTTAATTTGTAATTATATGAATAAGATAACATTTATTTTTTTACTTTTTTTTGTACTTATTATCAATAATAAATGCAATAAAAATTCTTACTTAGATTCTCCTAATAGTCCAAGTGTTACACAAATAGATCCTGATTTGTATCTTAATAGGGTTCAAATTAATTTACCGGTTTTTATCAATGAAATAGCTAGAATAGGTGGCCATTTAGTTCGAGCAGAGGCTATGCCAACTTCTCTTTACAATCGATTTGAAGATGCCCAATCACTCAATGATGTATGGCGTAATTCATATAGAGGGATATTGATTAATATAAAAAAGGGACAAGATTTGTCTTTAAATAAGAAAATGTATACCCATTATGCTATTATGGAAACTCTTAAAGCTTATACTTTAATGACTTTGGTCGATTATTTTGGAGATATTCCTTATACAGAAGCTTTAGATGAAACAAACCTTAATCCAAAACTAGATAAAGGTATAGATGTATATCAATTAGCTTTAGCGTCTCTTAATAATGCGTTGTACAATTTCTCATTAACTGCGTCTTTACAACCTGCTAACGATTTATACTATTCCAATAAAAAAGAAAGTTGGATTAAATTGATTAATAGTCTTAAATTAAGATATTTTGTACAAACTAGATTGGTGCAGCCTGTTGCTTCAAAAGATTCTATCAATGCTTTGTTAGTTATAGATAAATTCATTTCAAATGCTTCCGAAGATTTTCAGTTTCAATACGGAAAAAATGTAACCTCTCCTGACTCTAGGAATCCAACATACGTAGATTGCTATACTACTTCAGGTGTTGGTAACGGGTCTATACCTGCATTTAGTAATTATTTAGGAACATATGGTATGAATAAATTAAGATCGGAGGGGAATGATCCAAGATGGAGATTTTTGATTTATAGACAGGCTAGTGTTTCTAGTGCAACTACTGATGATATGCCTTGTACAGGTGGAACTTCTCCATCAAACTACCAAACAGCAGATTTATTTTGTAATGATGGTGTCTTTTGGGGAAGAAATCATGGCGATCCTGCAGGAATTCCACCAGATACAAAAAAACGTACAACTTGGGGACTTTATCCTGTAGGAGGTTCATTTGATCAAAATAAATTGGTTGATGTTACCAAGGATCTAGGAGCGTTAGGAGCAGGTGTTTTTCCTATGATAACATCATCAATAGTCCGACTCTATAGACTTGAGGCAGCATTAACTTTATCTACATCTGATAAAGGAACTGAAACTACATTATTATCCGATGCGATGGATGGTTTCTCTACAAAACTTTTAAATTTCAAAACAGTTATTGCTTTTTCAGGAATAATAGATACATCTAGTACTGTGTTTAGGAGCGGAGGATATGCAATAATGATGAAAAAATATATCACTGATATTAAAGTCAGTTTTAATGCTGCCAATGATGCTGGAAAATTAAAAATAGCAGTAAATGAATTGTATAAATGTAGCTGGGGTAATGGAATGGAGGTATATAATACATACAGAAGAACAGGATATCCAGATAATTTACAACCGACTTTAACTACAAACCCTGGAGTTTTTCCAAGAAGTATGTATTATCCTCAAGAAGCTGTTTTATACAATAAAAACATCACTCAAAAATTAGATCTAGCTCAAAGAGTATTTTGGGATGATGGCAGTACTGTACTAAAATAAAAATTTCAAAAATTTCATAATTTTCACAATTAACTTATAACTTATGATAAAAAATATAAAACAATTTTTTGCATTACTGATTACAATCATTTATGCTAATTTTCATTGTGCTAAACCAGCTAATTTTTCGGATAACTATACGAATGGTTCATGGGTGCAGTACACAACAATTACAAGCCCTAAGTTAGACATGAGTAACCTTGCCACCTCCAAATTTGAAGTTACTGGACTAAAAGTTTTTGGTAGCCCATCTAAAATAGAAATTGTATGGAAATATAAAGACTCAGAATATGTTGTTAAAACCTTAGCTTTGAGTGAAACTGGTTTAATCATAACGCCTTTGGAACTTGCAAAAAGTATAGATAAAGCGAATACATTGCCGGATGATTTAGCCAAATATGTAACACCGGGAGATCAAATAAAGTTACTCTATTATACTTATGATGGTACAGGTAATAAAATTATAACCGAAATAGGTAATGGTTTAGGGTCAAGTGCTAATTATAAAAATCTTAATAACAATTTTGTAGCTAATGCGGTATGTAAGTTTGTTGCAAATGATGCTGTTGGTACTTATAGAGTAGAACAAGATGACTGGCAAGAAGGAGCTACTTCTTTAACAATAACTAAAATTGATGATAGTACATTATCAATTGAAGGATACCCTGTATTTGATGCTCCTGGGGATCAAAAAACTACCGTAGTCGTTAGTAGTGATGGTACAGTCAATGCACTAAAATCTAGTGGAAAATATGGTGTCAATTCGTACGAAGTTCATGGTAGTGGTTTTGTCTTTTCATGTGCTGGTACCATGAGCCTTGTTTATAATTTTTTTGGACCTAATACTTATTTAGGTCAAAAACTGATATTGAAAAAATCATAAATAAAAAAAGCATTAAGAAAGAAAATAGATTATTTAAAGTCCTATCACCTCAAACTTTAACGCACATTTTTTAAATTATCAATAATTATCTAAGCCACCTACGGGTGGCTTTTTTTGGTGGGTTCTGAATGATATTGAGGATAAAAGTTGTATAAGGGGTCTAATTGATGTCAATAATGATAGACAGATTTTCTTTTATTTTTTCAATTACATGAGTGGGTATTATGCCAACTTTTTTGATGAGTCTTTTATTATCGATTGCTCGAATTTGATCAATCATAACGTCGCAATCTTTATGCAAATTTGACATTCCTTTGTTGAGGTAGACCCTTAAAATATGCGAATCGTTGTGAACATTTGTAGTTATTGGACAAATAATTGTTGATGCATGTGGAATTTTATTGAGCAAATTGGTTTGAATAATTACAACGGGTCTTATTTTTCCTGGCTCTGTTCCAATTTGCGGACTTAAATCAGCAATCCAAATTTCGTATTGGTTAATCTGCATAGTCAATTTGTTCAAATTCTTTTAATATAGCCATAGAATCTTTTTGGACTAATTTAGACTCAGCTTGAAGACGCATTTCTAAAATTTGTCTTTTCTGAACTTTATTATAGTATTCAATCGCTTCGTTGATATATCGATTTCTTGATATATTGATGTCGGAAACAATTTGTTCAGTTTCCCCAAATATAGAATCAGCAACTTTGAGTGATATTGTTTTCATATGTGTTAATTTAATATCACAAAAGTATATCTTTTTTTGATTGCACATATATTTTTGAATATAAAAAAGCTAACCATTGTAAAATCTTTATTCCTCGAGAGTTGTTCTCAGAAAGCACAAATTTCGAGGCTTGAAAACCATACGAGTAATGTAACAATGGATACGCTATTGAAAGTGTTTACTGCCTTACAAGCAACCGTACGATTTCAAGTTCAATTGTCGAATAGAACATTAAGTGTAGTGAAATAGCAATGAATGATGAATTTTTTCCCGTGTGAGTTATTTTTATCTTACACCCAAAAAGTCATCAACGTTAGGTGAAAACACC
Source organism: Chitinophagales bacterium (assembly GCA_031539345.1). Classification (GTDB taxonomy): domain Bacteria; phylum Bacteroidota; class Bacteroidia; order Chitinophagales; family Chitinophagaceae; genus JAVKMO01. The sequence goes on along the minus strand of JAVKMO010000007.1, from coordinate 240,737 downwards.
TGACGTGGCGACGACTCTCACGCGAAAATAAAAACTCTTTATCCAAGCCACCTACGGGTGGCTTTTTTTGTGGTGTTTTGAAGTTTAATATTGAGAAAAAATGCAGATTGAGACAATTGTAAAATGATTTCAAAACATTGAGTTGAAGTCAAAATAATACTGTTTACAGAGCAAGTTCATACAACTATACATTGAGTTGTAAATGTTTGCTTGTAAAGACGCTGTCAGTTACAGAATTTCATTTTATTTGAGGGTAACTTCAACAAGTATATTACATCTAAGGATTTATATTTTTCTTTTTTTATGGCAACAAAAATTTACACCAAAACAGGCGACGCTGGCATAACTTCTTTATTAGGTGGAACACGAGTACCCAAAAACCACCATCAACTTGAAGCCTATGGAACAATCGATGAGTTGAATGCTCATATTGGTATGGTAGCTTCTTATTTATTGCAAGAAAAACATTGGACAGATTTTTTTATCACGATTCAAAATCAACTTTTTGTCATCGGCTCTTTACTCGCTGTTGAACCTAATAAAGAAGAAACTTTTCGCTTACCTTCTTTTCATCCTAAACATACTACTGCTTTAGAACATCAAATTGATTTGCTGACCGAACAATTGCCCCTGCTAAAAAATTTTATTCTTCCGAGCGGAAATCAATTTATTGCAGCCATTCATATTGCACGTTGTGTGTGTAGGCGAGCCGAGAGATATTGCGTTACTTTGTCGCATCAACAAAAAGAATTGCAAGACGCATTGATTTACATCAATAGACTGAGTGATTTTTTATTTGTTTTTGCACGCTATCAAACAAAACAAAGTGGTTTGCAAGAAAGCATTTGGAAACCAGACAGTGAATAAACGACAATCATCTTATTTTTGAATTTATTTTTCTTCTACTAACTACTTCTTTTTATGGATACTTTTTTCTCTTACCAAAAAAAAAATCAACAACGTTATGTTGACGAATTGTTTGACTTATTAAAAATTCCAAGTGTAAGTGCCGTTCCACAACATCAAAACGATTGTGTGGCATGTGCCAAAATGCTTGCTCAAAGATTGACAGAAGCGGGGTTAGACCAAGTGAAATGTTACTCTACAAAAGGCAATCCAATTGTGTATGGAGAAAAAATAATTGATAAAAAATTGCCTACAGTTTTGGTTTATGGGCATTATGATGTGCAACCTCCAGATCCGCTTGAATTGTGGCATACCGAGCCTTTTCAGCCAACTATAAGAAATGGAAAAATTTTTGCACGTGGCGCCTCTGATGACAAAGGACAGATGTATATGCACGTGAAAGCTATTGAAAGTTTATTGCAAACAAATTCATTGCCACTGAATGTGAAAGTGATGATTGAAGGTGAGGAAGAAATTGGTTGTGTACATTTGGAGGACTTTGTAATTCGGAACAAAAAATTATTGCAAGCAGATGTGGTATTGATTAGTGATTCTGCCATGATTAGTTTGAAAACGCCTTCTATAGAAACTGGCTTGCGTGGTTTGACTTATCTTGAAGTAGAATTAACAAGTGCCGACAGAGATTTGCATAGCGGCGTGTATGGCGGCGCTGTTGCTAATCCTATTGTTGTTTTAACAAAAATGTTAGCCTCATTGCACGATAAAAAAAATAAAATTACGATACCCGATTTTTACAAAAATGTTGCCAAATTAAGTGCTGCAGAAAGAAAAAAAATTAATGCGATTCCCTTTTCCGGAGCAGCGTTTAAAAAAGAGATCGGCATTAAAAAAGAATTTGGAGAAGAGGGTTATTCAACTATAGAACGCATTGGCATTCGCCCTACTTTAGAAATCAATGGAATATGGGGCGGTTACACACAAGCAGGAGCAAAAACTGTTTTGCCAGCAAAAGCCTTTGCAAAAATTTCGTGTCGTCTTGTTCCACATCAAAGCCATGCAGAAATTGCGGCTTTGGTAGAAAAACACCTCAAAAAAATTACCCCGCCAGAAGTACAAATAAAAATTACACGCATGAGTGGTGGAGAACCTTATGACATGACGATGGACAGCATCGAATATAAAGCGGCCGAACAAGCCATGTTGAAAGGCTTAGGCAAAATGCCTGTACCAACAAAAGGCGGTGGCTCTATTCCCGTTGTGGCCAACTTTCAAAAACACTTAAACACACCCGTTATTCTTTTGGGCTTTGGATTGAATGATGATAATCTTCATGCACCGAATGAAAAATTTAATATTGAACATTATTTTAAAGGCATAGAAACAATTGCTTATTTTCATCAATTGTATGCAACAATGAAAAACAAAAAATTATCTTAATAAAAACACCATGATTAAAGAATTAACCAGTACAGATTTAAAAGAAAATATAGAGTTTTTTGAGACGTTGAGCCATCTGAGTAAGGTGATACCTATGTCTTTAAATGAGGCTGAAATCATTTTAAAAAAAATAAACCAACAAGATGGACACGTTTTTATTTATCTGATTGAGAATAAAATTATCAGTTGTGTAACCTTATTGATAGAGCAAAAATTTTTGCGAGGTGGTGCACTTGCTGGTCATGTTGAAGACGTTGTAACCCATGTTGGGTACGAAAAAAAAGGCTATTCATCGGCACTTTTACAACACGCTTTGGATTATGCAAAACAACGTGGTTGCTATAAAGTTGTATTGTATTGTAAGCCTGAATTAGAATCTTTTTACAATAAGAACCAATTTCATCACGCTGGTATCAATATGGAAATTAGACTATAAGTGTAGTCTCTACTAATACAACGTACTTGAGATTAGGAATAACACTTTACAAGATAAATGTAAGGGCGGTATTTTTTGATGCGAGACAGTTTATTAGATGTGCTATAAGGAGCATACGTGTTGAGTTGTAGCGTTTTAATTTGTTTTAAACTGTCGTCTGCTTTGAGTTGTTTGATAGTTTTAATAATGAGGGCAGATTTTAATGCGAATGAAACACCTTCGACTTCTTTTTGTTTGTTGCGGACAATACCAATCACATTGCCGTAATTGTCAAAAATAGGACCTCCACTATTGCCAGGGTTTAAAGCAATATTCATTTGTAATGCGGTGCTATCTGAATGATAACCTGTCAAGCTACTTAAATAACCTTCGCCATATACAATGTCTTCTTTGGGGTAACCAAGTGTAAAAATACTTTCTCCTAAATCTGCTTGTTTGTTTGCAAGCATATAAGGAATTTGTTCTTTCATATTAAAATTAGAATCTGAGATTTTCAAAATCGCAAGGTCAATATCTGCATTCATGTGCAAGACTTCGGTCATAAATGATTCGCCTTTACTGTTTTCGACAGAGATATTTTTTGCATCTTTTAAAATGTGAGAATTGGTAACCAAATAACCATCGTTATCAATCAAAAAACCTGTCCCCACGTTATCAACTTGTACATTATGTTGTTTGTCTTTTGTGTCTATTTTTTTTTCTAATTTATAGATGCTATTGGCAACGGTTCGCTTCAATTCTATCAATTCATTGCTGTGAGTAAAAACAAGTTGTAAAAGATAAAATGCAATGCTTGAAAAAACGCCGATAAATGCAGCAGCAACAAGCTTTGTTTGATTCCTGAATATAAAGTGTTGTACTTGTAGAGTGTGTTTTTTGAATTTAATTTTAGATTGAGAAAGCGAATTGTTGCCAGCAGATTTTTTTGTTTGCAAATAGGCTTCTAAACGTGCTTGTTCGTGTTGAAAATTCATTGTTTGAAACAAGGCTTCATATTCTTTGACGAGTTGAAATACGTCAACATTGGCTTTCATTTTTTGCTCAAATTCTGCACGCTGTTCTTTACTTAAAGTATGTTGTAAATATTGTTCTATTGTGGCTAATACATTAAAAGCGTCTTCGTTCAAATGGTTTGTCATAAGGGTTTAATTTTTCTGTTCTGTTGGATGAAAGAATATTTTTTTTAAGCGGATAAGACATTTGTATTTTTGATTTTTGGCGCTGTCTTCGTTCGTATAACCAAAAATTGTCGCAATATCATGCATACTTTTGTTGTCATTGTAATATGCTTTTAGAATGCTTGAACAAGGTTCTCCTAATTTTCCCATTGCCGTCTGTAAATTTTGTAATCGGCTGTCAAATTGCTCGTGTTCTTCTATATCGGGCTTTACGTCTACTATTTTTTCTACTAAAAAATCTGTTGTTGTATTGTCAATATGAATCGTCTTTCCGTTTTTATTCAAGTATTTTAACCATAATCTTCTGCTCACTTCATACAAATACGTACTAATGCTACACGTTAAAAAGAAATCTTTGCGTGATAACAAATTTTGATACAAAACGATAATCGCTTCTTGAAAAAGATCTTCTGCATTTTCTAATGAACCATTATTTTTTTGAACCAAATTCCTGACCATAGGAAAGCACGATTCATAAATAAAATCTATCGATTGCTTATCGTTTTCTTTTAGTCCATTCAATAAAACTTCTTGCTTAATCACTTTGTTTTTCAGTTTATACAAATAATGTCAATATGTAACCTCTACGCATAGCACAAAAACCTTTATTCTACTTTGTTTTTTGCTTTCATTAACAATGTATATGCTCCTTTTTTGATAATACGATTAGACTCACTAAGAGGCGTAATAATTTCTGTAAAGCCATTTTGTGTACTCCCAATTTCAATTTCTTTCATTTGAAAATGATAGTTTTCATGGGCGATAAATACATAATTTTTATTTTCAAAATGCACAATAGCCTCTTCGGGCAATACCGTAACGACTCTGTTTTTTAAGACAATGTCTGCATTGATAAACATGCCAGGCATAAAATGATTTGTGTGATTTTCAATATGACAATGCACTTCTATTGTGCCGTCTTCGTTTACATTTTTATTGAGGAGAATGATATGGCATAAATATTTTTTTGTTGGTTCTGTGTTAGAATAAGCAAACAAACTTTGGTCTTTATATAAATAAGCGATGTCCTTTTCAAGCACTTTTAAATTCACGTGAATATCATCTGGATTAACGAGTTCAAATAAAACGTCTGTGGGTGAAACATATTTGCCGATATTCATATTTACTTTTGACACAAAGCCCTTAATCGGTGATGGAATACGAATTGTGCTTGCAATTTTTTTGATGTCAAAACTATCGGGCTCAATAAAAATCATTTTTAATTTTTCTGCAAGTGCTTTGGTTACAATCACTTGATTCAAAAAATCATTTTGTGCCAATTCAAAATTTTTATCGCTATTGGCTTTTGTTTCTTGAAGTTTCTTTTGTCGCTCAAATTCTTTTTCCAGCAAGACCAATTTGTTTTTTGCCATTAAAAAATTTTGTTGCAATTCAAGATATTGTTGGTCTTCTATAATGGCTAATATTTCGCCTTTTTTGATATGCGTTCCAGGCAACAAATGTGTTTGTTTTAAATAACCACTCATCGGCACACTAATGCTAATCATATTTTGTGGTGGGACATCAACTTTTCCATTGACTTTTAAAATGCCAGAAATGTTTTTTTGCTCGACACGACCAATTTCAATTTGTGCATTTTGAAATTGCTCTTTTGTAAGTTGAATAAATTCTTCTTTGATTTCACTTGGCACTTTGTCTGACACTCCTTTTTTCTCTTCTGATGTAGCACAAGAAGAAAAAATCAAGACAGTAAAAAATATATAGCAACGACTGTAAATAGACATAAATAGGGGTGAGTATTGAGATGGAAAAATAATTTCTTTTAATTGACTTCTCTTTCATATCGAATGAGATTATTGGCATCTACTTTTTCTATTATTTCTTTAAAATTTTTTTTCGTTATATCGTCAGCTTGCTTAAAAATGCGAATCAGTTCGTCTGTTTTTCCTTGCATAAAAAGCGATAAAATGGCAAGGTTTTGCCCGCTCTCTGTAGCAATGCTATGCAATTGCGACAATGCTTTGATGATGTTTTTTTTTGCCTCTTTGGGCTTGTCCCACAAATTGTCCATTCCGTCTCTATAATACGAGTAATAAGCATTGTGAATAAGGTTGTTGCTATTATTGGTAACGGCTTCAATCAGCCAATATCTGTTGCGGCGAGAATTAAATGCATTCCACCCATTGATATATTTATGCTCTGGAGAATTGTTCGCAATATTGAGTGCTTTTTGAAAATAAGGTAGACCACTTTTTAATGCAAATGAATTGTAGTCTAAACCAATAATCATATAGGCATAAAAAGCAAACATTGCAGTTAAATTATCGACCAAAGGTTGGCCCGTCTGAATGCGCAGTTCATTAAACTCGATGCTTTGATTTTCTGTATATGTAAACACAAATTCTCTATCGACAATATTCATCAGGTTGGTGAAAGAAGTTGCATTGTAAATAGGGCGTGAGCCTTGTACAATAAGGCTTGCTGAAAATGTATTGACATCAATAATTTGTTCCAAATTCAAAATAAAATTGCAATCAATTTTTTCAAAATAATCAAACACGTCTTTGCCCCAACGCGTATCATTGAGAAAGCGTGTAAGGTCATTTTCTAATTTTGCAAAAATTCTTTTTTCAATATTTGAAGGCATTAAGTCCGTATTGATAATCACTCTTGCATTTAGTTCTTGGGCGTTTGAATACCCTGTAAATAATATCGATAAAACCAAAATCAGAGAGTGAAGGTTTTTTTTCATTGTTGTGTATTGAAGGCTTGTAAAACAATATAAGGATAAAATAACCGTAGAGGATAAATGCTAATTTTTTTAATGGCGACGAATAATTGTTCCAATTGTTGTTGATGTTGTATTGGCTATAATATCTTTGGCGTGTCCAATTAAAACCTCGTTTACGCCTTGGTGGATAGCAGAAAACGCATTTTCTAATTTTGGTAAAATACCTTCAAACAATTTTTTTTCTTTCAATAATTCCTCATACGTTGTCGGCGTTAAAAGGGGAATAACCGAATTGTCGTCAGCAATGTTTTCTAAAATGCCTTTCTTTTCAAAGCAATAAATCAATCGTACGGTATAGTTTTTTGACAAGGCAATGCCAAGAGTTGCGGCAATTGTGTCGGCATTTGTGTTTAATAAAACGCCTTTTTGATTATGAGTAAGAGGTGAAAAAATGGGGCAAATATCTTGGCTGAAGAGTTGGTCTAAAAAATTTGTATTGATATGTTCCGCAAGCACGTCTCCTACAAAACCAAAATCAATGGGTTGCGAATTTCTTTGTGTTGCAGGAATGCTATTGCCGTCAGCACCAGTAAGTCCAAGTGCATTGCATGAAAGACTTTGTAATTTTGCTACAATTTTTTTATTGATTAACCCTGCATACACCATTGTTACAAGGTCTAAAGTGGCGGCATCGGTAATTCTTCTTCCTTCGTGATAGGTGGAGACAATGTTTAATTGTTTGCCAATTTCTGTAGCGATTTTTCCCCCTCCATGAATTAAAATTTTGAGACCTTTAATTGTTGAAAAGTGCTGTAAAAATTGTTCTAATGCAAGGTCATTGTCTAAAATGTTTCCCCCAATTTTTACAATAAAAAGTTCTTGTTTAGGCATTTTTAAACAGTTGATATAAGTAATAAATATTTACGCTGGCAACAAAAACATTTGTAATGAGTGCTGGCGTAGAGTCGATAAGAATGGCATAGACAATAAAACAAAGACACCCAATTGTATTGACAATACGGAGTATGCGTACGTTTTTCATGGTGAATGAAACCATAATAATAATAGAAGCAACGTAGCCGATATAATCAGTCAAAGAAATGTCAAATAGCATATTGTGAATGTTTAAATATTATTGAAGTGGAGAGGTATAATAACCTTGTTGTAAAATTTCTTCTTTTACTTTTTGATGAACAAGATATTGGATTGATTTTTTTTCTTTAATCAAAGTGCGAATTATAGAAGCTGAAATGTTTAATAGGGGTGCTTGTAAAAAATGGACGTTTTTGAGGGGGCTTGTATTGACAAAACCATCTCGTTGATACACATAAATGGTGTTGTTGTATAAAATATTTTCTCCGTTTTTCCAATTCAGAACATTTTGAAAACTGTCTGCACCCATAACAATACAAAACTCATGTTGTGGATATTTGTCTTTGAGATGTCCAAGTGTATGGATTGTGTAAGATGGGCGACTTAAATTAAACTCAATGTCAGAAGCTTTAAAGCAAGGTTCATCTTCTATGGCAATGCGAACAAGGTGCAAACGATGGCGGTCTTTTAATAAAGACAAACTTGGTTTTTCTGGATTTTGTGGAGAAACAACAAACCATAATTTTTTCACATCAGTTGCATTTAATACGTGCTGGGCAATAATCAAATGACCAATATGAATAGGATTAAATGAACCAAAATATAAAGCAATTTTCATACACGCAATTTTACAGAAAAGAAAAAATTACCATAAAAAATTTTGATATGTCTTGTTGCTTTTAATTTTTTCTTGTCGCATACGACGTTGATAAACAGGCTGCCTGAAATAATCTGGGTATTTTGTTCTTTTCATAAGGCGTTTGCCATAAAGTTGATTATACGGAGAATAGCCAACTTTTCTCGTGCTATTACTCACCCCAATAGGGCTCAAAGGAATGCGTGTTTGAATCCAATCACTTACGCCACAAGACGAAACGAAAATCAAACAAAAAAGGAATAGAAATTTCATGGAGTAAAAAAAAAGAGATGAAAAATAGGTTTTTAAAACAGCTATATAAACTTTTTAGCCTTGTACACATAGCCGCTACCTAAATACAATTGCCGCACTTTTTCGTTGTTTGCAATGGCTTCAGACCCGCCTTCAAAAAATATTTTCCCTTCAATTAAAATGTATGCACGGTCAATAATAGAAAGCGTTTCTTGCACATTATGGTCAGTGATTAAAATGCCAATATTTTTTTGTTTTAATTTATACACAACGCCTTGAATATCTTCTACCGCAATTGGGTCAACGCCAGCAAAAGGTTCATCTAATAAAATAAATTTTGGATTGATGGCTAAAGCACGTGCAATTTCTGTTCTTCGTCTTTCGCCACCACTCAAAGAATCTCCCAAATTTTTACGCACATGCGTAAGACGAAATTCTTCTAATAAACTTTCTAATTTTTCTTGTTGCTCTTTTTTATTTGTATTCGGGAGCATTTCTAAAATTGCCATAATGTTTTCTTCAACAGACAATTTTCTAAACACAGATGCTTCTTGCGGTAAATAACCAATGCCCAAATGAGCACGTTTGTACATGGGAATTTTTGTGATGTTTTTGTCGTCTAAAAAAATACTTCCACTATTGGGCTGAACCAACCCCACTACGCTATAAAAAGTTGTCGTTTTGCCTGCTCCATTTGGACCTAACAAGCCTACAATTTCTCCTTGTTCTAGGCGAATAGACACCTCATTGACAACCGTTCTGCTTTTATATTTTTTAACAAGATTGTGGGTTGTGATAAAAGACGATTGACTCATAAAAATAAGGCTGCAATTGAAAATGAAGAGACCAAAGTAATACTAAAAAATTATTTCAGCTTGTCTTTATATAAAAGTACTTCAGCTTATTTTATTGTCTATACTTGTTTGATTATCGAAGGCTTGATTTTATTTTGCTTGAATAAATTTGCGTTTTGTTATTTTTTTTACACTCCATGACCAACACGCTTTACACGAATGATAATTTGTTTATTCTACACGGATTAAACTCTGTGAGCGTAGATTTAATTTATTTAGATCCGCCCTTTAATTCAAAGCGGACGTACTCTGCCCCCATTGGCACAAAAGCTGCAGGAGCGAGTTTTAAAGATATGTGGACGTGGCAAGACATTAACGACGCGTATTTAGACAAGCTCATCGAGCAATATCCATCGTTGGTTCAATTTATCCAATCAACAGGCGTAATGCACAGCAAAGCCATGATGTCGTATTTAACTTATATGACACAACGCCTCATTGAATTGTACAGAATATTAAAAGACACGGGCAGTTTGTATTTGCATTGCGACCCCACTGCGAGCCATTATTTAAAGATTGTATTAGATGAAATTTTTGGGAGAAATAATTTTAGGAATGAAATTGTTTGGAAAAGAATGTCTGGGGCGAAAGGCTCTCAACACAAAGCAAAAAAATTTGGTGCATCCAGTGATACCTTATTTTTTTATTCTAAATCAGAACAGTCATACTTTGATTTATATGGAGCTAAAGAGAAAATGACCGAATTGGATAGGCTAAAGAAATTTCCATTATCAGATGAAAATGGCAGACGTTATTATGACGATTCTGCACATATATGGTGTAACCCTTCAATGGGCGATAGACCAAATTTATGTTATGAATGGAAGGGCTTTGCAAATCCTCATTTATCTGGCTGGAGGCTCAGCAAAGAGCGATTAGAAGAAGAGTACCAAAATGGAAATATTGTCATTAAGGATAATGGAAAATTGGAACGCAGAAAGTATGAAGATGATTATGACGGCGAAATAGTAGATAATATTTGGGCAGATATTAAAATTGCACGAGGCAAAGAAGCGACTGGCTACCCTACACAAAAGCCTTTAGCCTTATTGCATCGTATTATTAAAGCAAGTTCAAAAGAAGGCGATGTTATTTTAGATCCGTTTTGTGGTTGTGCAACAACTTGTGTAGCCGCACAGCAATTAAATCGAAAATGGATAGGCATCGATATTGAACAACAAGCTGCAGATTTATTAGTTGAACGCTTGAGTGATGATGCTGGGTTATTCAAAAACTTTGTACACAGAAAAGATATTCCACAACGCACAGATATTAAAATAGAACATATTACAAGAAGTACAAAAGAGCGTTTATTTATTCAACAAAAAGGTGATTGCAACGCTTGTGGAACAGCTTTTGCCGTTCATCATTTTGAAGTTGATCACATTATTCCCAAATCAAAAGGCGGCGGCGATTATTATGAAAACTATCAATTGCTTTGTAGCTCTTGCAATAGAATTAAAGGTGATCGACCGATGGAATATTTGCGTACAAAAATTAGTACACGAGAAAAATGGCTCAAAAACAAACTCACTTTTGGCGAATAATAAATGATAGCGATACCGTAAAAATCAATTTTGATGAAAAAAATATTGCCTCCATTTTTAAAACCAAATTCTACCATTGGCGTTTGTTGCCCAAGTGGATTTGTTGCCAAAGAAGACCTTGTAGAAGGGATGCAATTTTTACAAGACAAAGGATTTCAAGTTTTGCTTGGACCAAGCACACAATACAATTCTGACAATTATTTTTCTGCCCCCGATGCTTTGCGTTTGCAAGATGTGCAGAAGATGTTAGACGATAAGAATATTGATTGTCTTTTATTTGGTCGAGGAGGGTATGGTATGAGTAGAATTATAGACCAACTTGATTGGACTACATTTTCAAAACACCCAAAATGGATTTGTGGATTTAGCGACATCACTCTTTTGCTTACGCACATCAATACCACATTGCCTTTTTGTTGTGTGCATTCGCCCATGCTTAAATCACTGTCAGATAAAAACACAACACCTTTTTGCCAAAATTATTTCATCGATTTTTTACAGGGCAAAATCAATCCAATTGTTTATGCCGCATCGAATATGAAAAATAAAATTGGCGATGCCAGTGGCGAATTGATTGGAGGAAATTTGTCGCTTTTGTGCCATAGTATAGGTTCTGTTTCTGAACTTCAAACCGACAATAAAATTTTATTTATTGAAGACGTTGATGAACGGCTGTATGAAATTGACAGACTATTTTTACAACTTTTGCGAGCGAAAAAAATTGCTTGTTTAAAAGGATTGATTGTTGGAGGATTTAGTTCTTTGTCAGACACAACACGTCCATTTGGACAAACTTTGCAGGACATCATTTTGAGCCATTGTGCTGCCTTTGATTTTCCTATTGCTTTTGATTTTCCTGTTGGACACCAAGCACAAAATACAAGTTTGATGATTGGCGGAGAATATGCTTTAGCTGTTCAAACGCATTCCGTTGAATTAAAAAAAACATAGTTGCATTTTATCAATGTGCTTCTAACCAATTTTTTCCAAACCCAATTTCAATTTCTACAGGCACACCATGGGGAAGTTCTAACGCTTTCGGCATCAAGGTTTGTACTAATTGTTGCATAACGTCTTGTTCTTGCAAAGGCACATCAAACAGCAATTCATCGTGGACTTGCAAAATCATTTTTGATGCCAATCCTTTTTCTGTCATTGCTTTTTGAATGGCAATCATTGCCAATTTAATCATGTCAGCAGCGGTGCCTTGAATGGGCATATTGATGGCATTGCGTTCTGCAAAACCGCGTACCGTTGCATTTGCAGAGTTAATGTCTCTTAACCAACGCCGTCTGCCAGACAAGGTTTCAACAAAGCCATGTTCTCGTGCAAACGCTATCTGCTCGTCCATCAATTTTTTGATATGAGGATATTCTAAAAAATAATTTTCTATCAATGCTTTTGCCTCTTTTTGTGGCACTTTAATATTTTGAGATAATCCCCATGCGCCTTGTCCATAAATAATTCCAAAATTGACGCTCTTTGCTTTGTAGCGCATTTCGGCTTGAACGTCTGTTTCTGCAACGTGATAAATTTTTGATGCTGTTGCCGTATGAATATCTTTCTTGTCTCTAAAGGCTTGAATCATATTCTCGTCATTGCTTAAAGCTGCAACAATGCGCAATTCAATTTGAGAATAATCGGCAGACATGAGTAAATGGTTGTCTTGGGGAATAAATGCTTTACGCATTTGTTTGCCTAATTCTGTACGAACAGGAATGTTTTGCAAATTGGGATTGATAGATGAAAGCCTTCCTGTTACTGCTTTTGATTGATGAAAAGTGGTATGAATTTTTTGTGTATGTGGATTAACCAATAAAGGCAAGGCATCGACATACGTTGATTTCAACTTTGTCAATTCTCGATACTGCATTACTGGTGCAATAACAGGATGCTTGTCTAAAAATTTTTCTAAAATAGAATCGTCTGTAGAAATTTGTCCCGTTTTTGTTTTGTTCAATTTGCTTTCACCTTGAATATTGAGTTTTTGAAATAAAACATCGCCCAACTGTTTTGGTGAAGAAATATTAAAAACGCTCCCAGTCAAAGCAAAAATGTCTTGCTCGATGCTTTTAGTTTCTCCATCTAATTGTATGGATAGTTCTTCTAAAAAAGGCGTGTCAATGTTTACGCCATTTCGTTCAATGTCTAACAACACTTTACTCAAAGGAATTTCAATTTCATTAAAAAGTTTTTTTGTAACGTCATCTGCAAGGTGATTGTGTTCAAAATATTGCCATAATTGAAACGTAATATCAGCGTCTTCACTGGCATATTCTTTTATTGTTTCAATGTCCACGTCTCGCATACTTTTTTGTTTTTTACCTTTTTCACCAATCAATGTTTCAATTTCTATTGGTTGATAATTGAGGTATTTCATGCTCAAAAAATTCATTCCCTTTTTACTTTCTGAGTCTAATAAATATTGCAACAACATGGTGTCATAAATATTGCCTTCTAAACGAATGTGATAATTCTGCAATATCGCCATATCATATTTCAAATTTTGCCCTATCCACAGCTTACTTTTATCTTCAAATAATGGTTTGAGTGGAGCAAGTTGTTCTAACACGTCTTGTTTTTGTTGTGCAAAAGGAATATAAAAAGCCTTATGTGGTTCAACACAAAAGCTGATGCCAACAAGTTCTGCAAGCATCGTGTCTAAACCTGTTGTTTCTGTATCCATGCAAATGGTGTCATGGAGTTGCAAATGATTTTTCAAATTGACAATTTCTTCCATGCTGTTTACAAGAATATATTCATGCGGGGTATTGAGGGCATTGTTGTAATTGCTTGGTATCGTTGAAATGGGTTCGGTAGTGTCTTCTTGAATAGAAAATAAATCTGTTGTTTTATTTTTTTTTGGCGTGGCAACTTGTCCACCAAAATCATCTCCAAGAATGCGTTTGCCAAGTGTTTTAAATTCTAAATCAGTAAAAATTTCTGTCAATATTTCTTTGTTCAAAGGGCTTACTGCATAGCTTGTTGCATCAAAAGCAAGAGGTACAGACAAATTGATTGTTGCTAATTGTTTTGATAAAATGGCTTTGTCTTGATGTTGTCTTAGCTTGTCGCCTACGGCACCTTTGATATTGTCCACCTGCGTTAAAATGTTTTCTATACTACCATATTCTTTAATCAATTTACTGGCGGTTTTTTCACCAATGCCTGCCACGCCGGGAATGTTATCTACCGCATCTCCCATCAATCCAAGTATGTCAATCAATTGTTCTGTACGGTCAATGCCCCACATTTCGCACACTTCTTTTACACCTAAAATTTGACGTTCATTTTTTTGGTACGCAGGTTTGTAAATAGAAATTTTATCACTTACCATTTGACCATAATCTTTATCTGGGCTAACCATAAACACGTCAAACCCTTGTGCCGCAGCCTGCACAGCAATTGTGCCTACAATATCATCAGCCTCATATCCATTCATTTCTAAAATGGGAATGTTTAGCCCACGTAAAATAGTTTTAATATCAGGCACAGCACTCAAAATATCTTCAGGTGTTTCTTGTCGATTGGCTTTATAGTCAGCAAAAGCAACATGCCGTTCTGTTGGTGCAGCAGTGTCAAACGCAGCAGCAATATGTGTTGGCTTTTCTTTGTTGAGAATTTCTAGGATTGTATTTGTAAACCCAAATTGTGCATTTGTGTTTTTTCCTGTTGATGTAATGCGAGGTGATTTCATCAAAGCGTAATAAGCTCTAAAGATTAATGCGAAAGAATCTAATAAATAAAGTTTTTTCATTGCTTGATCGTTAAGTCTAAAAATTAGCCGTTTAAAATGCTTTCATACGTTTGAGTAATTGCCCAAAATTGTTCTACAACTTCTGCTAAAGGCAGTTTACTTCTTCCGCCGGCAGCCATAATATGCCCACCGCCTTCAAAATGTTGTTTTGCAAATTCATTCACGTTAAAAAATAATTTACTCCTAAAAGAACAGCGCACTTCTTCTGTTCTATCCACAATCAAAGCAACAAATTCAATGCCTTTGATGCCCATAGGATATTGCACCAAACCTTCTGTGTCGCCAGTTTGAATGTTGTATTGTTCTAAATCTTCTTTTGTAACGGCAATCAAAGCCGTTTTTAATGCTGCATTAACAACCAATCTATTTTGTAAAACAAAACCAATAAACCGCCAACGTTGTTCAGAAAAATTATCAAATAAATTTTGATGAATAAGGCTGTGATTGATGTTTGTTTTTTTTAGTTGAGCGACAATTTCATGCACCTTTGCTGTTGTATTGCTAAAACGAAACGACCCCGTATCTGTCATAATGCCAGCATAAAGTGCTGTTGCAATGTCTTGATTGAGTAATTTTTTGTATCCAGAATCAACAATGAAATCATAAACCATTTCGCACGTTGAAGATTTTTCTGCCAAAGAAATGCCATAATCAAACGCTTTTGTATCGGGATGTTCATGATGGTCGATTAAAATTTTCTTTGCTTTACTCGCCAAAAAAAGTGGTTCTAATTTTTTTGTTCTTGAAAAAACATTAAAGTCTAAAGCAAAAATCCATGTTGCATTTGCAATGTCATTTTGTATCGTTTCAAAATGTTTGTCGCCATCAATTACATTTTTTGTACCCGGCATCCAATGCAAAAAACTTGCCCAATTTGTCGGCGAAATAATTTTTATACGGTGATGAAATTGCTTTAAAAAATGAAACAAAGCAAGTGCAGAACCCATAGCATCAGCGTCTGGTTTTTGATGAAAAGTAATGACAATGTTTTGGGGCAATTGAGAAATAAATGGATAGAAAGAGGAGATGGGTTTCATGTCAAAAATCAAAATGAAAAATGAAAAAAAAAGTCCTGATAATTAGTCAGGACTTTTCTTGTTGAACAGCAAATATTTATTTGGCTTCCGCTTCTTTATTGTCTTTAAATCTTTTGTCAGGAGTGCCATCTTTTTTCAAACGCACTTTTTTTTCTTTGTGTGCTTTGAATCTTTTGTCAGGAGTGCCGTCTTTTTTCGTTTGTGCATTTGCAAAATTGGCGGCAATAAAAATGCTCAATAGGAGTACAATTTTTTTCATACAAGAAAGGTTTTAAAAATGAAGAATAAGGACGAACTTAAAAACATTATTTATTCTTCTTAAGAGGATTTTTTGTTTCGACAAAAATATACCACAGAAAATTATATTCGGCACGTGGCAAGTCTTATACGACCAGCTCCTGCCAAATCCTCCAGGGTTGAAAGACAGCAAAGGTAGGCGGTTGTAGCGGTGCGATATAAGTAACTTGCCATATTTTTTATACAACTTATTGTACAAAACTCTCTTCCCGTTTTATGGAAAAAAAAATCACCGTTCTTGCTGGAGACGGCATTGGACCAGAAGTTATCCAAGAAGGCTTAAAAATACTTTCTGCTATTGAACAAAAATTCAATCACCAATTCACCCTCACCCACGCATTGCTTGGTGCCGTCGCAATCGACAAAACCGAAGACCCTTTTCCACCAGCAACCCTACAAGCCTGCCAACAAGCAGACGCCATTTTACTTGGTGCCATCGGCGACCCTAAATATGACAACAACCCAGACGCAAAAGTGCGACCAGAACAAGGGTTACTCACCATGAGAAAACAACTCAACTTGTTTGCCAACATTCGTCCGCTACAAATTTATGAAACACTCAAAATATCTTCGCCACTCAAAAACCACCTTCTCGATAAAGTCGATTTAGTCATTTATAGAGAACTCACCGGTGGCATTTATTTTGGACAAAAAACATTGTCAGAAGACAAGCAAACCGCAACCGACACTTGCTCATATTCCGTTTTAGAAATTCAACGCATAGCCACCCTCGCTTTTGAAGCAGCACAAAAAAGACGCAACAAATTAACCCTCGTGGACAAAGCCAACGTGCTTGAAACTTCTCGTCTATGGCGAAAAACAGTAGCAGCATTAGCCCCACAATATCCAACCGTTGCCGTCGATTATTTATTTGTCGACAATGCCGCCATGCAACTTTTACTCAACCCAGCACAGTTTGACGTTATCTTAACCGAAAATATGTTTGGCGACATTTTAAGCGACGAAGCCAGCGTTTTGTCAGGCTCAATCGGACTTTTACCTTCCTCTTCAATCGGCAACAAAGTCGCCCTCTTTGAACCCATACACGGCTCATACCCACAAGCCAAAGGATTAAACATTGCCAACCCACTTGCCACAATTTTGTCCGTTGCCATGCTCTTAGATTATTTCAATTTAACCCAAGAAGCACAACTCGTTCGCCACGCCGTAACTAGCGCCTTAGAACGCAAAATTCTTTCTAAAGACTTGGTTGCCCAAGATGCAAAATTTTATACCACTTCCGCCATTGGCGACGACATCAAAAACACCATTCTCAACAGTTAATACATTCATCTTTTTTTGATTTCCAGCTTCACCCATTGATGAAGCATAGTTGCGGCGCTCCGTTCATCGTTCACCTTTCTATGGAACTTTGACAAACTTGCAAATGCATTTTCCTCCTTAGAAGCTGGTATGGGAGGTTCTTTTTTTATTGTTATGTGTGTTTATCAGACTGTCTCGTCCTAAAAAAGTTTATAATCTTGTCCTGAGATAGAATTACACTAAAAAGTGTAAAACATGGACAAAAAAATCATTCAAAAAGGGAGTACACATTTTACCGACAAAAAACAAACAACCCTTATTTTCTAAACTCATCTAATCCTAAAAAATACGCCAAGGTTTTTTCTAAGCCTTCTTTTCGGTTTATTTTTGGCTCCCAATTTAACAGTTGTTTTGCCTTTGTAATATTGGGTTTGCGTTGTTTTGGGTCGTCTGTTGGCAAAGGGTGATAAATGATTTTTGATTTTGATTTTGTCAAGGCTAAAATTTCTTCACCAAATTGATTGATGGTAATTTCATCAGGATTGCCAATGTTTACAGGCATATCATAATCGCTCAACAACAAACGATAAATGCCTTCTACCAAATCATCAACATAACAAAAAGACCTCGTTTGAGACCCATCACCAAAAGCTGTTAAATTTTCTCCTCTCAATGCTTGTCCAATAAAGGTTGGCAAAACGCGTCCATCATCTAAACGCATACGTGGACCATACGTATTGAAAATTCTAATGATGCGTGTTTCAACTTGATGAAACGTAGCATAAGCACGTGTAATTGATTCTAAAAAACGTTTGGCTTCGTCATACACGCCTCTTGGACCAACAGAATTAACATTGCCCCAATACTCTTCTGATTGTGGGTGAACAAGTGGGTCGCCATAAATTTCTGATGTAGAAGCAACTAAAATTCTCGCCTTTTTATGTTTTGCAACGCCCAACATATTATGTGTTCCCAAAGAGCCAACTTTGAGTGTTTGTATGGGCATTTTTAAATAATCAATCGGGCTGGCAGGTGATGCAAAATGCAGAATATAATCAACGTCTCCTTTGATGTGAACAAATTTTGTGATGTCGTGATGATAAAATTCAAATTGTGGCAACGGAAATAAGTGTTCAATATTTTTCACATTGCCAGTCAAAAAATTATCAATGCCAATGACATAATAACCTTCTTGAATAAATCTGTCGCAGAGGTGTGAACCTAAGAAACCAGCAGCACCTGTAATAACAATTCGTTTTTGTTTGTTCATAAAAAAAAGATTAAGAAAATAAAATAGGGTTTGTGTTTAGCTCTCTTCCAATTGTTGTTGGGTCGCCGTGTCCAGCATAAACAATTGTTTCTTCAGGCAGAGAAAATAATTTTTTTTCAATTGAATGTTTTAAGTCTTTGTGGTTTCCCATCGATAAATCTGTTCTTCCATAACTGCCTAAAAAAAGAACGTCTCCACCAAATAAAATATTGTCATTAAACAAATAACTCACACTGCCTGGAGAATGTCCTGGTGTAAATAAAACTTTGATGAGATGATTATTCCACATTAAAGTTGTTTCGCCTTTTAGTGTGATTGTTTCGCCGTCATAGTCTTCAATTGAAACGCCATACTTCTGACCAGAAAGTAATGCACTGTTGAGAATAATTTTTTCTTCTTCGTGTATATGCGGCAACAGTTTGTATTTTTTTACAAATACATTTAACCCGAAAATATGGTCTAAGTGTGCGTGTGTAAGTAATAATAAAGTAGGCTTGAGTTGGTTAGAGAATATAAAGTTCTCAACCATCATTTGTTCTGTTGCGGTATAAGCACCAGGGTCAATCATAATACACTCTTTGGCAATGTCATCAATTACCAAGTACGTATTTTCTTGAAATGGGTTGCACGTGAACGTGTGAATTTGGAGCATAAAAATGTAAAGCAACAAATGAAGAAAGTTTCCAAACTAAACACTTCTGCCTTTTCGTTTTTTATTTTTATCTGTTCAATAGAGAATGGTCTATCGACAGAGAATGTGTATTGTAAACATTTTTTTTACCTACAACAAAATACGCGATGTAACACGCAAGTAAGGCAAATGGGAACATTTTGAAGCCGAATAATTCTATGCTCATTAAAGCACACGCAAACGGAGTATGTTTTGCGGCAGCGAAAACACTTGCAAAACCAATGCCTGCGGCAAAGCCAATTGGAAGTCCAAAAATTACAGACAAAGTGCTACCCAATGCGGCGCCAATAAAAAACAATGGAGTTGCTTCTCCGCCTTTAAAACCAACGCTTAGTGTCAATACAGTAAAAAAAAGTTTGCATAAAAACGTATGCCAAGGTGCGGCATCAATAAAACAATGACTGATGGTAGCGATGCCCAAGCCGGCATAATTATAGGCTGTAAAAGCATATAATAAAATTGAAATAAGGCTACCGCCAATAAAGATTCTTGCAGTTGCTTGTGGTATTTTTTTTGTCAAAAAAAAAGTAGAAACAGACATTGCCTGAATGAATAAACGTGCAGAAAGACCTGCCATTATGCCTATCACAGCAATAAAAAAAAGTGTAGAAAATTGAAGAATAGGAAAAATCGTCAGTGTATAATTTGTATGTGTTATACCAAAAGCAAGACAGATGTAGTGTGATAAAAATGCTGTGCATGCACTTGGTAATAAAAAAGTCAAGTTTGTTTTTTTGATAAAGGCAACTTCTAATGCAAAAAATAGTGCGGCTAAAGGTGTTCCAAACACAGCGGCAAAGCCACCGCTGATACCCATGATGATTAAAATTTGATGAGCGTTTTTATCATTTTTGAAAAATATTTTTTTACATGTTGTGGCAAGTGTTCCTCCAATTTGCACCGCCGTTCCTTCTCGTCCAGCAGAACCGCCGCCTAAATGCGTGAGTAAAGTAGAAATGAAAATGAGTGGTGCAATGGCAATTGGCAACTGATGTTCTGGTAAATAAATGTTTGCTATAATTTGTTGTGTGCCGCCAATTTTATTTTTTCCAAAACGCTCATAAAGCCAAACAATCGCAAGTCCTCCAAAGGGTAGAGCAATATAAAATGCGGGATATGCAATTCGTTGTTGCGTGATGGCATCTAAACAAAACAAGAAAAGAGCAGCACTACTACCGCATAACAAAGACACAATAACAATGGCACAAAACCATTTCAATAAAAAATAAAATTGACGCAATTGATTCACAAAAGAAACGAACTAATACACAGGATAATAAATTGTTGTATGCCATTTTGCGGTGTCGCTTTGAAGACGATTTTGTTTTTCAAATGCTTCATAAGGAAGTGCGGGCGAAGACAAGCCATAATCATACAGATAGTTTTTTATGCCATTAAAACCTGCTTGAATGTTGTTTTGACCTCCTGTGATATTTGCTTTTAATATAAAACCCTTTACCATTCTTTTAAAAAAATAGCGATTTGTGTTTGTAATTTCTTTGTTGATGGGGTAGGCAATCATTGTTGTAAAACCTTGACTATTAGTGCCTGTATGAAGCATTGCATCGCCAATGATGGTTGCTTTTTTTTGCTGAATATAATGTTCTAATTGTGCGTATTCTTTTGCAAGTTCTGTTGTTTGAGGGCGTTGTTGTGTGGTAAATTTTGTGCTTATCAATTGGTCATATTGCACAGATTCTTTTTGAAAAGAAACACCATAAGCAGCCAGTATCCAATTTTTGATAGACAAGCAGTGCGATAATAAATTATGAAATTTATTTTTTAATACAAGTCCTTTTTGGTAATAAGAAAACTGTGTAAAAGGATTGTATGTTTTTGCAAATTCAAAGACACAAATTACAACACTTGTGTCTGGTAAAAGTGAATGTGTTTTTATTTCGCCCAAGAAACTTGTATCAAAAGGGGCTTGAAAAAAAAGCCTTTCGTTGTCATATAGTTTTTGTGCTATCGTGTGTAAGCCTTTTTGTTTCTCATTCATTTCGTCGATATAGCGAATAATTGTCTTTCCTCTTGTGGCAATCGTAGCCGTCGTAGAAACTCTTAAGGGTTGCATAGAATAAAAATAAACACATACCAATACAAGTATTGCAAGAACAATGATGATTGTTTTTTTCATGTTGAAGGGCTTTTAAAATCTATTTTAAAATTGATTGAATGCGGTTTAAACGACCGTCAATATTTGACCTTGGCTCAATAGCAAACAGTTTGCAGAGCAAAGGATAAATGTCAATATTTTTAATCGAAGGTAGCGTTTGCTGATTTTTAAATGCTGATCCTTGTGCAATAAAAATACCTTTCATGTCGGCGTGTTGATTGTCATAACCATGCGTACCCCCAAACACTTTGTGTGGGTTAAATTCTTTTTGATGAGACCCTAAAACCCAACCCACTTCAGGCACAATGAGGATATTGCTGATGAACGGATGTTTGTTAAAATGGAAGCGTTTGGGAATATCTTTTTTTAGATACACTTTGTAATGGAGCTCTTGTTTTTTGAGCAGATTAAAAATGGCAGATTCTTGATTTTGGTCATTACATTCAACCATTACATTTTCCCAACTGTGATGAATTTTTGCATTCATGGTGGACAAAGTATCGGGCAAATAAACAATGCGATTACTGTCTATTGCTGTCATGCCGTGGTCAGAAACAAAAATAAAATTCATGCTATCTGCTAAAGGCGTTTGGGCAACGGTTGCAAGAAGTTGTTTTGTAATGCTATCAATTTTCACTAATGCGGCATTCACTTCTGCCGAATGTGGGCCAAATCGATGACCCGCATCATCAACATCATGAAAATATAAAGTGATAAAATGTGGACGTTCAGCTTGTGGTAAGGTCAGCCAATCATAAAGCGTTTTGAAAATCGTGTCTGGGGAGATTTGATGTTGATAGGCTTTGAAATAATTTGGTCGTCGATAATTAGCTAATAATTCTGAACCAGGCCAAAAATAAGATGCAGTAACGACGCCGTTGCGTTGTGCGGTTTCCCAAAAAAATTCTCCTTGATACCATTTTGCATCACGTACAGAAACGCTATCTTTTAAACTGTATTTTTCTTTTGTAAACGGATTGATAAAATGATTAGAAATGATGCCGTGATTCTCGGGGTACATGCCCGTTAAAATAGAAATGTGATTCGGAAAAGTTTTACTCGGATAGCAAGGTTCTAACTGCACTGCATGCACCCCTTTATGCTGAATTGCATTCAGCGTTGGCGTGAGATTTCGATTCGTATAATCCCATCGAAATCCATCAAAAGAAACAACGATAACATAAGGTTTTTGCTCTGCAAGAGGTAGGCTAAAAAGGTGTTTTGAGCAAGTCAAAAAGCAAATTAAAAGCCAAGAAAAAAGAGTGTTTGTGTTTTTCATCAATGAGAATTAAAGAGTGAAAGCGATTGTTTATTTTTTAGAGGGCGATGTGAATAAAAATAAAAATTCAATCTTGTTGTACAAAAAATATTGTTTCTGCTCATTATCAATGACAGTCTTAATTTT
This sequence comes from Chitinophagales bacterium, assembly GCA_031539345.1. GTDB lineage: Bacteria > Bacteroidota > Bacteroidia > Chitinophagales > Chitinophagaceae > JAVKMO01. The sequence continues at coordinate 217,909 of JAVKMO010000007.1, read as the reverse complement.
TTGCTTTTGTATTGTCGTTCTTGTTGTTAGAAAATCAAATACATTTCCGCTTTATTTTTATACTATGATACTACACGCTACCCATACAGTTTTAGAACCAACGCCACTCCTTGCAGACCAAAAGAAATTTTACATTGAAAGTTATGGCTGCCAAATGAATGTGAATGATAGTGAAATTGTGGCTTCTATTTTGAAAGAGCAACATTTTTTACATACCCAAAATTATGAAGACGCAAATTTGATTTTATTGAACACGTGTTCGATTCGAGAAAAAGCAGAAACGACAATTCGTAACCGTCTCAAACAATTTAACGCACTGAAAAAACAACATCCTGATTTACTGATTGGCATTTTAGGTTGCATGGCAGAGCGTTTAAAAGGCACTTTATTAGAGCAAGAAAAATTGGTTGATTTGGTTGTTGGGCCTGATGCGTACAAAAGTTTGCCCCAATTGATAGCCACAGCAACAGAACACGGCAAAGCGATTAATGTGTTGTTGAGCAGAGAAGAAACCTATAGCGACGTTTCTCCCATTCGCTTAAATTCAAACGGCGTAACCGCTTTTGTTTCCATTATGCGAGGCTGTAATAATATGTGTTCATTTTGCGTAGTGCCTTTTACACGTGGCAGAGAACGTAGTCGTCCACTTGCATCGATATTAAAAGAATGTGCAGACCTTGTGCAAGAAGGTTATCGAGAAATTACACTCTTAGGACAAAATGTAGATTCTTATTTTGACGCTGATACGAAGACAAATTTTGCCCAACTGCTACATCAAGTTGCCTTGATTAACCCTTTGCTACGATTGCGTTTTAGCACTTCTCACCCCAAAGATATTACCGAAGAAGTTTTATACGTGATGCAACAACACGATAACATTTGTAAATATATTCACTTGCCTGTGCAAAGTGGCAGTTCAAGAATTTTAGACATGATGAACAGAACGTATGACAGAGAATGGTACATTGCCAAAGTGAATACGATTAAAAAAATCATGTCGAATTGTGCATTGAGTACAGATATGATTATTGGTTTTTGCTCTGAAACAGACGAAGATTTTGACGCTTCAATGAGCATCATGGAATATTGTAAATATGATTTGGCGTATATGTATGCTTATTCAGAACGACCAGGCACTTTAGCCGCAAGACAATATGCAGACGATGTGCCAGAACCAATTAAGCAAGAGCGTTTACAAAAAATAATTGCACTCCATCGCCAACATTCTTTAGAACGTATGCAAGAACAAGTGGGCAAAACATTCTCTGTTTTAATAGAAGGAGACTCTAAAAAAAATCAAGACGAATGGCAGGGTAGAAACGAACACAATAAAGTTATTGTTTTTCCTAAATCGCATTATCAATTACAAAAAGGAGATTATGCAATGGTTCAAGTTCATGCTTGTACCTCAGGCACTTTAATTGGCACAATAGCGACCAATCCTTAAACACTTGCACCTTATTTTTTAAAAACCTCTTTTATGAGTAAGTATTTTTTTTCTACGCATACTAAAAAATTATTAGCCGATTTGCATACGCCGGTAGGCATTTACTTACAAATTAGAGACCAATATCCAGGTTCATTATTATTAGAAAGCACCGACTTTCATGTCAAAGAAGACAGCTGGTCTTTTATAGCTATCAACCCCATTGCAGGCATTGAAATAAAAAATGGAACACATATTGAATATAAGTTTCCATTGCAAGAACCTGTTAAAGAGAAGATTACGACAACGAGTTTTTTAACGCATTTAGAACAATTTAAGCAGTCTTTTCAAGCACAAAATGCGTCTGAAGTGCCTTTTGTTCAAGGGCTTTTTGGTTATACAAGTTTTGACAGTGCGGGTCTTTTTTTGAATTTGCAATTAGAAAACCAACTTGAAAATGCACCGAACGAAATTGCAATGATGCGCTATCGGCTCTATCAATACGTCATTGCCATCAACCATTTTAATGACACGCTTTACTTGTGCGAAAATCAACTACAAGGATTAGAAAGCCATGTTGAAAAAATTGAAACCTTACTTCTCAATAAGCAATTTGTGTCTTATCCCTTTGCCTTATGCGGTCAAGAAAAAGCAAATAGAACGGACGATAATTTTAAAGATGCTGTTGTAAAAGCAAAGCAACATTGTCAGCGTGGCGATGTTTTTCAAATGGTGTTAAGCAGAAGTTATGAGCAAGAATTTACCGGTGATGAATTGAATGTTTATCGTCATTTACGCAATATCAATCCTTCGCCTTACCTCTTTTATTTTGATTATATCGACTATAAAATTTTTGGTTCATCACCAGAATCTCAAGTCATTGTGAATGGAGACAAAGTGATTGTTCACCCAATTGCAGGAACAGTGAAACGCAGTGGAAATGATGCAGTAGATTTGTTGAGTGCAGAAAAATTATTGCAAGACAAAAAAGAAAATGCAGAGCATACGATGCTCGTTGATTTAGCACGAAACGACTTGAGTATTCATTGTAAAAATGTTCGTGTAAATTATTTAAAACAAATTAAATTTTATTCTCATGTAATTCATTTGGTGAGCGAAGTGCAAGGCACGATAGAAAAAGAAACACCTTTGTTTGAATTGTTAGCAAGCACCTTTCCTGCTGGCACTTTATCTGGTGCACCCAAACGCCGTGCAATAGAATTGATTGACGCAAACGAACCAACAGCAAGAGGTTTTTATGGCGGTGCTATTGGCTTTGTGGGCTTTTCGCAACAGATGAATCATGCCATTGTTATTCGTTCTTTTTTAAGTAAAAACAACACCTTATTTTATCAAGCAGGTGCAGGAATTGTGATTGACTCCGTGCCAGACAATGAAAAAAAAGAAGTTGATAATAAATTAGCCGCACTCAAAAAAGCCTTGCTTACCGCACAATCCATTTAAATAATAACAGCAATGAAAATTTTACTTTTAGACAATTACGATTCGTTTACATACAATTTAAAACACCTTGTAGAAGACATTATAAAAACGCCAATCGACATTGTAAAAAATGACCAAATCGACACAAAAAGTATTGTCCAATATGATAAAATTATTTTGTCTCCTGGCCCTGGCATACCCGAAGAAGCAGGCTTATTAAAGCAGGTTATTGCTGATTATTCTGCTACAATTCCAATGCTTGGTGTATGCTTAGGGCATCAAGCCATAGGTGAAGTATTTGGAGGAATGCTGACTAATTTAACCCAAGTGTATCACGGTTTTGCCACGCAAATTCGCATTGTAAAAAAAGACCCTTTATTTACTGGTTTAGGCGAAGTGTTTGATGCTGGTCGCTATCATTCATGGGTAGTCAACAATCAAAATTTTCCTTCTTGCTTGGATATTTTAGCACAAGACGATGAAGGTATGATTATGGCATTGAAACACAAACAGTATTGTGTTTATGGTGTACAATTTCATCCAGAAAGTATTCTGACTCCTTGCGGAACAACGCTGATGAAAAACTTTTTATATGAAACAAAATGACCTTATGCGTCCTATTTGTTGCCTTTTAAAATGCCGTAAACAACTACTCCAAAGCCAGCTACGATAACAATAGGAGCAAGCGTAATGCGTCTAAAACTATAAATCTCATCGGTTAAAAAAACGCCAGGATTGTCGCTTTTTCCACCTATCATGAGCAAATAGCCGAGAAAAATAATACCCACGCCAACAAGAATCAATTTGTAATTGTGGAGTTGAAAAATTTCACTCACAGAAGATTTAGCTGTTGCATTATTTTTTGTTTCTGGAGAAGTCGTTTTTATTGTTGCCTTCATAATATATTTTTAATGTGAATGCCCGAATGTAAAAAAATACACTTTCAACGTGTGCTAAAATTCAGAGCATAAAAATAATGTATGCAATTGGATCAATTGGGTATTTGTTGATACCCTAATTCAATCGAAATGCGGAGTGCCTTTTCTTTCAAAATCTGAATGATTTTTTCTTGAGATTTTGGGTCAAAAATGTCAGAAATTCCCATCAATGTTAAGCCTGCTGTAATTTGATTAGCGTAATCAAATATCGGCACAGAAATAGCCGAAAAATCTTTGTATAAGGTTTGATTTGCTATTGCATAGCCCTGTGATTTAATTTTGTCTAAGTACAAAAAAACTTCTTTTTCATTCTTAAATTTTTCTTGCATACTACGTAATTTTAACTCGTCTTTAATAAAACGTTCGGCTATTTTTTTTGGAAGATGGGCAGCAAAATTTGTTCCCAAAGCCGATGATAAAATAGGTAAGACAGACCCAATGCGTAGTTCTAAAAAAGCCTGACTATTTGACCCATCTACACGAAAAATAATACAAGGACCCTTATTGCCCCAAATGCCTAAAAAAATAGTATGTCCTAATTTTTTTGCAATCTCATGCATCACCGGTTGTGCTACAGACAAAATGTTAAACTGTTTAAAATACGTCAAACCCATTTTGAGTGCATAATGACCAAGGCGATAAAAACTATTGCCTTCATTTTGTTCAATTAAGCCGACGTTGATAAAACTCGCCAAATAAGAATGCACTTTACTCGGTGTCATTTTTGATTGGTGCGAAATATCTTTTAAAGATAGCGGTGTTGGACTGTCCATCAATATTTGGATAATTCTAAATCCAATTTCAATGGACTGAATTCCATTCTTTTTTTTTGTTTTTTTTATCGTAGTCATAAACAAATCATCAAATTTTTTGAAGTGCCGAATATACCTCTTTACAGCCCCTTAATCCATAAAAGATTGCTTATTAGATGATGACTCCTTCATTTTATAGGCTAAAAAAATATTTTTTAAATTCAGCATTGTTGAAAAACTTTTTTTATATTTGAATTAAGAAACTATTTGTAATGATGAAAAAACTAATTTTATGAAGATGAATTTTACCCCGTTTACAGTTGCTGCAGTTCAAGCCAGCCCTGTGTTTTTAAACACGCCGGCAACAGTTGAAAAAGTTTGTTCTATCATTAAAGAAGTGGCTCAAAATGGTGCTTCTTTAGTTGCGTTTCCAGAAGTTTTCATTTCTGCTTATCCGTATTGGAGTTGGTTAATGAATCCAATTGAATCGAGTGAATGGTTTGAGAAATTATGCAAATCGGCAATTACTGTTCCAGGAAAAGAAGTTACTCAATTGTGTAAAGCGGCAAAAGACAATCATTGCATGGTGGTTATCGGTATCAATGAAAGAGCTGAAAATAGTCTCGCTACTTTGTACAATACCATATTGATTATTGATGAACAAGGCGAACTGATTGGCAAGCATAGAAAATTAGTACCTACTTGGGCAGAAAAATTAACGTGGACAGGTGGAGATGGTTCTTCTCTAAAAGTTCATCAAACAAAATGCGGTCCTTTAGGTGCTTTGGCATGTGGTGAAAACACAAATACATTGGCTCGTTTTGCTTTACTCGCCCAAGGCGAATTGATACACATTGCCAATTATATTTCATTGCCTGTTGCACCTGCAGATTATGATATGGCAGAAGCCATTAAAATTAGAGCTGCAGCACATTCATTTGAAGGCAAGTTGTTTACCATCATTGCTTGTTCTACTGTTAGTGAAGAAATGATACAATTATTTGAACCTTACATTCCTCATGTAAGAGAAAAAATGACTCGTAAAAACAGTTCATTTAGCGGTATTATAGGCCCTAATGGTCAAGTTGTATCAACGCCTTTAATAGATACAGAAGGCATTGTGTATGGCGAAATAGACTTGAATAAATGTATTCAACCCAAACAAATGCATGATATTATAGGGCATTACAATCGTTTTGACATTTTTAATTTAAGAATCAACACAGATGCACAAGAGCCGATAACTTTTTATAGCAAGAAAGATAATGATGGGTTTAAAGACATTATTTAATCACATCAGCATACATTCCTTTTATCATCTTAAAAAAACAAACAATTTATGGATGCAACACATTTATTTAATAAAGATGCAGTACAAACCACAGACGATGCTGCTTATGGACGTGCAAGAGTGCAGGACTCGGAAGAGTTAGTCAAGTATTATGAAGACCTTGCAAAATTTGGTTCTGGTGCTTTGTGGAAAGTTGCCAATAAAATTGAACCATGGGAACCACACACCACCTCTGACCCTATGTTATGGCGATATGAAGATTTGCGACCATTGGTATTAAAATCTTCAGAGTTAGTAACGCCCGAACAAGCTGGTAGAAGAGTCGTGTATTTAATCAATCCTAAACGAGCAGAAATGGCGGCTTCTGTAGGTTGGTTATATTCTGGTTTACAAGTTACGCGTCCTGGAGAATCTACGCCTGCACATCGACATAATGCTTCTGCATTACGTTTTATTATGGAAGGAGCCGGCGGATATACTGTTGTCAATGGAAACAAAATCAATTTAGGTGTTAATGATTTTGTGATTACGCCCAATAGTGCTTGGCACGAACACGGCGTAGTTGCAGAAGGTAAAACGTGCATTTGGCAAGATGGTTTAGATATTCCATTAGTCAATGCTTTAGAGGCGAATAATTATGCCGTATTGCCCGAAGGAAAAGGACAAGATTTATTAGTGCCGATAGACCATTCTCCAATGACTTATAGCGGTGCCGGCTTATTGCCAATGGATTTAAAATGGAATCATGCGTATTCACCTCTCTTTAGATTTGGATGGGAGCCTACTTATGAAGCACTTTTAAATGCCGCAAAAGTAAACGACCCTGACCCGTATGACGGCATTATCTTACAATATGCGAACCCTGCTACTGGCGGACATGTGATGCCAACAATGGGCGCAGCAATGCAATTATTACACCCAAAAGAACATACGAAAGCACATAAACATACAGGTTCTATTATGTATCAATGTTGCAAAGGTCAAGGTTATACGATTATCAACGGCAAAAAATTTGAATGGAAAAAAAATGACATTTTCTGTGTGCCTTCATGGAGTTGGCACGAACACTGCAATACTTCTATAAATGAAGATGCGTGTCTATTTCAATTCAATGATTTGCCTGTAATTCAAGCATTGCAATTGTATCAAACAAAATTGTATCCCGAAAATAATGGATACCAACACCTTATTTAATCACAATTTCTAACTTTTTTATTTACCCTTTTATTCACCTTTTAAAACCAACCAGTATGAAAAAAAAAGTATTACGATCAAAAAAAACAGTCGCAACTTTCTTGGGTATTGCTTTATGCAATACGCTGTTGTTTGCACAAACAGCAAGTCCTGCTACAGTAGTCGAAGATAAGCCGAAACAAGGCATTGACTTTCATGGACAAATTGGAACGTATCTATTGACTACGTTTGGAAAATTAACACCAGACGGAAGTAGCGAAACCAACTCAACTATTGCCAATGGATTATTACCAGCGTCTTTGTCAGCACTTCCTTATTTTGAAAAAGGAGACCTTCGCGTTACAGGAAACATTACAGCGTATGTTTCTCAAAATAACTTCGTTGCATACAACGGAACAATTAGCGACCAAGGTGTTGGCGGAACTACTGCTGGCGGAGATGGTGGTGCTTTGCAAACAAACTTTGTAGAATTTATGCAAGCTTTTGCTCAAATTACGCATAAAAAATATGGCACGTTTTTATTGGGCAGAGACTTTGGATTATTTGCAAAAGATGCTGCTTTTCAAGACATTTCTGTTCTTGGTGTAGGCGTATCACGTGCCACTGCTATTCCTCGCCAAGTGCATGATTTGGGCTTGGGTTATGGCTATGTGTTTTGTGATAAATACCCCCAAATTAACTATACGACCCCATCTTTAGGAGGCTTAACAATTACGCTCGGCGCGTATCAACCTTTGAATCAAACGCAATCGGGAGGGTCTCTTGGTTTGCAAGGAAAACTCGCTTTTGTAAAAGACATTAGTCCAAGCACTAACTTATATATCAGTGCAAGTTTTATCAATCAAAAAATAATCAAAGCCACAAGCACACAAAATGAATTGAGAGGAACAGGCTTTGACGTTTTTGCTAAAATAAAAACTGGCGGTTTTGCACTCAGTGGTCAATTTAACACAGGCAGTGGCTTAGGGTATTATGGACTATTTTTAGGAGCAACAAAAACAGACAATGGAAAAATTGTTACTGCAAGTTCTTCTGGTTATTATGTTCAAGCGTCGTATTCATTAAAAAAAGGATTTACAACGGCGGTTAATTATGGCTCAAGCACAATAGAAAAAGGCGGATGGTTTGGAGGTAGTGATGGTAGTGCAACCTCTCGTTTTACCATTAGTTTAAGCCAACCGATCGGTGCGTTTTTGTTGAGGGCAGAATTTACTAATATGTCAAAAAACCCACTACTCGGTGTGGTAGCAGATAGAAATTTGCTTGCACTTGGAGGCACATTTTTATTCTAATTTTTATTGCATTCTGTTGTAGTAAAACGTACAGAATTTTTTCTATTTTTTTTCACACTTTAAATTAAATCATTATGGCAGCACATGTAGACGTAAAAGCACAAATGGAAGACAACGCTTTGGAATCTGTACCAGTAGATCAAAGACAAGGTTGGTTAAAAATAACGTGGAATACCGCAGGTATTGTTACCACGCTTATTCAAATATTTTTTGGTGCCTTAGCAACGTTTGTTGCGGGATTTGAAATTGCCATTTGGGCAGGGATAACCGTAACTATCATTGGCGGTATTATTGGATGGCTTTGTGGACACATTGCTTTTAAAACAGGTTTATCGAGTACCGTAATGGCACGTTTTTTTGGCTATGGTGTAAAAGGTTCAATCATCGCATCAGCCATCTTTGCATTTATGATTATAGGCTTTTTGGCCTTAGAAAATGCTTTACTTTATGAAGGGTTTAAATTTTATTTTGGATTCCAAGATTCTATCATGAGCAAAGTCTTGATTTATGGTTTATTATCAATTGCTTGGGTATTTTTAACATTATACGGCTTTAACTTAGTAGCAAAAATATCATCAGTTATGTTGGTACTTTTCTTATTAATTTTAGTGTATATGACTTATAATGTATTGGCTGTTACTGGCATGTCATTGAGTCAAGTAACTTCTTTTGGTGCATTGTTTCCAGCAGAAGTTTTACAAGGTATGGGGGCTTCAACGGCGATGGGTAAATACATTTTTTGCATCAATTTATTTATCGGTTCTGCAGGGGCATTAGCTTTAGTGGATGCTGATTTAGGGCGTTATGCAAAAAAATCTTCTGATATCGGTATTGCTGCAATTTTAGGCAACGTAGGTATGGATATTGTTTGTGTAGCTATAGGTGGAATGGTAATGTTTGCAGGAACAGGAAAATTAGTAGAACATTATATTAGTAAAGGTATTGCTGCTGATGTTGCACAAAAAATGGCATTATCACCAGATGGCGTTGCTGCAGCGTTTATTGTATTTGGTGGCGTTATTGGGTTTATATTAATGATAGCTGCACAAGGAAAGGCACAAGTATTAAATACGTATAGCGGTTCGCTTTCATTGTCTAATTTATTTGATGCCGTAGGTTTTAAACAGCCACGTTGGGTGCAAGTTATCATTGCCAATATTATAGGCTTGATTATGGTCAGCATGAACATTTTAGGTTTAGTGCAATCATGGATAGAAATTCTAGGTGTTTTAACAACAACCTTTGCAGGGGTTATGATAACCGATTATTTCTTTGTAAGCAAAAATCAAATTGATTTCAAAAAAAATAATGAAAGTGTAAATTGGGCTGGGGTGATAACAACCTTTGTGGCAACTACTTTAGCACACTATGTATTGAATAAAATTATTCCTATACAATTTGTTAGCAGTTTAGTAATCAGCGTTGTGTTATACTATATATTGAGAACAAGCATTTTAAAACCTAAGTTAGCCTAAGCGTTTTTTATTTGGTAGAAGAGCTTTTTCTATAAAAAGTTCTTCTACTTTATCTTATCGAATGATTAAAAATAAAAATACGATGTCTATAAATACTAAATGTTTAACCAGCTTATCAGGTATGGATCATGTAGGATTAACGGTTCCTGATTTAGAAGCAGCGGTTCTATTTTATACAACACTATTAAATGCAAAAGAAGTTTTTAGAGTAGGGCCATTGGACTCCAAGGCTATTGGGTCTGTAGATGGTAAAGATTGGGGGCTAGCCTTTTTTAATGTAGAAGATGCTTGCTTTAGATTGATTATGTTAGAATTAGAAGACGGTTCTCGATTAGAACTTTTTCAATACGATAGACCTACCGACAAAAATACACAACACCCACGCGTGTGCGATATTGGGGGGTATCATATCGGATTTAAAGTAAAAAGTTTAGATCAAGTTATGGCGATGAAAGATGAATTTGGATTAAAATTCTTAGCAGGTCCATTAGATGCCTCTGATGTTGGCGTAAAAATCATTTATGCTATAGACCCTTGGGAAAATCATATAGAATTGGTTGAACGAGTGGAGGTAAAACAATAACCTGTAACTCTACTATACTTTATTAAATCAACAAAAACATCAATCAAGCATAAAGAACAACACACACCTTTAATGCCTTTATTATCACAACAGTAAAATCATACACTTTTTTTTATTCACCTTTTAAATTTATGACGATGAAAAAAGCACCCATTTTAGAACAAGGACATTTTCTTTTAGGAAGTTTTTCAAGCAATTGCTCTGGTGGCATGTCGGTTACCAAATTGCCCGAACGCTGGAGTGCATCTTGGGAAGACAATAAAAAATTAGCTTTATTATTAGACGATGCCGGCATTGATTTTATGCTGCCTATTGCACGTTGGATAACCTATGGCGGCGAAACAAAATTTCAAGGCTCAATTTTAGAAACGATGACATGGGCAACCGCCTTAGCAGCCATTACAAAAAACATTACCCTCTTTGCAACCATACAAACAGTAACCGCACATCCTGTTGTTGTTGCCAAACAAATTGCCACAGCAGATAGTGTGAGCAATGGAAGAATAGGGTTAAATATTGTTGCAGGTTGGAATAAACCCGAATATGAAGCCATGGGTTTAGACCTGCCGCAAGACCACGAAACTCGCTATGCGTATGCACAAGAATGGTTTGATTGGATTAAAAAATTATGGACATCAAAAGAAGCTTTTGATTGGAAAGGAAAATATTTCAAAGGAGTGAATGTTCACAGCGACCCTAAACCACAAGTCCAAATTCCTATTTTTAATGCTGCAGGTTCCGGCATAGGCAGAGACTTTGCGATTCAAAATGCCAACTTTTTATTTACGCCTTGCATCGATATCAATCGCTCAAAAGACGAAATTAAAGAATTGAAAGCAAAGGCAACAGCCGCAGGAAGGTCAGATTTAGGCGTACTTACTTTTTCGCACGTTTGTTGCCGACCAACAGAGCAAGAAGCAAAAGACTATGTAAAAAAAACTTTAGACAATGCAGATTGGCCTGCAGTAGAAAATTTAGTGAACTTACAGTTTCAAAATGCACAATCTTTTCCGCACGATTTATTGGCTCAAATTAAAGCATTGATGGCAATTGGACACGGCGGCTTTCCTTTAACAGGAACGCCAACGCAAGTGGCTGACGGTATTCAAACATTATTAGAAGCAGGTTTTTCAGGCACAACTTTGTCTTTTGTAAACTATGTTGACGAATTTCCTTATTTCAGAGATAATGTATTGCCCATTTTAGAACAAAGGGGAATTAGAAAAGCATTTAAAATCTAATGCAATGAGTAAAAACAATCAAGGTGTTATGAGCAATCAGGAATATCATATCGCAGATGATTTTAAAAAATCTATGAGGCGTTTAGCAGGTGGCGTGTCTATTATTGCTGTTCAAAATGAAACAGAAAAGACTGGCATAACAGTTACTTCTGTAGTTTCTGTATCTGTAGAACCGCCAATTTTTATGGTGAGTGTTAATCCTCAATCTTCTGCGTATCCGATTCTTGCAGCCACAAAACAATTTTCCATTAATTTTTTAGGCACGCAACACCTTGATGTTGCAAAAGCCTTTTCTGGCATAACTGGTTTAAAAGGCACTGATAGGTTTCAAATAGGGGCTTGGGAAAAGAAAGGCAGTAGTTTGGTTTTGACAGATTCTCCAGCCTCTTTTGTTTGTGTCGTTGATGAAATGATACCAAAATATGGACACTGCATTGTCTTTGGAAAAGTAATTTCCATCCACCTTGCAGACCAATATCAAGGTTCTCTTGTTTATTATGACAGAAATTACTATACCCAATTATTACCCTAAATTTTTCACCCTTAAAAATAATCTGATGAATACACTACAATCCTTAACAGAAAAAATTCTCAACGGCTCTATCAAAATCATTGATTTGACGCATACACTATCAGAAAAATTTCCAGGTCTTAGTTTGCCACCAGAATTTGGACAAGTTGCTTCATTTCAAAAAACACAAATTTCTAAATATGATGCCAAAGGACCAGGTTGGTATTGGAATAACATTACCGTAGGAGAACATTTTGGCACTCACTTTGACGCACCATCCCATTGGGTAACAGGTAAAGATTTTAAAAACAATACCGTTGATACCATTCCTGCACAACATTTTATCGCAGAAGCCAATGTCATTGATGCCTCTGCCGAAGTGGCAAAAAATTCAGATTTTATATTGACAGCCGAATACATTCAAGCATGGGAAAAACAACATGGCGATATTCAAAAAGGCACATGGGTATTATTTAGAACCGATTGGCATAAAAAAAAGTGGGATAAAGAATTTACAAACACAGACGCAAATGGATTAAATCATACGCCCGGACCAAACAAAGAAGCCGTAGAATACTTGATAAAAAAAGATGTATTAGGCTTTGGGGTAGAAACAATTAACACGGACGCAGGAATGTCTTTTACGTGGGATTTTCAATTGCCTTGTCATACACTCATGCACGGTGCAGGAAAATATGGTTTACAATGCCTCAACAACCTCAATCAATTGCCGCCTAAAGGGGCTTTAATTATCGCTTCACCATTAAAAATTGAAGATGGTTCTGGCTCTCCTTTAAGAGTGATTGCAATGGTTAATGGTTAATGATGAATGGTTAATGATGAGATTTAACCAATAAATTAAGACAATTCAAACAACTAACAATTGTTTTTTAATGAAGGATAATATTTTAAAAACAAAGACGTTCAATTTTGCATTAAGGATTTTTAAACTGTCTCAACATTTACAAGTGAAACAAAAAGAATACGTTTTGTCAAAACAATTATTAAAAAGTGGAACGTCGGTTGGAGCAATGATAAGAGAGGCAGAACATAGTGAGAGTAAAATAGATTTTATCCATAAACTAGCAGTAGCACAAAAAGAAATTAACGAAACGATATATTGGTTAGAATTATTGCACGCAAGTAATATGTTGACATTAAAAGAATTTGAAAGCATCCAACCTCAAGCCATTGAAATTATTAAACTCATAACCAGCAGCATCAAAACAGCAAAAAACACAACAACTAACCATTAACAACTAACCATTATTTCCATGGCAGAACGTTCATTTAAAAAAGAAGTAGAACATTTAAGGCTTGGCGCAGGTCAAGTATTTCATGGTGAAGGCATTTTAGCCGTTACAAAAGCCTTATTAGAAAACGGCGTAAGTTATGTTGGTGGTTATCAAGGGTCGCCGATTTCGCATTTAATGGACGTGTTTTCTGACGCACAACCTTTATTAAAAGAATTGGGCGTACTTTTTGAAAGCAGTGCTTCAGAAGCTGCCGCTGCATCAATGTTAAGTGCATCTGTTATGTATCCTGTGCGTGGTGCTGTAACTTGGAAATCAACCGTCGGTACAAATGTAGCCTCCGATGCTTTGTCTAATTTAGCGTCTGGCGGAGTTACTGGAGGAACTGTGATTATTATTGGCGAAGATTATGGCGAAGGCTCATCAATTATGCAAGAACGTACACACGCTTTTGCCATGAAATCACAAATATGGTTAATCGACCCTAAGCCCAATTTAGAGAGTATTGTAAAAGCCGTTGAACACGCCTTTTTGCTTTCAGAAGCAAGTAATACGCCCGTTTTTTTACAGTTACGTGTAAGGAGTTGTCATTTATATGGTCAATTTATCGCTAAAAATAACCAGTCCCCAAAAGTTAAAATTAGTGATTGTTTGAATAACCCCAAGAGAGATAATAGCCGCATCGTATTGCCACCTGCAAGTTTTTTGCACGAACAAGAAAAAATAAAAGTGCGTATGCCAGCCGCACTACAATTTATTAAAGACAACGCTTTAAATGAACACATAGTAGGAGAGAAGAATGATATTGGAATTATTGTTTTAGGAGGATTGTTTAACAATCTGAACAGAGCTTTAACGGCGTATAATTTATCTGACCATTTAGGCAATATCAACATTTCAACGTTTGTGTTAAACGTTGCTTACCCCCTACATGCCGAAGAAATTGTTGATTTCTGCAAAGACAAAAAAGGCATTCTTGTTATCGAAGAAGCACAACCCAATTATGTAGAACAAAATATAGCCTACATTGTAAACCAGCATAATTTGAAAACAAAAATTTATGGAAAAAATGTCCTCCCTTTAGGTGGAGATTATACTATTGATATCATTAAAAAGGGTTTAAATGATTTTTTAAATGACTTTAAACAAAAAGTGAAAGACGACACTGCATCTACACTTACGGTTGTCAATGACGCAGATAAAAAAACACTCACAGAAACAATTCCCGTTCGACCTGCAGGCTTTTGTACGGGCTGTCCAGAACGTCCCATTTTTGCAGCACTTAAATTAGTGCAACAAAATTTAGGAGAACACCACGTTTCGGGCGACATTGGTTGTCATATCTTTTCTATTCTACCGCCTTTTAATATTGGCACAACAACTATGGGCTATGGTTTGGGGGCGTCTTCAGCGTCTGCTTTTAATCTTGCCCATTTCACAAGCAGTCAAGGACAAAAACGCCCAATAGCTTTTATGGGGGACGGTGGTTTTTGGCACAATGGATTAGCAACAGGCATTGGCAATGCTGTGTTTAATCAATTTGATGGCGTAATTGTTATTGTTGACAATAACTATGCCGCCGCAACAGGAGGGCAAGACATTCTTTCAACACGCACCTCTTTTTTACCCTGGCGAAAAACCAATAATCCTATAGAAAAAGCGGTTCGTGGCGTTGGCGTAGAATGGGTCAAATTCATTGACAATACCTATGACGTACAAAAAATGGTTCAGATTTTGACTGAATCTTTAGTTACGAATTACAAAGGACCTAAAGTTATTATCGCCCAATCAGAATGCTCTTTAAACAAAGTGCGTAGAGAAAAAAGTGAGTATAAAAAAACCTTAGAAAAAAAACAAAGAGCAGTAAAAGAACGCTTTGGCGTAGATGAAAAAATTTGTACTGGCGACCACGAATGTATGCGTTTGTCAGGCTGTCCATCTTTAACTTTAGGATATTCTACAAACCCTTTGAGAGAAGACCCAATAGCAAAAATCGATTATTCCTGCGTAGCTTGTGGCAATTGTGGCGAAGTGGCAGAAGCGGCCGTTTTGTGTCCTTCTTTTTACAAAGCAACTTTGGTGCATAACCCAACATGGACAGAAAAAATAAGCCATGTGATACGAAGAACAACAATCCGTTTTTTACAAAAAAGAAGACGACATCGTTATTCTTTAGCATCTATATAATGGAACACAAGACAGATAATTTTTAGAATTTAATATTTGTATGGCAAAAACAAAAATAGAACCAATTAAAATAGCCATTATCGCTGTCGGCGGAGACGGTGGTGGGGTATTGACACAATGGATAGTAAAACTGGCAGAGAAAAATAACTATTGGGCTCAATCAACAACTATTGCTGGCGTTGCACAAAGAACAGGATCTACGGTTTATTATATCGAATTAGTTCCGTTATCAAGCATTACCATAGATGGCAAAATTCATACCCCTATTTTGGCACAAATGCCCGAACAAGGAAAAGTAGATTTATTAATTGCGACAGAAATATTAGAAGCCGGTAGAGCGATTCAAAGGGGTTTTGTGAGTAATGAAACAACGATGATTTTTTCTACACACAGAAATCTTGCCATTCAAGAAAAAGAAACTCCTGGCGACGGCATATCAAACGGTGAAGATATTTTTGAAATGACAAAAAAATATGCCAAAACATTTTACTGCGGAAACTTTAAACTCATTGCAGAAAAAAATCACAGCGTCATTTCTGCCAGCCTTTTGGGTGCAATTGCAGGGTCTAATAGTTTGCCTTTTGATGGCAAACAATTTCAAGAAGTTATCATTGATAGCGGCGTTGGTGTAAAAACAAGTTTAAACGCATTTCGAGAATCTTTAGACTATGTAAAATTGTCGAATGCACCTCATCAGTCGTATCAACCAGGCGTAGCAAAAGCGACATTTAAAGACATTCCGCCGACAATTCTATCTCCGATATTAAAGCAACTTGTAGTGAAAATCGAGCAAGATTTTCCTGCTGTTTTGCATCAAACTTTATTTGCTGGTGTAACACAAGTATGTGAATGGCAAAATAAAAAATGGGCAATCGAATATTTGAATAAAGTGAAAAAATATGTTGATATTGACTCCTCCTATATCGGCACACAATATGAACTCTCGCAAAACATAGCCCGCTATCTTGCCATTGCAATGACGTATGATGATTTAGTCAATGTAGCCGATTTAAAAACGCGTGAAGACAGATGGCACGAAGTATATCAACAAGTAGAAGCAAAAGACAAAGAGGTGGTTCAAGTGATCGATTATTTACATCCAGGATATGATGAAGTCGTTGGCTTTTTGCCCAAACCTATAGGTCGGTTTTTATCTACAAATAAAACTTGTAGAAGGTGGTTTGTTAAATATTTAGACAAAGACAGACGAATGAATACGCACAAGCTGGTGCCTTTTTTAATGCTCTATATCATTGGTGGTATGAGGCGATACAGAATGTTCACATTTCGGCATGATGAAGAAATTGAAAACATCAACTATTGGTTTAAGCGAATCGACACAGCCTTAAAAACGAATTATGATTTAGCCATTCAAATTGCCAAAACATACCGATTAAAAAAAGGTTACGGCGATACGTATGCACGAGGAGATTCTAAATTTAAGTCCATCAATGAATTTGCAATCAATCATAAAAGTGTGCCTAACATTCACGAACATGTAGAATATCTCATTCAATATGCTCTCAAAAATCACAAACTCGAAGATTTACAACTGAAAATAAAAACCTTTTTTAACGTTTAAAACACATTGTATGCACACTATTTTTATTGGAGGAGGTATCAATAGTTTAATCGGAGCAGCCTTGCTCGCAAAGGCAGGTAAAAAAGTGCTTGTTTTAGAAAGTAGCGATTATCTGGGCGGCTGTATTCGTAGCGAAAAAGTAGATGGCTGTATTATCGATACCATGTCCACAGCCTATCCTTTATTTGTTACTTCACCTTCTTATGCAGCATTAAAAAAAGATTTAGAGCAGCAGGGTTTGGAATTTGTCTATAATAATACGCCAACAGGAAGTGTATTGTCGAATAAAACATTTACCATCATCAAAACAAACCGACAAGACAATATCAAAGCCTTTAACACATTGTCGCCAGGTGATGGAGACGTTTATCATCAACAAATGGAATTTGTTGGACAGCATGCACCACTTTTATTTACAATGCTTGGACAAGAATTATTTACAAAACAAACAGCCTGGTTCTTAGCCAAATATGTTTACAAAACAGGCATACATCAATCCTTAAAAAATGTGCAAAGTTTCTTACCCAGCTTACGTCAAGATTTGCCTTCTTGTTTTCAATCGAAAGAATTGTTAGCGAGTTTAGCCCCTTGGGTTTTGCATACAGGCTTATCTGTCGAAAGTCCTTTTTCTTCTACAATGGCAAAAATTATTGCCATGACTGTTGAAATGGTAGGATTGCCGCTTGTGAAAGGAGGTAGCTATAAAATTGTAGATGCCTTAAAAAAAATCATTGAACAATATGGAGGTCAATGCCTAATGCAACAACACGTTGTTGAAATTATACTCAATACACACCAAAAAGCAACTGGCGTAAAATGTAAAGACGGCACCGTTTGGAACGCAAAATTTATTGTTGCTAACACAACACCAAACCAACTTTATCAAAAATTATTGCCACAAAAAAGTGTGCCACAAGACACACAAATGCAAGTTAAAAAATATCAATATGGTAAAGGCAATATGCAAATTCATTTAATTTTAAATGAAAAACCAAAGTGGTTTAATACTGAATTAGACAATGTTGTTTATGTACATTTAACAGACGGAATTGATGATGTGTCTCAAGCTGTGAACGAGGCTACGCGCCAGCAACTTCCTCAAAAAGCAACAATTTGTATCGCACAACAAAGTGCCGTTGATACAACAAGGGCACCACAAGGAAAATATGTTTTGTGGATTCAATTGCCAGAATGCCCAAATTATCCCGTTGCTGATGCGGCGAATCAACTCAATCATTTATGCAAAGGAGAATGGACAACAGCATTGAGTGATGCGTATGCCGATAGAATTTTGAAGCGTGTAGAACAATACATTTCTAATATCCAAACAGCTTGTATTTACAAGCAAATAATTTCACCGAAAGAACTGTCTCAGCTCAACATCAATTTAGAACATGGCGACCCTTATGGTGGTTCTTGCGAATTGAATCAGTATTTATTATGGCGACCAGTCAGCACACAAAAAAACCATAACACACCAGTCAAAAATGTGTTTCATATTGGAGCATCTACACATCCCGGACCCGGACTAGGTGGTGTTTCTGGCTTTCATATTGCACAACAACTCATCAAAAAATAAATTACATTCTATTCATTATTAAAACAACAATTATATGAAACTCGTTACTTATCGTTCAAAAACACAAGATGCTGGCAGGTTGGGCATCCTTCACAACGACATCGTTATTGATATGGAAAAATTCGGCAAGGCAATCAATTTACCTTTGCCTTCTTGCATGAATAATTTTATCGAACTCGGCAATATCGCAGTAGAAGAAGTCAGCGACATTATTAAAAAAATAGAACGCAAATATTTTATTGGCACATCTGTGCCATTTGTAAACGTTCGCCTTTTAGCACCTATTCCTAATCCAAGACGCAATATTTTTGGCATTGGTTTAAACTATACAGAACACGTTGCAGAATCGGCAAGAGCCTTAGATACAACAGGAAAGTTGCCCACAAAATGTATCATTTTTAGCAAACCAACTACAGCCGTTATCGCACCTAACGAACCCATTTGGCATAACGAAAAAATAACAAAACAACTCGATTGGGAAGGAGAACTTGGCGTTATTATTGGAAGTCGAGCCACGAAAGTGAAAAAAGAAAATGCCTTAAAACACGTGTTTGGTTATACCATTATCAATGATATTTCTGCAAGAGATTGCAGACGAGAAGGGCAGTGGATTGTGTCGAAAGGACAAGATTCTTTTGCCCCTATGGGACCGTATATTTTGACTGCTGATGAACTCAAAGACCCTCATAATTTGCAAATTATTACAAAAGTCAATGGCATAGAAAAACAAAACAGCAATACTAAACTTATGCTTTTTAATGTCAATGCCATCATTGAAGATATCAGTGAAGTCATCAGCCTCATACCCGGTGATATTATTGCATCAGGAACGCCTGCTGGTGTTGGTGCAGGACGAAATCCACAAGAATTTATGTGGCCTGGAGATACTGTAGAAATTACAATCGACCAATTAGGAACGCTTACAAACCCTATTGTAAAAATGTATTAAACGCGCTATATGACTAAAAAAATCAAGTATAAAATTGGACAAATTGTGCCGAGTTCAAACGTTACAATGGAAACAGAAATCCCTGCCCTGTTTCAACGTCGAGAAACGATTTTGCCAGAACGGTTTACATTTCATTCTGCACGTATGCGCATGAAACACGTTACCCAAGAAGAGCTGGCAAAAATGGACGCAGCGTCTGACGAATGTGCCATTTCACTTTCTGATGCACACGTTGATGTGATGGGCTATGCTTGCTTGGTTGCTATCATGGCAATGGGAAAAGGTTATCACTGTGTGTCTCAAGAACGTCTCTATAAAAAAACGGTTACCAATGATTTTCCTACTCCAATTGTAACCAGTGCCGGTTCTTTAATCGATGCTTTACACATGATGGGGGCAAAAAAAATAGCCCTTGTTGCACCCTATATGAAGCCCCTCACAAAAATGGTTGTCGATTATATTGAAGACCAAGGAATCAAAGTGATGGACTATGTTGCCTTAGAAGTATCAGACAATTTAGCCGTTGCTGCATTAGACCCACAAAATTTATTACAGCATTACAAACAACTCAACTTGACAAACGTCGATACAATTGTTTTGTCTGCTTGTGTTCAAATGCCGTCATTGTCAGCGGTCGCTGCTGTAGAAAAAGAGTCTGGCATACGCACCATAACAGCCGCCATTGCAACAACATACCAAATGTTAAAAGCCTTAAACTTAGACACCACAGTGCCAGATGCTGGTGAATTATTAAGTGGAAAATATTAGCGTTGAACGCCTTCTTTATCTCATATTTGAAATAACTATAACATGAAAATTGCAATTATTGGTGGGGGACCCGCAGGCATGTATTTTGCTATTCTGACGAAAAAAGCCTTACCCAAAACAGAAATTGTTATTTATGAAAGAAATAAATTAGACGACACGTTTGGCTTTGGCGTTGTTTTTTCTGACGAAACATTAAATGAATTTTTACATCGTGACACAAGGTCGTATGAATTATTAAAAGACAAGTTTTCTTATTGGGGAGATTTGGATATCGTCAAAAACAGCAAAGAAAAAATTCGCATTGTCGGCAATGGATTTTGTGGTTGTTCTCGAAAAACATTATTGCAATTATTAGCACAGCGTTGCCAAGAAGAAAAAATCACAATTTTGCATCAAAACAATTTTGACGTCGAAAAAGACATTCAACAACTGAGCAAAAACAACGACCTGGTCATTGCCGCCGATGGCATTAACAGTGCTGTACGCACACATTTTGCAAAAGAATTTGGCACAAATATCGAATGGCGGAGCAATCGATTTGTATGGTTAGGGTCTGATAAACCCTTAGATGCTTTTACGTATTATTTTAGACAAACCAAACAAGGACTTTTCTTAGCACACACGTATCAATATGAAAAAGGAAAAAGCACTTGGGTGATAGAAACAACAAATGAAACTTGGAAAAAAACGGGCTTTGAAGTAGAAAACGAAAAGCATACAATCGATAAATTATCAACCATTTTTGCCACAGAATTAAACAAGCATTCTTTTATCGGCAACCGTTCTTTTTGGAGACAATTTCCAATTATTACAAATAAAAATTGGTATAAAGACAATATTGTTTTGTTGGGAGATGCTGTCGCAACAGCACACTTTTCTATTGGGTCAGGAACACGTTTAGCCATGTTAGAAGCCATTGCCCTCGCAGATGCAGTGATAGAACAACAAAAAAATAGTCAATCAATTTATGCCGCATACGAAAAAAACTTTAGACCAAAAGTAGAAGCCATTCAGCACGCTGCTAATGTTTCTTTAGAATGGGTAGAAGGCATGAATACGCACATCAAACAAGATTTTCTGACGTTTGCTTTTAGTGTAATGTCTCGGTCTAAGCAAGTAACTTATGAAAATTTGAAGCGCAGAGACCAAGCCTTTACCGACGCTATCGTCAAAAATTTGAACCAAAAAATTAAGAATAAAAATTCAACCCAATCTCCGGCATTTACACCGTTTAAAATTGGTAAACTGGCCTTGCCCAATAGAATTGTTATGACGGCAATGGGTCAATATAGTGCTCAAAAAGGGCTTGTCAATGATTGGCATTTTACACACTATACAAATCGTGCAATAGGTGGTACAGGCTTGATCATTACAGAAATGACCGCCCCTTCACCCGACGGAAGAATTTCTTTAGGCTGTGCAGGAATATGGAATGAAGACCAAACGAAAGGCTGGAAAAAAATTACAGACTTTATCCATCAACATACAGACACAAAAATTGCCCTACAGCTTGGACACGCAGGACCAAAAGGGGCAACAAATTTAGGTTGGGAAGGAGCGTTTACGCCACTGACAAAAAACAAATGGAAATTGATTGCAGCATCGCCTACGCCT
Source organism: Chitinophagales bacterium (assembly GCA_031539345.1). Taxonomy (GTDB): domain Bacteria; phylum Bacteroidota; class Bacteroidia; order Chitinophagales; family Chitinophagaceae; genus JAVKMO01. Next base: position 195,831 of record JAVKMO010000007.1, on the reverse strand, counting down.
TATACAACGCAATCACAAATCCCACAAAGTGCTTCAAAAAAACAAATGGAGCAAGTGCTACAAAACTTTGCCGCCGCCGCAAAAAGGGCAGATAAAGCCGGATTTGATATGATAGAACTTCATGCAGGACACGGCATGTTGATAGGTTCTTTTATTTCACCCCTTACTAATTTGCGTAAAGATGAATATGGAGGTAGCTTACAAAATAGATTACAATTTCCATTAGAAGTGATACAAATCATTCGCAAAAATTTCAAAAAAGAAAAACCACTTTCGGTGAAAATATCTGCAACCGATTGGGCAGAAAATGGCTTAACACTTCAAGAAGCCATTACCACTGCTAAAGCCTTTAAAAAAGCTGGTGCTGATATTATTTTTGTGAGTGGCGGCGGAACAGTTTCTTATCAACAAGCACAAACGGGTCGAATGTATATGGTTCCTTTTTCTGACGCAATTAAAAACGAAGCGAATGTTCCAACAATTACAGTTGGTAACATTGAAAACATTGATCACGTCAATACCATTTTGTTGGCAAAACGTGCAGACCTTGTGGCTTTAGGGAGACCTTTATTAGCAAACCCTTATTGGGTAAAACATGCCGAAGCATACGAGCAAAATCATGCAGACAAGATAAAAAAAGGAAATACCAATCCACTTCAATATATTCGTGGAACTCAACAGTTGTATCATTTGCAAGAAAAAAACAAACAAGAGTTTGAAAAAATGAAACGTCAATTGAAACCACAAGCTCACAATAAATAACAAGATCAAATGGAGGTCGTTAATCAATCAAAAAAAACATTCTCAATACAAGAAAAAGTGCGATTTCAACATTGTGATTTTGCAGGTATTGTTTTTTATCCACGCTATTGCGAAATGATTAACGCAACCGTAGAAGATTGGTTTGACCTGCTCAAATTGCCATTTCTTAAAATGCACGAACTCGGCTACGGCATACCAACAAAAAGTTTGCAAATCCAATTTCACGCACCAGCAAGGCTCAATGACATTCTTACAAAACACTTAACCGTTACCAAAATCGGCAACTCATCTGTTACATTAAAACTAACGTTTACAAATGCCGACAATACAGTCATTTTAGAAGCAGAAAATATTCTTGTATTTGTGGTTATCGACAAAACTAAAAACACAATTTTGCCAACTCCATGGTTCAAAGAATTAAGAGAAAACATGGCAACATACGCCGTGTAAATAGTTTGAACCGCCTCCTTCAATCAAGCAAATTCATTTTGAATTAACAGCTTAAAAAGTTTGTTTTTCTCTGATATACAACGATAAAAATCAACCTTGTATTTCACAAGCACTCTCTAAAAAACCAGAAAAATTGTGCTGTGAATTTGATGTTGATGATGGGTATAACTTCGTCTTGGCATTGTCATATTTTTTAATTGATTTGGGCAAAAAGCAACCTTTTATTTTGAATTTTTAATACCATGTCCAATAAAGAAAAAAGACTCAATAATATCAAGCAACCACGCTACATTTATTTCATCATTTGCGTGTCTTCTGTCCTTTTTATTTTTGGCATTATTGGTTGGTTGGTATTGGGTTCAAAAAAAGTAGAAAGTGCATTAAAAGAAAAATTTTTGATCCATATTTATATCAAAGACGAGTCTTCTCAAGACGCAAAAGATGTTCTCATGGAAAAATTGAGTAACAATAATTTTGTCAAAACCATTACGTTTAAAACAAAAGAAATGGCTCTACGCGACTGGTATATGAACGGAGGAGAAGAATTTATGAACCAAACGCAAGAGAATTTTTTACCAGAAAGTATTGTCGTTAATATAAAGGCAGACTTTGTCAACGACGTCAGTATTACAAAAATCAAAAACATCATATCAGGGTTTGAAAATGTTTCTGACGTGCAATATCCTAACAACATTTTTAACCAATTTGTTATCATCAGAAAAATTTGCTTTTACCTTTTGTTCATCGCATTTTTTATGGTTGTCATTTCGCTCGTTTTGTTAAGCTATCTGATTAAGTTGATTATTTTTAACAATCGTTTTGTTATTCGAACAATGACATTGGTGGGAGCATCTAATCGTTTTATTTCAAAACCTTTTGAATATCGTGCTATCATCAATGGGGTGATCAGTTCTTTTATTGCCATATTAGGCATTGGGCTTGTTGTATTTTATTTAAACAACACATTTAATGAAGTGAAAATTTTGGTTGATAGACAGATTTTTGTCATCGTATTTTTGTCTATTGCGTTTATGGGTATTTTTATCTCTTGGCTTAGCACTTATATTTCCATTTCACGATATTTACGAATGCCCTTAGAAAAATTATACTAAAACAATACCATTTTCCTATCCCCCAATTTTAGTTTTTATGAACACCATTAGTAACACTTTACAAGAATATTTATTGCTTCAAAAAACGCTTTATTTACCAAGTATAGGCACGTTAAAACTGAAATATCATTCAGCTCAATTCGACCCATTGTCAAAAACTTTGCACCCTTGTCGTTATGAATTGATGCTGGACGAAACACAAGAAAATGACCCTCAAATTGTTCCCTTTTTAAGTTACAAATTATCGCAAGATGCTTATTTATCGAACCAAGTTTTAGCTTCTTTTACAGAAAAAATTCTTAACACTTTAAAGAATAGCATTTTCGTTTGGCAACATATTGGCGTGTTTAAAATGGATAAATCTAACAAAGTCCTTTTTGAACAACAGCATAATTTTTCTACTTCATTTACAAAGCCTTACGTTACGCCAATTTTACCACCAATAGAAAAAATAGTTCCTGTAGAACCACAAGAATCTTTTCCATTAGCAAATGTTACTGCACATAAAGAAATGCAGCAATCTAATTTCAATAAATACAGGCTCAATCAATCAAATAATCCAGCGACAGCAGCAAAAATGTTTATTGAAAATAATCATACGAGAATGATTAGAACAGAATTTTTGGATACAGAATTAGCTGAAAGATACAACACGTTTCAAAAAATTTCTATCATTGTTGTTCTCGTTGTAACCATATTATATCTGTTCTTCCATTTGTTTTTAAACGACTTTTCGTTTCACTCTTACTCTAATTAGTTCATTGCCTTAGCCTTCTTTTAATCTTAAATTGTATGAAAAAAAAACTACTTGTTCTTCTTGCTTTCTTCTTGCTTAGCTTACACAATCAAGCCCAAAAAGTTGGTTTTGAATTTGGGGTAAAAGCAGGAGGCGATTATTCTATAGCACACATCAAAGCCATAGATACTAAAAATATTTTTTTAGGACACGCTGGCGTTTATATCAATACTCAGTTTCCTCTTTTGGGTTTTCAAGCAGAAGGTCTTTTTACATTTAAAAATGTAAATACAGATATTTCTAATGCTAGTGCGGTTTACGAAACAACCAATTTGAAATATTTACAAATTCCTTTATTGTTAGAATACACCACTTTGCTCGGATTTTTAACCATTCAAACTGGCCCGCAATTTGGACTTTTATTGAGTAGTAATACAAAAGACATTAATGCAAAAGATCTTTATGCCGACAATGATTTCAGTTGGGCATTTGGCTTAAAAGGAAATATACCTGTTATAGGTTTGCATATTTATGGACGCTATATTTTGGGTATTAAAGACATTAATCAACAAACAAAAACATCGCCTGACCAAATACAATTAGGCTTGGAATATCGATTGTTTGGCAACTCAATTGGAGGTTTGTAACTCAACGCATTTGGAACATTTTCTATCCCCTTCATCAACCCAACAGCTCGCTTACACAAAAACAGGACAAGGACAAGGACAAGCCATTGTTTTTATTCATGGTTTAGGTTTACAAAAAGAAATTTGGAATACAGTCATTGCTACGCTAAAGGAAAATTTTTGTTGCATAGCAATCGACTTGCCTGGCAGTGGGCGTTCGTCTTATGTGCCTGATTTTGAATTAGACGATTACGCAAAACAAATACATCATATTTTACAACACGAAAAAATTAACCAAGCGAGTGTTATTGGACATTCGTTAGGCGGTTATGTAGCCCTTGCATTTGCTCGATTATTTCCGCATCAACTCCTTTCTCTTGGGCTTTTTCATTCGACTGTTTTTGTTGATAATGAAGAAAAAATAAACAATCGAAAACAAATAATTCGTGTTGCACAAGAAAAAAAAGACGCTTTATTCTTTTTCTCTACGCTCATTCAAAATCAATTTTCAAAGCAGAATCAAACTCAAATGCAAACAAGCATAGAGCAATGGACAGAAGCGAGTAAATGTATTTCATGGCAGGCTTTGGTGCAATATCAAACCGCTATATTACAACGTACTTCTGGCGAACAATGGTTGCAAACCACACCAATGCCGGTTTTATTTGTGTATGGCGAACACGATGCTTTTATCGATAAAACAGACATTTTTTCTCAAGCCTTATTATGCAAAAAGCCCAGCCTCTACAATTTAAAAAATAGTGCACATATTGGTATGTTAGAAGAAACATCTCAAAGCATTGACTTGCTTAATCATTTTTTGCGGCTTGTATAAAACACATTTAAAATTCAATACAACAACCATTTCTCTGTTATAGCAAAGTTGCAACAAACACAAAATAGACAACAAAAAATACCGCAAATAGTCTATCATTATCGCGTTTTTATATCTCTTTCTTTTACATCTTAAAACAAACTTGTTATGAGTAAAATTACTATTGTAGGTGCAGGTGCCGTGGGGGCAACATCTGCCGACAACATCATTCGTAAAGAATTAGCCCAAGAGGTGGTTCTTTTAGATATTAAAGAAGGCGTTGCAGAAGGCAAGGCTTTGGATATTTTTCAAACGGCGAGTTTATTAGAATTTGACACCAAAATAACTGCTTCAACAAATGATTATACAAAAACAGCCAACAGTGATGTTGTGGTCATTACTTCAGGCTTGCCTAGAAAACCCGGCATGACAAGAGAAGAGTTGATTGGCGTAAATGCAGGTATTGTAAAAAGCGTTGTGAATAATATTTTACAACATTCTCCAAAGGCAATTATCATCATTGTTTCTAATCCTATGGATACGATGACGTATTTGACTTTAACAACATCAGGTTTGCCAAAAAATCAAATTATTGGAATGGGAGGAATTTTAGATAGTGCAAGATTTAAATGTTATTTAAGTCTCGCACTTGGAGCATCGTCAAATGATTTGCAAGGTATGGTAATTGGCGGACACGGTGACACAACAATGATACCTCTCATCAACAAAGCCTATTATCAAGGAAATCCAGTTCGTACCCTATTAAATAAAGACCAGCAAGACAAAGTGATTGCAGACACCATGGTTGGCGGTGCAACACTCACAAAATTATTAGGTACGTCTGCTTGGTATGCACCCGGTGCTGCAGTTGCACAATTGGTAGAAAGCATTGTCAGAGACCAGAAAAAAATATTCCCTTGTTGCGTTGCATTAAATGGAGAATATGGTCAAAAAGACATTTGCCTTGGTGTGCCTGTTGTAATTGGAAAAAATGGTTGGGAAAAAATTATTGACGTTGAACTCAGTCAAGAAGAGCAAGCCCTTTTCAATAAATCTGCCGACGCTGTGCGAAATATGAATGACGTATTAAAAACTTTATAAATAAGTTACTTTGTATTCAAGCCTGCAAATTTTTTTGCAGGCTTTTTTTATTCCGATGATGTGATTAAACTTATTGTCTATTTTTAATACCCCATTCAACACATTTCATTATTTTTATTTGCCTTATTTTTTTAACCTTATTATGAATAGAAAAAGAATTGCCCTGTTTACGATAACATTTTCATTAACCGCGTTTTTGCTTGTTTCTTCTTGTTCAAAAAGCACTACAGATACTGCAACCGTTACAGAAAATCCTACCTCTATTCAAACTACTTTCAAAGGTAATATTGATTTTACCCGTTTAGAAAATTATGCCACACAAACAAAACCCACTTATATCACCAAAGACAATACGCGTGGAAATGACCTTACTGACAAGTGTGCCACATTAGGGAGGGTTTTATTTTATGACAAAAATTTATCCGTAAACAATACGATTTCTTGTGCGAGTTGCCATCAACAACAATTTGCTTTTACTGATACGGCAGTTGCCAGCAAGGGCGTAAATGGTTTAACAGGTAGGCATAGCATGAGATTAGTGAACACAAGATTTTCTGAAGAAGTGAAATTTTTTTGGGATGAAAGAGCAAGCTCTCTCGAAAACCAAACTACACAACCCATGCAAGACCATAACGAAATGGGCTTTAGTGGAAAGAATGGCGACCCAGGTCTTAACGATTTAATCGCTAAGTTAAGTGTTATCAATTACTATCAAGACTTGTTTCAATTTGTGTATGGCAGTAAAGAAATAACAGAAGCAAAAATGCAAAACGCATTAAGCCAATTTATTCGTAGCATACAATCTTTTGATAGTAAATATGACATTGGTAGAAACCAAGTGAATAATGATGTTGCAAATTTTTCCAATTTTACAGCTCAAGAAAATACGGGTAAAGATTTATTTTTAAGTCGTCCAATTTTAGATGCAAACAGCATAAGAACAAGTGGCGGATTAGGTTGTCAAGGTTGCCACAGAGCACCAGAATTTGATATTGACCCCAACAGTAAAAGTAATGGCATTGGTGGTAGTTTGAACGGTGGTGCAGATTTAACCAATACAAGAGCCCCTTCTTTAAGAAACTTGGTCAATACAACAGGAACAGAAAATGGAGCGATGATGCACACTGCAGTGATTAAAAATTTGCAAGCTGTTATTGGTCATTATGGAAACCTCACCGCCCCTGCAACAAATAATACCAACTTAGACCCTCGCTTAAAACCCAATGGAATAGGACAGCAGTTGAATTTAACAGCACAAGAAGTGAACGCCGTTATCGCATTTTTAAAAACTTTGTCTGGTAGTGATATTTACACAAACAAAAAATGGAGCAATCCTTTTTAACCTTTGTAAAAAAAAACATCTTATAAATAGAAAAAAAACATGAAGTATATCAAGCCATTTGATGAGTTTTTGAAAAGTGAAAAAGCAAGTGGAATTATTCTTATTTTTTGTACTGTCTTGTCTCTTGTATTAGCCAATTCACCTTGGAAAGATGCAAATGTTCAAGTGTGGTCTTTTCAGTTGGGCGACCACAGCATCACGTATTGGATTAACGATGCTTTAATGACGGTATTTTTTTTGCTCATTGGGTTAGAACTCCAACGAGAATTTGCTGTTGGAGAATTGTCTGATTTTAAAAAAGCGTCATTGCCGATTGTTGCGGCAATAGGCGGTATGCTTGTGCCAGCTACATTGTTTTTATGTTTCAACATCGGAACTGTAACGCAATCTGGTGCTGGCATTCCCATGGCAACGGATATTGCTTTTGCCATTGGCATACTTTCTCTTGTAGGAAAAAAAATTCCTAAAACACTCATCATCATTTTAACCGCATTGGCTGTGGTAGATGACTTAGGTGCTATTCTTGTCATCGCTTTATTTTATACAAATACGCTAGTTCCTCTCAATCTTTTTATTGCCTTATTTATTTTTGGGTTACTTTTTTTATTCAAACGCTTTCACGTTCACCACTTTTTGCCTTATATAATTGGTGGCATCGTTATGTGGTATTTTTTTCAACAATCGGGCATTCACCCAACAATTACAGGCGTTTTATTGGCGTTTACAATTCCTTTTAAACGAAAAAAGCAACCCTCTTTGTCTGCCACCTTACAACATCATTTGCATCGCCCTGTTGCCTTTATTGTCCTGCCTTTATTTGCCTTAGCCAATACATACATTACCATTCCCAACACATGGGCAAAAGGCTTAACAGAAAATCATAGTTTGGGAATTTTTGCAGGTCTTTTAATCGGCAAACCGCTTGGCATTGTACTATTTAGTTTTGTTGCTGTTGCATTTCGTTTTTGTGCTTTACCTCAAGGCATTACGTGGAAACATTTTACAGGAATTGCACTACTTGGAGGCATTGGTTTTACAATGTCTATTTTTATTACGCTCCTTGCTTTTACAAATGATGCAACTATAACAGAATCTAAAATTGCCATTCTGATATCTTCTTTTCTTGCTGGCGTTTTTGGGTATGTATGGTTACAAAAAGTATAGCCGTGCGGAACAATTAACAGGCACGATTATCATCAATAGGTTCTCATACAAAAAAAATAGCATTAAACCAATTACAATAAAGCGTATCTTTGTACGTATGGTTTGTAGAAGAAAAATAAAATTGTTTTTTGTCGGCATTGTATTGATGTCGTTCTGTGGCGTATTTTTTACTCACCTGTATTCTTCTTTTAATACCAATCAAATTGTTTCCAATCGCAATGATGTAACCGATCAAAACATTCAATCGAAATTTGATAAAAATCCAACTTCATTATCGATTACTTGTTGGAATGAAAAAAACAATTTTGAAATCATTGAATTTGAAGAGAATGAAAATGATGATGATGACCAAAACGATGAAACTGCTTCAGCACATACTTACGCATTAGCTTGTTTTCAACATATAAACAACTTAAATAATTATATCTCAATAAAAAAATGTAATTGTTCTACAACGCCACTTTATATTCTTTTTTGCTCCCTTAAAATACCCTTTGAATTATTGTTTGTATAAATGAAATATCGTTAAAGCCTGAAGAAGGTTTTTCTGTATTGTATGACATAAACAATTAAAACAATGATTCAAAAAAACATTTTTGCATCTTTTAGAAGAGATGCAACGGCTGGTACAATTACTGGTCTTATGGCAATTCCTCTTTCGGTAGGAATTTGCCTTATGAGTGAATATCCAATTAAAACAGGGCTTTATACCGTCATATTAGCGTGTTTGGTAAGTTTTATTTCTTCGCTTTTAAAACCTGGAAATTATACCGGTACACCTGGCATTGCCGCAGGATTGGCACCAGTTTTAGCCATGGGCATACATACTTTTGGTATGCAAAATATGCCGTTTGTTATTTTTATGACATCTTTTTTTCAGATGATTGTTTGGAAATTTCATCTCGAAAAATACATCCTTAAAATGGTTCCCAGTTTTTTGGTAGAAGGCTTATTGGCGGGTGTTGGGATGAAAATTATGCTCAAATTTTTTCCTCTTACTTATACCACAATAGGAGACATGACGCATCATCATGGCATTACATATGAAATGGTTCAAGTCATTGCCCTGTCGGTTATTTGCTTCGGTTTATTTCTTTACTTATTTAAAAAATTCAGTAAGACAAGTCCAGCAATTCCGTATCTCGTTACCATTATCGTCAGTCTGCTGTTTGCTCAACAATTTGCCGTACCCATGTTGCACATCGCAGACACGCCATTTCAGCTTGGTTTGCCTTTGCCCAACTTTGACTTGCACCATCCGATTATTTTATTACAAATGGTTGGGTTTGCTTTAATGTTAGGAACTATAGATGTGATAGAGCAAGTGATGAGCAATGTTGCCATTGAAAAAATTGATCCTCTGAAAAGACCAACGAATAGCAACAATAGTTTGCTTGCCATTTGGTTAAGCAATATGTTGGGAACTTTTTTTGGAGGCATGACAAACTTAGACGGGTTGGCAAAGAGTACAACAAACACCTTAGCCGGTGCTGTAACAAAGCTATCGAATTTGTTTACGGGTTTGGTATTACTCTTTTTTGCTGTTTATTCTAACTTGTTAGAATATCTGCCAGAGTTTTCTTTAGCCGTACTGATGATTTTTTCTGGTTGGAAAATGGTTGCTGGAATTTTCCATGTTGCATCTGAGGGTAAATATGCTTTTATGTTGTCTCTGTTTTGTGGAATTTTTGTTTGGAAACTTGGCATTTTTGAAGGCTTATTGATTGCATTAGCCATTCATGGATTGATTACGTACATCATTTACAAACACCATGATACGCCAACGCTGAAAATTATCAGAGATTTTTTGCAACTCTTTGCCGATGAAAAACTCACGTTTCAATTATCAAACATTAAAGTCGAAACCGATGAACTTACAGGAGGAAAAAGGTATAGAACAGTTAGAAAACTTCCTTCAGACCAAAAATCGCTGACGCAGTTTTTACGTGATTGGGGACACTCTCTACAATCTAAAAATTTGCTTAATACGGTAGGGCATTACGATTATGATGCTCTTTTATGGGGGACGTTTGCTGACAAATTGGGCAAAAATAAAATGTCCGTAGAGGCTTATTTTGAGCATTTATTTAAACTCAAAGACCTCAATGTTGAGTTTGGAAATTATGAAACTCGACAATATGGAGATGTATTTATTCAGTCGGGTGATTACACGTTTCGTTACAATCAAAAAGGACATGAAGTTCAAGTTCCTGCACGGTTTTCTTTTGTCTGTAAAAAAGATAAAAACGCATGGCGAATTGTCGAGCACCATTCCTCTCAATTTCCAAATTAAAAATGAATCAAAAACTATTGACAACTTTTTTTAAAACTTTAAATCAATAAAAATGAATACAATCAACATCATTGAAATTGCAACAGCCTTAATTATTCTACTTTCATGTGCTTTAGTCTATCTGTGTTATTTTACAGTTAAAGAAGGCAGCCATGCTGTGATTACTTGTTTTGGTAAGTATAAAAGAATAGTAGGGGCGGGCTTTTCTTTTAAAAATCCGCTATCTGAATCTATCTTCAAACGAATTTCCATTCAGAACATTTCTATGGAAATTGAGTTTACCGCAACAACCAAAGACCAAGCAAACGTAGATTTTAAAGCACTTGTGATTTACGCAGTTAAAAATACAACAGAAGAAAATTTGAAACGAGTAGCCTTTAAATTTGAAAACGAGGCGGGTTTTACACAGGCTTTAATTAGAAGTATTGAAGCGTCTGTGCGTGCGTTTGTTGCCACAAAAAAACAAAATGAGGTGTTGAGTATTCGCCACGAAATCGCAGACGAAGTGATTTCACAATTAGAAAAAAACCTTTCTGACTGGGGTTATATGCTGATTGATTTACAAATCAATGACATCTTGTTTGATGAAGCCATTATGAGAAGTATGGCTCAAGTTGTATCGAGCGAAAATCTCAAACTTGCTGCCTATAATGAAGGAGAAGCCTTGTTGATTAAAGCACAAAAACAAGCCGAAGCAGAAAAAATAGGCATTATTCTTAAAGGTGAAGCCGTGGCTAAAACGGAAGAATTGATGGCAGATAGCTTATTGCATTCATCTCATAAACTCAAAGAAGCAGGCATTGATTTTGGATATATGACGATGGTACAATGGATAGATGGATTAAAACATATTGCTGAACATAGTAACGGCAATGTTATTTTTATGGATGGTAGCACAGATGGTTTTGAAAAAACAATGCGTCAAATGCAAGGCTTTCAATCTATCAAAAAGAAATAATCACATTTTCAAAGAGTCCTTTAAAAAGGGATAGAAGCCAAAATTTAAGCTACTATCCCTTTTATTTTTTACGCAAAATATTTGGTTGCGTGTAACAGTAAGACTTCGTTATAGAATTTTATATTGTGTACTTGAACCTGCACCATGCTTTTCGATCAAGTTTTTATCGATTAAAATTGACAGCAGTCGGATGATAATCATCCTTGAAAGGCCTAATCCTTTTGAAATTTCGCCTGATTTACAACCAGGATGATTTTGTATAAAACGAACCACAAGTTCTTCACGTGGCAGTAAGGTTTTTCCTTCTCCTTGACCAATTTGCAGTTTTTGCATCAATATTTGTTGAATATTTTTTAACGCATCAAAAAAGAAATTGACCCAATCACTGATATCTTCATTTGGTCGTTGAGCCTGACAAGTTCTTAATACACGGTAATATTCAAGCTTTCTATTCTCAATTTCATGTTCAAAACTGATATACTGGATCCAATTATAGCCATTTTTGAGAAGTAATAATAATGATAGTAATCTACTCAAACGCCCATTTCCATCTTGGAATGGATGTATGCTTAAAAATTCATAAGTCAAAATACAAGATTTAACGATTGGATGAATTGAACTTTTTTCGTTATACCAGTTGAACAGGTTTTGCATTGCAGATTCTGTTTCAATGCCAGGGGCTGTTGTTTGAAATATCGTTTTTGTTGTTCCGTTTGCGTAAGTAGCTTCAACAGTATTGCTCTGTTGTTTGTATTTTCCTTTATGCCATTCGTCTTTTGTGCTATATTTCATTAAAATATTGTGCAGATTTTTGACATCTCCTTCGGTTATATTGATGTTATTATATGACTCACATATCATATCTATTGCGTCAAAATACCCGATTACTTCTTGCTCATCTCGGTCTTCAAGTTTTGTAATATCAATATTTTTAAGCAAGATGTTCACCTCTTCATCTGTGAGTTGAGAGCCTTCAATTCTTGTAGATGAACCAATACTTCTTACAGTAGCGATAGATTTAAGGTGTTTTAAACTTCTTTTTTCCTGCCTTTCAATCGAAGTCCATGACGCATCAAATCGATCGATTTGACTGATTAAAGAGATTAAATCCCAATCTAATTTGAGCTTAAAGGTAAAGATAGTATGCTCCATTTATTTTGTTAATTATATAGAAATTTAAAAGATAATACAAGATGCAACAAGATGATACAAGGGGATATAAAACGTGGTAAAATATGGAGAAATATGGAGAAATGATACAAGATGCAACAAAATGATACAAAGTGATATAAAACGTGGTAAAATATGGCGAAATACGGAGAAATGATACAAGATGCAACAAAATGATACAAGGTGATATAAAACGTGGTAAAATATGGCGAAATACGGATAAATGATACAAGATGCAACAAAACGATACGAGATGCAATAATAAAAATAATTCTCGGTTATGGTAGGCAGGCTTCCAAACGAGTTCCCTTAGGGGTAGTGTAAACGTATTTCAGAACAAGACAACTTTTAAGTTTTATCCCTGCAGTATGAAATGACAATAAACAAGTCATTAAAAAAGGGATAGAAGCCAAGATTTAAGCTCCTATCCCTTTTATTTTTTACGCAAAATATGGATTGCGTGTAAACCAAATTATTTCACATCAAAACGGTCTGCGTTCATCACTTTTACCCATGCTTGAACAAAGTCTTTAACAAATTTTTCTTTGTTGTCGTCTTGGGCATAAAATTCTGAATAGGCACGTAAAATTGAATTAGAACCTAATACTAAATCGACGCGTGTGGCTGTCCATTTTGTTTGTCCCGTTTTTCTATCAACAAGGTGATAATGATTTTCTGCAATGGGTTTCCAAGAAAATTTCATGTCTGTAAGCTGTACAAAAAAATCATTACTTAATACACCTTCTTTGTCTGTAAAAACGCCGTGTTTTGTTCCGCCATAGTTTGTTCCTAATACACGCATACCACCAATGAGAACGGTCATTTCTCGTGCCGTTAATCCTAAAAGTTGTGTTTTGTCTAAAAGCAATTCTTCTGGTTTTGCAGCATAAGATTGTTTTGCCCAATTTCTATATCCATCGTGAATGGGTTCTAAGACAGCAAAAGATTCTGCGTCCGTCATTTCTGCACTTGCATCACCTCTGCCTGCAAGAAAAGGAACTTGAATTTTCACGCCTGCTTCATGTGCTGCTTTTTCTACTGCGGCACTTCCGCCTAAAACGATTAAATCTGCAAGGCTTACTTTTTTTGTTAAGTTGCTTTGGATTTCGGTGAGTTTGTTGAGTACTTTGTTTAAGCGTTGTGGTTCATTGCCTTCCCAATCTTTTTGTGGGGCAAGGCGAATGCGTGCACCATTCGCACCGCCTCTAAAATCAGACCCTCTAAATGTTCTTGCACTATCCCAAGCCGTACAAATGAGTTCTGTGTTTGTTAAACCGCTATTTAAGAGTTTGCTTTTTAAGTCTGCAATTTCAACCTCGCTCAATGTGTAATTTACTTTTGGTATTGGGTCTTGCCAAATCAAATCTTCTTTTGGAGCGTCTGCACCGAAGTATCGGCTTTTAGGACCTAAATCTCTGTGGGTTAATTTAAACCATGCACGAGCAAATACGTCTTCAAAATATTTTGGGTCTTTAAAAAATCGTTCAGAAATTGTTTTGTATGCAGGGTCAAATTTGAGTGCCATATCTGCGTCAGTCATCATTGGATTTTTTCTTACTCCTTTTATATGGGCGTCAAATGGTTTGTCTTCTTCTTTGATGTTTACAGGTTCCCACTGTGATGCGCCTGCGGGGCTTTTGGTAGATTTCCATTCATAATTTAAAAGAAGATGAAAATACGTATGATTCCATTTATCTGGTGTTGTTGTCCAAGCACCTTCAAGCCCGCTTGTTACTGTATGTTCGCCATGACCACTTTGATGTGGGTTGAGCCAACCAAAGCCCTGTGTTTCAACATCTGCACCTTCAGGATTTTGTCCAAGCAAATTTGCATTGCCATTACCATGTGCTTTTCCTACTGTGTGTCCGCCAGCGGTTAAAGCCACTGTCTCTTCGTCGTTCATTGCCATGCGTTTAAATGTTGTACGCATATCTTGAGCCGTTTTTAAAGGGTCTTGTTTGCCATCAACGCCTTCAGGATTAACATAAATTAGCCCCATTTGAACTGCCGCTAATGGGTTTTCGAGTGACTCACTATTGCCTGCTTGTGCGTATCTTTCTTTGTCGAGCCAGCCCTTTTCTGTACCCCAATAAATGTCTTTTTCTGGGTGCCAAATGTCTTGTCTGCCACCTGCAAATCCAAATGTTTTGAACCCCATTGACTCATACGCCATATTACCAGCCAGAATGAATAAATCTGACCATGAAATTTTATTGCCATATTTTTTTTTGATCGGCCATAATAATCTTCTTGCCTTGTCTAAATTGACGTTGTCTGGCCAGCTATTCAGTGGGGCAAATCGTTGATTGCCTGTATTGCTTCCGCCTCTTCCGTCTGCAATTCTGTAAGTGCCGGCTGAGTGCCAAGCCATACGAATCATTAATCCACCATAATGTCCCCAGTCTGCAGGCCACCAATCTTGGTTATCTGTCATCAGTTTTTTGACGTCTGTTTTTAAGGCGTCAAGGTTGAGTGTTGCAAATTCTTTTGCATAGTCAAATTCATTTTCATATGGATTTGTTTTCACATCGTGTTGGTGCAAAATGTCAAGGTTAAGTGCTTTGGGCCACCAATTCATTACAGAACTGCTTGTTTCTGTATTACCGCCGTGCATAACAGGGCATTTCCCTTTTTTTGAATTATCCATGTTTGTTATTTTTTAGAAATGAGTGATAAGAATAATGAATGCGAGAATAATTTTATTTTAATGATTGGGGTAATAATCTATCAGATTGTAATCGTTCGCACAGCGTTATCAAAATCCAATAGGACAACTCATGTTTGTGTTTATTAAAAAAAAATCAATACGTAAAAGGAGTCCATTTTTCTTTTGATGTGTTTGATGCAATAACCGTTTCTATAAATGCCATTCCTCTTATGCCGTCTTCTAAAGAAGGAAAGTCATCGTGTTGTAGAGGGAAGGAGGTATTGTTTTTTTTATGTAATAATGCACTTGCAAAATTGTTGTAAATATTGGCAAAGGCCTCCAAATAACCTTCGGGATGACCTGCTGGTGTGCGACTATTTTGTTGTGTTAATGTGCTGACATAATTTGTACCTGCTCGATAAATTGCCACAGGCTGATTTAACATTTTAACTTGTAATGTATTTGCATCTTGCTGTTGCCATTCGATGCCGCCGTGTTCTCCATACACACGAATTTTTAAATTGTTTTCTTCTCCTGCGGCAATTTGTGTTGCCATTAAAACGCCTGTTGCACCACCATTAAATTGGAGCATCATCATTGCATCGTCATCTAACAAGCGTTGTGGAACATAAGTTTCTAAATGTGCTGAAACTTTTATTACTTGTAAGCCTGTTACATATTCTGCAAGGTTAAATGCGTGTGTGCCAATATCACCAATACATCCGCCTTGTCCGCTTTTTGTTGGATCTGTTCGCCATGCCGCTTGGTTATTATTTTCTTGTTGTTCTAAAGCTGTGCTTAACCAGGCTTGAGGATATTCTACATATACTTTACGCAGTGTGCCAAGTGTGCCTTTTGCAATGATTGTTTTTGCTTCTTTTAACATTGGATAACCCGTATAAGTGTGCGTCAAACAAAACAAAGCGTTTGTTTTTTTTTGTACTGCGAGTAAGTCTTTTGCTTCGGTTAAATTCAGGCAAAGTGGTTTGTCTAACACAACATTAAAGCCATTTTCCATCGCCAATTTTGCAGGTGCGTAATGCACATGATTTGGGGTTACAATACTCACAAAATCAATTCTTTTTTCAGCGGGTAATTTTGCTTCCGTAAGAATTAATTCTTCAAAATTTTTATAGATTCTTTCTGGTGCTAAGCCTAATTCATCTCCTGTAATTCGTGATTTATTTTCATCACTACTAAACGCGCCTGCTACCAATTCAATGTGTCCATCAATGCGTGCGGCAATTCGATGAATAGCACCAATAAAAGAATTTGGTCCTCCACCAATCATGCCCATTTTTAGGTTTTGTTTCATACGTTTTTGATTTGCACGAATGGGATTTTATTGTGATACTTTTGTTTGCGAGATGCATGTTTCGATGGCTTTTTCCAATACATCAAGCCCTTCATTAAGAATATCATGCGAAATATTTAATGCTGGCAATAAACGAATACAATTGCTATAAATACCTGCACGCATACAAATTACGCCGTTTTTATAGGCTTCTTTGACAATATTCAAATTGATGCTTGTGTCTGGCGTTTTTGTTTTTCTATCTTTTACAAACTCAATAATGCGCATCATACCAACTCCTCGTACATCACCAATGATATCATATTGTTTCATCCATTTCTGCAATCTTTTTTCTATCAATAATCCTGTTTCGTTTGTGCGAGATAAAAACTTTTCGTCGTTAATAATTTGAATAGACGCTAAAGCTGCACTTGCTGAAACGGGGCTTCCGCCGTATGTTCCACCTAATCCGCCTGGGTGTGGAGCGTCCATCAATTCGGCTTTTCCTGTTACAGCAGCAATAGGAAAACCAGATCCTAAAGATTTTGCCATTGTAATAATGTCGGGTATAATGTTTGTGTGTTGAATTGCAAATAACTTTCCTGTTCTACCAAAACCACTTTGAATTTCATCGGCTATCATCACAATATTATGCTTGTCGCAGACCTGTCTGATTTTTGATAAAAAGGCTTCTGGCATTTGAATAAAACCGCCTTCACCTTGAACGGGTTCTATAATAATTGCAGCAACAGCATCTGCATCAATTTGTGTTACAAAGGCATTTTCAAATTGTTGAATACACAATTGAATATATTCTTCTATTGTTAAATTTTCTGGCTTACGATAAGGATAAGGTGCCGGCAGACGAACAATATCTGTGGCAAATGTTCCAAAACCTTTTTTGAATAAACTGTATTTGCTGGTGAGGCTAATTGCCATCATCGTTCTTCCGTGATAGCCGCCTTCAAAACAAATGATGGCGTTACGTTTGGTGGAATATTTGGCAATGGCAATCGCAGTTTCAACGGCTTCAGAACCAGAGTTCATGAGCATTGTTTTTTTTGCAAAAGTGCCAGGCGTAATTTTATTTAATATTTCTGCTAAGGCAACGGGCGGTTCTGTTGTACTGACTAAAAAACAGCTGTGTATGAGTTTGTCTATTTGATTTTTTACGCTATCGACAACGCTTTGAGGACAATGACCAGCGTTTAACATGCCTATGCCAGCAGCAAAATCAATCAATATATTTCTATCAACGTCTTCTACTAAAGACCCTTTGGCGTTCATTGAAACCACTTCGGTTGCTTTTCCTAATCCGTTAGGAAAGGCGTTTGCTCTACGGGTTAAAATGGCTTCAGCTTTAGGTCCTGGAATGTTTGTTTTGAGTTGAATGTGTTTCATAATATGGGATAAAAAAAAAATAAAAATTATTTTAAAAAGTGAAATTGTTTCACAAAATTTTTTGTAGTGATATAGTTGATGACTTTGGAAATTTCAGTATGCTTTTTTATTCCTTGTAAATAATTGTTTTGATGTGTAGGCAACTTTTGTAATAACGGAAAAATACTTTCTCTAAAATGTTGTTTTTTTTCTATCAACCCACGCAAACCATAAGCACCTAAAAGTTGTAAATGCCTCAATAAAAAACAATACATAAAAACCGTGTCGTATTCACTACTGCTGTACTTACCTTTCATTTTTGTTTGTACGCGTGTTTTGTATTCATCTAAAAGCTTTTGTTGTATTGTGTTTGATAGATTAGCTTTTGCTTGAAATAACAAAGAAATAATATCATATTGAATTGGACCTCGCATCGCTCCTTGAAAATCAATGAACGTCATTTTCTCTTCTTTGTTGAGCATAATATTTCTGGCTTGACAATCTCTATACATAAAATGATACCAAGTTTTTTCAATCTTTTCGTTATTGAAAAAATCAGCAATCGATAAAAATTCTTTGATTAAAGAAGGTGCGCGATAAGGCACACGGAGTTGGTCTAAGAAAAAATTTTTGAAATAAAAAAGGTCTTGCAAAACAACTTTAGCATCCCACTTTTCAAAACTGTGTGATGAAGAAAAATCAATCTGTAAAGCACCTTCAAATTGAACGTGGACTAAATGCTGTATCGCTTTTGTATAAATCGCAATGATTTGTTTTGGTGTTGTTAGCGTTTTTAAATGCTCTAATAAAGATTTATTGCCGCAATCTTCTTGAAAATAAATTTCAGGTTTTGTGGTGTGATGATAAATAATTTTAGGAACAGAAACGCCAGCTTTGTAGAGTGCTTTAGCATAGCGAATAAAAGTTTTGTTTTCAGCAATATCCAAACTATAACACGCAATTATTGATGTATTGTTGCTTAAAAAAACACGATAATATTCTCGAGGAGAACCTGATCCAACAATTTCTTCAAGGCGAAGAATTTTCGTTTTACTCTGTTTTGCCCAAACTTTTTCAATTTGTAATTGGCTATTCATGTGCCTTTTTTTCAAAGGTTGAAACAACTCTTTCAAACAACCCAAATACATTTTTTGCCATTTTATTTTCAGTGTCTAAGAGCGGATTGATTTCTGTGAGTTCAAAAACTTTTACTGGCAAAGTAGAAACAAGTAGTTGCACAAGTTGTGTTAGTTCTAATACAGAAAATCCATTTTTTACCGGCGTCCCCGTTCCTTTAGAAACACGAGGGTCTAACACATCAACATCAAGACTAACATAAACCAAATCACAATTTTTTAGCTTTTCTTGAATTGTTTTTGCTGTTTTTTTGATGCTGTCTTTTTTCACTTTCGCAATAGGAAAAGTCAAAATGTTGTTCTTTTTGATGCAGTTTTTTTCTTCTTCTTCTACACTACGTAAACCCACATAGACAAGATTTTCTACTGATAAAGCGTCTTTTGTTCCCAAGCTACAAAGGTCTTTCCATGCTTGTTTCGTTTTTGGTTCGATATTTTTTTTGCCAGACATTTGCGTATTAAAATATACGCCCAAACTCATGCCATGTAAATTGCCCGAAGGACTGGTGTCAATATTGTGTAAGTCTGCGTGTGCATCTAACCAAATAATACCAATGTTTTTTTTTGGATATGTTTTTTGTAAAGAGGCAATGATTGCTATTGCATTTGCATGGTCACCAGAAACAATACAAGACTGCTTATGCTGTTGAAAATGTTGTTGTAACGCAGAAATATTTTTTTTGTAAAAAGGCAATAATTCGTCAATGTGTTTTGCTGCCGAAAAAGGACTTTTCGTCGGAATTTTTTGTTGATAGGATAGGGTGCTAATGCTTTGAAATTTTTCATACAAAAGCGATTTCTTTTCAAACGCAATTTGTCTTAATGCTTGTGGACCCAATCCAGCCCCTCTTTTTTGACCTGCTAAATCAGCTTCTATTTCTATTAAACTCAATATGTGCATACATTATTTTTTGTTTGCCAATATGTGCAATAAGTATCGCATAAACAAAAAAAAAAACGAATCGTTGGTTGCTATCATTTTTATAGCACAAAAAATCACCTCTGCTTTTTGTTTTTTGAAACTCCTTTAAGAACAAGTTCGTAAGAGTCTTTGATGTATGAAAAAAGGACAGCATCACTAATCGAGCCATCAAAAAAAATGGTGTTCCAATGTTTTTTATTCATGTGATAACCAGCAATAATGGCATCATATTTTTCTCGTAATATAATTGCTTTTTCTGGATCACATTTTACGTTCATGCTTTTAAATTCTTTCACGTTTGTCAGTGCAAACATTTTGTCATAAACTTTAAATACGATGTGGTCATTATCAAAAGGAAAACTTTCTGTAACGGTTGGCAATGAGGAGCAATACTTTTGTAACAAGTCTAAAGTCATTGTTGAAATTTTATTTTTTCTTATTCCAACTTGCGTTGATTTGGTACAATAAAGGCGTTGCATTATTTTTTAATATCAATAAACAAGTTGCTTTTTGCAATTGAATAATTTTAATCTCTTTAATATCTCCACGTTCCACCCAATTCGTTTTTTTTAATACCTCAAATTTGCTTTTTCCATTATTCAAAATAACACTTCCAAAACTCGCATCAATATTTGAAAATTGAGGAATGAGGTGGCTGTTGTTTCCGCCTAATACAAGGTCTAAATAACCATCATCATTCATATCAATGGTTTGTATTGCGTTTACAGAAGAAAATTGAATCTCTTGCGGCAAAGCCTGAATTAAAAATTGACCTTTACTTTGAGCCATCGCAACCAATGATGTATTCGTATTGATTTCTTTGACACTACTTTTTTCTAATACGAGATTTGAAAAAAGATTCTGTATGCTCTTGGTAGCGAATGAAGCATAATTGAGATTTTCTTTTTTGAGGCTTGGAATTTGATCCGTAACCTCTTTTTTCAAAAATACAGGAACGTCTTTTTGTTCAATCGTTCTTGTGATAATTTTTTCTATAGATCCATTGTTGTCAAAATCATTGAGCCATAATTTAATTGGTGAAGAGGGGTTAGCTTGGAGATAAAAATTCTCTCCTATGTTGCCAAGAATGAGGTCTTTTAATCCGTCATTATTGAAATCTTCAATGGCAATGCTTTGCCACCAACCTTTTAAATTTTGCAAATTTGTTTTTTGTTGTTGCCATTTTTTTTCTGTATAATCAAAAAATAGTGGACTCATCCATTCGCCAACAAACACAAGCGATTTTTTTTCTTTACTCAATACATTGTCAAACGCCACCGCAGTAATCATACCTAATCCTTCAAAAGGATTTTTCGTGTCTTGTAAAAAAAGAGTAAAGTTTCCCTTTCCGTCATTCTCTAATAAATAACTATTTGCATTTATACCATATTGTTGAGGAACATTTCTACCTGCAATCAACACGTCCATATCTTTATCATTATCAAAGTCTAAAGGAAGAACAACGCTCACATTCACATCGTTGAATGGCAGGTTTTTCTGCGTTAAAGAAAAATTCCCCTTTCCGTCATTGAGGTATAAGCGATTTGCTAATTGAACCGATGGGGGTGCATATTCATTACCACCAGGAGCAATCCATAAATCTAAAAAACCATCTCCATTGGCATCAAAAAAACTTGTTGCGGTTTCTTCTATGTCTGCAAAATGTTGTTCTGTAGGAATGATTTTTGTTTCAAAGTGACCGTTTTTTTGTATGTATAAATTTCCTGTTTGTCCAGCAGCACCACAGATATAAATATCTTCTTGTCCGTCTCCATTGACATCGCCAATCGCCGCTTTAGGACCTTCTTGAGATAACATCATTGGAATGCCGCGCTCTTGATAAAAATCTACAAACGAATTTTCTTGATGCGGCAGAAACTTTTGTGGTAGAAGAGTGATAACATTTTTGATTTCAAGTTTTTCTTTGTTGATGGGTATATTGTGTTTTGTTTTTTTGTATAAAATATTGTTTTGGTTAATCTGGTAATTGATGATTCTCTCAAGGCTACCATCTTGCCATTGAACGATAATGGAATCAATTTTTCTTTTTCCTAAACCAATATGAATTGTAAAATCTACAGAAGATTGAAAGCCTCTATTGGGAATCAATTCTCTGTTTAAAATTTCAGTGCCTGAGAACACTTTAACTTTTGCTCCAATACAAAACCGGTTTTTATTTCCTGTTATTGTGTCGGATAAAACAAAGCGAATAAATTGTTGCGAGTCATTTTTTTGTGTTAGATTTTTGTAAACAAAAGCCGGTTGATTGACGTTGTTTACTAATAAGTCTAAGTCGCCATCATTGTCTAAATCTGCGTATGCAGCACCATTAGAAAATGAGGCTTGTTCCATACCTTTTGTTGTTGCTTGATCGTCAAATTTTAAATTTCCGGTATTGATGAACAAACAATTTATAACAGGATTGGAAGGCATTTTTTTGATCACTTCGCTCACCTCTGCTTTGTTGCCGTGCATCACCATATCTTGGATAATATCATTTGCAAAAAAATCCATGAAGTCCATATTTGTAACATCATGGTTGATGCCGTTGCTTACAAAAATGTCGTTCAGACCGTCATTGTTGGCATCAAAAATCAAACCTCCCCAACTCCAATCACTAGCCGCAACGCCTGCATAATGTGCAATTTCTGAAAAGGTATGATTACCATTATTGAGTTGCAAAGTGTTTTGCATAAATTGTTTGTAAAAGCCTTGCTTTTCCATGTAATGATGAATGTCATAGGTATTAAATAGCGACGTTGTTTTTAATTTATAGTCATTTTGCGGTAACATATCCGTAACAAAAATATCAGCATAGCCGTCGTTATTGATGTCTGCCATGTCGGCTCCCATAGATGAATGACTAATGTGTTGCATCATATCATTTAAAGACTCTTTAAACGTTCCGTTTTTTTGATTGATGTATAAATAATCCTTTTCAAAAAAATCATTTGAGATATACATATCTGGATAAGCATCGTTATTGACATCTCCAATTGTAACGCCCAAGCCAAAGCCAATGAGGCTTCCATAAATGTTCGCCTGTTCACTTACGTCGATAAATTTTCCTTGGTCGTTGCGTAATAATTTATCACCACCGCCTTTTAAAAAATCTCGCACAGGCCAATCTTTAGCACGCAAGGTTCTTTTGTTGGAATAATTGAGGGTATTGACTGGAATGAAACTGTTGTTTAAAATATACACATCTAAATCGCCATCTAAATCATAATCAAAAAACGCAGCGTGTGTTGTAAATCCGCTATCATCTAAACCGTATTCTTTGGCTTGCTCTGTAAAGGTTAAATTTTTATTGTTGATATAGAGTTCGTTTTTTGAGTCAATGCCTTTTTGGTAACCGGCATAACAGATATAAATGTCTAACCAACCATCAGCATTGATGTCTGCAAATGCAACGCCAGTAGCCCATTTTTTTCTTTGTAATAATTTGCTTTGTAGTGTAATGTCTTGAAATTGAAATTGCCCTTTATTCAAAAACAATTTATTGCTGTCCATGTTTGCCGTAAACAAAACTTCGGGCAATCCATCATTATTTAAATCTCCAACTGCAACTCCTCCGCCATTGTAAAAATTGCGATACGTAAGAATATTAAAGTCTTTTTCATTCTGAATATGGTTTTGAAAAAAAAGCCCTGAATGTTCTTGCAATTCAAATAATTTTTGCTCTTTTTTTTCTGTATAACAAGACAAAAAAAGAACGAAGCAACAAGCAAAAACCAATTTCATATCAAAGAAATATTAAGGTAAATAATAGCATTAATTTGTTGTTGATTGCGTTAGTAATTTTTCATACGCAATAACTTCTTCTTGATATTGATGCGTTGGCTCAAAGGAAAAAGTTGTCATAGATGAATCTGTAAAAGCAATTTTTCCGGCATATACATAAGAGGCATTGCCAATCATTATTCCGCCAAAATTGTCGTTCAAGCAAATGCGAATAAATCCACCTTTATTTTTCACGTCAATCATTTGGTTGAGTTGTAAAAAATTGTTTTTGCATGCAGCAACAACAGAAGAAAACATCGCTGTTCCGCAAGAATTTGTAATGCCAACGCCTCTTTCATAAGTTAAAACAAACAATTCATTGTTGTTGTTTTTTTTTGCCATACTCACATTTACGCCTTCTTGAAAAATAGGATTTGGTTCGTTTGCTTTTTTGCCTATTTGCACTAATTCTGTTTCATCAATGTTTTCGACAAAGCAAATAATATGTGGATTAGGCACACTGATGGCTGTAAATTTTAATTGCGTTGAAAGAAAAGGAATCACAGTATGAATATGTTCGTGTAGATTCGTTTTCATCGGTAAAGTTGCTGGGTCAAAATTGACATTTTCAATTTGCAAACAAGTGGCTTTTACGTCAGGATAAAAATCGTTAGCCATTTTTATGGCATAAATAATTCCAGTTTTATTTTCTACAGTAACGGCTTCTTTTTGTGCATTTTCTGCAACCCAACGCCCTACAATGCGAATGCCATTTCCGCACATTTGTGGTTCAGAACCATCAGCATTAAAAACCCGCATTTGTGCATCTGCAATTTTGCTATGTTCAACAAATAAAATGCCATCTGCACCAAGCATTGAATTTCTGTTACAAATTCTAACGGCAAGTTGTTTTCGTTGTACTTCACTCAACAATTCGTTTTGTGTTCGCATGTCAATTAAGACAAAATCATTTCCTGAACCTTGTGCTTTATGAAGAGTAAATTCCATCGTTATTATATTGAATAAAAATTAGAGGTACAAAGGTCCAAGTTGTTGGATTTTTTTTGATGCCAAATTGATGCCTGCAATTACACAATCTGCAATCGATTTTTGGGCTAAGTAATGATGCAAAAACCCAGACCAAAACGCATCGCCAGCACCTGTTGTATCAACGACCTTTGAAACAGATTGGGCAGCAAAAAACGCCCACGCACTATTTTCTTGTTTCACCCACACGCCGTCTTTTCCGCACGTTAAACACAACACTTCTGCTTCATACTGTTGCAAAAATTGTTTTGCCTCATCAATCCTCAACTTGTTATTGTTTAAAAATCTTTCCATATCGTCCATGCTTAACTTCAACAAGGGTTTGTAAGAAACAATTTGTTGAAATACTTTTTTGCCATCATTATCCAACCAAATAGCAGGAGAAAAATTCCAATCTACAGAAACTTTTTTGCCACATTGTTGGGCATATTCCATCGCATCTAAAATGTTTTTTTGTGCAGGATTTTGGCTTAATGCAAATGCACAACTATGAATAATGTTGTGTTCTTCAATCTGTTTTTGGTCAATTGCAGGAATCTGTTTATCTGCAAAACGATACGGAATAAAACGCGGTGTCTGCAAACTTTTTGTAACCACAATCATTGTGCTGGGTTCATTGCTTCTATAAACGCCATTCGTCTCTAAACCAATTTTTTCTAAACTGTGCACCAAAAAATCACCCGCAAAATCATTACCCACACAGGCAATAAGAGAAACAGAATTGCCCAACCATTTTAAATTCGCACACACATTACTCGGACTGCCTCCTTGAAAAGCAATAAATTTTTCTTGCCCCTCTAAACTATTCACATAATTCTCACTCAATAAATCCACTAATAATTCCCCTACAATCAAAACATCTTTTTTTATCATTTGCTGTTTATTTATTTAAAAAAAAACCTTTCTCAAAACTATCATTCTGCCCTCTGTCTCCAAATTTTTCTATTTTCGCTCCATTGTTTTTATTCTTAACACTCTAATTTTAATCTTATGAGCATATTCAAATCTGAAAACCCTGCTTTATCAGACAAAATTTTTCAAAAAGCCCAAACCATTTACACCAGCGACAGCAATACAATGAGTGCAAAAGGAACGCTCCAAAAATTTGCTTTCTTATTTTTAATGGTCATGGGTTCAGCCCTATTTACGTGGAAATTATATTATGAAGGCGTTAGCGTAACCGCACTGATGTGGGGCGGCGTAATTGTTGGCATGATACTCGCACTCATCATGGCATTCAAACCGCAATTGTCAAAATACTTAGCCCCAGCCTACGCTTTGGCAGAAGGATTTTTTCTCGGAGCACTGTCCGCAACCATCAATTTTTACTTTGAAGAACGCTACCCAAACATTGTTCTCAATGCAGTGGGCTTAACTTTTGGCGTTGTTCTTGCCATGTATTTTCTTTACACATTTAGAATTATCAAAGTAACAGAACAACTCAAATCAATCATCATTATCGCAACTGTTGGTATCGGATTTTTTTATCTTATTAGCATGGTACTTGGCATGTTCGGTGTACACATCTCAATTCTTAGTGCAGAAAATGGAAGCATGTTTAGCATCATTTTTTCACTTGTTGTTGTTGCCATCGCCGCACTCAATTTACTCTTAGATTTCGACAGAATAGAACAACTCTCTTTTCAAGGCACACCAAAATACATGGAATGGTATTGTGCTTTTGGCTTACTCGTAACCATCGTTTGGCTTTATATCGAAATCCTCAAACTACTTATGAAATTAGCCAATAGAAGAGATTAATTTTTTTGACCCACCTGCATAACACGCATCAAGCCAAGTTGCGACGCTCCGTTCATCGCTTGTACTTCTATTTTACTTTTCTTTCTTATTAGTCAACTCTTCATTTTTATCTCTCTTAATATTTATCTTATGAAAATCTTTATTCTTTCCCTCATCACGTTCATTTCAACCAACACGAACTTTGCTCAAGCAACAACGGCCGCAACCCTAATAACAAAAGCAACAGCAAATACAACCGCCGCAACCCCAGCAAAATCATTAACAGCAGCCAAACAAGTTGTGTTTACAGAAACTCAATTTGACTTTGGACAAATTAAACAAGGCATTCCCACCACCCATAATTTTGTTTTTCAAAATGGAGAAACAACACCAATTGTGATTTCAGATGTAAAAACAACTTGTGGTTGCACAACCCCAACATATCCTAAACAACCCATTATGCAAGGGCAAAAAAATCAAATCAACATTGGCTATAATGCACAAGCAATGGGAAGATTTCAACGCACCATTTTTGTAAGCATCGAAGGCGAATCTACCCCGCGTGAATTAGTTATTAAAGGAGAGGTGATTAACTAAGCATGAGAATAATTATTGGAGCAATCATTATCACGATTCAGATTTATTTTTATCTGTCCTCAAAACATCTTTTTTTTCATACAGATAGGTACAAAACCATTTATACCTATCTGTATTTGTTTTATGCGGTGAGCTTTTTTTTATGCTTTGTTTTTTTTCAATCCTTACCTGATGGAATAAAAAAAAACGTCTTTCCTATTCTATTCCTTCTCATATTTACACAACTTATTAGTTGTATTTTCTTTTTGATAGAAGACAGTAGAACTTTACTATCATGGCTATTTCATCGTTCAAAAAAAATTATCACCAACAGCCAAGAAGACGTTGTTCTTTCTCGCTACAACTTTATTAAATGGTTGGGCTTAGGTTTAGGTGGCACACTTGCCATGTCTTTTATTTATGGCTTTTCCAACAAATACAATTACCAAATTCACCGCCTTCGTTTACGCTTCAAAAATTTACCCCAAGCTTTTTCAGGACTACGCATCGTTCAAATTTCTGACATTCATAGTGGCAGTTTCGACAACCCTAAAGCAGTCCAAAAAGGCATCCAAAAAATACTCGACCTCAAGCCCGATTTGATTTTTTTTACAGGCGATTTAGTCAATAATTTAGCCAGCGAACTGGAACCTTACAAAACAATTTTTGCCCAATTATCAGCCCCCCTTGGCGTGTACTCTATACTTGGAAATCATGACTACGGCAGTTATGTACCATGGACTTCTCCACAAGCCAAACAAGACAATCTAAACCGCCTCAAACAACACCATGCAGATATGGGTTGGAAATTATTATTGAATGAACACGTCATCATAGAAAAAAATAAGCAAACAATCGCTTTGCTTGGCGTGGAAAATTGGAGTGCTAAAAACTTTGAAACACATGGCGACTTGCAACAAGCTCAATTGGGAACAGAAGCACAACCTTTTTCTATTTTACTTTCGCACGACCCCTCACATTGGCGTGCCGAAATTCTTAAAAAATATCCACGCATTGATTTAACTTTATCGGGGCATACACACGGCATGCAATTTGGCGTTGAATTAGGCAATTGGAAATGGAGTCCTGTAAAATATGTTTATCCAGAGTGGGCAGGTTTATATGAGCAAGGCACACAAAAATTATACGTTAATCGTGGTTTTGGTTTTATCGGCTACAATGGCAGGGTAGGCATTTTACCAGAAATCACTCTCATTGAATTGCTGGCGTGATAGAGGTTAATGATAAATGGTTAATAAGTAATTATCTTTCCCTAAAATAGGGGTCATATACTGCAACTATTCAGTAAAAAACAGTTATTAACTCTTTAGGACGAAAACTAATTTCACCGCTCTTTTCCTGCTATCACTAAAACAATTTCCCCTTTTAGTTCTTTTGCTTCGAGTTGCGTTTTTAATTGTCCTAAAGTATCTCGCAAAAAACTTTCGTGTAGCTTGGATAATTCTCTACAAATGACGGCTTTACGGTTTTGTTCAAAATGCTGTAATAAATCTTCTATCGTATGAAGAATTTTTTTTGGCGACTCGTATAAAATAATTGTTCGTTCTTCTTGTGCTAATTTTTCGATTAAACTTTGCCTGCCTTTTTTCATAGGTAAAAAACCTTCAAACACAAATTTGTTTGAAGCAATTCCACTATTTACCAATGCTGGTACAAAAGCAGTTGCACCCGGCAAACATTCCGTTTGAATATTTGCTTGAATACAAGCACGAATCAATAAAAAGCAAGGGTCAGAAATACCCGGAGTGCCTGCATCACTAATCATTGCCACACGCATATTTTTCTGTAAAATTTGTTCGACAATTTTTGGCGTTATCAAGTGTTCATTGTGTTGATGAAAAGCTTGTAATTTTTTTTTGATATTGTAGTGTTGCAATAAAATTGATGATGTGCGCGTGTCTTCGCATAGAATTAAATCTGCAGTTTGCAAAACCTCTAATCCTCTCAAGGTCATGTCTTTTAAATTGCCAATTGGTGTTGGCACAATGCACAAACTCATGTTGTTGATTTAAGCAATGAATGAAATTTCTTTATTAGAAATTGTATTAGGGTGAAAATTTATGCCGTCATACAATTGTTGTCCTTGTAAAAAAGTTGCTTTTACTTTTCCATACACAGCAAAATTTTCAAACGGAGTCCAGCCACATTTTGAATGTAAATTTTTGCCTTGAAGAGTAAATGGCGTATTGGCGTCAATGACCGTAAAGTCTGCATCATAGCCTTCTTGAAACAATCCTTTTAAATTTTGTACGCCATAAATTTTGAGTGCATTATAGCTTGTCATGGCAGCCAATTTTTTCATGCTCCATTTTTTTTGTACCCAAACAGTAAACAACAAAGGCAACAAAGTTTCTACACCTGGCACACCAAATGCTGGTGGCGTATTTTTCTTTTCTTCTATTAAATGTGGTGCGTGGTCTGTTGCAAAACAATCGATAATGCCTTCTTCAATGGCTTTCCATAAAGATAGTCTATCTTTTTCTGTTGCTAATTCAGGCTTCATACGTAAAAAAGGATTGATTGCAATATCACCATCAGAAAAAAATAAATGATGTGGACATACCTCACAAGAAATAAGTTTTTGAGTTATAGCGTTATGTTTCAAACGCATGATTTGATCGACTTCTTTTTTTAACGTCATGTGTGCCAAATGAATTCGGCAGGGATAATTCAATTCTTCCCAAATTGAAATTGCTTCTAAAAAGGTATCGCCCTCAGCGTGCAAAGTAACTTGCCTGCCAAGAGAAAATATTGCTTTCCATACGTCTCTATTATTTAAAAGTAAGTGCCCTGTGGTGTCGTTTAAAAACAACTTGATGCCAGCAATATTTTTTGCATTTTTCAGCTCTTCTATATTGTGTTCATTACCACAAATAAATAGTCCAAAATGAATGGGTGAAATGTGATTGATGATAGCTCTTTTTTTATTCAAAGTGTCTGTGTCAAATACTGGAGGAATTGTATTAGGCATATCAAAAACTGTTGTAATTCCGCCCGCTAATGCAGATTCTCCGCCCGTTTGAAAGGTTTCTTTATGCTCTAATCCTGGCGTTCTAAAATGCACATGCGGATCAACTAAACCAGGAAAAGCAATTAACCCATCGCCATCGATAGTTGCGTTTGTGTTTTGTTGTTGAGGTAAAAAACTGCGATTAAAATAGAGTGTTCCTTGTTCTTCTTTTTCTGCATCAACAAAAACAATATTGTTTAAAGTGGTCATCATTGTGTTTTAATATGAACGATTACATTGTATTAATACAAATTCATTACGCTTTAAGGGTCTCTTTGATAGCATACATTTTTTCTATCAACAAATTTGTTGCAGGGCAATAAGACACGTTTTGTTTTAACATAGGTGCATAGTCTATCAAGCCTTTTTTATGGTGATGAGGAAAACTCGCACAGTCAAGTGGGCGTTGTTCATAAATGGTGCAATAGTTTGTTTTTTTATCTAAAAATTGACAGGGCCAATTTACATTTCGCCAATCGCCGCCACGCTCTTTGTATAACCATTTGTCTTGAAATTCTTTTACAGACATTTGTAAATGTGTAGCAATGCGTTTCATGTCTGTTGCGGTATAGGTTGGGGTCATTGTTCGACAGCAATTAGAACATGATAAACACGAAGTTTCTGCCCATACTTCTTTGTCTTTTTCTATAAAATGCTTTGCGATTGTTTGTCTTTTTTTTGAAGCAAAAAGTGTATTGATAAAAAACTTTAATCGCAACGAATTTTGTTTTTGTTTTTTGAGAAAAGCACGAACCACATTTTGTGTTTTCATGAACAAGTAGATTTTGTGAAAGAGACAATACGCCAATCTAATTTCTTCTTTTATACAAAAAAGAAAGACGCTTAAATCACAGAGATGATTTTATGTTTTATGGTAAAGAACAAGTAAAAAATTATCCTTGCTTTACATTACTTTTTAAATTTTTTTATGCGTCATCATTTATTCCGTCTCATCATTTTTCCGTTTTGTTTTTTATTACTGCATTGCGACACGTCTCCGCAAACACAACCAAGCGTTCAAGAAGATTACAAAACAGGTAACATCAACGTTTGTATAGACGAAAGTTATCAACCTATTTTTGAAGACATTTTAAAAGTCTATCGTTCGTCATACCCTAATGTTACGCTTCATGCTTTTTTTAAATCAGAAGCTGATTGTATTAAAAACTTAACCAATGACAGTTTTCGTGTTGTTATTTTAGCCCGCAATATTAAAGCCGCAGAAGAAGAAATTATTCAGAATAAAATTGG
Source organism: Chitinophagales bacterium (assembly GCA_031539345.1). Classification (GTDB taxonomy): domain Bacteria; phylum Bacteroidota; class Bacteroidia; order Chitinophagales; family Chitinophagaceae; genus JAVKMO01. Next base: position 164,556 of record JAVKMO010000007.1, on the reverse strand, counting down.
TTACAAGCCAGCGTATGGAACTGTTGCTTATGATGCAATAGCTGTCATTACGAATAAAAAAAACAAAGACAGTTTATTTACAATAGAAGAGTTGCGAGATGTTTTATTGGGTAAAAATAAAAGCTATGCACCCATTGTTGACGGTTTGTCGCAAAGTAGTGTGTTGCGTTATGTGTCAGAAAGAATTTTAAAAAAAACGCCTTATACAAATAATTTGAAAGGGTCTGTTAATTCTAAATCATTGATAGAAAATGTGGCGACACATCAAAATTTAATTGGCTTTATTGGCGTAAGTTGGGTTGGGGATAAAGAAGATAGTATGCAAATTTCATTTTCTAATCAAATAAAAATCATTGGCTTACCGTGTCAAAATTGTGAGCAAGCAAACATATTTGTAAAACCTTATCAAGCTAATTTAGCTTTAAATAAATATCCTTTTCTACGAGAAATTACTTACGTATTAAAAGAAAATTATACAGGACCTGGAAGAGGATTTGTGAATTTTTTATCTAACGAAAGAGGGCAGTTAATATTTAAGCGAGCTTATTTAGTGCCTGCAAAAATCAATTTTAATGTTCGTACAGTCAAGCTAAATTGATCGCTTGCAAAAATTGGAATAAGTGAACTTATTTGACACTCAATTTTAAAAAATAACTATAATGATTTTAACCGAAAAAGAACAAAAATTTCTTCTTGAATGGGAGAAACAACGTAACGAAAAAAGCAGAAGTACTTATTTTTTTATTGCAGGAATTCGTAATGGATGTATTTTATTAACGGCTATTTTGCTCAGTTTGACAACAGGTTGGTATAAACGTATTTCTTTTTTTTCACCCGGTTTAATGCTTGCATTTTGTATCGCTTGCCTTTTACTTCTTGTATTTATTACTTTGTTCACTGCGGCACATACTTTAGAACAAAAAGAACAGTATTATTTTGAATTGAAAGTGCGACTACACACAAACAAAACGACCGAATAAAAGATGAAAACCATTCTACAAAGTCTCTATGCACAACAAATTTTAACACAACAACAAGCCTATGATGTGTTGCAAGCAATTGCAAATAACGCCTATAATAATGAACAAATTACGGCGTTTACAAGTGTGTTTATGATGCGTAAAATTCGTATTGAAGAATTTTTGGGATTCAGAAATTCATTGATGGATTTAGCAACAAAAATCGACTTAGAAGGAAGAATGGCAATGGATATTGTAGGAACTGGTGGTGATGAGAAAAACACATTTAACATTTCAACGCTGTCTTGTTTTGTTGCTGCGGGGGCGGGGGCAATGATTTGTAAACATGGAAATTATGCAGCATCTTCAGTTTCAGGCTCGTCCAATGTGATGGAATATTTTGGGTACAAAAATGCTGTTGATGAACAAAAAATAAAATATGAATTAGATAATTGCGGACTTACATTTTTGCATGCACCTTTCTTTCATCCTGCTTTAAAATCTGTTGCAGGCATTCGCAAAAATTTAAAAGTGAGAACGTTTTTTAATCAGCTTGGACCTCTTGCAAACCCTTGCCAGCCAAGCCTTAGCGTAATAGGCGTGTATCATTTAGACGTGATGCGTTTGTATCAGTATACGCTTCAAAACATGAATCAAAAATATATGCTTTTGCATAGTCTTGATGGATACGACGAAATTGCTCTTACGTCTGACGCAAAAGTTATCACACCTAAAAGTGAACGTTTATACAGCATTTCTGATATGACCATGTTGAGAATTCAACAATCAGATTTGTTTGGTGGAGACACCATAGAAGAGGCTGCAAAAATTTTTCTTGCTGTTTTGGAAAATAAAGCAACGCCAGCACAACAAGAAGTTGTTCTTGTCAACACCGCATTTGCCTTGATGTTATATGGTATGGCAACAACATTTTATGATGCAAAAAACATCGCACTTCAATCATTGCAATCAGGCAAAGCCTATGAAGCTTTTAAAAAACTGATGGCGTGTCAAGGCTAAAAAACACACTTGATTTGATTCAAGCAGCTATTGATAAAAAATAGAATTCGTCCCAATATTCCCAAAAATACTACAATAGATATGCAAGTTGTAGCTGTGTGTTTTGTCTTTTACCACATAGCAAACGGGGTTATTGAAATTAAAATTCAATGAATACGTGTTAAAATAAGGTTGACACTCATTTTAGAAATAGCAATCAGGCTATTTGATTTTTAGATTTTCCACTTTGGGCAAGAACGCCTTTATCCACAATAAAAACCTTGATTTAAAAGGATTTTCGGCTATTATATACACAAACTTGCATTCGGTTTTCTGAATAAACCAAGCACTTACAAACATCATTATTAAGGTTTTTTTTGTCAATGTGCATAAGAAGTTGTGGTAAAAAATGTAAAAATGTGTTAAAAAATGTTTCTTCGTGTTTAAGTACTACGCTTTATGGACTTTATAGGAGAATTTTCAGTTTCGTTAGATGTTAAAGGCAGATTCCTTTTGCCCAATGACATCAAAAAAGGGTTGCAATTAGAAAATGCAACCGAACAAGTTCTTGTTTTAAAACGAGGCATTGAAAATTGTTTGGAATTGATCACCATTGATGCGTGGAAAAAAATTGTAGAAAATATTAGTACGAAAGACCCTTTTGACCCTGCTGTGAGAGAATTTAAAAGAGTGTATTTGGGCGGTGCTCAAAAAATAGGGTTAGACAGCATAGGCAGAATTCTGTTGTCTAAAGAGCTCATTAAATATGCTGGGTTAGAAAAAGATGTTGTCTTAGCCTCGACGCTTACAGAAATAGAAATTTGGGATAAAGAAACGTATTACAAAAAATTCTTTGAAAACTATTCTGCGGAACAATTTAGTGCATTGGCAAAAAAAGTAATGGCAACAAAACCTGAAACAATTTAATATGAACAATACACAAGAACATTTTTATCATGAAGCTATTATGCCACAAGAGTGCGTGGACGCTTTGGTGGTGAATAAAAATGGGGTTTATGTTGATTGTACTTTTGGAGGAGGTGGTCATGCAAAAAAAATATTAGAAGCATTGAATCCAGAGGGGAAATTGTTTGCATTTGATCAAGATGAAAGTGCAAAAAGAAATTTAATTGAGGATAAACGCTTTCAATTTTTTGGGCATAATTTTTGTTATGTCAGAAATTTTTTGCAATGGAAGGGCATAGAACAAGTTGATGGAATTTTTGCTGATTTAGGTGTGAGTAGCCATCAAATAGATACGCCAGAACGTGGTTTTTCAATACGCTTTGATGATCAAAAATTAGATATGCGTATGGATAAACGACAAACAAAAACGGCGATAGACGTCTTGAACACTTATACGCAAGAAGCATTAGCAAATGTGTTTTTTTATTATGGAGAATTACTCAATTCGAGACAATTGGCTGCGTGCATTGTAGAAGAAAGAAAAAAAATAAAAATTGAAACTTTAGGAACATTTAAAAAAGTGATTCAAAAACAAATTAAAGGAATGGAGCAAAAATATGTTACCAAAGCCTTGCAAGCACTGCGTATAGAAGTCAATGACGAACTTGGTGCATTGAAAGAATTGCTCTTTCAAACACCCTATCTATTAAAACCACAAGGCAGATTAGTGATATTGAGTTTTCATTCTTTAGAAGACAGATTGGTAAAACGATGGATGAGAAATGAAGACGTAGAAAGTGCTGAAAATCAGAGTGTAAAAATGTTTCAGCTTTTATTTAAAAAACCAATAGAAGCAAGTGTAGAAGAAATGAAAAGAAATAGCAGGAGCAAAAGTGCAAAGTTGCGTGTGGCAGAAAGACTATAAATTTTAAGTATTGAATAATGGATATTACAAATCATACAACAACAGAAACAAATCAAGAAAAACCTCAATCTAAAGCATGGGAATTTTTAAACAACATCAAATTAGATTTTCTTCAACAGCATATTGCTTTGATTTTATGGGTCGTTTTTTTTCTGCTTTTGTATATCGCCAATGGACACAGAGCAATAAAAACAATTCGCAAAATTAATCAACTCAATGCAGAAGTAACAAAAATGAAGTATGAATATTTAATCTATAAAAGTGAATTGACAGATTTGACAAAGCAGGGAAATTTATCTCTTGCAATGCAAAAATTTCAACTCAAACCATTGAATCAACAACCAATTATTTTAAATGATTCTTTAACCAATGAATAATAATTCATAAGAACCAATTATCATGAACATTAAAAACCAAATTTTAATACGCATCAAAATAGTAGTAGGCATTCTACTCTTATTTTGTGTTATGATTATTTGGAAGGTCATTAATATTCAATTTGTCGATGGACATTTTTGGAAAAATTATGCTGATAGTCTTCATATTTTAAAACGTCCTATTGCGTCTGAACGAGGAACAATTTTTTCTGAAGATGGAAATATATTGAGTGCTTCATTGCCGTCTTATGACATCTATATTGATTTTGGTGCAAAACAAATGAGAGACAATAAAGGTAAGTTGTGGAAGCAAAAATTGGATTCGTTATGTATGACTTTTGCTCAATTATTTAAAGATAAAACTCAGGTTGATTACAAAGCAGAATTGGCGGCGGGGTATAAACAGAAAGAGAGGTTTTATTTATTTAAGCACAATGTCAATTATCAAAATGTTCAAAAAATTAAAAGTTTGTCTTTTATTCAACTCGCAAAAAACAAATACGCATCGGGATTTATTTTTGAAGCAAAAAACAAACGCGTTTATCCTTATGGTGAATTAGGTAATCGAACAATTGGGTTTTTAAGAGACTCTGCAAGCTGGAATTTGGGATTAGAAAAAGCCTATGATTCTGTATTGCGTGGCGAAGAAGGCTATCGTTTAATTAAATATCTCGGTGGCGGATCTTTTGCACCCATTGAAGGGCATCACATTACTGCAAATAATGGAAAAGACATTATTACAACCTTGAGTACGAACATTCAAGAAATTGCCCAAACCGCATTGAAAACTAAATTGAAACAACAACAAGCCGAGTGGGGAACTTGCATTGTGATGGAGGTGGCAACAGGAAAAATTAAAGCCATGGTGAATTTGACAAGTCAAAAAAATGACACCGATTATGTAGAGTTAATCAACTATGCGATTAAAAGATACGAACCAGGCAGCACGTTTAAATTATTTTCTATGCTCGCTTTATTAGAAGATAATTTGATCAACATCAATGACAAAGTTGATTTGAATAGGGGGCAATTAGAATATGGAAAGGGTATTGTAATGTATGATAGTGAGAAGCATGATTATAAAAAAACAAGCGTTAAAAATGCGTTTGCAATGAGTAGTAATGTGGGCGTGAGTAGATTAGTGAATTATTTTTATCGTGAACACCCAGAACGTTATTTAGCCCATTTAAGACAAATTCATTTTACAACAAAAACGGGTTTTGATTTAATCACAGAAGAAGCAAGTCCAAATATTCCTACTCCTAAAACAAAATATTGGAGCAAGGTTACGTCTTTGCCGTGGATAAGTATTGGTTATGGCATTGAAGTTACGCCATTACAAACTTTGAATTTATATAATGCCGTTGCGAATAATGGAGTGATGATGAAACCGTATTTGGTTTCTCAAATTATGAATCAAGGATTGCTTGTACAAGAAATACAACCCTCGGTTGTAGAAAAAAATATTTGTTCGCCCAACACGTTAGAAAAATTGCAATTTCTATTGCAGTATGTCGTTGATTCTGGAACAGCAAAAAAAGTATTTCGTCAATCATTTTATCATGTGGCAGGTAAAACAGGCACAAATTTATTTTATGAAAAACAGAGAGGCTATAAAGACTCAACGTATATGTCTTCTTTTGTAGGCTATTTTCCTGTAGAAAGCCCCAAGTATTCTTGCATTGTTGTAATTAAAAATAAATCTAAAGCATTGAATTATTATGGGGCAAGCGTTGCTGCACCAGTGTTTAAAAATGTTGCGGATAGATTGATGGCAATCGAAAATACGCAGGCTTTGCAAACAGATATTAGTGAGGAGACAAAAATAGAAGAAGATCCATCGACGTATCGTAATAAACAAAAATCTTTCCCTGCTTATACATTTTTTTCTACTAACCATAATTTATTGATGCCAAACTTAATTGGCATGAATGTGATTAAGGCATTAGAAGTCATTGAAAAATTAGGATTACGCATACAATTATCAGGAACAGGGATTGTTGTTCAGCAAACTATTCCTGCGGGAACAAAAATTCAAAAAGGCAATCTCGTTACAATTATTTTAGGCTAACATGAAAACATTATCAGACATATTATCCAAAGTGCGAGTAACCAAAATTATTGGAGATAAAGCTATTGTCATAAAACACATTCAGGTTAATTCTATGCTCATCAAAAAAGGAGATGTTTTTGTTGCGATGAAAGGAACAAAAGTTGATGGACATGATTTTATTTCTCAAGCAATTCAAAATGGTGCAAGCGTGATTGTTTGTGAACAATTACCCGAACATAGAAGTGAGAAAATAATTTTTGTACTTGTAGAAAATGCCGCAATCGCTGTTGGCAATATATTGAATAATTATTATGACAAAGTTGCAGAGCGATTAAAGATTGTAGGGGTTACAGGTACAAATGGTAAAACTTCTACGGCAACTATTTTGTTTGAATTGTTTAAAAAAATGAAACACAAAGTTGGTTTGCTTTCTACTGTTCAAAATTTTATTCATCATAAAGCCATTTCTTCGACACATACAACTCCAGATGTTGTGAATTTGTATTCGTTGTTCAATCAAATGCAAAAAGCCAAATGCGAATATGTTTTTATGGAATGTAGTTCTCATGCCATTCATCAACATCGCATTGCAGGCATTCAATTTTCAGGAGCTGTATTTACAAATATTACACATGACCATTTAGACTATCATCAACATTTCAAGAATTATATTGATGCAAAAAAAATGTTGTTTGATGCATTGCCTAAAAGTGCATTTGCAATTAGCAATATTGATGACAAGCGCGGTCTCGTGATGCTTCAAAATACAAAAGCAAAAAAAATCACTTACTCGCTCCAAACACTTGCAAATTTTAAAGGCAAAATAATCACTAACGCTTTAACGGGATTAGAGTTGAGTATCAACAACCAAGTTGCCACACACTTTCAATTGGTTGGAGAATTTAATGCGTATAATTTATTGGCTGTGTATGCAACAGCTATTTCACTTGGTAAAAAATCAAATGAAATTTTGCAATTGCTTTCTACGATTAAAAGTCCGAATGGAAGGTTTGAATTATTGGTGTCGCCACAGAATAAAATACATGCCATTGTTGATTATGCACATACGCCAGATGCTTTAGAAAATGTGTTAAAAACAATTCGTAAAACGAAGCAAAAAAATCAAAACGTCTATACTGTTATCGGTTGCGGAGGCGATAGAGATAAAACAAAAAGACCTTTGATGGGCAGTATTGCAGCCACTTTCAGTGATGTTGTTGTACTCACATCAGATAATCCTCGCAGTGAAAATCCGAAAAAAATTATCCAAGAGATGACGAATGGTATAGCATCTGATTTGCAAAAAAAAGCACAAACAATTTTGGATAGAACAAAAGCAATTCAAGTTGCTTTAACAAAAGCTAAGGCAGGTGATATTGTGTTAGTTGCAGGTAAAGGGCATGAAACCTATCAAGACATAAAAGGAGTAAAAACCCATTTTAGTGATAAAGAAAAAATTCAAGAAATATTTCAACACCACAAATTATAAATAACGATTTATGTTTTATTATCTTTTAGATTGGTTAAGACGCGAATTTTCTTTAAGCGGAACAGGAATAATTTATTACATCACATTTAGAGCTGTGCTTGCAGCAATTGTTTCTTTGTTGATTACCATTTTTATTGGTAAAAAAATTATTCGCTACCTCCAAAGAAAACAAATTGGAGAAACCGTTAGAACACTTGGTTTAACAAATGAACACACGAAAGTCGGAACACCGACAATGGGCGGCGTTATCATTATTGCGGGTATTATTATTCCTACTTTATTGTTTGCAAAAATCCACAATGTGTATATTGTTTTGATGATTTTATCAACGCTGTGGCTTGGTACTATTGGTTTTATTGACGACTATATTAAAGTGTTTAAAAAAGATAAAGCTGGACTTGCGGGTAAGTTTAAAATCATTGGACAAATTGGATTAGGGTTGATTGTGGGCATTACTTTATACTTTAATTCTCATGTAACTATTTTGCGGCACATTCCTAATCAGCCACATTTGACACGTATGCAAAAGGTTGAAAAAAAAGTTGATAGCACCATCACTTATATTTACAATATTCCTTTTCAAGCTGTAAAATCACCAGCCACAACAATTCCTTTTCAAAAAAACCATGAGTTTAATTATAGTGATTTACTCACAATGTTTTCTCAAGATTTAGCTCCTTATACATGGATAGTTTATGTTTTAGTAGTTACGTTTATTATTATCGCTGTGTCAAATGGAGCCAATCTTACAGATGGCTTAGACGGATTAGCAGCAGGCACTTCAGCCATAATGGGTGCGGGGTTGGGCATATTTGCTTATGTCAGTAGCAATTACAATTATGCTGATTATTTGAATATTATGTTCATTCCGCATCTTGGTGAACTATCTATTTTTATTGCCTCATTTGTTGGTGCTTGCGTTGGATTTTTGTGGTATAACGCATATCCTGCCAAAGTGTTTATGGGTGATACAGGCAGCCTTACACTCGGAGGAATTATTGCGGCACTTGCTATTATTATTCGCAAAGAATTATTGATACCTATTATTTGTGGTATTTTTTTAGTAGAGAATTTAAGCGTCATTATTCAAGTCGTATATTTTAAATACACGAAGAAAAAATATGGTGAAGGAAGGCGTGTATTTTTAATGAGTCCTCTCCACCATCATTATCAAAAAAAAGGGTATCACGAAAATTTAATCGTTGTCCGTTTTTGGATTATTGCCATTTTATGCGTTGTGCTTTCTGTTATTACTTTAAAAATTAGATAATTTTAGTTGTGAATCACATTTCTTTCTATAAAACAATACTTGTTCTTGGTGCTGCGGAAAGTGGCATTGGTGTTGCCTTATTGGCAAAACAAAAAGGGCATGAAGTTTTTGTTTTAGATGAAAAAGAAATTCGCAAAGACCGTAAAAAAGAATTAAAGGAAGCTCAAATTCCATTTTCAGAACAAGGCAACAGAGTTGAACAAATTTTGAATTATGACCTCGTGATTAAAAGCCCTGGCATTGCAGAAAGCAACGTTTTAATTCAAAAGATACGGCAGGCAAACATTCCGATTATGAGTGAAATTGATTTTGCGTACTGCTACAAACAAGATGCAAAAATTATTGCCATTACAGGAACAAATGGAAAGACAACAACAACAACGTTAATTCATCATATTTTTTTAACGGCACAATTCAATGCAGCCTTAGTGGGTAATGTCGGATACTCATTTGCAAAGCAAATTGCCCTTGCACCTAAACCGTATTACATTGTTGAAGTGAGTAGTTTTCAATTAGATGATATTCATTTTTTTCAACCCGATGTTGCTGTGTTATTAAATATTACCGAAGACCATTTAGAACGTTACGCATATTCTTTTGTAAATTATGCTGTCGCTAAATTTGCAATAGCTAAATATCAATCACAAGACAATTTTTTTATCTACAATGAAGATGACGAAATGATTACCAAACATCTTCAACAATTCAAGTTATCTGCTCAACTTATTCCATTTACTATGCACGACCAATCTTTCAAAAAAGCACTCAGCAAGACGCTTCCTGCTGTAGACACAACAGTTATTCCAACAGATATGGATTTGCATTCTTTGCCTCTACGAGGAAAACACAATGCCTATAATATGCTCGCAGCAACCCTAAGTGCAAAAGTGATGGGAGTGCGTAGCCATACAATTAGACAAGCCTTACAATCTTTTAAAAATTTACCCCATAGAATGGAAAGCGTTGCCCTTATTCGTGGTGTTGAATATATCAATGATAGTAAAGCAACAAATATCAATTCAACTTGGTATGCTTTAGAAAGCATAACAAAACCAACGATTCTCATTTTAGGGGGAATAGATAAAGGCAATGACTATACTTTTATCAAAAGCTTAGTACAAGAAAAAGTGAAAGCCATTATTTGTTTGGGAAAAGACAATGCAAAAATTGTTGATTTTTTTTCTGACACTCTTCCTGTTTATGACATGGATAATATTAAATCTGTTTTAACAAAGGCATATCAAATTTCACAACAAGGCGATGTTGTTTTATTAAGCCCTGCGTGTGCGAGTTTTGATTTGTTTCAAAATTTTGAAGATAGAGGCAACCAATTTAAAAACGCAGTAAACGAATTGTAAATGATGTTCTTGAGTTTATTACGACTAAAAAATCCGTTCCGCGTCTTTCAGAGCAATGCACAAGAAAGTGATAAAACTATCTGGTGGATTGTTGTGTTATTATGGCTGTTTTCTATTTTGATTGTTTATTCGGCTGCAGGTTCTATGCTTTTGAGTACAACACAAACAAGTAGTAAATTTTTAATCACGCAATTAGGAATGATTTCACTTGGATTTTGTATTGTCTATATTACGCATCGCCTCGATTATCTCATTTATTTAAAATACGCTTTTTCATTTTATTGGATATGCATTGGCTTACTCATTTTAACTTTATTTTTTGGCATTGAAATTAATGGAGCAAAAAGATGGTTAGATATTCCGCTTTTGCATATTAAATTTCAACCCAGTGATTTAGCAAAAATTGCCGTTGTTTTATTTTTGTCGAAAAAAATATCTCAAAATCAAAAAGAGTTCTCGTCCTATAAAGACTTTTTTCAAACCCTCATTGTGCCGATTTTTATTATGTCGGTTTGTATTATGCCAGAAAATTTATCAACGGCATTGCTTATTTCTATTAACGGTTTATTGCTTTTATTTATTGGTCGTGTACAAATCAAATATTTGATTTATACCATAGGCATTGTATTTATTCTGCCGCTTACGATCATTCTTTTATTTTCTGTTTATTTTTATGATAAAGAACATCAGCAATCAAAACCCTTGCCAACAATTTTTCAAGTGAGCCGTTTGCCAACATGGATAAAACGTGTTCAAGGATATATCTACGATGACAAGCAATCTCAGAATTATCAAATTCAGCAGGCCAATATTGCTATTGCAAAAGGAGGATTGATTGGCGTTGGTCCTGGCAATAGTGAGCAACGATATTTCTTGCCTTCATCTTATGCGGATTATGTGTATTCTATTTGGATAGAAGAATATGGACTTGTTGGTGCAATTGTAATTTTAGGACTGTATCTTTTTTTCTTCTATCGAAGCGTAAAAATTTTTCATCAATGCACCTATGCTTTTGGTGGTTTTGTCGTTGTCGGTTTGAGTATTTCTTTAGTATTTCAAGCATTGGTGAATATTGGTGTCAACGTCAATCTTATTCCTAACACAGGCGTTACGCTGCCACTGATTAGTATGGGAGGAACATCGTACCTCACATCGTGCTTTGGTATTGGTGTTATTTTAAGCGTTGCAAAACATATTCAAAAAACAGAACCAATCGTTCAACAGCCCATTTCTATTCAACAACCTGCAAGCCATGAAGCCACAGACTAAAACGCCTACATTAAAAGTTATTCTTTCTGCTGGAGGAACGGGAGGGCATATTTTTCCTGCTCTTGCTGTTGCTATGCAGCTTAAACAATCGTATCCCAACGTAGAGATTTTATTTGTTGGTGCTAAGAATAAAATGGAGATGGAAAAAATTCCTCAAGCAGGATTTGATATTGTAGGCTTAGACATCGTAGGATTCAATCGAACTCATTGGTGGAAAAATTTGTTTTTGCCGTATAAACTCTTAAAAAGTTTAGTGTCGTCTTATCGCATCATCAAACAATTTAAACCTAATTTGGTGATGGGTTTTGGTGGATATGCAAGTTTTACTGTTGTGCGTATGGCACAATTTTTAAAGATACCAACCGCCATACACGAACAAAATTCTATTGTTGGCAAAAGTAATTTGCGTTTATCAAAACGTGCCGATTTAGTTTTTGTCGCTTATAGAGGAATGGAAAAATATTTCTATAAACATAAAATTATTTTCTCTGGAAACCCTTTGCGACAAGTCATCAAACAAGCTCATACGATTTATAAAAATGATGCTCTTCTGCACTTTGGTTTTACACATACAACAAAAAAAACCATTCTTGTTATTGGCGGAAGTTTGGGAAGCAAAAGCATCAATCAAGCGATTTTTGTGAATCTTGATTTCTTCCGTCAAAATGAATTACAGTTGATATGGCAATGCGGAAAGGATTATGCGCATTATGCAACAATTAAAAAAATGAGCCATGATAATATTGTCATTCATGAATTTGTCGCCCAAATGGATTCTGCTTATGCTGCGGCAGATATTATTATTTCAAGAGCAGGAGCCTTATCTGTTGCAGAATTAAGCACAATTGGAAAGCCAGTGATTTTTATTCCTTATCCTTATGCAGCAGAAGATCATCAAACAAAAAATGCTCAAGCCTTAGTACAAACAAACGCGGCTTTGATGGTTGATGATAAAGATGTTCAACAACAATTATTTCCACTTCTTAAAAAAATGCTCGTTGATGAAGATGGATTAAAAGAACTAAAAAATCAAATTTTATCACACAGTGTATTGAATGCAGACATCAAAATTGTTGAAAATATTTTGCTTTTAATGAAAAAAAAAGCACTTGTATTAGACAGAATTCAAAGCATTTATTTTATTGGAATTGGCGGTGCAGGTATGACGAATTTGGTGAAGTATTGTTTGTCTAAAAAGATGAAAGTCTATGGCTATGATAAAACGAAAAGTGATGATACAATTTATTTAGAAAGTTTAGGCGTAAAAATTATGTATGATGAAAGCCTCCATAAATTGCCTATGTATCTTGATTGTGTTATTTATACGCCAGCTATTCCCATTCATTCTCCGCTATTGAATTTTTTTATGAGTAAAGATTATCCGCTCATTAAACGCAGTCAATTTTTAGGATTAATTACAAAAAATGGATTTAATATTTGCATTGCTGGTACACATGGAAAAACCAGCGTAAGTGCAATGACGGCACATTTGCTTTATCACAATGGTGGTTGTAATGCGTATGTTGGAGGAACGATGCTGAACTATAACACGAATTATTTAGAGCATAAAACATCTGCAATCAATGTGATTGAAGCTGACGAATTTGATAAAAGTTTTCTTCAACTCACGCCACATTTGATTGTTGTAACGGCATTAGACGCAGACCATTTAGAAGTGTATGGAACAAAACAAAACATGGTGTCGCATTATTTTAAATTTCTCAATCAGCTCTCTTCATCTGGCTGTGTTTTCTTGCCTTATTCATTGTATCAAGCCTATGATTTCTCTGCGTACAATTGTGTTACTTATTCGATAGATAATGAAGCAGCAAATGTGTGTGCAAAAAATATCGTTATCAAAAATGGCATTTTGAACTATGACGTATTTGTCAATACAAAAAATGTCTTACAAATAACCATGAATAACATGGGCGTTTACAATATAGAAAATAGCCTTGCTAGCATTGCCATTGCAAACATTTTAGAAATCCCCAACCATCATATTGAATCTACTTTGAAACAATTTAAGGGCGTAAAGCGGAGATTTCAGTATGTTGTAAATACTCCAAGAATTGTTTATATTGATGATTATGCACATCATCCAGAAGAAATTAGAGCTTGCGTAGATTCTGTTAGAAAACTATTTCCTCAAAAAAAAATAACGGCAATTTTTCAACCCCATTTGTTTACGCGTACGCGTGATTATGCAAATGATTTTGCACGTGCTTTAGAGCAAGTTGATAGAATTGTTGTATTGCCTATTTATCCTGCAAGAGAAAATCCTATACATGGTATTACCAGTGAATGGTTGTTGCAAAAAATCAATCACAACAAAAAATGTGTTTTAAATAAAACAAAAATCATTCCGTATTTACAAGCTAATGCAAAAGATATTGAACTGGTTATTACCATTGGTGCTGGCGATATTGGAATGGTTGTATCACAGATAAAAACCTTACTCACATCTCAACAATTTTTATCAGCATGATGTTTGGTTTAACACATAGAACTCAAATAAAGATAAAACGCTGGCTGAGCCTTGCTCTTATTGCTATTGGTGTGGGTATTTGGGTTTATATTTTATGTACAGATGAGCAAGAAAAAATTACAAAAATTGAAATTCAATTTGCAGATTCATTCCAAGTGTATTCAAAAGACTATATTTTACAGATATTAAAAAAGGAAGTCAATGAAATGAAAAATGAAACTTTTTTTGTTCAACATATTGATAGTGTAGAGCAAAAATTACGTCGCCATACATGGATAGAAAAAGCAAATGTGTATGTTTTGCATCAAGCATTGATACTACATCTTACCTTTAAAAGACCAAGCATTAAAGTGTTGGCAACTAATCAACAAATGTATTATGTCAATCAAAACGGTGAAGCACTTGCTTTGCCAGAGCAAACACAAATTCAATTGCCCTTGGCTATTCATGTGCCAATTATTCCGCATGATAGTATCAACCAAATTTTTCTCAAAAATTTGGCTGTACTAGGAAACTATTTTTCTGAAGACACTATATGGAAACAAAAATCGTTTTATGTTGATTTTGAAAACCCAGAATCTATAAGGCTTTATACGTATCAACCCACTTTTACGTTCATTTTGGGTGATATAGAAAATTACAAAAGAAAATTAGACAAAGCACTTTTTTTTCAACGTTATGCAACACAACATCAACTCCATTTTTCAGCTATTAACGTTCAATACAAAAATCAAATCATAGGCATTAACAATTAAAATAAGAATAACATGAAAAACAACAACATCAACACTCAGCCCATTATCGCAGGCTTAGACATTGGAACAACAAAAACAATTATTACCGTTGGACGACGTAATGAATATGGAAAAATTGAAACCATTGCCTATGGAAAGGCAGATTCTAAAGGTATGAATGAGGCTGAAGTTGTTAATATTATAGATGTTGCAGCGTCAATTAAAACAGCTTTGCAACGTTGTTATGAATCTAATAAAGGTGCTTTTTACAATGCAGAAACAAAAGAATATGCGGGTATTAGCGAAGTGATTGTGGGAATTGCAGGACGGCATATTTCTTGTAAACAAGAAAAAGTAAGCATCAACAGACCGCATACGGACAATGAAATCACTTTTGAAGAAATTGAAGAATATCGAAAAAAACAGTACGATAATTATGTTTTACCAGGTGATAAAATTATCAATGTCATTCCCAAAAACTATAAAATAGATAATCGACATGTCGTTAATGATCCTGTTGGTTGTGGAGGGAGAAAGGTTGATGTTGTGTATCATATCATTACGGGTAACCAAGAAGAAATTGCAAAAATTTGTAAGGCTGTAGAAAAAGCAGGTTTGAAAATTGGTGAATTATATTTGCAACCTTTAGCGTCTGCACGTGCCGTGTTAGACGATTCGTATAAAAAAGGAGGCGTTGTTGTTGTTGATATTGGAGGCGGAACAACAGACATGGCAGTGTTTCAAGATGGCTGTTTAGCCCACACGTCTGTTATCAATTTTGCTGGTAATTTTATTACGCGTAATATTTACAACACCTTAAAAGTTTTTCGTATTGAAGAAGCCGAAGATTTAAAAATTCAATTTGGATCTTGTTTGCCAGATATGGTTCGACAAGGTGCTTTTGTCAATTTAAGAAGAGAAAAGGGTGCTCCTGAAAGTAGGATTAGTTTGAGTGCTTTGTCTCACAATATTTATGATTCTGCAAAATTGATTATTCAGCATATCAATGCCAACTTACGAGATCATCAAATTGATACAGCACAAATGCGAGGTGGGCTTGTCGTTACAGGAGGTAGCTCTTTACTTTCACATTTGATTCCTCTTATTGCACATGAAACTTGTTTAGAAGCACAAATTGGACATCCGAATGAACACTTGGCGGCAGGTTATGATGAAAGCCTCGCAAAGCCAGAAAATGCAACTTGTTACGGTTTAATTTTATATGGATTTGAATTGTATGATAACCAATTAGTACAATTGGCTAAACATGAGTTGATAGAACAAGAAGAACAACAAGAAGAAGAATTGAAAGAAACAAGTGCTGAAAACCAAAGTCCACTTGTGTCTGAACAACAAATTCAAGTTACAACAAACATAGCCACAACGCCTTCTTTGACAAAAACAGAACGCTCACACAAGTCGTCTATTTTTGATTTTTTTACAAAAATTTCAGATACTGTTAAAGGAGAATTTAATGAAACAGACGAAAAATTTTAACCCTTTACAATTTTTTATTACCCTTTAAAATAAAAATTATGATCCAGTTTGAAATAACCCCGCCAAACAATGCAATGATTTTAGTTGTTGGTATTGGTGGAGGCGGAAACAATGCCGTAAATTATATGCACCGTCAAGGATTGAATGGAGTAAAATATTTGATTTGTAATACAGATGCCCAAGTATTAGATAAAAGTAATGTTGAAAATAAAATTCAATTGGGACCCAATTTAACCAGAGGGCTTGGGGCAGGATTTAATCCTAAGGTTGGCGAAAATGCAACAATAGAAAGCAAAGAAGACGTTGTTAATATTTTGAAAAAAGATATTAAAATGGTTTTTATTACTGCCGGTATGGGCGGAGGAACAGGCACTGGCGGTGCGCCCGTGGTTGCACAAATTTGTAAAGAACTTGGCATTTTAACCGTTGCTGTTGTAACAACCCCTTTTAGTTATGAAGGAAGAAAAAGAATACAAGCAGCCAACGAAGGCATCAATGAATTGAAAAAACACGTCGATATTATCATAGTTGTTAATAATGATAAAATTCGACAACACTTTGGTAGTTTGCGTGTATCAGAAGCATTTTCAAAAGTAGATGATGTTGTAGCCAATGCCATTCTTTCCATAACGAATGTTATTTACAATACAGGAACAATTAACGTTGATTTTGCAGACGTTGTTACTGTAATGAAAAACGGAGGCATTGCCATTATGGGAGTAGCAACAGAACGAGGAGAAAATCGTGCATATAAAGTAGCCGAAGAAGCACTCAATTCACCTTTGTTAGACAGTTCTGACATTAGTGGAGCACAACAAATTTTATTGAATATTACAACGTCACCTGGTCAACATGAAATTACGTCTGATGAAATTGAAATCATTCAAAAACAAATTTTAGATCAAGTAGGTGTTGATGCCAACTTGTTTTTAGGATTGGCTCATAATGAAAATTATGACGATGAAATAAGTATTACGCTCATTGTTACTGGCTTTGATAATGAAGCCTCAAATCATCATGCAAGTAAAGAACCAGAAATTTTGTCTTTGCAACCGAAAGATGATTATGCACAAGCAAAAACAATTCAGCCAAAACAAAATAACCAACATATTGACACAATCCGTGAACCCGAAAGCGAACCAATAGACAATACACCATTAGTAGAAATGCATGCAGAACAAGATGAAGTTTCTCTAACAGAATTGATACTTCAACTTGACAATGAAGCTACTGAAAAACAGTATGTGCAATATCATGAAACACAAAAACAAGACAGAGCAAAACAGTTTGAACCGTATGCAGGTAATCAAAATTTGAATACTATTCATAGCCAAATTTTTATTCAAAAAGATATTTCAGAAATTAATTTTTCTGTTACTAAAAAATCGCCAGACACCGAAGAACGAAATACCTATCGAATAGAAAAAGATAACCAGGCAACGATGTCTTTGAATAAAAACAATGAATACGATAGCATTTATGACAGAAAAAATTTAGACTAATGCTTTTTGTAGCAACAAATTTTTTTCGCTCATGTCAATTAAAGATAAGTTCGTCTTATTTATTTTTGATTCTACTTCTTTCTTTTTATGCAAATAATAATTGTGTTGCACAGCCGTTGATAATTTCAGCTGTTATTCAAGAAAATAAAATTGCTACGTATCAAAATCAGAAATTAATTTTTGTTGATTTTTGGGCAACATGGTGTGTGCCTTGTGATTTTGCCAATCAACAATTAGAAATTTTTCAAAATAAGCATAAAGATAAAGTGTTTGTGATGTCGATTTCTAATGAAGATGAAAATCAAATTAGGTTGCACGTAGAAAAAATGAAAATGAACCTTATGGTGATTGCTGATGCGAATAGTGAAACATTTAATCGGTATCACATTGAATCTTTGCCTTCTTCCATGTTACTCAATTCTGCTGGAAAAATTATTTGGTCTGGTCATCCAAGTGATATGACAGAACAACGCTTTCTTGATATTTATCAACAGGCAGCTTTTCATACAAAAAAAATAAGTGACTATTATATTTTAAAACCATCATCGCAGGTAGAACGAATAACTAAGCAAACAGAAATACCACCGAAATCTATACCTATTGGTCAAGCACCTATATCAACAGTATCAGTTGATCCACCAATATCAAAAATTACCATCGATTCTTTTTCTGTTGTCGATAGTGACAACCGAGAAGTGAGATTTGTAATTGATAATAATCAAGTTTCTTTTAATGGCCGAATTGGAGATTTTTTAGAACAGTTATATGGCGTTTCAAAGCACCAAATTCATGTAAACCCAAACAAAAATATTTTCATACAAGTCAATGCAAATGAAGAAATATGGACAAAGCAGTCGCATAAAATAATTGACTTTTTGAAAAAAAAATATGGCATTAAAATTGGCAGGTCAAAAAGAATATTTCATAGTTGGTTGTTCAAACGCATAGATAAAAAAACAACTTTTCAAGTCAAAAATAATTTGAATGAATCGACTCTTGCACAAGAGTATATGATTGATGAAGAAAAAATAACAGCAACTCAAATGACGATAAAAAAAATGTTGTCTGTATTAGGGAACGAATTAACAACAATCGTCATCAATGATGATGAGACGGATACTTCTTTTTATGAATGGGATTTGCATTACAAAAATATCGAAACGCTGAAAAAAGAATTATTAGACGGTTATGGTATTTTATTAAAAAAATCTCTCGCACTTAGAGATATTCATGTCGTCAATTAAAGACTTAATACAATACATTTGTTTGATGCAGTATTGTTTGTTATACTCGTTTAATTTGCTGAAATAGATTTTCCATTTTATACATGTGTTCTAACGAATCATCAATAAAAAAATGAAGTGTAGGAATGCGTCTCACTTGATTTTTGATTTTAACGACTAAGTGTTTTTTTATGCTCCACTGATTTGTTTTTATCTTTTCCATCATTTCAAGTTCATTCTTGAATGGATAAATGCTCAGATAAATACGAGCTTCTAACAGGTCAGGCATCATTTTTATACTTGTGATAGACACCATTTGTCCTCCCACCATATTCAAGTTTAAGAGCGTAAAAATGAGATTCAGTTCTTCTTGAATGAGCGTTGCTAATTGTTGTTGTTTTTTACTTTCTGGTTGCATGGGTATGATTTAAAATTGACATCGAATTCGTCTGTTGCGAGAATACGAACCTTTTTCATAAGAGAAAAAATTGCCTTTGATAATTGTTGATAATTCTAACGCACTGTGATAAAATACGCCGCTTCTTGTGGTGTTGAAATTGCTGTCATAACTGAGCATAAATTGTGCTCGCCCGATTTCTAACCCGCCTAAAAAAATAGCCGATGCACCAACGCGATGAGACAAGCCGAAAAGCATGGAAACTGGACTGCCTTCGTAGGTTGCATATTTAAAATATGAACCAATAACTGTTTCAGATGCGGTGCCTTGTAAGGCAAAGTAGGCGTTCGTTTTATTGGTGAGTTGTTCATTGATTTGCCACACATTATTGACATAAAAATGATAACGAAACGGAGTGGTTGTTGCATTTGTATTGATTTGTGTTTTCGCTATTCCAAGCTGATCGATAAAGCTTTGTTGCGGATGATTGATATTTGTAACGCTAGCACCAATTGTCGTGTTCGCAACATCGCTCCACAATTTTAAATATGCAATACCAACACCTAAAGAATACGATTGTGTGTTTTTAAATAATACATCTTGCGAAGGAATATTTCGGTCATAAATCAAACCGTTCCATTGGTCTTCATAAACCAATTCGCTTGTGTTGAGTTTGTTGAACGTATATTGAAATGTGCCACCGATGCTCAATACATCATCATTGTTTAATGTCTGATGATATGCCGTATTGAGAATAACTTGTGTTTTATCTAAAAGCGTTGCATTTACTTTGTCTTGTGCCAATAGCATACCGACCCCAAGCCATCCGTTGCCTAAAATGGTAGGCTGAATAGCCATGTCAGACCACACATTATACGTTTTAAAAACGGTTGAGGATATACTTTCTTGATCTCGATAGTTTGCCCCAAATCGAAAATCAACCTCTTGGTTATTACCTGTTAATGCAGGATTTAAAAACAGAGGAATTTGATCGATTTGACTAAAATGAATGCCTTGTCCTTGCACAATAAAATCTTGTACAAAAAACAACAAACACAACAAATAAGTACGAAAACAAAAACGCATAAAATATTAAAACGAGTAATCGCCAATTAAATTTGTGAGTAATCCATCTCTTAATTTGGGTTCAAACCAAGTGCTTTTGGGAGGCATAATTTTTTCTTCATCTGCAACTGCAAACAATTCATCCATGGTAATGGGGTAAATCATAAACGCTACAACACAATCTTTGTTATCCACGCGTTGAACCAATTCTTGCCAACCTCGTATGCCACCAGCAAAATCAATGCGTTGATTTGTTCGTGGGTCATCAATATTTAAAATGGGTTGCAACAACGCAGTTTGTAAAATGCTGACATTTAATTTTTCGATTGTATTTTTATTTTCATACGTATGTTCTTGTGCCAATAAAGTGTACCATATGCCATTTATATACATGCCAAATTCTTTAGCGTTGGTAGGTATTGCAGGACTGTTTTTTTTTGTTACGATAAAGTCTTGTGACACTAATTTTAAAAATTGCTCTTCGCTATGTCCGTTCAAGTCTTTGACTAAACGGTTGTAATCCATGATATGTAGTTGGTTGGCAGGAAATAGCGTAGTCAAAAAATGCTTTGCTTTTTCTGTTTTTGTTTGTGCAAAAACTTTTGCCGCAGACGCTGCTCTGTGGTGCCCATCAGCAATGTAAGTATGAGGTACTTTTGTTGCAAATAAATATTCAATGGCAGTAATTTCTTTTTGTTCATCAATCACCCAAATAGCGTGTCGAACATCGTCGCTTGTTGTAATATCATAAATCGCCGTGTGGATGTCTTTCCATTGATGGAGTAAATCGTCTATCGCGGACACATTTTTGTAAGCCAAAAATACATTTCCTGTTTGTGCTTTTGTAGTTGCAATGTGATTGATTCTATCTTGTTCTTTATCAGGCCTTGTAAGTTCGTGTTTTTTGATTTTGTTTTCTTCATAATCAGCAACGCTACTCAAACCAACTAAACCAATTTGGGTTCTTCCTTTCATCGTCAAGGCATAAATATAAAAGCAAGCAGAGGCTTCTTGAAATAATATTTTGTTGTTGATGAGTTGCTGCAAATTTGTTTTTGCTTGTTCATAAACTTTTTGGCTATAAGCACTTTCGCTTTCATCAAAAGCAAATTCAGAACGTGTAACTTGAAAAAATGTAAGCGGATTTTTTTTTGCTTCTGCTGCCACTTCTTTGCGATTGACAACATCATACGGTTGTGTAGCCACCCCCGATGCAAATTGTGGATAAGGTCTAAGTGCTTGAAACGGTTTTAGAATCGCCATGAAAATAGTGGTTGTTTAAAAGTGAATAAGGATAAAAAATGTCAATACTGTATTATTTTCAATTGCATTGCGCCTAAGTAATTCGATAAATTGTCAAAATGGTTATTCTATTGTTAATATTTTCACTTCTATGACAAATGATACAAAATAGGAGCTTGGGTTTAAAAGATGAAGCAGTTTTATGAGCAACAGTTTTTTTTGAAAAATTTTGATTTGCGTACCACAGGAAAAATTACAAAAAGCAATAGCAATGCAATTGAAATGTACGCAGACACGATGTATAAAAGGTCTGGGTGTCGAACATAAAAAGTCCGTTCACTATTTTCTATAATAGCAGTTTTGATTATGCCTCTTTTATTCCAATCTAATGCGTCAATGCGTTCTCCAAGTGGATTAAGCACTAAGCTAATGCCCGTGTTGGCACTGCGATAAACATAACGTCGTGTTTCTATGGCACGCAATTGTGTGTATAATGCGTGTTGTCGATAGCCATCTGTTTGATGCCACCAACCATCATTTGTAATCATCACAAGTGCTTGTGCACCTTTTTTTACAAACTCACTCACAAAAGCGCCATAAATACTTTCATAGCAAATCAAAGGGGCAACTTGTGTTTGTTGATTTTTTTGTAAGGAGAAAAGTGTTGGCGTGTCTTGTATGCCGAGTGTTCCCGTTGTGCCGCCAAGGTCAATAATAAAATTATCCAAAAATGACAAGTACGATTGGAAAGGCATTTTTTCTACACCAGGCACAAGTTGCGATTTATGATAAAAGAAAATATTGCTATCGCTATTGATGTGTAAGGCAGAATTATACACTTCATAATACAACAGTTTGTATGATGGATACCTCCGTAGCGCAGGACTATTAAACCAACTTGGTTTCTCTGCCATTGTTGTTGCCCCACAAATAATGTTGATGTGCGGGTGCTGAACACAAAAATCGACTAAGCGTTTTACGCCACTTTGATTGTATACGTCATGTTCCCACAAAGAATTGACCAACGCAGTTTCTGGTAAAACAACAGTGATGGTATTGCTGTCGATTTGTTTTTTGATAAGTTGTAAACACGTGTCTAATTGGCTTGCTTCTGACAAAACAAATTTTTCTGTATAACTATCATAATTCGGTTGGACTAATAGCATATTTTTTTGAGAAGACCTTGCCAAGAATTTTTCTTTTTGTTGAATTTTTTCTTTGTTCAATAAAAAAAGTGCATGAGAAAAAAGAAGCGGAATGCTTATGATACACAAGAAAAATAGACCTGTTTTTTTCCATTTTTTCTCTTGTTGCAAAAAGGCATTGACGGTAAAAAACACACAAATATTAGCCAATACAATCCACAATGTTCCGCCTGCAACACCTGTGTATTCATACCATTGCACCCATTTGATTTGTGTTGCAAAAATATTGCCGAGTGTAAGCCAAGGGAAACTAATGTCCCATTGAAAATGAATCGTTTCAAACGTCATCCAAAATGCAATGAGAGATAAAAATCCGATACGAACATTTTTTTTATATACGATAAAAAACAGTGAAAATGGAATGCTCATAAAAATAGCATTCAGCAAAAACGTTGCAAAAGCACCATAAGAAGAAGCGTAATAAATCCAACCAATCGTTCCACAATTCCAAATAAAAAATGATATAATCGGATAAACCCAAAACATTTTATTTTCTTCTTTACACGCTTTTGCAATAAAAAGCAAAGGCATGAGAGCAATAAAAACAATGCTCGTTGTAGATGTAAATGAAGGCCACGAAAGGCTTAACAATACGCCTGAAAAAATAGAGAGTAAAAATTTATGCCGTTTGTTCATGTTCTTGATAGGCTTTTTTAATGCTATAAAAAATGTCGTCGATTTGCTCTAATGTACTTGCTTGAACAAGTTGATTTCTAAATTCTTTGATGTTATTATAGCCTCTAAAATAATTCGCATAATGTCTTCTCATTTCTAATACGCCAACAACGTTTCCTTTCCATGCCATTGATAAAACGAGATGTTGTCTGCACACAGCAATGCGTTCTTCAATATTGGGTGGAGGCAAAATTTCTTGTGTAGCAAAAAAATGTTTGATTTCTTTAAAAATCCAAGGATAGCCAATTGCCGCACGTCCAATCATAATGCCATCTACAGCATATTTATTTTTATATGCAAATGCTTTTTGTGGAGAATCGATATCGCCATTTCCAAAAATGGGAATGTGTATGCGCGGGTTATTTTTGACTTTGTCAATCCATGTCCAATCGGCAACGCCCTTATACATTTGTGCTCTTGTGCGGGCATGAATGGTGAGTGCTTGTATGCCGACATCTTGTAAGCCTTCTGCAACTTTTTCAATGTTAATAGAAGAGTCGTCCCAACCCAAACGCGTTTTTACTGTAACGGGTAAATGCGTATTTTTAACAACTGTTTTGGTGAGTTGAAACATGGCATCACAATTTTTTAAAATGCCTGCACCTGCACCTTTTGTAACTACTTTTTTTACAGGACAACCATAATTGATGTCTAATAAATCGGGGTTAACTGTGCTGACAATTTTTGCTGCTAAACCTAAGGCTTCTTCATCGCCACCAAAAATTTGAATTCCAACTGGGCGTTCGTCTTCTAAAATGTCTAATTTTTTTCTGCTTTTAATAGCATCTCTTATCAACCCTTCACTACTAATAAATTCTGAAAACATTAAATCTGCACCTAAGTTTTTGCAGATTAACCGAAAGGGTGGGTCGCTCACGTCTTCCATTGGTGCAAGCAAAAGTGGAAAATCAGGAAGAAGAATATTGCCTATTTGCATTTGTAAGGAGATTCAATGAGATGAAACGTGTGAAGGAATAAATGATGCATTGATATTGCAATTAAATTATTAACCATTGCAAGATAGATGTGAAAATTGTTTTTTTGATGCTTTAGGATATAAATTAAATTCGTCTTTCTTATTTTTTTTATTTCTTTAACCTTCATTGAGAATGGCTTTGCAAAATATCATCGTACCGCAAATGGGCGAAAGCATTCATGAGGTTATTTTAATTAAACTGTATAAAAAAGTTGGGGATAAAATTAATGTCGGTGATACTTTGGCTGATGTTGCCACGGATAAAGTAGATACAGAAATTATTGCAACCGCAACGGGTACAATTCAAAACATTTTTTTTACAAAAGAAAAATCTGTTATTCCGATTGGTGCAACTTTTGCTACAGTTGGTGATGAACAAAAACATACAATAGAAACGCCTGTTTCAAATCAACCAGAGCAAGTAGTTGAAAAGCCAAAAGTGATAGAACCTCCGCGTATTGAAACTAAAGTTACTCCTCCTGTTCCACAAATCAACACTCCTCCCCCTGTCGTTCAAATCACACAACCTATTGCCCAAGAGCAAACAAAAGTTGTGCCAATGAATACACACGTAGGCTATTTGTCTCCGATTGTTACAAAGCTGATTTTTGAATATGGTATTCAACCAAATGAATTGCTTTTAATACCAGCTACAGGCACAAATGGAAGAATTACTAAGCAAGATTTATTTCAATATATTCAAACAAAACAACAACCTACTTCGTCTCCTTCGCCATCACCGATTACAGAAGTCAATTATACAACTCCTTCGCCATCAATCGAAAATCAACAGGCAGAACCCAATGCGTATGTAGGAAAAACAACGATGAAAAACAATTCAGATAATGGAGAAACTGTGGTGCCTTTAGACCGCATGCGTTTAGCCATTTCTAAAAATTTAAAACAAAGTAAAGACACGAATGTTCAGGTAACAAGTTTTGCTGAAATTGATGTGAGCAATATGGTGGTGTGGAGAGAAAAAAACAAGCAAGAATTTGAAAAAGTTACGGGGCAAAAATTAACTTATACGCCGCTTCTTGTTGAAGCCATTGTTGCTACGTTACAAAAATATCCTATCCTTAACGGCGTATTAAAAGGTGATTCACTGATTGAAAGAACGAATATCAATATTGGTATTGCAACCGCTTTGCCAGATGGAAATTTAATTGTGCCTATTGTTAAACAATGTCAAAATTTAAACCTTGTAGAACTTACAACGCAACTACAAACGATCATTACTAAAGCCCGCAATAATCAACTCAACTATGCAGACATTGATGGTGGCACATTTACATTGACCAATATTGGCACATTTAATAGTTTGATGGGAACGCCTATTTTACCACCGTATCAGTCAGGTATTTTAGCGACTGGTATGATTCAAAAAAAACCAATTGTACAAAATACAATTTTTGGCGAAGCCCTTGTTATTCGACACATGATGTTTGTATCTTTAAGTTATGACCACCGTATTATTGACGGCATTATAGGCGGTAGTTTCTTAAACGATTTTGCAAAACGAATCGAATCTTTTGATGTCAATAAATCTTTTTCTCTCTAATTTCTCGCTCATCGCATGATACAATATTTGAAAAATCAGAACGACAAAATTGTACAATGCGATACGATAGAAAATAATACGTGGATCAATATCAATCCGCCATTGGTGCATGAAGATTTTTTACAACTGTCAAACAGTTTAGAAATACCTTTTGACTTTTTAACCGACTCGTTAGATATCGATGAGAGACCACGTTTTGAAGAACAAGATAATGTTAAATTGATTGTAATGACAACGCCAACAGAAAATACACTGTTTAAAGAAAGCGATGCCCATTATATTACAATACCTATTTGTATCATCTTAACCCATAACCAAATTGTAACCGTAAATTCCTTTGATAACATTGCGATTAAAAATATTCTTAACACAATGCCAGGTCATTTTATTGAAGACAGAAATAAAATGGTACTCAATATTTTTGAAAAATCGGTCCGTAATTTTCTCTTTTTTTTAAAACAAATCAACCAAAAGAGAAATATTTTAGAACAAGAATTATATGTATCGAGTAGTAATGAGGTGTTATTGCAGTTGATGCGCATTCAAAAAAGCCTTGTGTATTTTGTAACGGCATTGCGTAGTAATGAATTGTTGATGATGAAATTATTGCGTACAAATTTTTTACAATTAACAGACGAAGAAAAAGAAATTCTCAATGATTTAATTGTCGATACGTCTCAAGCAAACGAGATGGCAAATATTTATACTAATATTTTGAGTAGTACTTTAGATGCCTTTGCGAGCATAATATCAAACAATCAAAATCAAGTTTTAAAAAGGCTCACTTCGATTACCATTATTTTGCAATTACCTGTTTTAGTCGCAAGTATTTATGGTATGAATGTTCCTATTCCTTATCAAAATTCTTCTATTGCGTTTTATATTCCCGTTTTTTTATCTGTCATTGGAGCAATTGTTGTTTCCATTTTATTTTTGAAAAACAAATGGGCTTAAACAAAAAACACATGAAAGAAAAGTTTGATGTCGGCGGAATTTTTGCCAGCCTAATATGCCTTATTCATTGCATTGCATTTCCTTTACTCGCAAATACAGCAATGTTTTTTTCTGTCAAGCTCATACATAATATTTGGATAGATATTGTTTTACTCTTTGTGTCTGCGTATTTAGGTATTGGCGTTCTCATTCCGAGTTACAAAAATATTCACCATAAAATTTTACCACTTGGGTTATTTTTAATTGGCATTGTTTTATTAAGTCTGAAACAAATTGCAGAATTGACTAGCTATGCGTACAATATCAAATTGTATTATGTGTTTACAACAATTGCATTGTGTTCAATTATTGCTAGCCACGTTTTAAATATTTGGTATCGTCAACAACACAAGAAACAATGTTCAAGTTCTTGCACACATCAATTGTGAGTTAAAAATCTCGTATCCTTTTAAGGGGACTACAAAAACGACATTGTGTTTTTGATTAGCTCAAAGAACACTTTGCTATACACGCCTACTGAAAAAACAAATAAAAGCAGTAATAAAAACAGAAACGTTGTTGTTTTATTTGTTTTGTAATCAGGGTTGATAACGAGGGCTGTGTCTTTTCCAAACAAAGTTGCATCGACTGCACGCAGCATATACACTGCAGAAAAAACAACACTCGAAGTGGCGACTATACCAATCACTTTATTGTATTGAAACAAACCAAATAGAATGGGCATTTCGCCGACAAAAGAATTGGTGAGAGGTAAGGCAATATTTGCAAAAGAAAACAGTAAAAATAATGTTCCTAAAAAAGGAGCGTTTTTTATTACGCCGCCAAGTTCTTGCGTGTTTGTTGTTTTATATTTTCTTTCAAAAATGCTAATCAATAGCCATAATCCAAGCACGTTAATGCCATGATTAAACATTTGTAATAAGACACCTTGAATGGCAACTGATTTTTGTGTTAATAATGCTGCTCCCATTAAACCGATATGCCCAAGTGATGAATAGGCGAGTAGTAATTTTAAATCTTGTTGGCGAAGTGCAATCAAGGCGGCGTATAAAATGCCAATCACAGCAAGGGCTACAATATATATACTGTATGAACCTATGGCTAAAGGAAAGAAGGGGAGAACCCAGCGTACAACGCCGATTAAACCCATTTTTACCATTACACTGCTGAGAATAAGTGTGATAGCAACCGGGCTGTTGCTGTATAATTTGGCTTGCCATGTATGAAAAGGAAACAACGGCATTTTAACTACAAAGGCTATCATAAATAGAAAGAACAATAAAGTTTGCTCTTGCGTTGTCAGTGGAATTGATTTTAAACTTTCCCAAGTAAAAGATTGTGCAGGGTTGATGGTATATAAATAAATAATACCGAACAACATAAACAATGAACCAATAAATGTGTAGAGAAAAAATTTAAGCGTTGGCTGTAATGCTTTTGGTCCGCCGTAATAAGAACATAAAAAATAGGTTGGAATTAAAACGACTTCCCAAAATAAATAAAAACAAAACACATCATAAGACAGAAAAACGCCGTTTAAACCAATTTGTAAAAAGAAAATGAGTGCATAGTAAAAATGGCTGTTGGTAATTTGCGCTGGGCTAATTGCAATGGCTGCCAAAATGCTACAAGATGTAAGCAAGCACAACAAGGCACTTGTGCCATCTAATTTTAATTCTAATAAAGAACCCAAGCTGTCTAACCAAATATAATTTGCGTGATTAAGCGGATGATGTACACCCAATTTGACATAAGCAAGAGATATAATACCCAGTAACAAACTTATTGAAGCCACTAACAGAGCGACTTTTTGAAGATGTTGTTGCGGAATAATAAAAGAAAGAAGAACGCCGACGAGGGGTAATAAAAAATAATATTCGGGGAAGCTGATAGCCATATTGAACATAAACAAACTATTTCAAAAAATTATTGTAATAAAAAAATAAAGAACAGAATGATACCAAGAACCATCCAAAAAATATAAGTGCCGATTTTTCCTCCTTGTAGGTAACGAATTTTTTTGCTTGCAAATAGAACAGCTTTGCCTACATTTTCAACCCCGCTGTCGATGATTTTCGTGTCTATGTTTGTTTTGAAAAATTGACCGATTTGTTCAATACGGACAACAAAATTTTTTTGATAGACTTCATCAACGAACCATTTTTTTTCAAAGAAAAAAAGCAAGCCTTTATTTTTAGTTTCTTTAGCAATGTCAGATTTGGCGTATTTTTTCTTACTCAATAAAATAACACCGATAACGAGTAAAACTGTTACTGCCATTAACGTCCATTCTAATGATGCCGATAAATGAATTTCTTTTAAGCTGATCTGATGCGTTAAAAACTGTCTTAACGTTTCATGTCCGCCAAGCACATGAGGAATGTTCATATATCCGCCAATGATTGAAAGCACCGCTAAAATAAGGAGTGGAATCGTCATGCTACGAGGGCTTTCGTGGACGTGTAATTCTTGCAATTCTGTGTTTCTATATGTGCCGTGAAAGGTAAGAAAGTATAATCTAAACATATAGAATGCGGTGAGCAAAGCAATAGATAATACAACCCAGTAGAGTGTAGAATTGTGTTGATAGACAGCCATTAAAATATTGTCTTTAGAAAAAAAACCAGACAAGCCAGGTATGCCAGCAATGGCAAGGCAAGCAATTAAGAAAGTAAAATGAGTGATTTTTATTTTCCCTTTTAGTCCGCCCATTTTTAAAATGTCTTGTTCGCCGTTCATCGCGTGAATCACGCTACCTGCACCTAAAAATAAAAGTGCTTTAAAAAAAGCATGTGTGATGACGTGAAAAATAGCACCTTCATAATTGCCAACGCCAAGGCTAATAAACATAAACCCCAATTGACTGACTGTAGAATAAGCGAGAACTTTTTTAATGTCTGTTTGTACACAAGCTGTTGTTGCACCTATCAATGCTGTGGCTATTCCTGTATATAAAATAATCGTTTGAATGCTTGGGCTAAGGTCAAAAATGAAGTAAGTTCTACTGATTAAAAAAATGCCTGCTGTTACCATTGTTGCAGCATGAATGAGTGCTGAAACAGGAGTAGGACCCGCCATTGCGTCTGGCAACCATGTGTACAAAGGAAGCTGTGCAGACTTGCCTGTTGCACCTAAAAATAAAAGTATGGCGATGGCGTTGATTGTTGTGGGAGAAAGGCTATTGAAATTTTGTTCTTGTAACAAAGCAAAATCTAAAGTGTGAAAATTCGTTAAGAGTAAGAACATTGCAATTAAAAAGCAAAAGTCTCCAATTCGATTCATGATAAATGCTTTGCATGCCGCATAAGTGTAAGTTTTGTTTTCATTCCAAAAACCAATCAGTAGGAATGAACATACGCCTACGCCTTCCCAACCAATAAAAAGAATGAGATAGTTGCTGCCTAATACCAATAACAGCATGGCAAAGACGAATAAATTTAAGTACGCAAAATATTTACCAAAGGCTTTGTCTTCGTGCATATATCCAACAGAATAAATGTGAATGAGTAAACCAATGCCCGTAATAATGAGTAAATAAATGCCGTTGAGGTGATTGAGGGTTAATGAAAATGAAATGTCTAATTGTGAGAGTGAAAGAAATTTGAAATAATCAAATTGAGCTGTGGGTTCTTGTATTGCAATCTGTTTAAATGCAAGTAGGCTCAAAATAAATGGAATGAAAATTGCCATGCACGCAATCCACGCACTTGTAGTTTTTGAAAAATAACGATGACCTAAGCCATTGAGTAAAAAGCCACCAAGAGGAAATAATAAAATGAAAAGTAAATAAGAGGAAAGCATATTTGTAGTGAATTGAATTAATGTTTAAGTCTATTTAAATCATTGATGTCTATGGAATAAATATTTCTATAAATCATCACAATAATTGACAAACCAACGGCTACTTCTACGGCAGCAACGACCATAATAAAAAATACAAAAATTTGTCCATCAGAACCTGCTGTTGTGTTGGGGTTGATTGCCAATGCTTTTGCATAGTGCATTTTTGAAAATGCCACCAAGAGTAAATTAACTGCGTTTAGCATAATTTCTATGCACATAAAAAGGAGTATCGAATTGCGACGAATAAGAATGCCGATTAACCCAATTGCAAATAATAAAAAAGAAAGAATGATGTAATAATGAATTGGCATAGAATATTTTTTATAATGGAGAGTCTTCTTTTTTTGCTAATAAAACGGCGGCAATAATGGCGGTTAAAAATAACAAACCTGTTAATTCAAAAGGAATCACATAGTCTTGAAATAATTGTAATCCTAAATTTTTGACTAAGCCAATATGTGCGTTCAGTTGAAGTGGAAATTGTTCTTGTGGTTGTTTTTTAAGAATAAATACAAGTAATAAAAACAATGTTCCGCCGCCTATAATGCCTAAAATTTTAATGAGTAACTGTTTTTGTGGTTCTGTTTCTGCGTTCAAGTTCATCAACATAATGACAAATAAAAACAAGACCATAATTGCCCCTGCATAAACAATGATATTGACGATGGCTAAAAATTGTGCATTCAAAAAAATGTAATGACCAGAAATGGTAAAGAATGTTACAATTAAAGCAAGCAAGCTGTGTACTGGGTTTTTACTCAGAATAACAAATAGCGCACTGATAACAGTTGCGGCGGCTAAAAAGAAAAATAAAATTTCGTTATACATAATATGATGTCTGTGAATAATTATTTTTTAGGAATAAGTAAATCGTCTTTTGTATAAATAAAACTTTCTCTGTTGTAGTTAGAAGGTGCAAATGTTTGTGTAAGATAAATAGCGTCCTTAGGGCAAGCTTCTTCACATAATCCACAAAAAATGCAACGCAACATATTAATCTCATATTTAGCCGCGTATTTTTCTTCTCTGTACAAATGCATCTCGTCTTTTTTTCTTTCTGCAGCCTCCATCGTAATAGCTTCTGCCGGACAAGACAAGGCACATAAACCACATGCAGTGCAACGTTCTTTGTTGTTTTCATCACGATTGAGAATGTGTAATCCACGAAAAACAGGGCTGAATGGTCTTTGCTTTTCAGGGTAATTGATGGTTGGTTTTTTTTTGAATAAATGAGAAAAGGTAATTGCCATGCCTTTTAAAATCGCAGGTAAATACAATCTTTCAAACCAACTGAGCGGTTTTTGACTGACTTCAAGATATTTATTTGTGAGCATTGTACAATGGAATTAAATCAAGATGATGAAGAGAAAAGTGGTTTAAAATTAAATCAAGCAGAAAATTTATTTTGAACAAGTGAATGGTATGTTGTGAAAGGCATAATATGTATTCAATGTTTACTTAAAATATAAACTCACTACCGCAGTAATAAGCATGTTTAAAATTGAGAGGGGAATGAGCCCTTTCCAGCCTAAGTTCATCAATTGGTCATAACGAAATCTTGGAATTGTCCAGCGTACCCACATGAAGACAAAAATAAAAATGAAAATTTTTGCAAACAGCGAGAGTAAGCCTAAACTCGCAGCCACATTCGTGGACAAGGCAGCGTCATTCACAAAAGGAATGTCGTAGCCCCCAAAAAATAAAGTTGCCATTACAGCACTGCTGATAAACATATTGATGTATTCTGCAAATAAATACAAGCCTAATTTCATCGAAGAATATTCGGCGTGATAACCGCCCACAAGTTCATTTTCAGATTCTGGCAAATCAAATGGGGTGCGATTACATTCTGCAAAGGAACAAACTAAAAAAATGATAAAGCCTAAAGGTTGATAAATAACATTCCAAAAGGTATTGCTTTGTTGTTGGTTCACAATTTCTTGAAGACTAAATGTGCCTGTTATCATCAACAAGGCAATCAGGCTTAACCCCATTGGCAATTCGTAAGAGATAATTTGCGAAGCCGCTCTTAATGCACCGAGTAAAGAGAATTTATTATTACTTGCCCATGCACCAATCATAATGCCATAAACGCCTAAACTGACAACACCAAAAATATAGAGAATACCAATATTAATATCTGTTACTTGAACAGGTATTGATAGGTTATTAAAAGTTAAATGTGATGTCCATGGAATGATAGCACTTGTCATTAGTGCGATAACAATGGCTAATACGGGGCCTAAAATAAATAGCTTTTTATGTGCCTTGGTAGGAATAATCTCTTCTTTAAAAAACAATTTTAATCCATCGGCAAGTGGTTGTAACAATCCAAAAGGTCCTGCTCTATTGGGGCCTCGTCTGTCTTGCAATACGGCAGCAACCTTTCTTTCCATAAATGTTGTGTACATGGCGACAAGCATCGTAACGCTCATTACAATAACAATCAAAATGATTTTTTCAATTACAAAAGAAAATTCTATTGGCATAAGTTGTGTTGTAAAATGTGGAGTGAAATTTATTTCGTATTCACCTGACTCACGGTGTGAATGTCTAATAGGTGTTTGGGTTCAACGCCTTTCAATACTTTTTTTAATACATGTGGCGTTGGGGTAATTTCTTGATAGTGATTTTGGTTAATTACAGAATGGCGACTAATGTCAGTGGGTTTTTCTATTGTCCAATCGCTGGTTTTCTTTTTGTCAAATCTGCACGTATTACAAATCCAATTTTCGACTTCGCCATAAAAATCTTTTCGTGCAGTTACGCGATATACTTCATCGCCCCTATTCCATAAAGTTACTTTGCCGCAACAGTCTTTACAATCTCGATGTGCATCAAAAGGCTTTAAAAACCATACTCTATTTTTAAAACGATTTGTTTTATCTGTCAATGCACCAACAGGGCATACATCAATCATGTTGCCACTAAAATTATTGTCAATTGCTTTGCTAATATGCGTGCTGATGTTGGCGTGTTCTCCACGGTCTAAAATGCCGTGGCTGCGTCCGTCTGTCAATTGATCCGCAACGTATGTACAACGATAACATAAAATGCAACGATTCATGTGCAATTGAATTTTGTCGCCAATATCTTCAGGTTCAAAAGTGCGTTTTGCAAATTCATAACGACTGCTATCTGCACCGTGTTCATAGCTTAAATCTTGCAAATGACATTCGCCTGCTTGGTCACAAACAGGGCAGTCTAAAGGGTGATTGATAAGTAGCATTTCAACAACGCCTTTTCTTGCTTCACGCACTTTTTCTGACGTAATATTTTTCACAACCATGCCGTCCATTGTGTTCGTTCTGCAACTCGCAACAAGCTTTGGCATTGGTCTTGGGTCTGCTGAAGAACCTTGTGCAACCTCAACCAAACACGTTCTGCATTTTCCACCACTCTCTTCTAATTTAGAATAATAGCACATTGTTGGTGGTGCCACTTCTCCGCCAATTTTTCTCGCAGCCTCTAAAATACTCGTACCTTGAGGCACGTCAATTGTAATATTATCAATGGTTACCTTGATAGTAGGAGTTGTTGTTTCTGCCATAGTCAAGAAATTGTTGTGTAGAAAAAGCCAATATGAAAAAGCCTAAAAAGTCAGCCGAAGCTAACCGATATTTTCACTTGAAAAAGTGTAACTCAATACGCATAAAAAGTACCGCCCTGTTCCATTTTATTTTTTGCCTTACCAAGAAAAACCTTTCCCACAAAAGGCAGATGAAAGAAAAATTTGGTCTCCAACCCAAGGCCCTGATGAAGCCAAGTTGCGGCGCTCCGTTCATCGTTTATCTACGCATCAATCTTGTAACAATGGAGAATTGAAAATTCTCCATTGTTCATTAATCATTATCTCCCTTGTAATCAAAGTGAGACCATTGCAAAACTATTTTTAAGTAAAGGGGGTTGATTAGCGAGAAAATAATTTATTGCAAAGCATTTTTAATCGCCACGTCAGGTGTTTTCACCTGATGTTAGTTAGTTTAATCAATTTGTCAGGTGAAAACACCTGACGTGGCACAAAAAAACCCTGCCTTTTGGGTAGGCACTCTTATGCACAGGGCTTTATTGTTGTTTCAGTCTTGCGGTTTTTAAAGTATTCTAAAATTTCTGTTTTAGTCATCTTAGATAACTTTTTACTCAAATGGTCCCGTTGTTGACGCATAAAATTTACAGCGTCAAATTGTTTTTCATTCGTTTTCATATTTTTTAAATTCTCTTAGTGAACGTATTTTTAATTGTTTGTAACCGTTTTTAATGTTAATTGAGTTGTAACCCCTAATTCTTTCGACGTTGACGATGTGTTTGAAATTCCAACTAATTAAAAAGTCTGCACGATTTATTGTTGCCAGTGCAATGTGCAAACAGTCAGCGAAACTGGTTTTGCCAACTACTTTTTCAGCAATGTATTCTGAAGCAAGGTCAATGGCTTCGGTTGTTGTCTCAATAAATTCTGTATTGTCAACTTTAACGTGCCATGTCAGGTGTTTTCACCTGATGTTAGTTAGTTTAATCAATGTGTCAGGTGAAAACACCTGACACGGCACAGGATGTTTTACTCAAATGTTTTTTGATATGCTGCAATCTTTGCAAGTGTTTTTTCAATGTTGGTCATAAGCAAGGAGTTGATAAGTACAATACAATGATACCAAATCATTTGTTTTTTAGTTTTCTGCCACGTGATCATACTGAACAACGTCAAGGTGTTAAAAATAATGACAAAAACTTACCGTGAATTTTTATATATCTATGCAAATTTTCACGGTAAATACAAAAGCGTAAAATGATCAATCAAACGAAAAAAGATAAAATTGAAGCATTGCTTTGAGCATTTAAAAATTAGCTTTGAAAAAAAAATCCGTGAAAAAAATAGCTATCATCTTTTTTAGTCTTTGCGTATTTCAATCTCAAGTGTTTGGACAATTTGAAACCATTAAAGACAGTATTGTTCAAGTGTATGGCGTTGTAACAAGTGGTGAAGGAAAAGAACTTTTATTGTTGCCTAATGTAAATGTGCAGGTGTTGCGTACAAATCGTGGCACAATTTCTAACCAGCAGGGTGTCTATTCTATTGTTTTGTATAAAGGAGATACGTTAAAATTTACGTGTATTGGATTTGCTCCAAAATTGATGGTCATTCCTAAAGACATTAAAGGCAACTTGTTGAGTGCAGTTCAAGTGATGCAACACGATACGATTACTTTGCCTGTTGCGATTATTACTCCACGCCCTTCTCGTGAGCAATTTGAACGTGATTTTATTGCTTTTAAAGATGTGAATACAGCACTTATACAAAGTGCACAACACAATGCACAATCACTTGAACGGGCTTTATTAATGTCTGCATTATCACCAGATGCAAAAGAGGCTTTTGGTCAAAATATTCGCAATTCTCTACAACAGCCTGTTACAGGGGGCGTAGCACCGGGGGTCAATTTGCTCCAAGTATTAAACCCAAGTGCGTGGAAACAATTTATTAAATCTTGGAAGAGTGGTGAATTTAAATAAGCAAGGCATAGAATTGGTATGACCACAAATTCTCCGTCCAATCATTTGGTGTTGCAAGCAACTTACAAGCAAATAGGAATACTTTTTTTTCCTATTGTTTTCTCTTTTTTTATTCCTCAAATTAACGCCTTTACCAATAGCTATTTTATTAGTAAAATGGGTGAATTGCATTTGGCGAGTTATACCATTGTGTCTGTTTATTATTTGATTTTTGCCGTCATTGGCATTGGGTTTAATGCAGGATTACAAATGTTAATGGCTCAATACGCAGGGG
Source organism: Chitinophagales bacterium (assembly GCA_031539345.1). Lineage (GTDB taxonomy): Bacteria > Bacteroidota > Bacteroidia > Chitinophagales > Chitinophagaceae > JAVKMO01. Next base: position 127,807 of record JAVKMO010000007.1, on the reverse strand, counting down.
CTTCTAATTATCGTTCGTTTGAACAATATTTTAATAACGGAAACACGTTTGGCTTACTCTTTTCGGTCTTTGGCATTTTGTTTACGTTTATTTTTTTAGAACCTATCTTACGCTTAGTCATTGTCAATCAAGAAATTTTAAACATTGCCATTCCTTTTATTCAAATCAGAATTTGGGGCTTGCCATTTTTGTATTTATATCTGTCTCGCAATGCTTTATTTATCAATGCGAATAAAGCCCACTTGTTAATTGTTACGAGTATTGTAGAAACGCTTGTGAATATTTTTTTAGACTATGCACTTATTTTTGGACAATTTTATTTTCCCGCTTTAGGCATACAAGGGGCTGCTATTGCATCAATTTTTGCAGAAGCAATTGGCTATGGAATGAGCTTGTTGTTGATTCAGTTTTCGATCAAAAAAGTTCTTCCCTTAAAATATGGTTTTAATGTCAATGTGAAAATTTTCAAACATCTATTTTACACTTCACTACCGTTGATTATGCAGTTTTTATTTGCTGTTGTCAGTTGGCAAATCTTTTTTATTCTCATTGAAAATGTGGGCAAAAGAGAGCTTGCAATTTCTGGCATTTTACGTGTTTTGATTATGACTTTTGGCGTACTACCTTGGGCAATGGGACAAACAGCCAATACGATTGTCAATAACTTAATCGGACAAAACAAAAAAGAAGAAATGATAATAGCCTTAAAAAAAATACTAACTGTTGCTTTTCTTGCGGGGTTATTTTTTTCGATAACGGTCTATTTTTTCAGAACCTTTATTTTGCAACAATTTACAAACGACGCAACTTTTATTCGAGATGCTCAACAGCCTTTACTCATCATTTTAATTGCCGTTATTGCCATGAGTATTGGCTCTGTTTTGTTAAACACGATTATTGGCTTAGGCAATACAAAAATCAATTTATACATTGAAATGATTGCTGTTAGTATTTATTTGGCGTATATTTTTTATACTGTTCCTACGTATCGTTCGCTCAGTTGGGCATGGGCATCAGAAATTATTTATTGGGTGAGTATGAGTGTGTTGTCATTTTTGTATTTTTTAAAATGGAAAAAAAATGCGTCCATGTGTGTATAAAGATTTGGGTTTGATGGATTATCAAATTGTATGGGGCTTGCAAGAGCAAAGACTCAAACAAATGATTGAAGAAAAAGCCCAAACACAGCAACCTTGTTTGCAAGACAATTTATTTTTTTGTGAACACCCCCCAGTTTATACCATTGGAAAAAGCGGTAATGAAAGTAATCTGCTTATTTCGCAAGCAATGATGCAAGAACGCGATGTTCAGTTTTTTCATTCTAATAGAGGCGGTGATGTAACATTTCACGGTCGCGAACAATTGGTTGCCTATCCGCTTTTTGACCTAGAAGCACACAAGCCAGATATTGGTTTGTACATTCGTAATTTAGAAGAAGTTGTTATCCGAACTCTTAAATATTTTGGGCTTATAGGCATGAGGAGTAAAGGGCAAACTGGCGTTTGGTTAGATGTGGGAATGCCAGAAAAAGAAAGAAAAATTTGTGCTATTGGGGTGCGTTGTAGCAGATGGATAACGATGCACGGATTAGCATTTAATATTAATACTGATTTGTCTTATTTTAATGACATTATTCCTTGCGGAATTGCCAATAAAAAAACAACATCTCTACAAGTAGAGATGAATAAATATATTGATATGGATTATATCAAAAAGATGCTTTTACAAGAGTTTAAGGTGGTATTTAACCTTGTTTATGAAAGCCATTTGCATGAATCTTAAATGGCTTTCATCGTATTTTATGCATATAGCAGAACGATGTATGCAATGAGGATTTAACGTTATTTGAAATAAAACGACATTCCAAATCTCAATGTATTTGATAACGGATGGAAATTGCTCGTTTGTTCGTTAAGAGGAACAAAATAAGCCAAGTCTATAGAGCCAATATAAAAGCGTAAGCTCATGCCTGCTGTTAATCCTGTTATCGCTTTTGTTTCAAAACGTCTGCTGTAACCTGCTCTCAATGCAAATAAATTATTGTACCAATATTCGCCACCAATATTGAAAGTGATTGTATTAATAATACTTTCTGGACCAAATGATTGTCCCCATGCAGCAAGAACATTTTGTTTATATAAGTCGGCTTTTGTCGCAGAATCGATAACAGACGGCACTAATAGTTTATTGACTTCGGCAGTAAGAACAAATTTATTTAACTCGTTAATAATTTTCATATAGCCAACGCCAAAATTTAAACTTGTAGGCGACAGTTCGCCGTTTAGATTACTCGTGTCTGAATAAAATAGTCTTGCACCTGCATTTGAAAGTGTTACACCAGCGTACAATTTGTCATAACCAAAATTGTAATAATCTTTTCCGCTATACAACCCTAAGCGATTATATTCTCTATAGTTTACATTCTGTTCATAAAACAAACTGATATCGCTTAAAAAACCAGTTGCTGCTTTATAGCCTTGTGTACTTACGTTTTGAATGTTAGAAGAAAATGTTTTTCCTGTAATTCCTAACGACAATCCTTTCGCTAATCTTCGTGCATAACTTAAATCAATTTCAAATTCATAAGGTTTAATAGATAACCTTTCATATACTGCATTTGAACTGAGTACAACATCTGTTGCTTGAGAGTATTGAAAAAAACGAGTACTTAAAGAGAATGCATTGTATTTGTTTTTGTAATAACCGCCTCCACTAAAAATAAACATTCCTTGTGCCCCAACTGCTGTAAACCAAGGCGTGTAAGAAGCATGGAGTCCAATGTCTTCATTGACAAATGTCAATTTTGCTGGATTGTAAAAAATAGCGGTAACGTCTGGCATACTCGCTATACCAGCATTTCCCATTCCTGCTGTACGGGAATCTGGGGGAATGAGTAAAAATAAATTGCCTGGTCGTGTGGTATAATAATTTTTGGTTTTGGGAAAACTTGCAACCAAATTTTCATTTATTGTTTGCAAGTGAGCTTGAGAAAAACTTGCAAGTAAAATTGTAAAGAGAATAATTTTCTTGTTCATGGAGTAAAATGAAAACTGAAAAAATGAGGTTCAAAAAGAATGTTAAAGTCGATGATTGAATGAGTTTAAGGCTTCACCAATTGTACAAATTAAGGTTTTAATATTTGTAAAAACAGGCAGGAGTGTATCATTTAACACTTTATTAAAAAGACTTGATAAAGGTGATAAGGTGTGTGTACACATGACGAAGTTCTTTTTTAGAAATACAATAAGGCGGCATTACATAGATTGTGTTTCCAAGTGGGCGTAAAAAAATACCGCATTTTAAAAAATAATCTGTGATTTTTTTTGCATCGAATAAATTGTATGCGGCGTTTTCTGTCTTCCATTCAAAGGCTACAATTGTTCCCTTGCTTCGGGCATTAAAAATATTGGGTATTTTTTTTAATTGCTGTACAAATGCTTTGTGTTGTTGGCTGATTGAGTTGATGGATTTTTGTGTTTTTGCGTTGAGTAATAGTTCAATTGAGGCGTTTGCACAAGCACATGAAATTGGGTTTGCAGTAAATGAATGTCCGTGATAAAACGTTTTTCCTGTGCTTTTAAAAGAGTCATAAATGTTGTGCGTACAAAGCGTTAATCCTAAAGGTAAAAATCCTCCTGTAAGCCCTTTTGACAAACAGATAATATCAGCACGAGTTTCGAGATAATCGCTTGCAAATAATCTGCCTGTTCGTCCCCAGCCTGTCATCACTTCGTCGGCAATTAAAATGACCTGATGTTGTCGTAATAATTTCAATACGTTATCTAACTTTTTTTCATCATACATTTTCATTCCGCCTGCACCTTGTACCAAAGGTTCGTAAATAAAAAATGCATACTCATTTAGATTTTTTGTTTCTAAATTTTGTATGACATTTTCATCTGCCAAGTCAATGCTTTCAACATCAAATAAAAAATCATCGAATGGTTTTGAAAATAGGCTTCTTGCTCCAACACTCATTGTTCCAAAAGTGTCACCATGATAGGCATGTTGAAGGGTGAGCACTTTTCTTCTTTGTTGATTGCAGTTAGTCCAAAATTGCAATGCCATTTTCATTCCTACTTCTACAGCAGTTGAACCATTGTCAGAAAAAAAAACTTTTGAAAAGTGATTCTGAAATAAAGACAATATTGTTTGAGATAATGCCAATGCAGGCTCGTGAACAAAATTGGCAAAGATGACTTGTTCTAATTGTTTGGCTTGTTGATAGATGGCTTTTGCAATTTGGGGTTGTCCATGCCCATGAATCGTTACCCACCAACTGCTAATTGCATCGATATAAACATTGTTGTTGTCATCGTAAATGCAAGTTTTTTTTCCTCGTATAATTTTAATCGGCAGTTCATTTTCATGAATTGTCGAAAAGGGGTGCCAAATAGGGTAGTGAGTAGAGAGTGAATGACTCATGTAAAGAATGGTTGTTTTAAACAAACAGTGTGGATTGCCTTACGCAAATGGATTGGAATAAAAATCAATTTCCAAATCCATTGTTATTTAAGCAAGTTCGTAGAGTGCAATTCTGTGATTTCCGGTATCTGCAACAAATAATTGATTGTTTTGACAATGAATAGAAAAGGGCCAGTACAAACGTGGGTGATTAAAAATGCCTGTTTCTAAATGTTCGCCAATGGCTTCAAAATGAATGTTTCCATATAAATCATTGGCTTCAGCGTTATTGTGCTGTGGGAGTGTATTGAATTGTAAAACGCGGCTATTGCCTGTGTCTGCAATAAAAATCCCGTTTTTGTGAAAACACGAATCGTAGCACCAACTCATCGTTTGATTTGTTGGTCTTAGGCGATATTGATTTTGTCCGTTATCTGCAAATTCTTTTTGCCCAATGATGAGGTGTGCTTTTTGTGTAAAAGCATCTTCTGTATCATGCCATATTAAGGTTCTAAAATATTGTGTATCTGTAATTGCCAGTTGCCCGTTCGCAGAGACTTTGACAGAATAGGGCCAAACGGCATTTTCGTGGTGATAGTCTTTTTCGTTAAAGTTGTCTTGCCCGATGACTTTGTCGGCAGCTTGTCCGTTTGTGGTAGGCATTGTTTTGAAATATAACACGCGCCTATTTCCTGTGTCGGCAATCCATAATTGTTTGCCATCAGAACAAACGCCATAAGGCCAATACAAGGAATTTGCACTTGCGGCACTGCCCACGCTTTGTTGATTGGGTTGATTGCTTGTCATGTTATTTTGTCCGATAACAATGTCTGCCGCTTGATTGTTTTGTGTTGGAAATGTTGTCCATATCAATACACGATGATTCCAAGCATCTGCAACAACAAGTATTTTGCCGTCTGTCCATAAACCAGATGGATACAATAAAGTTTGTGCATTTATTTCTATGCCAGCATTACGTTGTGTGTTGGTTACATTGACTTGTCCGATAACAATCGCTGGTTCTGCAAAGTTTTCTTTTGGCAATCCGTTGAAAATAAAAATTCGATTTTGTGCAGTATCAGAAACAAGTAATTTTTCTCCACAGACAAAAACGGCACGAGGGGCTAAAAACGGGCTTGTTTTACTCCCATAAAAAAATAGTCGAGGTTGGTGTTTGACCTCAAGACCTGCGTTTTTATCTTTGATATTGATAACGTCCATAAAATCGGCTTAACAAATTCTTGGTAATTGCTCTCCTGCCAACATATTGACAACACGTTTTCCCCCAATACTACTTGCTAAAATGACTTGTTTGGGATGTGCTTCAACAATTTTTCCAATACTGCATGCCATACTACCATGCTCCCATGCGTTCAGTTTTTTTAAAACAGCACTGGCTTGATTGCCTTTTACAATAGCAATAAAAAGCCCTTCGTTAGCAACGTATAAAGGGTCAAAACCAAGCATTTCACAAGCACCTGCAACTTCTTCTTCTAAGGGAATATTTTTTTGAACTAAATCAACGCCAATATTTCTGTCTCGTGCAATTTCATTTAATACAGACGCAATACCACCACGCGTAGGGTCTTTTAATAAATGAATGTCTGTTCCAAATTCATCTAATAAGTCTTTTACAATACCGTTTAAAGGTCTTGTATCACTTGTAATTTTCGTTTCAAATTCTAATCCTTGACGTTGGCTCATAATGGCAATGCCATGTCTTGCTAAAGGTCCACTGATAATAATTTCATCACCAACTTCAACTTGTTGTAAAGCAATATTTGCCTTTTGATGAATAACGCCTATGCCAGTTGTATTGATAAATATTTTATCACCTTTTCCTTTTTCAACCACTTTTGTGTCTCCTGTAATCACTTGTACGCCAGCGGCATTGCAGGCTTTTTGAATGCTGTTTATAATTGCCCAAAATTCAGTCATTAACAAACCTTCTTCCAAGACAAAACTCAGACTTAAATATTTTGGTATTGCTCCGCACATTGCCAAATCATTTACTGTTCCATTGACCGCCAAATCGCCAATATCACCTCCTGCAAAAAAAATTGGATTGACAACGAAAGTGTCCGTACTCATAGCTAATTTTCCTTCTAAAGAAAAAATTGCTCCATCGTGTCGTTGATCTAAAAGGTCGTTTTTTAATACTTGAAATACACCACTTTCTAGTAATCGGTTCGTTAAAACGCCTCCACTTCCATGCCCCAAAGTAATGACATCAAAATCAAATTTAGGCATAGGGCATTCCATATTATTAACCATAAGTTGAATAGTTTAAAGAGAGAAAAAAAATCAAAAAATAAAACCTTAATCGAATGTAAAATTAAAATCCATGTAATCAAAACGCTTCGTGCCAAAATTTTCATTTTTTTTGTTTTCATTTTTATTCAAACAGACTTTCAATCCTTCAACAGCAAATATTTTCGATAAGTTTGTCTCCCTTGTATTCTTTAAATCAATTGCATGAAAATCTTTTTTCGCTTGTTGCGTTATGTCAAGCCTTACCATCATTTTGTACCCGAATATTTAATCTTTACTGTTTTGGGAATTTTATTTGGCTTGCTCAATTTTACGCTACTTATTCCCATGTTGAATTTGTTGTTTAATACGATTACGCTGCCAACAAAAATTGTGCCAACGTTTCATTTTAGTGTGCAAGGATTACAAGACACGTTTTCTTATTATTTCCATTATACTGTTTTTACAAAAGGCAAAATGACTGCACTGATGATGGTTTGTAGTATTATTTTTTTTGGCGTACTCATGTCGAATGTGTTTAAATATTTGAGTGCACGTGTGATGAGTAGAATAAAAATTAAGCTCTTAAAAAATTTGCGTAATGAATTGTTTGCAAAATTGATGGAACAAGATTTAGCCTTTCATTATCAACATAAAAAGGGACAAAACATTTCTGTTTTGATGAATGATATTCAAGATTTAGATGGCGTGTTGGGCAATACAATACAGAATTTTTTACGTGCACCTTTGGTGATTACTTTTTACGTTGCTGTTTTATTTTATCTGTCTGTTCCGCTGACGTTATTTACCATTTTATTTTTTCCATTTACCGGCTTGCTGATTTCTTCTACGATAAAAAAATTAAAAAAGAAAGGACATTTTAGTCAAGAGTTTTTAGGCAAAATGCTTGCTGTTGCAGAAGAATCTTTATCGGGAATAAAAATTATTAAGTCGTTTCATGCACATCAAATTGTTGTTGAACAATTTAAAAAAATCAATGCCAAATTTTCGATGATTAGTCGAAGTATGTTTAATCAAAGAGAGATTGCGTCTCCTTTATCTGAATTTTTGGGCGTGAGTGTAATGGTTGTATTGGTTTTGTATGGTGGACATTTGATTTTGCAAGGCGACACACACCTTACTGGTGCTGTGTTTATTACGTATTTAGCTATTTACTCACAAATGTTACCCCCTTTGAAAGACTTGAGTGCAGCCTTTGGTAATATTCAAAAAGCAATTGTTTGTGGCGAAAGAATTTTTGCCATTATTGACAAACCAATTTTAATTCAAGATGCGCAAAAGTGTATAGAAAAGAATGATTTTGTGCACAGTATAGAATTTAAAAATGTCAAATTTAAATATCAAGATGAATGGGTTTTGAATGATTTTAGTTGTCGTATTCAAAAAGGACAAACCGTTGCCTTTGTAGGCAAAAGCGGTTCTGGTAAAACCACATTGGTCGATTTATTATATCGATTTTATGATATTCAAGAAGGTGAAATTTTGATTGATGGCATCAATATCAAAAACCTATCACAGCAAAACTTACACGCGCTGATTGGCATTGTTACACAAGAACCATTTTTGTTTAATGACAATATCGCGAATAACATTGCTTTTGGTAGTACAAAAAATTATATTGAAAAAATTCAGGACGTTGCGAAAATTGCATTTGCAGAACAATTTATAGAACAATTAGAACATCGATATTATACGAACGTTGGCGAACGAGGAATGAAATTAAGTGGCGGACAAAGGCAACGAATTACTATTGCAAGAGCTTTATATAAAGCACCACCGATATTGGTTTTAGATGAAGCAACTGCATCTTTGGACTCAGAGTCTGAAAAGTATGTGCAGAATGCGTTGGAAAATGCAACAAAAAAAAGAACATCGATCATTATTGCACATCGCCTTTCTACGATTAAAAATGCAGATCAAATTTTTGTTATTGAAAAAGGCAAATTATTAGAAAGTGGAACACACGATGAATTATTGGCACACGGAAAGGCGTATTCAGAACTGATTAAAATGCAAGAACTCTAAAACTTTTACTGTATTTGTTTGAATACTTGTAAATACGCTTTTTGTGTTTTATGCCATGAAAAATCTTGGTTCATACCATTGAGCATTATTTTTTCCCATTGTTTTTTCTTATCAAATACTTGTTGGGTTTGTTCAAATAAATCAGCAAAATCCTTTGGTTCGAGTGCGTTGAGATAAAATCCTGTTGCTTTTATTTTGTCCGTAGAGTAGGGAATTACGCTATCTTTTAATCCGCCCGTTGGGTGAACAAGTGGCACTGTGCCATAAGCCATTGCGTACAATTGTGTTAAGCCACAGGGTTCAAATTTTGAAGGAATTAAAAGGGCATCTACGCCAGCAATAATGTCATGTGATAGCGATTCGCTATACGCTTCTATAAATTTAAAATTGGCATAATTCTGTGCAATAATTTTGAATAGAGCCGTGATATCTTTGTCGCCTGTGCCAAGCATAACAAAATCAATGTTTTTGTTTAACCCAAATTTGGTTACGTAATGAATAAAAATGTCAAATCCTTTTTGGCTTGTTAGTCTGCTGACAACACCAATCAGTAAGCGGTTTTCACTTTGCGTTAATTTGAATTTGTCTTGTAAAGCAAATTTATTGACTTGTTTTTTTTCGATGTTTTGATGGTTATATTGTTGTTGAATGTAGGCATCTGTTTCTGGATTCCATTGCGTTGTATCGACTCCATTTAATATGCCTGTCAAATTATTTTTGTGTTGTAATAAGCCTTCAAAACCCATGCCAAATTCGTGTGAGTGCATAATCTCTTTCGCATAATTGGGGCTTACTGTAAAAATGGCATGTGCAAATTGCAGTGCTGCTTTTTGGAGAGAAATCTGTCCATAATACTCAAGACCTTCAAGATGAAAATAAGATTTGGGCAAATGCAATTCGAGAAAATGAATCGCCGGAAAAATGCCAGGAAAGGCAATGTTGTGAATAATATGAACGCCGATACATTTGTGTTTGTTCGATTGGCTTTTGAATAAGTGCATGTAGGCTTGCAATAAACCTGTTTGCCAATCATTGCTCACCGCAATGTCAAATTTAATGTTCAATATATTTTTGGGTAATGTCAAACTTGCACACACAAAACTGAATAGTGCAAAGCGGTTTAAATTATCACTCCAATCATTGCCTTTTTCATCAACATAAGGATTGCTTCTGTTTTCAAAAACAGTACATTTGACTAACACAACAGATACAGGCAAAAAATCTTCACATAATAAAATTTCAACCTCTTGGTTAGCAAAAGGTGTTGTGATTGTGCCGATTGATTTTGCTGTTTTCACTTGTTCTAAAACGTTTGTATAAGCCGGTAAAACAACACTTACACGTTGTTTTGCATTTGCCCACGCTTGAGGTAATGCAGAGGCAACGTCTGCTAATCCGCCCGTTTTTAACAAAGGGAAATACTCTGAAGTGCAAAATAAAATGTTCATAAAATCGATTTCTAGGTTGTGAGATCATACAATACTTTTTCAATTAAAGCCTGCATAGGAATTTGATAATTTTTAGAAAATTGTTTTGTCGCCCTGTTGGCAACAATCACGCAGACGGTTGCAGCATCGTGTCCTAACAAAAGCGATAACCCATATAATGCAGAGGTTTCCATTTCGAAATTTGTGATTGGTGTATTGCGATATTGATATGCAGCAAGTATTTCATTAAACTGTTCAACAGAATTATTCTTTCTCAATATTCTGCCTTGCGGACCATAAAAACCAGGTGCTGTTGCGGTCATGCCTTTGTGCGTATTGTGCGCTAATTTTTCTATCAATTGTGGATTGCCATTGACAATATAAGGCAATACATTTGGAATTTTGCAATGTGCTTTTTGTTGAAAATCATTCATCGCGTCTTGGTTGACAACGGTTGGATAGTCTTGATAATAATACATCAAATTGTCTAAGCCTAAAGCATATTCTGACAATACAAAACTATCAACAGGAATAGTCGGTTGAATTGTTCCTGATGTGCCAATACGCACGAGTCGAAGTTTTGTATGTTCATCTTTTATTGTTTTTGTTGTCAAATCAATATTCACCAACGCGTCTAATTCATTGATAACAATGTCCAAATTATCTGGCCCAATTCCAGTAGAAATGACGCTGATTCTTTTGTTGTTAAAAATGCCTGTATGGCTTACAAATTCCCTATTGCTGACCTTGTGTTCAACAACTGAAAATAGATTAGAAATCATTGTTACACGGTTTTGATCTCCAACTAAAATAATGTCATCGGCAAGTTGATGTGGCAATAAATTCAAATGATAAATGCTTCCATCTGCGTTGAGAATTAACTCTGAGTCTTCAATTTTCTTTTTCATATGATTTGATTTTAAGCGATAAATTCTTGTTTATTTTTTGAGTGCAATTTGAATATGTGTTAAATGATGTGAGCTATGCCAGGCATATAAAAGTGTGTGTTGTTGAAGCGTTAAATGGCGTTTTGAAAAAGGATTGTAAAATGTTCTTGCCCACTGTTCAGGCGACAATTCGCCGAGTAATTCCGTCCATCGAAAGTGTAAATGTTTTAAAAATTCGGCAGATGATAACGCATTGATGGTTGTGTTTTCAGGCGTTTTTACCCATGCATTTTCATCGTATAATTTTGCTGTAAAATCATCTTCTAATAAGGCAAATTTGAGCCGCACATACGCATTGATATGAGAGTCAACTAAATGATGAATAACTTGTGCAGCCGTCCAAGAATTGGGGCGATACGTTTTGTCTAATTCTTCTAATCCGCAATGTTTTAAACTGACAGACAATTCTTTAGGAAAGTTTTTGATTTGTTCAATTGCCTTTTGTATTTCTTCATTTGTTGGCGTTTCAGTATAGGCAAAACGCCCAATTGGATATTGTAAATGTTCCATATCAATTTATTTGGTTAAAGAAAAACTAAGTAAGGTTAAAAAATCAATTTTGGCTTAATAAAAAATTACATTTTTATTTTTTACATACAACAAATACATATCTTTATCAACAACAGGTTTTAACACTAAAAAAGAAAAATGACGACACAGAAAACAGTAATTATGGGTTTTGGAAACCCCGTTCGTAGTGATGATGCAATTGGTGTTTATGTTGCACAAGCCTTGCAACAAAAATTAGCCAACTACGAACACATTAAAGTATTTGACATGGGAACGTCAGGCTTTGATATTTTATTTCAATTGAAAGGCTATGAAAAAATTATCGTTGTTGATGGCGTTTTATATTCTAACGAACTAGACGGCACTTTGTTTTGTTTGCCCGCCAGCGAAATCAAAAGCCAAATTCAAGACGACCCTTTAGTTTTTTTACATACAATAAAATGGGATCAGGCTTTGAGTTATGCAAAAAAAATTATGCAAACAGATTTTCCTGAAAATAATATTCTCGCTTATTTAATTGCCATTACAAATACAAAATTAGAGATGCAACTAAGCGAAGTTGTACAAGCTGCAGGCGATGAATTAGTAGAAAAAATTCTACAACACTTAAACGAGTAAACGATGTTTTTTACACAACCTTATCCGCATAAAAAATTCAACAACACAAGCGATTTCTTTTTAGAAGCAGGGCACGTTTGTATTAAAGCAGACCTTGTGCAAAAAATTTTTCAAGAAGAAGAAACCATTTTCATCACTTATTATCCAGAAAAAAAACAGTTGTTTATGGCACCTGCCAATGAAGAGTTATTTAAAACAATTCATAAAGCCAAACAAAAAATGTTGAAGAAAAAAAATGCACTCGGCGACAAGTCGTTTAATGTTCAAGATTTATTAGACGATAATAATATCAACATCGAAAGCAGAGACTTAGAGTTTACTGTGCAAGAAGCCTTGCGGATTGCGATGGTTATATTGTGATGAAAGTTGCAGATGCAACATAAAAAAAGTAATCTCTATAATTCGCCTATCATTGTATTATTCCTCTTCACAATTAAAAATTACAAACTATGAATGCAAATAAAAAAAGCTTAGTAAAAGGAACTTTGTTAGCGAGTGTTTTATTAGCAGGGGCGTCTTTTAGCAATTTGGGTGCAGCAAATGATGTGAGAACAAAAGTAAACTCTACACCTGACAATGCGTCTAGCATTGCAGATTCTTCACACATGAAAGGCAAAGATGCAAAATGTGGTGGCGAAGGTAAGTGTGGCGGTGAAGGAAAATGTGGCGGACATTCAAAAAAAAGTAAACCCGCAGACAGTAGCAAGCACAAAGAACACAAATGCGGTGAAGGAAAATGTGGTGGAAAATAAACACACCGAAAAATAATGAAAGGGAAGCGGAAGTGATTTTGTTTCCCTTTTTTAATTTTAAAACACAACGTCATGTCAGTAGGTATTGGTTTTAGAAAAGATTTTGCTGATGAATTTTTAAACAGCAATATCATTACACCAGATTTTATCGAAGTTGCACCAGAAAATTGGATTGGTATTGGCGGAAGATGGAAAAAAACTTTTCAAAATGTCTTAACTCAATATCCGCTTTATGCTCATGGGCTTTCACTTTCTATTGGCAGTCCTGACCCTTTAGATTTTAATTTTTTAAAAGACATTAAATTATTTTTAGACACGTACAATCCTGTTTTGTATTCAGACCATTTGTGTTATTCGCAATGCGACAACGCGCATTTGTACGACCTCTTGCCCATTCCATTTACCGAAGAAGCCATTCAACACGTTGCAGAAAGAATTCGTATTGTGCAAGATGTTTTAGAAAGAAAAATAGCCATTGAATTGATTAGTTATTATACGCCTATTGCACCACAAATGCGAGAAGTGGATTTTATCAATCGTATTATTCAAGAAGGTCAATGTAGTTTGCTTTTAGACGTGAATAATATTTACGTCAATGCGTTTAATCACCAATATGATGCAAAGAAATTTTTAGATGAATTACGCCTTGATGACATTGCTTACATTCACATAGCAGGCCATGAACGCGTTGCAGATGATTTAATTATCGACACACACGGTCAAGCGATTATTGATCCTGTGTATGACTTGTTGGCTTATGCCTTAGAAAAAATGACCTATGATGTGCCAGTTTTATTAGAACGAGATTTTAATATTCCCGCTTTGCAAGATTTACAAAATGAGTTGAACGAGATTAAAAACATCAAACAAAAAATTGCACTTCGCAAACAACAAAAACAAATATTGACTGCTTAATTTTTGCCTCATTCTTAGTTTTATGTCTAACACATTTATCAGTCAAAAACAGTTGGCACAGTATTGTCGCACAGGGGTTTATGAACCTATTCAAGGAGCAAACCCAGAACGTGCCACACATTACAGACGGTTGGTGTATGGCGTAATTACAGACGCATTAACCTCTTGCTATCCGCTTACTCACGCATTGCTCACATCAACAGAATGGAACCATCTTACCCATCGTTTTTTTAGCACACATCAATCTCGCAATCCTTATCTATGGAGAATGCCAGAAGCATTGATTGTGTATGTACAAGAACAAGAACTTGACCTGATAAAAAAATATCCTTTTTTGATTGATTTGCTGCGTATGGAATGGTTGGAGACAGAGGTGTATATGCAGGAAGATACCCCTCCATTGTGCGATTATACAACAGATGGAAATATTGAAAAGGACGCTTTAGTATTCAATTTAGAAACAGCATTATTGCACTGTCATTATCCTGTATATGAAAAAAAAGCGACTACAATTGTGTCTGCTGACAGCGGAGATTATTTTCTAGTTGCGAATAGACACCCTGAAACGGGCAACGTTTTTTTTACCACACTGTCGCCATTATTTGTTCGTGTCGTAGAAATATTGCTAGAAGAAGTTTTATCTCTTCCTCAACTCATTCAACGTATAGAACAAGAAATTAAATTACCCTTATCACAAGAAATACAATCTTCTCTTCTTTCTTTTTTATCTCATGCCCAAACAAATACTTTACTCTTAGGGTTTGAACAAAATAATAATTGATATGAGCTACTATCAACGCTACAAAAACAAAACCAATCAACAACAAAACACAATGAGAAAAATGGCAAACTATGCCATGGGGTTTATTTATTTTATTGTTGGGGCATTGATTGTATTTGCCCCTTTCATTGGCATTTCATTGAGCTTTCCCCCACAGCCATTGAATTATTTTTTTGGCAGTTTGATTTGTTTTTATGGAGCATTTAGATTGTATCGAGCCTTTCTTGAATAATTTGGTTTTTAGTTTTGATTCCTATTCTTATATTCCCAACTCCTTTCATTTTTAAATATATTTCTAATGGCTTCAAAACACTTGGTTGAATTATTAGGTAAAGATGCAGACTCTTTGCTCAACCACAAATGCAAAACAATTGACAATAGTATGCTCACCAACCCTTCGCCAGATTTTGTCGATAAGGTTTGGATTAATAGCAACAGAAGTAATCAGGTATTAAAAAGTTTACAAACTTTATTCGGTCATGGACGTTTAGCCAATACAGGATACATTTCTATTTTACCTGTTGACCAAGGCATAGAACATAGTGCAGGCTCTGCATTTTCGCCTAACCCTATTTTTTTTGACCCACAAAAAATTGTTGAACTTGCCATCGATGGAGGTTGTAATGCAGTGGCTTCAACGTATGGTGTATTGGGTATTACAAGTAGAAAATTCGCACATAAAATTCCTTATATCGTAAAAATCAATCACAACGAATTTTTAAGCCTACCTAATCGTTATGACCAAACCATGTTTGGAACAATTAAAAGTGCATGGAACATGGGTGCTGTGGCTGTTGGAGCAACGATTTATTGGGGTTCTGCAGAAAGTGCACGCCAATTAAAAGAAGTTGCAGAAGCTTTTGAAATGGCACACGAATTGGGTATGGCAACTATTTTATGGTGCTATACGCGAAACAATGGTTTTAAAGTTGATGGCGTTGATTATCATACTTCTGCTGACTTGTCAAGTCAAGCCAACCATTTAGGCGTTACGATTCAAGCCGACATTATCAAACAAAAAATGCCTACCAACAACGGCGGTTACAACGCAACAAAACACGGCAAAACAAGCCCAATTGTTTATGAACAATTGACCACAGACCATCCGATTGATTTATGCCGCTATCAAGTTGCCAACTGTTATATGGGCAAAGCAGGTTTAATAAATTCTGGCGGAGAATCAAAAGGTGCATCAGATTTGTCAGAAGCCGTGCAAACAGCAGTTGTGAATAAACGTGCTGGAGGCATGGGTTTAATACTCGGAAGAAAGGCTTTTCAAAAACCTTACAAAGACGGCGTTACTTTATTACAAACAACCCAAGACGTCTATTTAGATAAAGGCATTACAATCGCCTAATTCAATACCATATTGATAATAGAAAAGCAGGCCGTGATTATTCATTGCCTGCTTTTTTTGTTGAATAAAAAATAAAAATTGGGGTTGGTCGACAGTAAAGCCCTAACAGAAAAGAAAATTAAGTTGAAACAAACTGAGCGAATATCTGGTCCAGCTAATTCTTTCAATTAGGTTCTTTAAAATTATGATCGCTGTGATTTAACATTATATCCAAATGAAAGTCCTACAAAAAAGCCACTTTGAGTTGGGATAGAAAAAAATAAATTGACAGGTATATTTAATTTGCCCGATTTAAATGTTTTACCTACGGCGATAACCATTGCCGCATCTAAACGAAGATCTCCCTTGCTATCTAATCTTTTATAAGTGCTTAAAGGATTATTAGGACGTAATAATTTATATTCTGAAGCTCTCATTTCTTTGCCATCATAGTTTACAAAATCAGATTCTAAGGTTGTACTTATCATAGGTCCAAAAGCAAATTCCCATCCTTTTTTACTATCTCTAATACCATTTAAAATACTTATACTAAATTTAAATAAACGTTGTTCTATACCTGTTAATAAAGGCACTATTTCTAATAAAGCTTGTGCTCTTTTAGCGTTTAGATACTGTATTTCAAATTGATATCCTAATTGTGACATGACAGGATAGGCTGCAAATCCACTTTGATCAAGACTTTGCTGAGTAATCGTTCCTGCTTGCCCCCCAACATAACAACGCCCATTCTTGGTCCACCCAAGCTTAATTTTGTTGCATTGGGGTTATTAATTTGATTATCATAGTCATACCGTTTGGTTAATTTGTCTGTAATTATTTCTTCTATTGGTTTATTAAACATTGATTTCAAAGTCGTTTTCACCATAATACTTAATTCTTTTTCATTATCTACAAATTCTATCAAATGGGTTTTGGCTATTTTTTGTTCTTTAACATTGATTAACCTATAAGTTACTACAATAATGTCTCCTAATTTTTCAACGGTGCCGCTTAATATATAATCTACGTTTAATAAAATTCCTATTTCCACTAAACTTTCTTTTCCAAAAGCTCCTTCATAATTAATTTTCTTTTTTTCTAAAATATATTTAACATCATATCTATCCATCACTTCAAACGAATCTAATTTTTCTAATTCCATGCGCACTAAGTCACCAATTTCTTGCGGACCAATAGGTAAATTCCGCGAATCTATATTCAGAACTGCCATCTTTTCTTTTTTAACTTGTGCAAAAAGTGTCTGCGTGAATAAGGTTAAACATGTAAAGCATGTTGTCATTATTAATTGTAACGTCATTTTTTTCATAAAAAATGTGTTTTAAAGTGAATAAATACTGATGCGTTTACGTGCAAAAATAAACGAAACGCTGTTAAGAATTTTGACATTTGTCAAAAAATAAAATTTTATTGCCTCTTATTTTCGTAGCCTTTTTTGACCTTTAAAATTTTTTGCGGTATGAAAAGTCTTTTCAATTTGCTCCATAGTGTGCGACCTTTAAGTCCAGCGTTTCAAGCGTTTTTAGAACAACACGTTGAAGTAAAACACTATAAAAAAAACGAAGTGATTTTGCAAGAAGGCAACATTTGTAAAACAGGTTCTTTTATTGCCAAAGGCATTGTCTGTGGCTTGTATTATTTGGAGGATAAAGACAAAAAAGAGAAGCTCAAAGAGGTTTGTAATAAAATTTACAGTCAAAATGATGTGCTGATTTCTGTGTATAGTTTTTTGGAACAAAGGGCGTCTTACGAACGTTTTGTTTGTATTCACGATACCACTTTAGCCTCGCTTACGCATGAACAAATCCAACATTGTTATGAAGCATTTCCAGAGTTCAATTATATCATTCGTGTTTTGATACAAAAATATTATGCGAAGGCAGAATTGCGTTTGTATAACATTCGCAAACGCACTGCACAAGAGCGTTATGACTTATTTTTAGAGACATATAAAAAGGTTGTTGCTTATTTGCCTTCTCATATTATTGCCTCGTATATTGGCGTTGATGAGGCAACATTTAGCCGATTGAAAAGTAGTTGAGGGGAAAAGTGTAGGAGAGGGATTCGCAAACTTTTTTTGAGCCGTTGGTGAGAATCGAACTCACGACCTCTTCCCTACCAAGGAAGTGCTCTACCCCTGAGCTACAACGGCAAAGCAAAGTGAGCGGGAGAACGGAATCGAACCGTCGTCTTCAGCTTGGAAGGCTGAAGTAATAGCCACTATACGACTCCCGCAGAAATGGTTTTGTGGGCAAGGAAGGATTCGAACCTTCGAAGTCGTAAGACAGCGGATTTACAGTCCGCCCCATTTGGCCACTCTGGAACCTACCCAAATAAAAGAACAACAATGAGCCGAAGAAGGGAGTCGAACCCACGACCTGCTGATTACAAATCAGCTGCTCTACCAACTGAGCTACTTCGGCAATATGCTTTAAGCGGCAACGAATGTATTTTTTTTTCTTACATAAAAAACTTTATTCAACGCTCATTGCCGCTCGTTATCAAACACAGTTACAATTTTCCGTTTTTTATCTCTTCAATCACTTCTGGGTTTACAATTGTAGACAGGTCTCCTAGATTTTGCGTTTCTCCTTCTGCAATTTTGCGTAAAATTCTACGCATAATTTTTCCTGAACGTGTCCGTGGCAAACCACTTACAAATTGAATTTTATCAGGTTTGGCAAAGGGTCCAATCTCTTTGATGGTGTGTTGAATAATTTCGGCTTTGATGGTGTCTGTTTTTGTTGGGTCGCCTTTGTAAATCACATACGCATAAATGCCTTGCCCTTTAATGTCATGCGGATATCCAACAACGGCACTTTCTGTAATTGCATCATGAATGTTGATGGCATTTTCTACTTCTGCTGTGCCAATGCGGTGTCCGCTAATATTCATCACGTCATCTACGCGTCCTGTAATTCGATAATTACCAACGTCGTCTCTCAGTGCTCCGTCGCCTGTAAAATAGAGGTTGTCATAAGTCGCAAAATACGCTGTGCGGCAACGTTCGTGGTCGTTGTATGTTGTGCGTATGGTGCTTGGCCAAGCGTTTTTTAAACACAAATTTCCGCTTACGCTATTGCCTTTAATTTCTACGCCTTTTTCATCTACCAAAATGGGCAATACGCCCGGCAAAGGAAGTGTTGCGTGTGCAGGTTTTGCTGGCGTTATTCCTGCAAGGTTTGATATCATAATGCCGCCAGTTTCGGTTTGCCACCACGTGTCCACAATGGGGCATCTTTTTTTGCCCACGTGTTCGTCATACCAATGCCAAGCCTCTTCGTTAATCGGTTCTCCTACAGAACCAATCACTTTTAAACTGTCTAATTTTTTGTTTTTAAAAGGTTCTAAACCAAAGCCCATTAAAGAACGAATGGCTGTTGGTGCTGTGTATAAAATATTGACTTGATGTTTATCGACAATATCCCAAAATCTGCCGGCATCAGGAAAGGTGGGAACGCCTTCAAAAATAAGGCTCGTTGCTCCCGCACAAAGTGGTCCATAAGTAATATAAGAATGTCCTGTAACCCAACCAATATCTGCGGTGCAAAAATGAATTTGTTGTGGCTTGTATTGAAACACGTTTACAAAAGAATACGTTGCATAAATCATATAACCAGCAACGCTATGCACAACGCCTTTTGGCTTTCCTGTACTTCCTGATGTGTATAAAATAAAGAGCGGATCTTCGGAATCCATACTTTCTGCGGGATAACCTTTTTTGCCTGAAGTAATTACTTTTTGTATTTCGTCATGCCACCAAATATCTCTCTGCTCTTTCATGGTAACAGGCATTTTATTGTGTTGATAAACGAGTACATTTTTTATTGTAGATGTTTTGGTTAAGGCTTCATCGACAATGTTTTTCAAATTCAAATCTTTTGCACCACGGCATGCACCATCACAAGTAATCATAAAAGTGGCTTGACAGTCTTGAATGCGGTCTGCTATACTTTGTGCAGAAAAACCACCAAAAATGATGGAATGAATGGCTCCAATTCTTGCACAGGCAAGCATCGCAATTGCCAATTCTGGAATCATGCCCATATAAATACAAACTCTATCTCCTTTTTTTACGCCATTGTTTTTTAATACGTGAGCCGCTTGACAAACTTTGTCATATAACTCTTGATAGGTTATTTTTCGTACTGCATCGTTGGGATTATTCGGTTCAAAAATGAGTGCTGTTGTGTTGGCATTTTTTTCTAAATGTCTGTCTAAACAATTTTCTGTGATGTTTAATTGCCCACCACTAAACCATTTGATAAGAGGTTCTTTAAAATTCCAATCACTGACTGTGTTCCACTTTTTTTTCCATACAAATTGGTCTGCAACATCTCCCCAAAAAGCATCGGGATTGTCAATGCTTTTTTTGTAATCTGTATAATATTGTTCTAATGATGTGATTTGAAAAGGGTAGGGCATAAAAAAGAGTTTAAATAAAAAAGATACCGATGAATGAAGGTAGAAAAAAATAAAAATAATAACCCCTTTTGGTGCTAAAAAAAAATAGTACCCCTTATTTTGATGCGTCTTTTTTCTAAGACATGAAGATAGTTAAGTTCGTTCGCAATGTTTTTTTTTGCAGGCTTACTTATTTCAGAATAAATTCAATGTCTCCGCTTTCTTTATTTCGTTTGTTGCTATTTCCTTTTTCAATTGTTTTTTACAGCGTTGTTAGGGTGAAGAATTTTTTGTATGACCATCACGTTATGCAAGCTATAACCTATCCAACAAAAGTCATTTCGATTGGCAATATACGCATTGGCGGAACAGGTAAAACGCCCTTGATGTTATTTTTGTTGGAACATTTATCAGTACAGTATAGCGTTGGCGTTTTGAGTAAAGGCTATAAAAGAAAAATGCAAGGAACGTTCCATATCGACCCTGAAAAACACGATGCGGAAGATGTTGGCGATGAAGCATTTTTATTGGCAATGCAATATCCGCAAGCTGTTCATGCCGTTAGTCATCACAAACAAAAAGGCATTGACTATTTGCTCCAAAACAATAAAAAATTGGATTATGTTTTGTTAGATGATGCTTATCATCATCGAGAAATTGTATTTGATAAGAATATTTTATTGATGGATTACAACCATCCTTTTTATGCAGATTATATACTGCCTGTAGGAAATTTAAGAGAAACTTCGTCTGCTGCAAAAAGAGCCGACATTATTATTATTACAAAATGCAAATCCAATTTATTACAAGAAGAGGCACAACAAATCAGACAAAAAATTAAGCCAATACATACGCAGCACGTCTTTTTTTCAAGTATTGAATATGCACCTCTACAACAACTATTTCAAAATCAAAAAATAATGAATATAAATGATAAAAAGCAGACTGTGATTGCCGTTCATGGTATTGCTCAACCCGCCTATTTGTTAAATTATTTACACCAATATTTCCATGTTGTTGATGATCTTAAATTTCCAGACCACCATCATTATACACAAAAAGATGTTCAAAAAATCATTCGTATTGCACATCAGCATTTGAATGCGATTGTTGTATGTACAGAAAAAGATGCGGTGAAATTGAAACGCTATAAAAACGATTTAGAAAAAATAAAAGTTTATGCCTTACCGATAAAAATGGTTTTTTTATTTAGCGAAGAACAAAAATTTAAAGATTTGATTACCTCTTGATTGCAAGGGCAAACAACTTCATATTACGCAGAATCAATTGTACTACTTTCACATGATTAAAAACGAAATTATCCGTTCAATAACCGACCGCATTGATATTATTGATGTGATTGGAGATTTTGTAAAATTAAAAAAAAACGGCAGTAATTATTCAGGCTTATGTCCTTTTCATAACGAGAAAAGTCCCTCTTTTAGTGTTTCAAAAACAAAAGAAATTTTTAAATGTTTTGGCTGTGGCAAAAGTGGTAATGCCATTTCATTTGTTATGGAACACGAAAAATTCTCGTACATAGAAGCAATGAAATGGTTTGCTGCACGCTATGGCATAGAGATTGAAGAAGAGCAAGTAAGCCCTGAAATTTTATTGCAAAAACAAAGTGCAGAAAGCTTGAGCATCATTAACCAAAACGCACAAAAATTTTATACCGCACAGTTATTAAATGGAGAAGAAAATAATATTGGTAAACAGTATGTAGAAGAACGTGGATTTCAAAATGACATTTTAAACACATTTCAAATTGGTTATGCACCATCAAATTCAAATCTTGCTAAACAGTTAGAAGAGCAACAATTTCAAAAAGAATATATTGTAAAAAGTGGCATTGGTGTTGAACGAAATGGAACTCTGCAAGACAATTACAAAAACAGAATTATTTTTCCTATTCATAATTTATCAGGAAAAATTGTTGGATTTGGTGCAAGAATTTTGCAACAAAATGCCAACCATACTTTGCCAAAATATATCAATACGCCAGAAACGGAATTGTATAATAAAAGTAAAATTTTGTATGGTATTTTTTTTGCACGACAACGCATTGCCAAAGAAGATGAGTGTATTTTAGTAGAAGGTTATACCGATGTTTTAGCCTTACATCAAGCGGGTTTTACTCATGCTGTAGCAAGCGGTGGAACGTCTTTAACAACAGAGCAAATTTTGCTTATTAAAAAATTTACCAACAACATTTGTATTATTTATGACGGCGACGCTGCAGGTATAGCTGCTGCTTCTCGGGGGGTGCGTCTGTGTTTGAATCAAGCCATGAGCATCAATTTATTACTCATTCCTGATGGACACGACCCTGATAGTTATATCAAAGAATATGGACGGCAACAGTTTTCTCACTTGCTCGAAACGAATAAAAAAGACTTTATTCTTTTTGAATTAAACGCAAAACTTGAAGAGGCTGAAAATGATATTCAGAAAAAAAATGCACTCGTCAATGAAATGGCAGAAACGATTGCTCAAATTGACCGGTTAGAAGATTTTACAAGGCAACAATATTACATTCATCAGTGTGCAACGATGCTGAAAATTGATGAAAATAAATTCACGCAATTGGTGAATACTTTCATTAAAACAAAGATTGGAAAAATTCAAAAAAACATTCCGTCGAATGAAGCAGAAATATTGCTACAGCAACACGACGGTAATAAAATTGCAACGCAACATGTGCCGAAAGATTTATTGACGCCTTTAGAAATTGCAGAGCAACATTTGGTGAGAGTACTTTTAGAGTATGGTTTATTGCAATGGAATACAAATAAAAATGATGAAACAGTAGCGTCTTATTTATTACATATTGTTGATGACGGCAATGCCATTGAACAGTTAGATTACAAACAATTGATTCAAAAGTTTTCGATTTTGTATAAACAAAATTTACACCCTGACGCAAAGACGTTTATTTACTCTGCAGACGAAAATGATCGCCTTGTCGCTACAAAATGTTTACATTATTCTCAACCAAAAGAACGAGAAGAATGGGACATGAACGACCCTTTTGATAAAGATTCTCAAGAAGAAATTGACGAACAAAATTTAGATGTCCAATTTAAAACAGAAAAACAAAAACAAAAAGAATCCTTTTATATCCAAGATGTACTGTCGGTAGAACATTTTTTTAGATATCGGACGTATCAAAAAATACGCAAACAATTAGTCGCTGATTTGAGCGAAAAAGCGTTGGCAGAAGAAGATAAAACGATTCGCCTGAAAGCATTGGAACAAATACAAAAGGACTTACTCGCGCTTGCAAAACTAATGGGCTTACAGGTCTAAAACCATATTTTGTAAGCCTGATATTTTTTCTTTTTATAGCAAGAAAAAATACGCTCCTTTTTTATCATAAAAAATACATTCGCAACCTTTTTTAAAAAGTCATTTTACGCTTTAATTTTTTTTGCTTTATGTATAACAGTTATGCTGATTTAGTTTCTCAAACATTTGATTTTCCGCAAGAAGGTTTTGATATTCAAAACGACTATTTATTTTACAACAATATTAACATGAAGGCGTTGATAGACAAATATAAAACGCCGCTTAAAATTTCCTTCTTGCCAAAAATTGGAATGCAAATTGTAAAAGCTAAAAAGCTGTTTGCAGACGCAATGAAAAAGCATAAATACGAAGGCAAATATTTTTATTCTTATTGTACAAAAAGCAATCATTTTTCATTCATCTTAGAAGAAGTTTTAAAGCATGACGTTCACTTGGAAACGTCGTCTGGCATTGATATAGACATTATCAACAAGCTCTATGAATCGAAGCAAATCAATCAAGACAAATACATTATTTGTAATGGGTTTAAGCTAAAAAATTATACGCAAGGAATTGCCAAGTTGGTGAACAATGGATTTAAAAATGTGATTCCCGTTTTAGACAATACAGAAGAATTAGAGTACTATAAAAAAAATATTAAAACCAATTTTAACATCGGCATTCGTATTGCCGCAGAAGAAGAACCAACGTTTCCATTTTACACTTCGCGTTTAGGATTACGTGCCAAAGATGTGTTAGAATTTTATGTTGATCAAATTGAAGGACAAGAAAAATTTCATCTCAAAATGCTCCACATTTTTTTGAATAAAGGCATTAAAGATGACGTTTATTATTGGAGTGAACTCAACAAAATGATTAACTTATATTGTAAGTTGAGAAAAATTTGTCCAGAATTAGACTCTATCAATATTGGTGGCGGATTTCCGATTAAACACTCTTTGGGTTTTGATTATGATTACGCATTTATGATTGATAGCATTGTGCAAAATATTAAGCAAATGTGCAAAAAATCAAAAATTCCAATGCCGAATATTTTTACTGAATTTGGAAGTTTTACAGTTGGAGAAAGCATGATGCACGTGTATAGCGTAATGACAGAAAAAAAACAAAATGACAGTGAAAGTTGGTACATGATAGACTCTTCGTTCATCACCACTTTGCCAGACACTTGGGGCATTGGAGAAAAATTTTTATTACTACCAATCAATAAATGGAATAACGAATACAAGCGTGTAAACCTTGGCGGTATTACTTGTGATAGCCATGATTATTATGACTCTGAAGAACACGTCAATCAAGTGTTTTTGCCTGTAGTAGGCAGTGGAGAACCTTTGTATTTAGGCTTTTTTCATACTGGTGCTTACCAAGATCAAATTAGTGGATATGGCGGTATCAAACATTGCCTCGTTCCTTCTCCCAAGCATGTGATTGTTGATTTTGATAAAAACGGAAAGCAAATTGATTGGCTTTTTGCCAAAGAGCAAACGCCACAAAGTATGTTGAAAATATTAGGATACATCAAATAGAAATTAAGCAGTACGCCATTATTGCAAGGCCGTCATTCATTCTTTTGTTTTTATATTAAGCTGATTTATTTTGAACGCATCTTTATTTCTTAGTAAGCGAATTATTTTCAACCAGCAAAAAGCGTTCTCCAATTTTATTATCCAACTTTCTGTTGCTGCTGTTGCCATTAGTACAGGCATTATGGTCATTGCCATTTGTTTTATCAACGGCTTTCAAACCATTATTCAAAATAAAGCCTTCTCTTTTTGGGGGCATTTACGCGTAGAAGAATTTGTTCAAACCAATTCTAATATTTCTATCAATCAACATGATACAACCGACATAGCAACGCTTTTGAATCAAATTGATGGCGTGGAATTTGTTCATCGTTACAATCAAAAATATGGCATTGTAATTGCCCATAACACAATGGAAGGAATTGTTTTTAAAGGATATGATACAATGCCACAACAAGGTTCTATTCTGTCGTTTTTGATTAAAGGACGTTGGGTAAAACGGCATCAATCGGTTGGTGATGCAAATAACTACGCAACAGAAATTGTACTTTCTGAATATGCGGCTCAACGCTTACAATTAGATACAGGGCAATTTGTGATTGCAAATTTTATTGAACAAGATAGAACACAACGCAAACGCAAACTTAAAATTGTAGGCGTGTACCAAACCCATATTCAAGAATATGATAAAACCTTTGCCTTCATTGATTTTTCCCTCATAGAAAAAATGCAAGCAATTGACAATTCAAAACCGAATACGTATGAAATTATTGTACAAAATGCGAGTAGAATTAAATCTGTCAATGAGGTTCTTTATACACAACTGCCAACCAATTGGGACAGTAAAACAACGCAAGAAATTGTGCCGCAATTATTCGATTGGTTGGCACTCTTAAACGTCAATAAATGGGTGCTGATTATTATTTTAAGTCTTGTTGCCACCATAAATATTATTGCTTGTATGGTTACTTTTGTATTAGAGCGTAGCCGTATGATAGGCATTTTGAAAGCATTCGGTTATCCTAACACAGAGATTCAAAAAGTATTTATTTATTATGCTACTTATGTTTCTTTGAAGGGAATTTTTATTGGAATCGGAAGTGGGCTTTTACTTTGTATCATTCAACAATTGACAGGCTTCATTCAGTTGAACCCAGAGGTTTATTTTGTTGCCGCCGCACCTGTAAAAATTATTCCCATGCAAATCATTATTTTGTTTTTGAGTGCTGTAGCCATTTGTTTTTTAATTTTAATATTACCGAGTTATTTTATACAAAAATTAAAGCCCATTAAAAGTATTCAAATACAAGCATAGCTAAGTTATATGTGGAAGAAATATCAATCTGTTTTTATTGCTCAACGCTTTTTTGTTATACCAACTTTAATTTTTGTTTGTGTTGGATTTTTATTGTCAGCATATTATCCACGTACGCAAATTCTTCTCTACGTCAATAGTCATTACAATCTTTTTTTTGACAACGTATTTTTTTACCTTACTTATTTGGGCGATGGCTTTTATTTTGTGGTTTTAATATTGGCTCTATTCATCTTTATTCGTCGTCAAGCATTGCTCGCACTTATTTTATTTTTGTTGCCTGCTTTTGTGGCACAAGTGTTGAAACGCTTTGTCTTTGCAAATTATACTCGACCATCAACGCTCATACCTCATGATGCGTTACATATTGTCAAAAATATTGAATTGGATACTTTACATTCTTTTCCTTCTGGTCATTCTGTGGTTGCTTTTAGTATGGCTTTGTTTTTTGCTATCCAAACAAAAAATGCTTTATTGCACATCTTGTATTTTTTTATTGCTTTTTTTATCGCTTATTCAAGAATGTATTTAGCACAACATTTTTTAATTGACATTACTGCAGGTGCATTTATTGCCATCGTGTTTGGTACATTGGCGATTGTCTTAGTTCAAAAAAAGCACCCTTCATTCCATAGTACTATTTAGAACATCTTCTTTTTATTTTTTAACCGTTAAGTTTTATTAACCCATTATTCTTCTTATTGTATGAAAACGACTAAAAAGGAATCCGACAAGTACGAAGACGTTCTTGTGATGCCAGAGATGGCAAAGAAATCTGCTCCTAAAAAAGCACCAAAAAAAGTAGTTGAAGAAGATGACGATGACGACGTTGATTTGGAAAAAGACAATTGGGATGAGGGCACCGAAGATGCAGGACTCGATTTTGAAGAGTTTGAACCCCCTGTATCAAAAACAAAAAAGAAAAGTAAAGCCCCAAGCAAAGACGATGAGTTTGCTTTAGATGATGATTTAGATATGAACTTGAATGATGATTTTAATTTTGAAGACGAAGACGATTTTTAATTTGATACTCTTTGCTTCTTATGCTTTAATTGATGAGCTGGCTTGATGCCAGCTTTTTTTATTCAAATATCAATCTCATATTCCATTCTTTTTGCTGTACGTTTTGCGACTTCAATACCGCATAATTTTTGAAGCAAATAAAAAGACATATTGATGCCAGCCGTAATTCCACCAGAAGTGATTAAGTCGCCTTCATCAACAAACTTCACATTTTTCTGCACATCAATTAAGGGATATTTCTTTTCTAATTCGTCTAAATCCATCCAATGTGTGGTTGCTTTTTTATGATTCAATAAACCGCATTCCGCTAAAAGAAAAGCACCCGTACACACCGACGCTAAAACCTTTACTTTTTCCTTTTGGACTTTAAGCCAATCTAAAACAACATTGTTGTTAATTTCTATTTGTTCTGCCCCATAGCCACCAGGAATGATTAAAATGTCAAAATCATAATTGTCCAAAAACTGAAAATCGGGTACTACTTTCAAGCCGTTTCGTGAAGAAATCAGATTGCCCTTTTCACTTATTGTAACAACTTGAAATAACTTTTTGTCATCGTTTGTTGAGGCGATACTGAACACTTCAAAAGGACCCGCAAAGTCTAATACTTCAACTTCATTAAAAAGAAAAATACCAACTTTGATTTGTTCTAATGCCATTGAATCTGTTGTTATATTTTGATTAAAGCTATTTGATTTGAATTGGTTTTTCAAAAAACTCGATCACATCTTTTTTGCGTTCCGATGGAATAATGTTCAATCGCTCTATTTTTCCGTTTTTGTATGAACATTCAACAAGCGTGTTTTTTGGTGCATGCAACTTAAAATCAACATTCCACTCTTTTGGCCAGGTGGGCAAAAGATAAATCTTGTCGTCAATTGTTTGCATAAGCATTTCCTGTAAACCTATCATGCCACTGCCTCCCCAATTATGGTCTGGTGTCCAGTCATACCCTTGTCCAAAAAAAGCAGGAAAACGAAAAATTCCGTCTTTTAATTTTTTAATACATAATTCAGCAGCTTCTTCTGTTTGCCCTAATCTTGCAGCCCATATATTATCTTGTTTCCAACTCACGTATCCTTTAAATTTTTTAACTCTAGGATCAAAATTCCAAGTATTGAGTGCCGTATCCAAACCAGGTTGTCCAATTCCAAATATTCCCCATGGATAAACTGGATATAATTCTGTTGGTTCATGATTTTGGATACGCTCGTACGTTACTGCAGGAGCGATACCAGTATGACCATTGTATTGTGTATATGTAATCGGTGGGATACGGTTTAACATTTCTTTCCATTTATTACGGCTGCTTTCCAATAAATAATGTTTGGGTAATGCCAATAAATGAGATAATACTGTTTGTAATGCAGAAATAGTAGATGTTGAATTATATGCCATTTTGTATGTTTCGGCTCCCGATGATGGGTAGAGAATGAGCTTTCCATTTTCATCTAACGGATTGAGACCTCTTTGTAAAGCCAAATATTGATAATGTTCATCATAAAAAGTAAGGCAACTTTCAATTAAGGGAATGTATTCAGATATATCTTTATTAGCATAACGGTTGGTTTCGAGTATCATAAAACAAAACTCCAATGCGGTATCCCAAAGATATTCGAGCCAAGCATTATAATCGTTTCCTTTATCAAACCCTTTAGGTCTTTTCCAGCCATATTCAGCTGGGTTGCTTAGTCCATATGTTTCAAGCTGTTCTGTAAAACCAGCCCCTTTGTGTCCCCAAACATATTGACTTCTTAATTCAATATTTCGCAAGGCTTTTAAATAGAAGTCGAACTGTGGTTTCATCATATCAAAATCGCCACTTTTGAGCATTGGAAAATATACTAACCGTTGATTTTGTGCTGTCATTGTGCCTCCGCACCAATTTCTGAAATCAGGCGTAAAAGGTTTGTCTTTATCAACAAATATTGGGTCGAAAGTAAGTATGCCACCATTGAACTTTGTTGGTGCAACTCCATATGCGTTGCAACCCAACATATATCGAAAAAGTTGGTAATTCCGTCCTACCTGCCATTGCTTGCTATTGTTTTGTGATTGTTCTGAATCAATATAAATATGGCTTCGATTCCAATACTGTCGCCACCATTCTATCGTATTTGCACGAGCCGTATTCACATTGACGTTGGCTGTTGTGATGAGTTCCTCTATTCCGCTTTTCCATTCATTTAATGTCGCAGTTTGTTTCGTGAGGAGGTACATTTCAATGGTTTGATTTTGAACCGGTTTCTTACTGTGCAATATCCATCCTTTGTAATCGGTATTGACATATTTACCTTCTGAATTGCCGGCTGGTATCATATCCTTGCCTAACACTATACCACCATACGTATTGTTTTTTATCGGATTATAGAGCTGGTCTTTAATGGCATCTAATCCTTGAAGTTGAACATTGGCATCAAATACAGTTATTTCATGATTTCGGTGAAAGAATAAAACATTGTTTCCCTGAAAGGAAATAGAATCTTTGAAAGTATAAACAGTATCAAATGGACTCCATTTGTATGAATTTTGAAATTTTTCATCAGGGTGTTCCTGAAAAGTGGTCGTACGCCAATTTTCATAGGTCGTCAATATTGAGCGGGGCAATGAACTTTCTATTTCAACATGAACAACTGGTCGAAAAACATCGACCCAAACATTGATCTCTGTTTTCTCTTTCCCTTTCAAAGCACTTACCTTAACGTATCCGTCATTAAGAATTAATTCTTGTTTAAATTCTGCTCCTTTAAAAGGGTTCGGTTCTAAGTGGACTCTCAATCTGCCCAATTTATATAGCCCATTATTTTCTTCAAATGCATCACTTTTAGACACATATAACAATAAATCATTGTTTTCAACCCACACATTTAGCCCAATACTACCACCGCCACAAGGCATTGATTCGGAAGAGTTTTTGCTTTGACTGTTCCACACAATATTATAAGCATCGGACAATTTGTTGATTTGTGCTTGCCCTACAGTAAATGCTATTGAAAGAAGTGCGAAAAAAATCAAATCGTGTTTTATCATAAATATTCTTGTTACATTTTATTTGCTTTCACTTCTATAATACTGACTGCAACGCCTCCAGCACCTGCCAAATCAAGGTTTAAAACATCGCCTTTTTGTACTGTCTTTTTGGTAATTGAGTATAACTCTGGGCGAACATCTACAAGCGTATTTTTGTCATCAGCATAAATTGTCGCTTCGTAATTTTTATTCGCATCTAAAAAATCTAAGGTGATTTTTGTGCTACGTTTTTTCTCATCTGTAATCGACCCAATAAACCAATTGTTTGTGTTTTTACCTTTACGTGCTGTCGTTACATATTCTCCAGGTTCGGCTTCTAAAATTTTTGTATCGTCCCAGTCTGTTGGCACATCTTTGATAAATTGAAACGCATCTAATTTTGCTTCATAATTTTCAGGCAAATCTGCAGCCATCTGTAGTGGGCTATACATCACAACATACAACGCAAGTTGTCTTGCCAGTGTGCTGTGAATAATTTCTTTTTTGTTGGGGAAGTAGTCTAATTTAAGTTTGAAAATACCTGGTGTATAATCCATTGGACCTCCAATAAAACGGGTAAAAATCAAATTCAAATCATGGTCAATTGCATTTCCATCTCCCCACGCATTGTATTCCATGCCACGTGCAGCTTCACAAGCCAACCAGTTGGGATACGTTCTGTGCAAGCCTGTTGGACGAACAGGTTCGTGTACATCAAGCATAATTTTTTTTTCTGCTGTTTTTTCTGCAACCCGAATGTAGTGGTCAACCATCCATTGACCATCATGGTTTTCGCCACGTGGAATAATTGGTCCAACATAACCTGTTTTTACAGCAGGGTAGCCATTTTTATTCATAAATTGATACGCACTATCCATGTGCCGTTCATAATTTATTACCGAACCAGAAGTTTCGTGGTGCATGATTAAATAGACATTTTTTGATTTTGCATACGCTTGTAATTCTTTTACATTAAAATCAGGATAAGGGGTTACAAAGTCAAATACATTTTCTTTCCATTTGGCAAACCAATCTTCCCAACCCACATTCCAACCTTCAACAAGAATGCCGTCAAAACCATGTTTGCTTGCAAAATCAATATATTTTTTAACGTTGGTTGTATTTGCCGAATGCTTTCCTGTGGGCTTCGCTTCTTGAGCAGAATTTTGTGTACCGAGATAATCCCAAGTGCCTTTTCCTACAAACATTTCCCACCATACACCAATATATTTTACTGGCTTAACAAAGGATACGTCTTTGAGTTTAGTGGGTTCATTTAAATTTAAAATCATTTTTGACGCAAGAATGTCAGTCGCTTTGTTACTGATTAAAATAGTTCGCCAAGGAGTTGCAAAAGGAGTTTCCAAATAGGCTTTATTATGCATTGCATCGGGAACTAAATCACTCGATAAAGTACGGCTGTTTGGACTCCTTCTTAACTGCATAGCAGGAAAATGAACCAAAGCCGCTTCGTGAATATTCACATAAATGCCTTTCGGAGATTTGAGCATTAGAGGCGTTTGTATTAACCACGGCAAGCATTCAGCCGTAAATAATTTGTTGCTTTCACAATCGTTTAAAGCATCGATTGCCGATAATTTTGTTTCGTGAAGAGGGTATTCATTTGTATTAAAATTGCCTGCTTGCCACCATGCCGTATAATCTTCTTTGAGTTCAAAATTTGTTATTTCATCTTCAATGACAAAGCGGTTTAAATTTGTTTGTTTAGGAAATTCATATCGAAAACCAACGCCATCATTAAAAATTCTAAAAATAATATTCATTAAATAAGGCTTGCCTTTTTTCTCACTTTGCAATTCAAACGTAATCTCATTACATTCATTCTGAATCGTTTTTACTTCACCTAAAATGGGTCGCCATTGGTCATTTATTTTTTTTTCTTTTTCACGAACAATCACCATACTATCAGCAAAATCAATTGTTTCTTGTGTTGTTGCACCGTAAGTTTTTTTTGCTTTGAAACCTAATCCAGAAGGATAAATAATTGTGTCACGTAGATATACAATGCTGTACACGATTTGTTTTTGCTGACTTTGAACAACGAGTTCAATATTTTTATTTGGCGATGTATATTTATTTTGTCCCAGTAAAAGCGTTGAAAATAAAACAGAGGTGAGCCACAGGAGAAAAATTTTCATAAGAAAGACATTTAGTGAATAGAATTAAAATTACAATTAGCCAACAAAATTATTTTTCTTGTTCATAAAATTGTCGTCATTTTTTTTTCAGACGCATGATACGTCTCCCGACTAAATATTTTCATTTCAAAGTAAGTGTATTTCTATATCTATATCTTTATTAAGTTTGTAGTTTACTCTTCTATTATTTTAAATAAAAAATTGTGTCTCGTTTTTTTTCTCCTTCTTCAAAAAGATCTAGGCAAAAATATGCACTTCAAAAATTACGTTTACTCTATTTTTTGATTGCAACAACGGCAACTATTTTTTTAGTTATTTTTCTTAATAATTCCTTTTACCGCCTGCCCGCATTAGGTAAATTTTTAAGTCCACAACACGGCGTTTGGCAAAATATTGAAAAAATAAATCAACCAGTTAATACTGAATTAGAGGTTCATAATATAACGATTCAGAATGCTAAAATTTTGTATGATGACAGAAATGTTCCTCATATTTTTGCAAATACAGATGACGAAGCATTCTTTTTACAAGGTTTTTTACACGCTAAAAACCGTTTGTGGCAAATGGACTTTTATGCCTATTTAGCCAGTGGACGCTTGTCTGAAATTGTAGGCAAAAGAGGTGTCGAGATGGACATTTTTTTTAGAAAAAGTGAGTTTCCCAAAATGGCAAATGTTTTATTGCAGCAAATAGAAAGAGACCCAATTACAAAAAAAATTGCAGACCAATACACAGCAGGTGTGAATGAATACATTCAAAATTTGACCTATGCAAAATATCCTATAGAATATAAACTCTATTCGTATAAACCAGAAGCATGGAGCAACTACAAAACAGCCTTGTTGCTAAAATTGTTGGCATTTGATAAAATGAGTTTTAATGAAGACATAAAAAAAACGTTTTTGATAAAAACATTTGGACAAAAATTATATAAACTATTATACCCAGATATCTCCACAATAGACGTTCCTACTTTTAACTCAAGTGCAGATTTTGATATCGTTGAAAAAATGCCACAACATGGTTTTTTAAATGCCTTAAAATACGATTCGTTTTTTTCTAACCAAAATATACCTTTTGTATTTGAAGAACCTTATTTACCCCAAATGGAAATTAATGCCGCCGCATGGGCAGTAACAAAAAATAAAAGTAAAGCTAACGCTTCGATGTTATGCAATAGCTTTAGCTCGTTTTTCACTTTGCCAAATTTTGCATACGAAATGCAAATCAAAACTGAATACTGTAATGTATATGGCGTTACATATCCTGGTATTCCTTCTGTGATAGCGGGATTTAACAATTATAGTGCATGGGCAGCCAACACCCCCAATGTTGATACCAAAGATTATTTTGAAATGACATTTCGCACTGAACAAAAAGACTTTTATTTTTTCAATGACGATTGGAAAAGAACAACAAGTACAACCGAACACATTAAAGTCAGAAACGGAATTGATATAGAAGTGAAATGCATTACTACCCCCATTGGTCCAATTGTATTCGATAAAACAATCAATGGAATATGTAAAGGATATGCTTTAAAATCTACAGTTCAAGAGTCTTCCAACGATTTAAAAACTTACTATTTACTCAATCGTATGAATAGTTATAGTGATTTTAAACAAGCGATTAAACACGTTCATTCTTCGGTGTCTAACTTTTTTTATTCAGATATACAAGGAAATATTGCTTTGCACTTGGAGGGTGATATTCCTGTTCGGCATGAATATGGCGGTGATTTTGTGTATCCAGCAATTGATTCTTCATTTTTATGGAAACAGCAAATTCCTGATTTAGAAAAACCTTTTTTATACAATCCTTCTAACGACTTTGTATTTAGTAATAATCAAATGTTATTTTATCCTTCAGTATATCCCTATTATTTAGGCACAGGACAAAATGGACTGAGTAGTAAAAGAATTTATGATTACATCAGCGGTAAAGAAAAAATTGGGATTCAAGAAATGATGTTTTTACAAAATGAAAATTTTAGCTCCTTTGCCGAAACTTTAACGCCTTTATTATTAGAGTTTGTGCCTCAAGAAAATGTTGATACCAAAGCATTAAAATACATTAAAATTTTACAAAATTGGAACTATCGTTACGATAGCGAGGAAGAAGCCCCGACTATTTTTGAACTATGGATTAACAGTATTCAAAACAGTTTGATACAAGACGAAATTGTTAAATTTTCTGAATTAAATCATTATACAATTCCTCCGATTGCACTTATCCAAATGCTTCAAAATACTGATGCTCCTAATCCTTGGGTAGATGATATTAGAACGCCCGAAATAGAAACTTGGAATCAAATTATTACAGAGGCTTTTAAAGCAATACAACCTAAACTTGTGCAATTGAATAAATCGAAACATTTGTCATGGTCTTTCCAGCATCACGTTGCTTTAATGCATCCTTTGGGAATGAATTCCATGAGTGTTAAACACGTCAATCCTTATGGAGGAAGCGACAAAGTTTTTACAAACTTCAATGCCAATTATGGCAATACGTGTAAAATGATTGTTCAACTTTCTTCCCCAATAGAAGCTTATATTAGCATTCCTGGAGGACAATCAGGCAACCCTGGAAGCCCCTTTTATAAAAGTGAAATACCCCGATGGTTAAATGGAGAATACGCAAAAATCATCTTCTTAAATAGCCCGAAAATCAATAACTCAATAGTCAGAAAAGTAGTCGTGAGCAATCGTAAGAGTAAAAAAAATACTTGGAACTTTTTCAATTTTGATTTATGATACAATTTTCAAATAAGGCGAGTATCCATTTCTTGCTTTCTTTCGTGTTTATATTTCTGCTTTCGCTCGTTGTATCATTTTTTTTCCCTTGGTGGAGCATTGTATTTGTTGCTTTTGGAGTAACGTTATTGTTTCCGCAAAAACCGCTGTATGCTTTTTTGTCGGCTTTCTTACCCCTTTTTATTTTATGGGGAGGATTAACAATTTATCTCACATTTTTGAATAATCGCATTTTGGAAACAATTGTGTGCAAAATGTTTTTTAATGCCTACATTCCTTTTCTTCTCAATTTATTGAGTGCGATGATAGGCGGAATTGTTGCTGGTGCAGGCGCCCTTGTTGGAAGTCATTTAAGAGCTATCGTAAAATCTACACATCAAATAGAAAACGTCAAAATTTCCCCCCCACATATTCCTCCCATTCCTTCGCCTTTGACAACTGTTGTAAGACGATCTGATTCCCAATTTAATACCTTCTCAGAATCCCCCAAAGAAGTTACAAAAGATACGCCCAAAATTAAAACACCTTATCGAGAGATAGAAATAAAAAAAGATGTTGTTGTTCAACCTGCAACTCAAAAAAAAGCAATTTCTACCCCTGTTGTTACGTCTAAAAAAAAGACGGAAATAATTTCAATAACGCCGTTAAAACCGAAAGAGCAAATCCAAAGAGAAACAAAAACGACTCTTCCTCCTCCTCCAATCGAAAAGCCTCCACGTACCCAAACCGCATCCAAACCTGCGGTTAAAAAAGCTATTCCTAAAAGTTCTTCTCCATTTAAAGTGCCTTCTATAAAAGAACAAACCGAAAAAATTTTTGAGCAATACAAAAAGAGAGGAGAAGAAAAAAAATCATGAAAGTGATATTTCACGCTCATTATAATCATGCAAAACAAATTTTATATCTTTATGATGGACAAATTCCTTTGCATCATTTTTTGAAAAAATATTTTTCTCAACATGCACAGTGCGGTTCAAAAGATAGAAAAAGTATCACTCAAATTGTTTATGCTCATTACAGAATAGGGCATTGTTTTCCCCCACTACTACCTTTAGAACAACAAACTCAAATTGCATTTTCTGTTTTAGAATTTGTGAATGTAGAAAAACAAAAAAACACAAACTTAAAGGATATTCTTTTGGGCATTGAAACACTCATTCCGGATTTTTCTTTTTTGTCCCATTTTACTTTCCAAACTTTTTTATCAGCACAAATTCAGATTCTGAATTATGCTATTTCTTTTTTACAATCCCCTTGTTTTTATATTAAAATAAGAAAACAAGACAAAGATGTAAAGACATTGTTAGAACAAAAAAAAGTTTCTTTTAGAGTCATAAAAAATGACGTTCTGCAAATTCTTGATACAAAACCAATAGAAACCATTTTAACATCTCAAAAAGAAAATTACGTCATTCAAGATTATTCCTGTCAACAATTACTCGACCATATTGTATTAAAAGGTGATGAAAAAATATGGGATTGCTGTTGTGGTAGCGGGGGAAAAACAATTTTATTGAAAGACGCTTATCCGAATTTGTCCGTCTTTAATAGTGATGTGCGAAAAAGTGTTTTAGCCAATTTACAAGAACGATTAAAGCGATATGGTCTTAAAACAGAACAAATTTTTCAACACGATGCAGAGAACAAAACGCTCAATAAAAACTTTCCTGTCATGGACATTATCCTTGCTGATGTTCCTTGTACAGGTTCAGGCACTTGGCAGAGTACACCAGAGCAGAAGTTTTTTTTTCATGAGGCACAAATAGAAGCCTTTACTCAAAAACAAAAAAAAATTGTCGCTAACGTATTGCCCACTTTAAAAAATGATGGATTCTTAATTTATATTACTTGTTCTGTTTTTGTAGCAGAAAATGAACATCAAGTTGCCTATTTTGCGCAGCATCATCAATTAGAAATTATACATCAGGAATATATTAACGCAGATAAAAAATTTGTTGCTGATACCATTTTTATCGCCATCTGTAAAAAAATAACTGCATGAAAAATTATATAGAATTAAAAATTGAAACACAAAATGAGGACGAACAAAATATACTCATTGCATTCTTAGAACAACAAGAGTGGGAGGGTTTTGTACAGGAACAAAACTGTCTTTTAGCTTACTTGGCTGAAGATTTATTTATGCATCAGCACGAGCAACTACAACAATTATTAAAAGACAAAAAAAACACCACACAAATTATTTATCCTAAAAATTGGAATCAAGAGTGGGAAGATTCTATTCAACCTTTGGTATTGAGCGACAACCTTTGCATAAGAACGAGCTTTCATTCGATACAAAATAAAACCAAGTATGAAATTGTCATCACACCTAAAATGAGTTTTGGCACAGGCCATCATGAAACAACGTCATCAATGATTGCTTTAATGGAAAAAATAAATTTTGAAAAAAAAAGTGTTTTAGATTTTGGTGCTGGCACAGGCATACTCGCCATTTTTGCAGAATTATTAGGTGCAAATCAAGTTCTTGCTATTGATAACGATGAAAATTGTGTCATGAATATGCAAGAAAATATAGCCATCAATGCGTGCAAGCATATTGTGATACAACAAGCTGATGTACTACCCAATCAACAATTCGATATTATTATTTGTAACATTAACCTCAATTTTATTTTACAATATATTCCGCATTTTTTCTCTTTATTAACGCCCAAAGGGTTGTTGTTATTGAGTGGATTTTACGATACAGATGAACCTCATGTACGCCATGCATTGGAAAAATTATCCAATCAGTATGTGGTAGAAAAAGTGATTCAAAAAAATAAATGGATTGCTATGCATTTGAAAAAAATAGTATAAAATATTTTAATACAGCTACGGTAAAGTCAATAATTGGCGAGCATTTTTTCCCTCATTGAAGAGCAAATCTAAAATGCTGACATCAGCGTTACTGCCCTTTTTATTTTCAAAAATTTGATGATACAACAAGTCTGTCGCTATTGTTTTGTCTTCTTTTATTTCTATGTTCGTTGTAGCATCAATCCGAAATGGTTGTTGCAAACAATTCATAAAATGCGACAATAAGGCAAGATTAAGGTCTAACAAATAAGTATGCTTTTGATTTAAAATTTCATTCAAGTCATCAATTAAATAATCAAACCAAGGTGCTTTTGCATAACACGTTTGAAGTGTTTTTTGATGATGCAATATCCAATTGTCTCCATAAAAAATCTTCATGTCTTTCAAGGGCGTTTTTTGATTTCGCCCCCCCGCCAAAGGAACAGATAAAAACAAATCACCCTGAGAACTTAAAACTGTACATCGATTTAAATGCAAATTTTTATTCCATTTCATGTTTTCATTAATACAAATTGATTGACTTTGGTATATACGGGAAAATGTGGAAATAGAAGCACAATAAGTAGGCAATAAAAGTGTTTGCATAGAAAATATTGAAAGAGTGAGAGCCTATAAAAGAAAACTTTATGACGACTTTGGCCTATTGCTGTTTATATTTTTAGATGACATCTAATAGAGGTAGGGTTTCATTAAAAATAAAATATAATTTAGCGGCTTACTTCAAGTCTATGCTGTCTAAATTATTGTTGAAATACCTCTACGCCAACTCGTACGAAGAAGCCTTGATAAAAGGAAAGAAAATTTTCAAAACGTCCAATATTAGTATTGTAGAACAAGACAACAATCTTCATACCCTGACAACAAAGGTGAAAGATGATACGTATAACTTTTTCTATAAAGTAACAATACGAAATTACAACGACGTCAAAAGAATCTTTATCCGCTGTAATTGTAACTCTAAATCACATTATCTCTGTAAGCATAAAATCGGCACACTGTTTTTATTGATGAGTGTTGTTGATAAATATGTTGTTGCCAACCCGAATCCTACATATCAACAAAGTCATACCATTATTGGCATGAAAAACATTGATATTAGAAAATTAAAAAGTTACGCTACTGATGACATTTACCGTCAAGCACAAGAATTTTTAACAACAAAAAAAGTACGCATTTTAGAATCAGAACAAAGTAAAGTAACTGGTGAATTTAAAGTCTCGAATGATGAAAAACACCTTTTGACAATTTTTTTTAATACGAATAAAGAATTTGAAACGTCTTGTACTTGCAGCGAAACTGAAGCCCCTCTTTGCACACATAAATTGATGTTGTTTTTGCAAATTTTGGGAAGATATGGTGCAGATTATTTTTCTGAAATTAGAGACTTTGAGGCAGAAAAAGAAATGTTGTTGGATTATTATTACGAAAATCAAAAAGACCCTGAAAAAGAGGACCATCTTGAGTTTGATGAAAGTGATGCAAAAAAAATAAAACTGAAAGTTACCCCACAAGCAACGGCAACTTTGTCTAATTTGCAATTAGAAAACCTCGTGTCAAAAATCAACCTTCCTGCTTCTACATTATATGGAATTTTATTAGACGATTCGGTGAATAGCTTTCCATTTTTTGAGATAGAAATTCTTTTGAAAGAAGACGGACGCGTGTCTCGATTAGACAAACAAGATAAAAACTTACTCGTTTTATTTCAGCGTAGCGACAAAGAAATTATAAAAGACATTGCTAAAATTAGTCTTGTAGAAGCAACTAAAAATTTTCAAAAAATACATTTTTCTACAAAAGAAGAAACCGATGTTATTTATTATGAAGAAAAATCAATTCCGCCTAAATTAAGAACCTATTTTTATACTTATTATTTCAAGCAACTAGAGAGATTGTGCAATCAAAATTTTTATAAAATTCCCATTTTTGTTGCTCAAAAACCAAAAGAAAAACTTGCTGACTTACAGCCTTTTTATTTTGCCTCAAAAAGAATCTCGCCTATCATTAAAATTGTGAAAGACAATAAAAAACTAAATTTTGAAGTCTTTGTACAATTAACAAACAAGCGCGTTGCCATTGATAAACTGTCTCAATCACATAAGTTTTATTTTTATCAAAACAGAGAATTGTTTTTTTGGAAAAACGAACGCATTGCAGAAATGTTATTGTTGATAGAAAATTTGCAGCAAGAAACTGTTTTCGCAGACCGATGGAAAGAAATCTTTCAAACTAAGTTAATGCCCTTTATCGATTCGTATGAATTTGAATTTGATGAAAAATTAGTCAAAGTTTTGGTGTTAGAAAAAACAAGTAATCACCTTGTTATCAAAGAAAATGAAGAGTATATTTATTTAACCTTACAATTTACTTATGGTGATTTTACGGTTGAATACAATAAAAGTAATCACTTAATCTATACTGATAAAAAAGGCGAATCTGTTTTGGTAGAAAGGGATAAAAAAGATGAAGAAGCCTTGTTTAGTTATATAGAATCGCTTTCAGAAAGATGGGAGATTGTAGAAAATGATTTTTCGGATTACAAATTTTTTATTAAAAAATCAGATGCATTACTGAACAGTTGGTTTTTAACTTTTTTAGAAAAAATTAAAGAAAAAAATATCACTATCTCTGGCATAGAATTACTGAAAGACTTTACGCCAGTAGAAAAATCGCCTAAAGTTTCTTTGGATATTAAGAGTGGTATAGACTGGTTAGACGTTGGCATTAAAGTAGAATTAGATGACCAAGAAATTGGCATTGATGAATTGGTGCAAATGTTTAAATCTGAAAGTAATTTGATTCACCTTGGTAACAACAAAGTTGTTGCTTTGCCTGTCAATTGGATAAAAAAATACAAGGTATTATTTGCATTAGCCGAACGCCAAAGTAAAAATGCATTAAAGCTACAAAATAGTCAAATCGGCATTTTACAGTATATCGAAAAAGAAGAAGACAAAGCCTATTTAAGTATTAACTGGAATGAACGAATCAAAGAATTGGCAGTTCCACAAAACAAAAAATTTGCTTTACCGTATGGATTAAATGATGTACTCAGAAACTTTCAAATTGAAAGCGTCAAATGGGCAGATAATTTAATTTCAAAGAATTGTAATGGCTTGTTGTCTGATGATATGGGCTTGGGGAAAACATTGCAATCACTCGCTATATTGAGTTTGTACAAATCGAAAAAGAAACAATTATTAGCCCTTGTTGTGTGTCCAACATCACTTACGCATACATGGTCAAGTGAGATTGAAAAATTCACCCCTGATTTAAGCTATTTGTTTTATCACGGAAAGGACAGGCAATCAAAAGCACAATTGAAAAATATCAATCAAAATTTAATTATTACTACTTATGGTACGATTAGAAATGATTTTCAGTTTTTTAAGCAATTCGATTTTGATTACATTGTTTTAGACGAATCACAAAACATTAAAAACCCTCAAAGCAAAACTTATCAAACCTTATTAAAACTGAACGCCAAAAACAAACTTTGTTTGTCGGGTACGCCATTGCAGAATAATACTGTCGATATGTTTGCTCAAATGAGTTTTTTAAATCACGGTATGTTTGGAAGTTTAAATTGGTTTAAGAATCAATTTTCTACGCCTATCGATAAATTTGGAGACTATGAAATTAAAAACATGCTCCGCAAAATATTACAGCCATTAATTTTAAGAAGAACAAAAGAAGAAGTGTCGCCAGAGTTACCAGAAAAAACAGTAAGCACAATTTACTGCGAAATGGAACCTGAACAAAGGAAAATTTATGAGACGTATAAAAATGAATTTAGAAATACATTATTAGGGAAAATCAAAAAAGACGGTATTGGAAAATCTAAGTTCCATATTTTACAAGCCTTATTAATGCTACGTCAAATTTGTAACACGCCAGCACTGATTAAAACGTCCACTGCTTTACCGCGTGTGTCAATTAAAAATGACATTCTTATTAGCAATATTCTAGAAAATGTACAGTCACATAAAATTTTAGTGTTTTCGCAGTTTTTGGGAATGTTAGATTTAATCAAAGATTCTTTGATTAAGCATAAAGTGCCTTATGAATATTTAGATGGGTCGTTAAGTATTACAAAAAGAAAAGAGGCGATAGACAGATTTCAAAATGAAGGTAAATCAAAAGTTTTTTTAATCTCTTTAAAAGCTGGGGGCTTAGGGTTAACGCTTACAGCAGCTGATTATGTCTATATTATTGACCCATGGTGGAACCCTGCTATAGAGGCACAAGCGATTGATAGAACACACAGAATAGGTCAAACAAAAAAAATTATTGCAAGTAAGCTCATTTGTAAAAATACGGTAGAAGAAAAAATTGTTTTGTTACAACAAAAAAAGATTGCCTTGAACAATGAAATTATAGAAAAAGAAGAAAGTTTATTGCAAAAAATGGATATTGAAGACATCGATTTTCTATTGAGTTAAAAAATCTAAAAGTCAATTTTGCGAAGTTATTATTCCAAAAAAAACTATTTTCGATAACGCTCAGAAATGAAACTTATATTATATGCTTATTTTTAATGCTCTTACATTTAAATTTAAAATATTCAAATGACTTTTTCTTTTCGTCCAATATTGACAATTGTTTTTGGCATTTCACTTTTATATTCTTCTCTTTTTGCTCAAAGTACGAACTTTCTGACTTATTCAGAAGTCTCAACAATTTTTAAACTTTCGGCGACCACTATTCAAACTAAATATCCAACACTTGCATTAGTTGGTGACGTGCCTTATTTTCATAAAAACTATTTGGTCGATATCTTTTATCAACTACCGTCATCAACAATAGGAGAACAATATCATGACAGCTCAACCACTTGTATTATGGGCTTAGGTCTTATGCGATTTACCCCTAAAGCGAAATTAAAAGAGAAA
Organism: Chitinophagales bacterium; assembly: GCA_031539345.1. GTDB lineage: Bacteria > Bacteroidota > Bacteroidia > Chitinophagales > Chitinophagaceae > JAVKMO01. Next base: position 84,593 of record JAVKMO010000007.1, on the reverse strand, counting down.
GCACTTTTGTATCAATTCACAAACAAAGAAAGAATACTTGCCATAGAAGAAGAGTTGAATGAAGCGCAATACGAAATGGTAGAAGTAGAAGATGCAAAAAACTTTTATATTAAAAAATATGTAAAGGGTAAAAGCCATGCAGATGTCATTCTTTTCAATATTAAAAAGCGGTTAGAAATAGGAGCTTGTTATAGGGTTTATTTTTACAATGAATAAAAAAAGCAAAAATTATAGTCTATTATTTTAAAAATCAAGATATCGTATGAGTAGAATTATCAATATCCGAGAAGCGCTTCGAGAAGCAATGTCCGAAGAAATGAGAAGAGACAACAATGTTTTTTTATTGGGCGAAGAAGTGGCTGAATACAACGGTGCATATAAAGTGAGCCAAGGTATGTTAGCAGAATTTGGTCCTAAAAGAATTTTAGACACGCCGATTTCAGAATTAGGTTTTACGGCAATTGCAGTTGGTGCAGCACAAAATGATTTGCGACCAATTGTAGAATACATGACATGGAATTTTGCCGTTTTAGCATTAGACCAAATTTTAAATACAGCATCAAAAATGTTGGCGATGAGTGGCGGACAAATATCTTGCCCTATCGTATTTCGTGGGCCAAATGGTTCTGCAGGGCAATTAGGTGCACAACATTCAACTGCGTTTGAAAGTTATTTAGCCAATATTCCTGGCATTAAAGTCATCGCACCTTCGAACGCTTATGATGCAAAGGGATTATTAAAAGCTGCTATTAGAGACGAGGATCCTGTTATGTTTTTAGAAAGCGAATTGATGTATGGCGATAAATTTGAAGTGCCAGACGGAGAATACTTACTACCAATTGGAAAAGCAGATGTGAAAAGAACAGGCACTGATGTAACGATTGTTTCATTCAGTAAAATGATGAAAGTTGCATTGAGCGCCGCAGAAGAATTAGAAAAAGAAAATATTAGTGCAGAAGTAGTTGATTTAAGGACAATCAAACCACTCGATTGGCATACTATATTAGCGTCTGTGCAAAAAACAAACCGCCTTGTCATTGTTGAAGAACAATGGCCAATGTGTTCGATATCGTCTGAAATTGCTTATCGAATTCAAAAAGAAGGTTTTGATTATTTAGACGCACCAATCTTAAGAATTACGAGTGCTGATGCACCAATGCACTATGCACCCAATTTAGTAAAAGCCTATTTGCCCGATGTGGATAAAGTCGTTAAAGCAGTCAAAGAAGTGATGTACATTAAAAAATAATTCCTTATTTCACTTTACTTATTTACGCTTAAAAATATATGCTATGCGAGGTATTAACAAGGTAACACTTATCGGAAATTTAGGAAAAGACCCTGAAGTTCAATATTTAGAAGGAAATATCGCTGTTGTAAAATTCCCTTTAGCAACAACAGAAACGTTTAAAGATAAAACAGGAAAACTTGTTTCTCAAACAGAATGGCATAATGTTGTCTTATGGAGAGGACTCGCAGAATTAGCACATAAATTTTTGCATAAAGCAAGTTTGGTTTATATCGAAGGCAGATTACGCACACGCAATTGGGAAGACAAAGACGGAGTAAAAAAATATGCCACAGAAATTGTAGGTGAAAATTTAATTATGCTCGATAAAAAATCTGCAATTAAAAGCGATGACGATACTTCACCTTTACATGACGACGATTTAGCTTTTTAAATTTATTCTTTCGTGGATCCTGATCCCATTTTTTTGAATTCCATTTTTTTTAGCAGCTTTTTACAAGCTAATCCTATAGAATTAACAAAGGTTTCTCTTTTGTTTTTTCTTTTTCTTTCTTTAATTTTTTTGTCCTTTGTTATTTCTGGAGCAGAAGTAGCGTTGTTTTCATTAAATCGAGACGACCTTAAAAAAATTGCTGCCGATTATCGAGGAAAGAAAATTTTACATCTACTCGCCTCACCAAAAGAACTTCTTTCTGTACTTATTATTGGTAATACGCTGACGAATATTTTTATTGTTTTACTCATCAATATTCGGTTAGAAAAATTTTTAGCTCATTTTTTGCAGAATGAATTGTATCTCACAATTTTAAAAATTGGCATAGAAATTTTTGTGATTATTTTTTTCTCGGAAGTATTGCCGAAAACATTGGCTTTTAAACAAAATATTAAATTTGCTTTAAATAGTTTGCCGATTATTTTATTGCTATTCGCTTCATTTCGTCGTGTTGCAAAACACCTCAATAAAATGGCTTCTTTCATCGAAAAGAAACTATCTGTTTATCAAAATTCTGCCGATGTGAATCATATTGATGAACTTAAGCATGCAATAGAATTAACCAGCGATAAAGAAGACAAAAAAGAAGAACTGCTGCTCATTAGCTCCATTATGGATTTTAAGCACAAGACGGTAAAGCAAATTATGAAATCTAAAATCGACATCAAAGCCTTGTCGCAAGACGTCAGTTTTAGTGCTGTAAAGAAAGAGATTGTAGAGTCGCAATATTCTCGTATTCCTGTTTACAAAGGCAGTATAGACAATATCATTGGCATATTAAACACCAAAAAATTGTTGGCTCATTTGCATAAAAAAACAACCTTCAAATGGACGACTTTATTGCATAAACCGCTCTTTGTTTTGGAAAATCAAAGTTTGGAATTTTGTTTGCAAAATTTACAAGAAGAACACGCTAATGTGGCTATTGTTGTTGATGAATTTGGCGTTACGCAAGGGTTTATTTCTTTTGAAGACATTGTAGAAGAAATTGTAGGCGACATTAAAGATGAATTTGATGAACAAGAAATCAACATTAAAAAAATAGACAAAACAAAATATGAATTTGATGCCAAAACTTCTATTCAAGATTTTGCTACTTTTTTAAATATTCCTATCGCTTATTTTAATGAAATTAGAAATGATAGCGACTCTTTGGCAGGGCTGTTGTTAGAACTTTTTCAAACAATTCCCAATGAAAAAGAAAGTATGATATGGAACAGCTTAAAATTCACCATTTTACAAGTTCAAAATTATCGTATTACTAAAGTGCTTGTTCAAGTTTTAAAATAAGAGTAAAGTCAAATAACAACGAGAATATTTTTTCACATCATGTACGTTTTCGTGTATTCTAAAATTCGGTTTTCTATTTTTCTTTAATAGTTTCACGCATTATTAAAATAACCCTCACTTTTTTGTTCATTTTTTTTTCTTGTCTATGTTCTTATCTACACTTTTTAAACTCTTCTTTGTTCCACAACTTGCTGTAGGAACTATTGCACCTCAATTTTCTGGCGACAATCAACACAAAAAAAAGATTTCTTTATCTGATTATGCAGGACAAAAAATAGTCGTTTATTTTTATCCAAAAGATAATACGCCAGGTTGTACAGCTCAAGCTTGTAATTTGCGAGACAACATGAAAACGCTTACGGATAAAGGCATTGTAGTGCTTGGTATTAGTACCGATAATGTCAGCAGCCATGAAAAATTTAGTGCGGACTATCAACTTCCGTTTTCTATTATTGCTGATGCAGACAAAACGATTACAAAACTTTATGGTGTAGAAATGGCTGCATTAGGAATGAGTAAACGCACTACATTTTTAATCAATGAAAAAGGCATTATAGAACATATTATTACTAGCCCTGATACACGCCAACATGCAGAAGAAATTCTCCGTTTATGGTATAATACTCAGCCACAACAAGAACGCCCAATACAGCCTGCACAAGAAGAAAAAAAGAAAAAAAGAAAATTGATGTTTTTTTAAAATCGTATAACAATGCTTTTTCACTTACTCGTTATTTATTTTATACAACTTTATTTTGTTGCCTTGCCAATACCTTTTCTTAAAAAGATATTTAGGCAACTTCAGTTAGACGACAAGCAAGTTGCTTTGCCTTTTGTGAATACATGGCATATTGTTCGTCTTACAAACACGCCACGGTATTGGTTTTATTTACAATTTATTCCCATTGCTGGTTGGTTTGCGTCGATCAATTTGTTAATCGATTTTACAAAAAAAATAGGCAGAACAAAATGGCTGGATAGCTGTATTACGTTTATAGCTCCAGTTCTTGGATATGCACTTTTTTCTGCTGATAAAAATCTAAAATTAAAAACTGTAGAAGAAACGAATAGTGAAAAAAAATCTGTTTTGAGAGAATGGATAGATGCACTTTTATATGCTGCAATTTTTGCACACGTAGTGAAGGTTTTTGTTTTTGAGGCATTTGTTATTCCAACGCCTTCAATGGAAAAATCTTTAATGGTCGGTGATTATTTGTTTGTTACAAAATTTAATTATGGCGTGCGATTGCCCAATACGCCGCTTTCATTACCATTTGTTCAACATACAATGCCTTTTTCAGAAACGGCTTCATCTTATTCAACACTCGTTTCAATTCCTTATATCCGTTGGTTTGCAACAGAAGTAAAAAGGGGAGATGCTGTTGTATTTAATTTTCCTGTTGGTGATACGGTAATCAACCGCCCTGAATTTCAGTCGGCATATACGTATTATCAAGTTGTAAGAGATTTGGGTCGAGCAGAATTTAATCAGCGTGCAAGCGAGTTTCCACTTGTTGTTCGCCCTACGGACAAAAAAGAAAATTTTATTAAACGTTGCGTTGGTATTGCAGGAGACACACTGCAAATTAAAGATGGACAAGTTTATATTAACCATGTTTTATCACCAATGCCTCGTCATGCACAAATGAAATATTGGGTAGAAACGAATAATAATATTTACAATGAAGATTTTTTAAAAGACAGTTTAGAAATGACAGAACAAGATATTTCTGCCATAGACTTTAAACCTAAAACAATTTTAACACTAACTCAAACGGCTTTGCAACGCTTACAACGTAATCCTCATGTTACTTCAATTGCAATGAAAACAGAAGCCAGAAGCGAAGATTTATTTCCATTTTATAGCACGCTAACAACCAATTGGACTGAAAATAATTATGGTCCAATATGGATTCCAAAGCGTGGCTCGACCATCACCATCACTTCAAATAATTATGATTTTTATGAACGAGTAATCAATGTGTATGAAAAAAAATCGATACAAAAAATAAATGATAGCACGTTTACTATCAATGGAATTAAAACAAATCAATACACATTTGAATTGAATTATTTTTGGATGATGGGAGATAATAGACACAATTCTTTGGATTCTCGTTTTTGGGGCTTTGTGCCAGAAGACCATATTGTAGGAAAGCCGATGCTGGTATGGTTTAGTAAAAATGCAAATGGTATTCAGTGGAAAAGAATTTTTAAAACAATAGGCGAATGATTTATTCAGATACAAGAATTTTAGACGCAATTGAAAAACAAGAAATTGTTATAACGCCTTTTGACAAAGGTTGTTTAGGATCAAATTCCTACGATGTTCATTTGGGAAAACATCTTGCGGTTTACAAAAACGCGATGTTAGATGCTAAACATCACAATGAAATTGTTCATTTTGAAATTCCTGATGAAGGTTTCATTTTACAATCAAACACACTCTATTTAGGCGTTACAGAAGAATATACAGAAACGCATTGTGCAGTTCCTTTTTTAGAAGGCAAATCATCAACCGGACGATTGGGAATACAAATTCATGCAACTGCAGGAAAAGGTGATGTGGGTTTTAGCAACCATTGGACGCTTGAAATTTCTTGCGTTTTGCCTGTTCGTATCTATGCAGGAATGCCCATAGGACAACTCATTTATTTTGATATTCAAGGTCGCGTAGAAAACCATTATACAAAAAAACAAAATGCAAAATATACCCAACGGACTACAAAACCCGTTGAAAGCATGATGTGGAAAAATTTTTAGTCTATGGCTTATTGGCTTGTAAAATCAGAACCTTTTAAATATAGTTGGCAACAATTTGTTGCTGATAAAATAACATTTTGGGACGGCGTGAGAAACTTTCTGGCACGAAATAATTTGCGAACGATGAAAAAAGGAGATTGTGTATTTTTTTATCATAGTAATGAAGGAAAGGATATTGTTGGTATTGCAAGTGTTGTTGAAGAAGCTGTGCAAGACCCAACTACAACAGATGCAAATTGGGTAGGTGTAACTTTAAAAGCAGAACGACCTTTGAAAAAATCAGTTTCTTTATCAACAATAAAATCAATGCCAGCATTAGCGAATATGGAACTTGTTCAATTGCAGCGATTGTCTGTTTCAGCTGTAACAGAGGAAGAGTGGCATATTATTTTAGAACTTTCAAAATAGTCCATTTTTATATTTCATTTTTTTTTCTATGCCAAAAACAATAGTTGCACCAAGCCCTATGCAAAAAATTTTACTCTGCGAAGATGACCTCAATTTAGGCGTTGTTATCAAGAAGTATTTTGAACTCCACAACTTTCAAATTGTTATGGAAAGAGATGGCAAATTAGGTTTGGCGGCATTTAAAAAACACGAATTTTCATTGTGTCTTGTTGATGTGATGATGCCCAATATGGATGGGTTTGAACTTGTTAAAGAAATACGCCGTATATCTAAAGTAGTGCCCATTATGTTTATTACTGCAAAATCACTCAAACAAGACCAATTAAAAGGTTATGACGTTGGTGCAAATGACTACATTGTAAAACCTTTTGACATTGATGTTTTAATGGCAAAAGTGCAAAGTATGTTACAACAAAAAAATGCCATGGGTGATGGTTATCAATTAAAAGATGGGGATAAATTATCAATTGGTTCTTATAGTTTTAATACAAAAATTAGAGAGTTGATTCATAAAAAAGAAAGTTTCTTTTTATCTCCAACAGAAGGGAAATTATTGACCTTGTTGTATAAGTATAAAGATGTGTGCTTGCCAAGAGAATTAGCCCTAAAAGAAATTTGGGGTGATGACTCTCATTACAATGGACGCAGCATGGATGTTTATATTACACGCTTGAGAAAATATTTTATTCACGACGAAAAAATTCAAATTAACAATATTCATTCTACAGGATTTCAACTTCTTTTTCCAACCAAAAAATAAAATTCTTCGTCATTTATGGCAAAATCAAACAAACCAAATACAGAGCAAAAAAAAAGCAATTACAAATTTCTTGCTCAATATATTAACACGGCATCACCAACAGGATTTGAACAAGCTGGACAAAAAGTTTGGCTTGATTATGTTTCACAATATGTTGATGAAACCTTTGTAGATGCTTATGGAACTGGCGTTGGCATTATCAATCCGAAAGAAAAATTCAAAGTTGTGATTGAAGCCCATTGCGATGAAATTAGTTGGTTTGTGAATTATATTACGCCAGAAGGTCTCATTCATGTAAAAAGAAATGGCGGCGTGGATCACCAAATTGCACCTTCTATGCGTGTGAATATTCACGGTAAAAAAGGCATTGTGAGAGCTGTTTTTGGTTGGCCAGCTATTCATACACGAATGAGTGGTGCAGACCAAAAAGAAACTACGCCTAAAGTTGAAAACTTGACCCTTGATTGCGGAGCAAGAACAAAAAAAGAAGTAGAAGATTTAGGCATTTACGTAGGTTCTGTTGTAACTTATGTTGATGGTTATGAAGAAATAGGATACAAGCACATTATTGGACGTGCATTAGACAATAGGGTAGGCGGGTTTATGATTGCAGAAGTGGCACGCAGACTAAAAGAAAATAAAATCAAGTTGCCTTTTTCTTTGTATGTGGTTAATGCTGTACAAGAAGAAATTGGATTGCGTGGAGCAGAAATGATCGCACGCAGAATAAAACCCAACCTTGCCATTGTAACCGATGTTACGCACGACACACACACGCCAATGATTAGTAAAGCCATTGAAGGCGATATTATTTGTGGTAAAGGTCCTTCGTTAGCTTTTGCACCTGCTATACAAACAAAGTTTTTAAAATTTGTAGAAGACATTGCAGAAAAAAATAAAATTCCAGTTCAATGGAGAACCTTGTCTCGCAGCACAGGAACTGATACAGACTCTTTTGCGTATGCCAACGATGGTTGCCCATCTGTACTCATTTCGCTACCTTTGCGCTATATGCACACAACGGTAGAAATGATTCACCAAGATGATATGGAGCAGACCATCAATTTGATTTATGAAACGCTTTTGCAACTTACGCCAAATACAAATTTTAATTATTTGTAAAGACACTTTCAGTTAAAATTTTTAATTCGCATTTTTATTCAACCGCTGGGATGGCGAAACTGGCAGACGCACTACTTTGAGGTGGTAGCGCCGCAAGGCGTGGGAGTTCGAATCTCCTTTCCAGCACACTACATAGCAGCAAGTTTCTTGCTGCTTTTTTTATGATAGAAGTTATTCAAAAACAGATTGCACAACAGGCATCACCATTAAAAGCGTCCATATTACAACGTTTTTTTAAAACACAACAAGGAGAATATGGTGAAGGCGATGTATTTATAGGTTTGACCGTTCCGCAAATTAGAACGCTTGCAAAACAATATGCTGAATTATCTCTTGATGATATTGAAATTTTATTTTGTTCAACCATTCATGAAGAACGCTTATTGGCGATATTGATTTTAATACGTCAATTTGAAAAAATGAAACAAAAGACCGAACAAAAAAAGATATACGATTTTGTTCTTCAACATATCTATCATGTCAATAACTGGGATTTAGTTGATACGCTTGCTCCTAAAATGATAGGTACTTATTTAATAGATAAAGATAAAAGCATATTGTATCAATTTGCACAAGAAGAAAATTTATGGCTACGGCGTATTGCCATCATTTCTTGTTTCCATTTTATTCGTCATCAGCAACTCGAAGATGCTTTACGCATTAGTCAAATTTTACTGCATGACACACATGATTTAATTCACAAAGCGGTAGGTTGGATGTTAAGAGAAATAGGCAAGCGAGATGATATTGCTCTACAAAATTTTCTACACCAATATGCAATTGTAATGCCACGTACGATGTTGCGTTATGCGATAGAAAAAATGGACAAAACACAACGACAAGTCTATCTGAAATACACAAAATAATACGCTTTGAGGTGTTAAAAAATGGTATTACTAAACCCTTACAATGTGTGTCAAAAACTTAGTTTAGGCAATTTCATTTTTTTACTGTTATTTTTTGTCTGTGATATTATTTGATAAATATGAGCTTGTGATTGGATTAGAAGTTCATGTCCAATTAGCAACCGAAACAAAATTGTTTAGTGCTGACCGTGTAGCCTTTGGTCATCCGCCGAATACAAATATTAGTGCGATTAGTCTTGCACACCCTGGCGTTTTGCCAATGCCAAATCAACAAGCCATTATGATGGCGGTTAAAATGGGGTTGGCGTGTAATTGTACAATTAATCAACACAGTTATTTTGTACGTAAACATTATACATATCCTGACCTGCCAAAAGGATATCAATTGACACAACACCAAGAACCTATTTGTATTGGTGGGTTTGTGCCCATTCGTTTAGACAATTACAATACAACGATTTCATTACATCATATTCATTTAGAAGAAGATGCTGGAAAAAGTATCCATGATGAAGAAGACCATTTTACGTGTATAGATTACAACAGAGCAGGAGTTCCCTTGATAGAAATTGTGAGTAATCCAACTATTAAAAGTGCTGACGAAGCAGTTGTTTATATGGCAACAATTAGAAAAATGGTGCGTTATCTTGGCATTGGCAATGGCAACATGGAAGAGGGTAATTTGCGTTGCGATGTCAATGTTTCTGTTCGTAAAAAAGGAGAAACAACATTGGGAACAAAAGTTGAAATGAAAAATTTAAACTCTTTACGGAGTATCAAAAATGGCATTGATTATGAGGCAAAAAGGCTCATGCAAATGATCGATAATGGAGAGGTAATTATTCAACAAACACGCGGTTATGATGAACAAAAAAACAGTACGTATGCCATGCGTACAAAAGAAAATGCAGACGATTATCGTTATTTAACAGATCCTGATTTGCCGCCTGTTGTTTTATCAAACGAAGAAATTGCAACCATCAAAACACAAATTCCTGAATTACATTTTCAACGAGAAGAAAAATATCAAAAGGTCTATTTACTGCCACGTGCAAGTGCAGAATTTCTTGCAGAAGAAAAAGTGTTTGCAGATTTTTTTGAGGAAATACTTCTTTATACAAAAGAACATAAAGCCGCTGCCAATTGGATGCTCGGACCCATTCAAACTTATTTGAATGCACACCAAATAAGCATACAACAATTGCCTCTGTCAGCAACAAAAATTGCTACAATGATTGAAATGGTGCAAAGCAAACAACTCAATTATAGTGATGCAACAACAACATTGTTTTTGGCTGTTATAGAACAGCCGAAAATTGATATTTTACAATTAGCACAAAAGCTCAATTTGATACAAGACAATAACGCCGACCTTTCACAACTTGAAGCGATTATCGAAACGATTGAAAAAGAATTTCCAGCCCAAGTAAAAGATTACAAAGTGCATGGCAAAAAAGGCTTGATTGGTTTTTTTGTTGGCGAAACGATGAAGCGTTTAAAACAAAAGTTAGAACCGCAAATGGTTAATGCGGCATGGAAAAAGAAATTAGACGCATAGGCACAACATTACATTCATGTTATTATTCAATCCATTTTGATTTTTAGTTTTCACTTAACGATATGACACACAAAAAATATCCAGAATTTAATCAACTCAATCAACCTGCTTTAGAAAAAGAAATTTTGAAAAAGTGGAAAACAGAAAACACGTTTTTAGAAAGCATTGCTCAAAGAAAAGAAGAGCGTTCTTTTGTTTTTTATGAAGGACCTCCGAGTGCAAATGGTATGCCAGGTATTCATCACGTTATTTCTCGAACGATTAAAGATTTGTTTTGTAGATATAAAACACAACAAGGTTTTCAAGTAAAAAGAAAAGCAGGTTGGGACACGCATGGTTTGCCAATTGAACTTGGTGTTGAAAAAATGTTGGGTATTACAAAAGAAGACATTGGTAAAAAAATTTCTGTAGAAGAGTATAATCAAAAATGCAAGCAAGAAGTTTTGAGATATAAAGATGTATGGGAAGAATTGACGACCCAAATGGGTTATTGGGTAGATATGAGTAAGCCTTATATTACATATGAAACGCCGTATATAGAAACATTATGGTGGTGTTTAAAACAATTACATCAAAAAAAATTATTGTACAAAAGCGTCAGCATACAGCCCTATTCACCTGCGGCAGGAACAGGGTTAAGCTCTCACGAACTCAATCAACCTGGTACTTACAAAAGCGTGAAAGACACGTCAGTAATTGCCATGTTTCGTTTGGCAAAAAAAAACATACAAGCACTCAATACAAGCACTTTTGATGCGATACAAAAAACAATTGATGTAGAAATTGGGACAACAGAATCGGGACCATTTTTTTTAGCATGGACGACAACGCCTTGGACATTGCCGTCGAATTTAGGCCTAACCATAGGGGCAAAAATTGATTATGCACTCGTGCAAACAGTCAATCCTTATACAGGACAAATGCAATACATTGTGCTTGCCGAAAAATTACTCAATAAATATTTTAAATCAGAATTTCAAAATATAGAACTCGCCACCTTCAAAGTTGGAGATAAAAATTTGCCTTGGCGTTTGCTTACAACATACAACGGAAAAGAGTTAGAAAATTTATATTATGAACAACTCATGCCCTATGCTTTGCCCGATAAAAATGCCAATCCTTTTCGTGTTTTACTCGGCGATTTTGTAACAACAGAAGACGGAACAGGAATTGTACATACAGCACCAGCCTTTGGTGCAGATGACTATAAAGTAGGTCAAAAAAATAATATCGGCATTTTAACGCTTGTTGATAGAGAAGGAAAATTTACAGAGGCAGTAAAAGATTATGCAGGACGCTACGTCAAAAAATACAAAAACGAATCTGACTATGTTGATGTCAATGTTGATTTATGTATCGATTTGAAAAAAAATAATCGAGCCTTTAAAGTAGAAAAACATGAACATAATTATCCGCATTGTTGGCGTACTGATAAGCCTATTTTATATTATCCATTAGATGCTTGGTTCATTAAAACAACCGCAGTAAAAGAACGTATGGTCGAATTGAATAAAACCATTAACTGGAAACCCGCAAGCACAGGCACTGGCCGTTTTGGAAATTGGTTAGAAAATATGGTCGATTGGAATTTAAGCCGTAGTCGTTATTGGGGAACGCCTTTGCCAATATGGAGAACAAAAGACGGTAGTGAAGAAAAATGTATTGGGTCTATTGCAGAATTAAAACAAGAACTTGCACAAGCGCGTCAATGGAACAGTGAAAAGATAAATGCAATGCAACAGTTTGATGATTTGCATAAACCTCTTGTTGATGAAATTGTTTTACAATCAACAAAGGGAGAACCAATGTATCGTGAGCCAGATTTAATTGATGTTTGGTTTGATAGCGGTGCAATGCCTTATGCACAATGGCATTATCCATTTGAACATGAACAACAACATAAAAATAATTTTCCTGCCGATTACGTGTGCGAAGGCGTTGACCAAACGCGCGGATGGTTCTTTACATTACACGCTTTAGGTGTGATGCTATTTGATAGCGTTGCATTTAAAAATGTTGTTTCTAATGGATTGGTCTTAGATAAACACGGCAACAAAATGAGTAAGCGCTTGGGCAATACGATTGACCCATTTGAAACACTTAACAAATATGGTGCTGATGCAACCCGCTGGTATTTGATGACAAACGCCTCACCATGGGATAATTTAAAATTTGATATTGATGGTATTCAAGAAGTCCAACGAAAATTTTTTGGAACACTCTACAATACCTATCAATTTTTTGCACTTTATGCAAACGTAGATGGTTTTTCTTTTGCTGAAAAATATGTGCCTTTACAGGAGCGAACAGAAATTGACCAATGGATTATCTCTTGTTTACATTCTTTAATTCAAAACGTTACAAATTGCTTAGACAATTATGATGCAACAGAAGCGTTTCGACACGTTGAACAATTTTTAGACGAGCAATTGAGTAATTGGTATGTACGTCTTTGTCGTCGCCGTTTTTGGAAGGGAGAATACGCTACTGATAAAATTATCGCCTATCAAACTTTGTATGAATGTTTAGAAACTTTATCTCAATTGATTGCACCACTTGCTCCATTTTTTGCAGAATGGTTGTTTGATAATTTAAACCAAGTAACCCAAAGACACAAAGAAAAATCTGTACATATTGCCTTGTTTCCAAAAGCAAATCTGAATGCCATTCAACCTGCTTTAGAAACGAAAATGGCTGTTGCACAAAATGCCGTATCGCTCATTTTATCTTTGAGAAAAAATGCCAACATTAAAGTTCGCCAACCCTTACAGAAAATTTTAGTGCCTATTGTAAATCTTGAAATGCAACATATTTTTCAAGCGAATGAAGCCCTTATTTTGAGCGAAGTGAACATTAAACAAATTGAATACATCAGCAACACAAATAGCATTATTCGCAAAAAAGCTAAAGCAAATTTTATTGCTTTAGGAAAAAAAATGGGTGCTAAAATGAAAGCCGTTGCAGAAGTAATTAGTACGCTCAATCAAGAACAAATTCAAACTTTAGAACAAAACAATCACTTGACTTTGCGAATAGACAACGAAGACATTAGCATTGTTTTAACTGACGTTGATATTGTTGGCGAAGAACTGCCAGGATGGACAGTTGCAAGCAAAGGAAATATGACAATTGCTTTAGACATCAATATTTCGGCCGAATTGATTCATGAAGGTCATGCAAGAGAATTTGTGAATCGGATTCAAAAAATACGCAAAGAATCTAATTTTGAATTGACACAAAAAATCAAAGTGATTGTTGAAAAAGGAACAAAAATAGAACCGTCATTGCTACAGTTCAAAACCTATATCTGCACAGAATTATTAGCAACAGACTTACAATTTGCACCAATTTCAAAACAAGATGAAACATCGATTGATGTCAATGAAACCAACATTGCTGTATGTGTAGAAAAAATATCGTAACATTTTTAGATAAAAAATTCAAATACAAAAGCAATTGACAATCGTTATGTTTTCTTGTTTCAATTTACGTTTTTGAGATACAAATTTTAGTATGAATATTCACTTGTGCGATTGGTTCTGTATCAAAAAAAAACTTGCTTTGGTGAGCTTTCTTTTCTTTTTTGCAACAACAAATGCACAAATTGTTTCTGCTGTTCGATTTGGCAAAAACCGCGTACAAACAGACCGCTTTGATTGGCGGTTTATAGAAGCAGAAAAATTTACGTTTCAATTTTACGATTCCTTACACACCAATTACGTTACAGAACTCATTAAAATGTGTAACGAAGAGTTGAACAATTTGCAAATTGAACTTGACTTTGAAGTGCCGAAGCATTTTAATTTTCTGTTTTATTATTCCTATGAACAATACCTTCAAAGTAATGCTGGCATTCAATTAGATTGGTATAACACGAATGAATTATCTCGCCTTACCAATAATAAAATTGTCTTGTTTTATGCTTTTAAAACAGAAGATATTAGAAAACAAATTCGACAAGGAATTACACGATTGATATTGGAATTGATTTTGTTGAATAAAGAAATGGGCGAGCAGAATCAAGAAGAAACAGTTGGCAATTTTCCCAAATGGTTTTTATATGGCTTGATTGCTTACAAAGCAGAATCTTGGAATACGAATTTAGATTATGATTTAAAAGTCCTTATTGAAGAAGAAAAATACAAACACTACAAACACTTTATTGCCGACAATCCATTTTTTGCAGGGCAAACATTTTGGTATTATATCGAAACAAAATATGGACTAAGCGTAGTAGAGAATCTAATCAGTTATCTGCGTAATGAAACCGATTTGAATGCGATTACCTTAAAATTATTCAAAACAAAATATCGATTTTTTATCAGTAATATTTTTGAATTTTTCAGAAATCATTATAAAAAAGATAACGTTAAAAGAAAAGAAACCGCCAAGGGAACAACTTATACCAGCACAACATTTACAAAAGAAAATATTATCACCATACAGGCTAATCCAAATTTGAAAAAAGGCATTTATGGTATTGTGCAATTTCAAGAAGGCATTTACAAAGTCTTTGTTTCGGCAACACGCAGTAAACGCAAACGCATTTTAAAAACGGGCATTCGTTTATTGCGATCTGCTGTGAGTCAAAATTACCCTTTGATTGCTTGGAAAGAAGACGGTATGCGATTGGGTGTTGTGTTTTATGACAAAACATTTTTGCATTTTTTTGAATATGATATTATTGAAAATACACGCAAAACAGAACTCAATTTATCAGACTATTTTTCTTTCATTCAAGACTTTAAATACTTCTCTCGTGGCACTAAATTGTTGATTAGTGGAATTAGAAATGGGCAATCAGACATTTTTGTTTTTGACCTTCAGACACACGAAATTGAAAATATTACCGATGATGTTTATGATGACATAGACCCTTCTTATGTTACGTTTCCAGGAAAAATTGGCATTTTATTTTCATCTAATCGCTCTGCAGAAAAACAACATGAAGTGGAGAATAAAAAGTTAAACAATACAATAGAAAAAGAAAATTTGAAAATTTGTATTGCAGATTATAGCACACCAAAAACGTATCACCATGTTTCTGTTTTAACTCAAAATCAATTTGGTGATGCTCGCTTTCCTGCTGCGTTTACGCCCACAACATTCTCTTATTTAAGCGACGAAAACGGCATTCGCAATCGTTATGTTGGGCGATTCAGAACAAAGCGAAAAGGGCTTGATACGGTCTATAAAATAGACGATGCACATTTTGTAAACTTAACGCAGCAAGAAAAAGACTCTATTTTACAGCGTGCTGAAAAAAAACAAACCGTCAAAACTTTTTACGCCGTCAATACAAATGATAGCAGCATGAATGCACCTTATACAAATTATGCTCGCAGCATTATTGAAAGCAAAAATGTCGGCGGAATAACGCCTTTTGTAAGTGATTTAAAATATACCAAGCGAACTAAAATTTTGTATAAATCAAATGTTGTTGAAGAAAGAGATTTACTGAAAATGGAAAATCGACCTTTAGTAAACACGTATTTTATTAAATCTAAGCTGACGAAACCCAATATACAAGGCACTGCAAATTTTGCGGCTATTAGCACAATAGACAAAGTGTATCAAGATTCTTTAGCCTATTTTAAAAATTATTTTTTGAGTGAGTTTCTTTACAACCCTTTGGCGTATGCTGACACTTTTCCAACGCCAACTGCGCCTACACAAAATGTAATTGAAAAAGTATTGAATTTTTCTAACTATTTCAATCCCTTGCATCAGAAATACAAATTCAAATTCTTTCTTATCAATTTTTCTTATGACTTATTGAACAATGATTTGATGGGTGAAAAATATCAACCTTATCTCTATGGAATAGGGCCTATCTACATGGCAGGCAATAATGACATCTTTAATAACATGATAAGTTTTAAAGCCTTTGACATTTTAGAAGACATCAACTTGACACTTGGCTATAAATTCCCGTTTAATGTGTCAAACCCTACAAGTAGTTTTTTAGCAGAACTGAATTACCTGAAATATCGAGTTGATTATGGATTGACTTATTACAGAAATATTGTTGAACAACCCAATGGACGAGTGATTTCTAATACGTATTCGTTTAACACGAGTTATCCTTTTGATATTTTACGACGCATCAAACTAAGCGTTGGTGCAAGGCGCGATTTTTTTAACTACAAATATGACTTAGATGAAAACAAAAAAAAATTGAACGATTCGATTACATGGAACGCACTTTTTAAATTAGACTATGTTTATGATAACACAATTACTCCTGCAAAAAACATTGTCAAGGGATTAAAATTCAAACTCTATGGAGAGTATTTTTTTAACCTCACGAAGCATAATATTTCTACACAACCACTCAAGGATATATTTACATTAAACCAAAACACGTTTAATGTTGGCGTAGATATACGTGCTTATCAAACGATTTACAAAAACATTATTTGGGCAAATCGACTCTCTGCGGATATGTCTTTTGGAAATAATAAAGTGATGTATTATGTAGGGGGAACAGACGGTTGGCTTTTACCCAGTTTTAATAGTGCAAATGCACCCAGTACAGATGTAAAATACAATTATCAAACGCTTGCCCTCAATTTGCGAGGTCATCAACAAAACGCCACAAATGGAAGTAATAATATCGTGTTCAATACAGAAGTACGCGCACCCATATTGGCTACCGTATTCCGCAGACCAATTGCATTTGCACCATTGCGAAATTTACAGTTGATTACTTTTTTTGATGCAGGCATTGCATGGAATAAAATATCGAATATCGAACCCGTTACACAAACTTTTGCCAATGAACAAGTGAGCGTTTCATTTGAAACCTTGAATTTGCCTTTTGTTGCTGGTTATGGCTTTGGTGCGAGAACTTCATTGAGTAATTATTTTATTCGTGTCGATTACGCATATCCCGTGCCGTCATTTTTTAAGAATGGAATTTTTTATGTATCGCTTGGCTTAGATTTTTAATATTTGACACTTATGAACTTCATAGTAAACATACGACATAAGGTAAATGCGCTTGTAGCAAGAGTGCGAATCCCCGCATTTTTGAAAAACAAATATTTCTTAACTGCTTTTTTTTTCTTGATATGGTTATGTTTTATTGACGATGAAAGTTTTCTCGTACAATATCATTTGCACCAACAACACAAAGACTTGAACAAGAGAAAACAACGTTTAGAAAAAGACATTACAAGCATTAAAAAAGATATTGATGCGTATAAAAACAATCCTGCTTTATTAGAAAAACATGCTCGGGAAAATTATTTAATGAAGCGAGACAACGAGACGCTTTACATTTTTATTGAACGCTAAAAAGGCTCTTGATTTAAACCCACTTAAAATGAATTTTTTCCTGCCCGCCCTTTCGACAATTTCTAAAATTAATGCCGACGGAATTGCAGAATGGATCAATTTTCCAGAACGTGTCCAATATCAAGTATGGCAAGATTTAATCACAGCAGGCCAACACACAGAATATGGTTTGCAATACGACTTTAGCCATATTGATACGATAAAAAAATATCAAGAACAAGTTCCTGTTGTACAATATGATGACATCAAAAATCATATTAGCCGCATGATGAATGGCGAAGAAAATGTCTTATGGAATACCGACGTTCAATGGTTTGCAAAATCAAGTGGAACGACCTCTGATAAAAGTAAATTTATACCTGTGTCAGAAGAAAGTTTGCATGAAGGACATTTTAAAGCATCAAAAGAAGTACTCCAAATTTATCAAGCAACCCATTTAGACACACAATTATTAGATGGAAAATCATTGATACTGGGCGGCAGTCACCAGATTGCCAAATACAATAACACAATTCAATATGGCGATTTAAGTGCCATTTTAATGCAAAATGCCCCTCTCATTGGACGTTGGATAAGAACGCCAGATTTGTCGATTGCTCTTTTAGATGAATGGGAAACTAAAATCGAACAACTCGCACAGAGTACGATAAAAGAAAACGTAACATCTATTGCTGGTGTGCCAACGTGGACGCTTATACTCATTAAAAAAATATTAGAAATTACAAATAAAAAATACCTCATTGACGTATGGCCAAACCTTGAAGTATATCTTCATGGTGGGGTGAACTTTCAACCTTACAAAAAAAACTTTCATCAATTGATAGGAAAACCCATTCACTATTTAGATGTTTACAATGCATCAGAAGGTTTTTTTGCGGCACAAAATTCTTTTCAAGATGATGGCATGTTGTTGTACACCAATCATGGCATATTTTATGAATTTATGCCAATGGAAGAGGCAGGGAAAAAGTTTCCAAAAACTTTGCTTTTAAATGAAATTGAACTCAACACTTCTTATGCGATTGTCATTACAACGAATGGCGGTTTATGGCGATATCTTGTCGGCGACACCATTGCATTTACTTCACAAAAACCATACAAAATAAAAGTTACCGGGAGGCTCAAACATTTTATCAATGCTTTTGGCGAAGAAGTGATTGTTGATAATACCGACCAAGCCATTAGCGAGGCTTGTTTATATACAAATGCGTTGATTACAGATTATACTGTTGCCCCAATTTATTTTTCAGAAACCAATGCACAAGGTGCCCATGAATGGCTCATTGAATTTGAAAAAGAACCCGATAATTTTGAACTCTTTGTGCAATATTTAGATGCTACTTTAAAAAATAAAAATAGCGATTATGAAGCCAAACGACACAAAGACATCGCCCTAAAAATGCCTCAAGTGATAAAATGTCCACAAGGCACTTTTAACCAATGGCTAAAAAATAAAAATCAACTTGGCGGACAACATAAAATACCGCGACTGTCAAACAATAGAACATATCTTGAAGAAATTAAAATGTTGTTTTGATAGAATGAAGTCTAAAGCCCTTAATGAATTTGCTCATGAAGTATAAAAACATCAGAGAAGAAGAACTCAAGAACAAGGTTGGCGAGGATTGGTTTCCGTCTTTTGACACTACAGCAATCATAGGGAATATAGACTTTACCGTTTTTCCAAAACACGACAATATGTTTGGAAGAACGCCTTTACTTTGGGCAGAAGCCAAAACAGGCGACATTGATATTCCCACAATGTTTGTGCAGCTCATTTTAACAATTGGCAAAGCAAGAACTTTTGATAAAACATTGCCACCTGCATTTTTAGGTGCATTTGATTTTAAGAAAATTGCCTTTGTTCCTTATAGTAGCATTCAAGATATTTTTTACTTAAATGATTTTAATTGGAACGTAACGCCAAGCAACCACGAAACCAAAGAGTTTCAACTCATCAAACAAAGAATTGAAAGTAATTTGAAACAAGACAGTTACGTTTATGACTACTTAAAAGATGAAAAAGAGTTAAAACATTTTGTTGCAAATAACATTGCTAAAGCAACAGAAATCAGTAAAATAAAAATTGATAAAAATAACTTCATACCCATTTATTTACGCTGGTTAGAAATCATAAAACCCATAATTGACGTCAACTGGGATGACCTTAAACAAGCAAATATTTTAGACAGTGATTTTTATTTGGCAGATTTGTTTGTTGATGACAAAGACACACAAAAGATAGAAGACGACTCTTCAATTAGGGACAATCTTTTTGTCATTTTCCAAAATCAAGGGTACAAAATTGCAAAAGAAAATATCAAGCAAATGTTTGATGCCACAATTACGATTAAAGCAAAAGAAACCTATCAACAATTTTGGAAACGCTACAAACGTCCACCACTAAAAGAATTTCAAGATTATATTATAGAGCGTAGAGATTTGCTTGTTCCACAAGATATTAGAGAACGTAAAGGCGCGTTTTTTACACCAAGACAATGGGTTGAACTTTCTCAAAAATATATTGCTGATTATTTGGGTGAAAACTGGCAAGAAGAGTACTACATTTGGGACTGTGCTGCTGGTACTGGCAATCTCCTTGCGGGTTTAACGAACAAATACAATATTTGGGCAAGTACATTAGATCAGGCAGACGTAAAAGTGATGCACGAACGCATTCATCATGGCGCAAATCTTTTGGAAAGCCACGTTTTTCAATTTGACTTTTTGAATGATGAATTGACCAAACTTCCTCAAGGCTTGCAAGACATTATCAATGACAAAAACAAACGTAAGAAACTTATAATTTTTATAAATCCACCTTATGCAGAAGTATCAAGCAAAGCAGAGAAAGGCAAAGTTGGAGTGAACCTGTCGAAGACACATACAAAGTATAACCCAATATTAGGAACAGCAGGTAGAGAACTATTTGCCCAATTCATAATCAGAATTTATTCAGAATTGAATGGTGTAATTCTTGCAGAATTTTCAAAGTTGAAAATTTTGCAAGGGTCCGCTTTTTTAAGCCTTAAAGACCATTTTCAAGCTAAACTGGAAAAAATGTTTTTAGTCCCAGCCGATACTTTTGATAATGTAGAAGGACAATTTCCAATTGGCTTTAAAATTTGGAATACAAACAAAAAAGAAATATTTGAAAATGTTGTAGCCGACATTTACGATAAGAACGCCAATTTCATTGCCACAAAGGGAATTTATGCTTTAAATAAAAGCCAATACATTAACAAGTTTATTTCCATTTATAAAACCACGAAAGAAAATAGTATTGGTTTTATGGATGGTATTAACGGCAATGATTTTCAGCATAATAACATCGTTTATGTTTTAAACGCTAAAGAACAATTGCCAAATCCTCGTGGCATTTGGATTAACAAGGAAAATTTAATTCCTATTTCAATCTATTTCTCCGTTCGTAAAGTCATTCCTGCAACTTGGTTAAATGACAGAGACCAATTTTTATACCCCAATGACAATTGGCAAACCGATAAAGAATTTCAAAATGATTGTTTGGCGTTTACGCTATTCAATAATAATATTCAAACAAAATTTGGCACAAATCACTGGATACCTTTTACGGAACAAGAAGTTAATGCTAGAGAAAAATTTGAAAGTAATTTTATGACTGATTTGATAAAAGGTAAACCCAAGCCACGACAAAAACCTTCTTTTCATATGACGATATTGTTTGAACCTGAAGTCAGTTATGGCAAATCGCCATCTCCTTTACAATTTTCAGCACAAGCAACTGCCGTTTTTGGTGCTGGTTGTCAGCTTTGGACTTATTATCACAAACAGCCCAACTGTAACGTGAATGCTTCACTGTATGACATTCGCGAGCATTTTCAAGGCAGGAATGAAGCAGGAAGAATGAACGCAAAAAGCACAGACGAAACTTATATGAACTTAATCGGCGACTTAAGAAAACAAATCAAATTGCTTGCTGAAAAAATAACTCCCAAAGTGTATGAATACGAATTTTTACAACAATAACTAAAAACTCATCACACTATTAAACCTTATTCTTTTAACACATCAAAAAGCCTGGTTTAGAATAGGTTTGTTGAATTATTTTATTTTTTATATTGAAATTGTATCTGATTATGATGAAAAAAAAATACGCATTTTTGATTGTTCTGTTCATTCATACTACATTTTTATTCGGTCAAAAATTTGGTGTCGTAGATATGAAAAGCCTTTTAGAAAGAACGCCAGAATATAAAAACATTACAACACAATTGGACATTTTATCTGTTACATGGGAAAATGAAATTGCAGAAAAAGAACTCCGTTTAAAACGGTTAAAAGAAGATTTTAAACAAGACGAATTATTTTACACAGACAATATCAAACAAAAAAAAATTGAAGTGATTACAGCATTAGAAAAAGAAACCTATGAGCTTTCAAAAAAATATTTTGGCTATGAAGGCGATTTGTTTAAAAAAAGGCAAGAGTTGATGAAACCTGTTCAGGATAAAATTTATGACGCTATCCAACGTGTAGCAAAAGAAAAAATTTTAGACCTTATTATTGACAAAAGTGCAGGGTCGTACGTTTTGTATATGGAGCCAAAATTAGATATTACCATTCGCGTTTTGCAAGTTTTGGGTTTCTAATAGTTTTTCATCTATTCTTTTATATTCACGCACTTTAATTCTTTAATTTTATATTTTTTTGATCACAAAAACAAACTCCTTTATGAAAAAAAAATTCCTTTTCGTGTTTACGTTCGCAGCGTTTGTAACCCTTAGTACATCGACATTTGCACAAACACAAACAGCAAATCCAAGTGCTTTAAAAATTGGTACAATCAGCCTTCAAGAATTGATTGTTACTATGCCAGAAGCAGCCAAAGCTGATACAATGCTCCAAAATTTTCAAAAAGAATTACAAGGCACTTATATTGATATGGTAAAAGAATATCAAACAAAAGACAGTACATTTAGAGCAGATTCAATTAAATTAAGCTCAACAACAAAAGAATTGAAAAAAGGTGATTTGATGCGTTTGGCACAACAAATTCAAACTTTTCAACAATCTGTAGAAGAAAATTTACAAAAAAAACAACAAGAACTTTTAACGCCTATTCGTATTGCTGCCGCTGAAGCGATTCAAAAATATGCTGCAAAACGTGGTTATACGCACATCATCGAAAAAGGTGCTTTTTATTATTTACAACCTGGTGATGACATTTTAGAAAATGTAAAAAAAGAACTTGGTATTAAAGCAACTGCAATTGCCAATACAGGAGCAAAGAGAAAATAAAAGTCAAGTAAAAAATAGATATTCAAGTCGGGGTTATTCCCGACTTTTTTTGTTCTTATGAGAAAACAAGCAATTGGCATTTTTGATTCTGGATATGGTGGATTAACTATACTCAAAGACATCGTTGAACGCCTTCCACAATACGACTATATTTATCTGGGTGATAATGCACGCGCCCCTTATGGAAATAAATCTTTTGATACGGTTTATGAATATACATTACAGGGTGTGAAAACCCTTTTTAACAAGGGCTGTGAGTTAGTTTTACTTGCTTGTAATACTTCATCAGCAAAGGCTTTGCGAAGCATACAACAAAAAGATTTACAAAAATGGAATTCTACAAAAAGAGTATTAGGCGTTATTCGACCTACAACCGAAAGGTTGAATACATTTACAACAACAAATAAAATAGGCTTGTTTGCAACAACAGGAACAGTACGTGCACAATCTTATGTTATTGAAGGGCAAAAATTATTTCCGCAGATTACATTGTATCAAGAAGATTGTCCAATCTGGGTTCCTTTGATAGAAAATAATGAATTAGCAAATAAAGGCACTGACTATTTTGTACAGCAGCACGTCAACCATTTATTGGTAATTGATAAGGATATTGATGCTATTATTTTAGCTTGTACGCATTACCCCCTATTGTCTTCCACAATACGAAAATTTCTTCCCCCGTCAATCAAATTGATTTCTCAAGGCATTTTGGTTGCAACAGCTTTAGAAAGTTATTTGCAACGCCACAGTGAATTAGAACAATTACTTTCAACAAATCAATCCGTACAATATTTTACAACAGGCGATGCTGAAATTTTTAATCAAAGATCAACTGTGTTTTTAAAACAAACAATCCGTGCTAATTCCTTACATTTGTAAAAGGGGAGAGCTGAAAAATATTGTCTTCATCACGGTTTAAAAGTTAAGGATATAGAACATCAACTTTGCTTTGTTCTACAGGAGAAATTCCAAAATAATTTTTATAGGCTTGGCTAAAACTACTCAGAGAAGAGTAGCCAACTTCAAAGGCAACTTGCGTAATATTTGGGTTTGCCTGACGCAATAAATGTTGTGCTTTTATCATGCGATTTTCTTTCAAAAATTCAAAAACAGTTTGTTGAAAAACTTCTTTAAATCCTTTTTTTAAATAACACTGATTAGTCGCAACATGAGCAGCAATAAGAGGAATCGTTATGTTGTCAGATAAATGTTCTAAAATATATTTTCTCGCTTCGTGCATTTTATGAAGGTCGATGGGTTTATCTAATACCTCACAACGATTGCATTGAAGACCAAATACTAAACTGTTTTTTTGTGTTTGATATAGTAAATATAAAATCTGACTTTCTAAAAAAATCTTTCTGACTAAGCCCGTCAATTTGCAATTCACAATTTCAAATAATTTGTTTTGTGTATGACAACAAATGCTTTGTTCTTGAATATGAATATCAAATCCTTCATTATATTTTTGAAAATAAGACTTGGCTATGCGGATAGAAAATTCATAGTTGCTATCGCCCAAATCAAATAAACAATCTTTTACAAACAGCCGATAAGACGCAAATAAATATGTTTCGTCTTGTGTAACTGTACAAAACGAAGCATCAATCGACTTGTTATGTTGAATGTTTAAATGGATAAAATCGTTAATCTGCTCCATAAAATAAAGATGGATAATAATTCAGAATATGATGTTAGCGTACTACGATAGTAGCATTTGATGAACTTCAAGTGCTTTACATAAAAAATGTAAAGGTTGTTGTCCTGAAAAATGCCATTCATCAAACTTAATTTATATTTTATTTGAAATACTCCGAAAAGCATTAATAACGTTGGCAATTTTTATGTTGATTTACTTTTTTTTCTCTAATTTTTCTTTTTGTTTTGGGGCATTTGTTTCATTTAATCCAGATTCTAATTCTTCTCTAACACCATCTTTGGCGTCTTTAAATTCTCTAATTCCTTTGCCTAATCCACGCATAAATTCTGGAATTTTTTTACCACCAAATAATAATAATACGGCTCCGCCAATGAGCAACCATTCTGATCCTCCAGGCATACTTAATAAGAATAAACTATTCATGATATGATTTTTTGAAGAAAGAAATTAAGCTTTTTTAGAATCTTGGAGAATGATTTTTTCTTCAATTCTCGCACTTTTTCCGCTTCTACCTCTCATGTAATATAATTTAGCTCTATTGACTTTACCAACTTTATGAACTGTGATTGATTCAATATTTGGTGAGTAGAGGGGAAACGTTCTTTCTACACCTACGGAGTTAGAAATTTTTCTTATTGTAAAAGACTGTGTAAAAGAATCGCCTTGTCTTTTAATTACATCGCCTTTAAAGGCTTGTATTCTTTCTTTTCCTCCTTCAATAATTTTATAGTTAACAGAAACATTATCGCCAGCTTTAAATTTTGGGAATGTTTTTGTTGCATTGGTATTCATTTGTTGATGTACAAATTGTAATGCTGTGTTCATATCTTTTTTTTTTAGTGTGATGATTGATAATTAATTTCTTCCTTGAATTTTTCCTGCACTCATTAATCCGTCATATTTGTGCATTAAGAGTTGTGTTTCGATTTGTTGTAGCGTGTCTAATACAACGCCAACCATAATTAACAAAGACGTTCCTCCAAAGAAAGTAGAAAAGCTTGATGTTACTCCAAATCGACTTGCAATACCGGGTAAAATTCCGATAATAGCTAAGAAAACCGCACCAGGCAAAGTAATTCTATCCATAATCATACCGATAAAATTAGCGGTGTCTTCACCAGGTTTTACCCCTGGTATAAAACCATTATTGCGTTTTAATTCTTCAGCAACTTGACGCGGATTAAAAATTAGTGCTGTATATAAAAATGTAAAACCAATAACCAAAATAGAATATACAATCATGTAACCCATATTGCTGTGGTCAGAAAACATTCTTGCGATACCTTGTCCTGATTCTATTTTTGTAAAAGAAACAAGTGTAGGTAAAAACATAATTGCTTGTGCAAAAATAATGGGCATTACGCCTGCAGCATTGATTTTAATTGGCAAATATTGACGTGCTGAATTAAGAGGTTGGCGTGAAGCACCTCCGACCAATTGTTTGGCATAGTTTAACATCAATTTTCTAACGCCCTGTATCAACATAATTAAGGCTAAAACGATGACTATTAAAATCGCAATTTCAACGATGAAAATAATCATTCCTCCGCCATTTTTATTGATTTTAGCTTGAAATTCTTGTATAAACGCTTGTGGTAGGCGTGCTAAAATGCCGACAGTAATAATAATAGATGTTCCGTTTCCTAATCCATTATCTTGAATACGTTCTGCTAACCACATCACAAATAATGTGCCTGCGATTAATACAATAATTGTTGATACCCAAAAGTAAGGTTCAAAATTGCTGTAAATAACGTAGTCGCCTTTCGATGCTAAATTTTTCAAATAAGTAACATACGCGGCACCTTGAAAAGCAGTAACAATAATTGTGAGATAACGCGTCCATTGATTGATTTTTTTCCTTCCGCTATCGCCTTCTTTTTGCAATTTTTGCATTTGAGGAATAAGAATGGTTGTCAATTGCATAAAAATAGATGCCGAAATATAAGGCATGATACCTAAAGCGAGGATAGACGCATTTGAAAAAGCACCGCCAGCAAAGGTGTTAAACAAGCCGAGTAATCCTTCGGCGTCTTTGTGTCCGGGTAAAAATGCGGGACTATTGGTTGCAATTCCTGGAATAACAACGTGTGTGCCTACACGGTAAATAAAAACGAGAGCGAGCGTATAAAGAATTTTATCTCGCAAGTCTTTAATTGACCAAATATTAATAATTGTTTGAAAATATTTTTTCATTTGTTGTAGGGACCTTATTTTAAGTATATCAATTAAGAAACGAGTTCTACTTTACAGCCTAATTTTTCAACGGCTTCTTTTGCTTTTGCACTAATGGCATTGACTTTAAAGTCTATTTTTTTTGTTAAATCTCCTTTTGCCAATATCTTCACTTTGTCTTCTCTGTTAATGAGTTTGTTGATATAAAGTGTTTCTAAATTAAAATCTGTGAGTTGATATGCTTCAATAAGAGCATCAATTTGCCCCAAGTTAAACACTTTAACAGATAGTCTTAGTGTATTTACAAAACCTCTTTTAGGGAGTCTTCTTTGAATTGGCATTTGTCCGCCTTCGTGTCCCCATTTATAGGAGTGACCAGCACGACTTTGTCCGCCTTTGTTACCTTGTGTAGAAGTGCCGCCTTTACCAGACGCTTCACCTCTTCCTAATCTTTTTTGCTTGTGTACTGCACCGTGTGCAGGTTTTAGGTTGTTGAGTTGCATATTTTGTTTTTTAAACTTACGGGGAAATGAAAAATAAACCCCTCGCTATGAAAGAAGAATGGTTGTTTTATTTTGCTTGGGCAACATTGACCAAGTGTTCTACTTTTTTTATCATGCCAATAATTTGTGGCGTAGCTTCATGCTCAACGCTTTTATTTAGTTTTTTAATGCCTAATGCAAGCATGGTTCTTTTTTGTCTTTCTGGTCTGTCGATAACACTTTTTACTTGTGTAATAATAATTTTTGCCATATTTTTTTATGTTGAATGATAAGTTTGAATACAGTAATTACGCCTTAAAAATGCTTTGTAAATTTGAATTTCTATCTTTTGCAACTTGCATTGGTGTACGTAATTCACTCAATGCTTTAAAAGTTGCTTTGACAACATTATGAGGATTGTTTGAACCCAATGATTTTGCTAATACGTCTGTGATGCCAGCACTTTCTAATACTGAACGCATACTACCCCCAGCGATAACGCCTGTTCCGTGTGCGGCAGGTTTAATAAGCACTTTTGAAGCACCAGATTTTGATAATTGATCGTGTGGAATAGTTCCTTTGTAAACGGGAACTTTGATTAAATTTTTCTTTGCATCTTCAATTCCTTTAACAATAGCTTCTTGTACTTCTTTTGCTTTACCTAAGCCGTGTCCTACAACACCGTCATGGTTTCCCACTACAACCAATGCAGAAAAACTAAACGTTCTACCACCTTTTGTTGTTTTTGTTACGCGATTGATAGCAACTACTTTTTCTTTTAATTCTAATTCAGAAGGTTTAAAATTTTTTGCTTGATTGGGTTGTGTCATATTGATAATTTCAAATGGTTTTAATAGGGAATGATTGAATGAAAGCGACGAATTTAATTTTTGCTCTTAGAGAAACAAATCTTTTTTTAGTATGAATGTGAATAAAGTTGAATTCTTGTGATGCAAAAACAGTTTGAGTTTTCTGTTGATTATGTTTTTTGTTTTTTAAGTTGAGTATTAAAATTGATTTGGTGACAGAAACTTCGTGTTATTTTCAAAAAGGCAATTATTGTTTGACACACCAGTCTGCCTTGAAAAACAACCCTAATCTTGGGGTACTACAATTTTGAATTCAATGTTTGTTATTTAATCGATGACTTTGTTGCTTTTTTTGTTTTTGTTAGGTTTGTTTTTTTTTCAATTAGCGTACTTTCTGTTTCCTGCTCAATAAGAACGGTTTCTTTTTTGCTGTCAAGGTGTGCCACAAGCTTTATTGGCTCTTCATTTTGTTCTTTTTTATACAATAAATATTCGGCGATATTGTCTTCTAAATAGGTTTGAATGCTACGTTGCAAAGGTCTTGCTCCAAAGCCATCTTCGGCATTTTGTTGGGCAATAAAAAGTTTCACATCTTCATCAATTTTAATAGACACTCCAATTTCAGTCAGACGTTTATCTAAATCTACAAGCAGTATATCGACAATTTGTTTGAGGTTGTCTTGTTGCAGCGTGTTGAAAATAATTGTTTCGTCAATGCGGTTTAGAAACTCTGGTGAGAATGTTTTTTTGAGGGCTTTTTCAATCACTGCTTTTTTATTTTTTTCTTCTTCTCTTACACTATTTTCCGTTGCAAATCCAACTCCTTGACCAAAATCTTTGAGTTGTCGAATACCAATATTTGAAGTCATAATAATAATGGTATTTTTAAAGTCAATTTTTCTTCCCAATCCGTCTGTTAAAACGCCTTCATCAAGCACTTGTAATAAAATATTAAAAATTTCTGGGTGTGCTTTTTCAATTTCATCTAAAAGAATAACGCTATAGGGTTTACGTTTTACTTTTTCTGTCAATAAGCCTCCTTCTTCATAACCTACATAACCAGGAGGTGCACCAATCAATCTGCTGACGTTAAACTTTTCCATGTATTCACTCATGTCTATTTTAATCAGTGCTTCTTTACTGTCAAATAAATATGTCGAAAGAGCCTTGGCGAGTTCTGTTTTTCCAACCCCGGTATTGCCTAAAAAAATAAATGTACCGATTGGTTTTTTGTTCGGCTTCAAACCCATTCTATTGCGTTGAATGGCTTTTGAAATTTTTGTAATGGCTTCATTTTGACCAATCACTTTTTGTTGTAATTCGTCTGCCATATTTTTCAACTTAGTGCTTTCAGACTCAATCATTTTACTGAGTGGAATACCGGTCATTAAGCTCACTACATCAGCAATGACACTTTCGTCTATCGGATATTTTTCGCCTGCTAATTTCTTATCCCAGTCTTGTTTCATTTTTTCGATATCTTGACGCAGACGCATTTCTTTATCTCTTAATTCTGCGGCTTCTTCATATTGTTGGTTTTTTACTGCATTATTTTTTTCTATGCGTAACAGTTCTACATCTTTTTCTGCGTCTAAAATATTTTGTGGCACATGGATATTTTTGATGTGAATTCTTGCTCCAGCTTCATCTAATACGTCGATAGCTTTGTCTGGCAATAAGCGGTCTGTAATATATCGGTCGCTCAATTTAACACAAGCTATAATGGCTTCATTGCTATAGGTTACAGAATGGTGCAACTCATATTGTGTTTTGATATTGCTTAAAATTTGAATGCTTTCTGCGATGCTTGGTTGTTCAATAGTTACTTTTTGAAAACGCCTTTCTAAAGCACCGTCTTTTTCTATGTGTTGTCGATATTCGTCTATCGTTGATGCACCAATACATTGTAGTTCTCCTCTTGCCAAGGCGGGTTTTAAAATATTGCTTGCGTCTAAAGAACCGCTCGCTCCTCCGGCACCAATAATGGTGTGAATTTCATCTATAAATAAAATAACGTCTTTGTTTTTTTCCAATTCAACCATAATACTTTTGATCCGTTCTTCAAATTGTCCTCTATATTTTGTGCCTGCAACTAAAGCTGCAAGGTCTAAAGAAACGACACGCTTATCAAACAAAATTCGAGAGACTTTTTTTTGAATAATGCGTAGTGCCAAACCCTCTACAATGGCAGTTTTTCCAACCCCTGGTTCACCAATTAAAATAGGATTGTTTTTTTTTCTTCTACTTAATATTTGCGATACGCGTTCAATTTCTTGCTCTCTGCCAATAATAGGGTCTAACTTTCCTTCTTCTGCCATTTTTGTAATGTCTCTTCCGAAATTATCCAAGACGGGTGTTTTTGTTTTTGTATTGCCTGTAGAAGTTGTTGTTTTTGAATAAAACAATCCGCCTTCACCGTCGCCTTTATTACTGACATCTTCATTTGTACTTTCATTTTTAATGCTATTCTCTTGTTGATAACCAGCGTTACCAAAAGGGAAATCTTTATTCATATCCTTTGTGTCTACGCTTTCATTGCCAATGCCATGCCCCAATAAATGTTCTGTAAAAAGCTCGTAATTGACTCTGAATCGACTATTTAAAATTTGCGTAGGAATGCAATCTTTATTTTTTAAAATGGCCAACATTAAGTGCTCAATTTCGCATTGAATGCTTTTGTAAAAAGTAGATTCTAAAAAAGTTACCTTTAAAATTTTGTCCGCTTGTTTTGTTAAAGGCGGAATTTCTTGCTGTATTGGAGCCTTTTGTTGGTTTTTAATAATGCCTTCTATTTCTCTTTTGATGCTGTTTAATTCAACACCAAGACGAACTAAAATGTCTAAGGCACGATTATTTCCCTCTCTCAAAATTCCTAGAAAAAAATGTTCTGCACCAGTGTAATCATTGCCCAAACGGTTCGCTTCTTCTGCACTAAAACGAATTGCATTAAGAAGTTGTTGCGAAAATTTATCTGTCATCATAGTTGTATATTTATGTCTATCGACAAATCTAAAAAAAACATACGAAAGCCTAAAAGCAAATTCTGCAATTGTATGTCTAAACAAAGAGGTTCATTATGATTCATAAAACTCTATTGGCAAATTATCAGGGTCTTGAATAAATAAAAATTTTTTATGCGTTGCAGAATCAATACGAATTTCTTCTGTAGAGATTTGTTTTTCTTTTAAATACAATTGTGTTTCAATGATATTGTCAACAGAGAATGCAAGATGACGCAAACCACAAGCTTCTGGCTGACTATTGCGAATGGGTGGAAAAGGAAATGAAAATAATTCGATAATATAAACGCCATTCAACGCTAAGTCTAATTTGTAAGATGCTCGTTCAGCTCTAAATTCTTCACGCAAAATAGTTAGTCCTAAAATTTGCGTATAAAATTCTTTTGATTTTTTATAGTCGGAACAAATGATAGCAATATGATGAACGGTATTGAGGCGAAGCATACGGACAGAAACAATAAATGATAAAAAGTGAAAAGTCGAAAATAGAACAATTTGGCGGGTGAAATTTGTTCAGATTAGCAAACAAAAAGAAAAGAGGTCAAATCAAAAATCCATGCTATAAAATCTATTTTTTTAAAATTCACAACTTTCCTTCAACAATGTGGACAATCACTCGGCATAAAATTGATTGCAAGTAGATGAAGATTATATATTCGCTCAACTTATTCACATTTATTTTTTAATTTTTTAAATTACAACACTATGAACAAATCAGAATTAGTTGCCAAAATTGCCGATGATGCAGAATTAACAAAAGTGCAAGCTTCTGCCGCATTAGAGTCTTTTATGAATGCTGTTACAACTACATTGAAAAAAAATGACAAAGTTGTTTTAGTTGGATTTGGTACGTTTTCAGTCAGTAAAAGAAAAGCTAGAGAAGGCAGAAATCCGCAAACTGGTGCAACAATTAAAATCAAAGCAAGCAAACAAGCTAAATTTAAAGCAGGGGCTGAATTGAAAGGTAAACTCAACTAAGCAAACGTTATTTTAATTTTACAAAACAATACAACAAGAGAATTAAAAAGTATTCTTTTGTTGTATTTTCTTTTATACTCACGTACAAAAAACTACAATTATACTATATGGGAAAAGGTGATAAGAAAACAAAACGAGGAAAAAGATTCATGGGATCTTTTGGTGTAACTCGACCAGCAAAAACAGCCAAATCAAACGTAAAAAAGGCAAAATAAATCGTATTCGATTTTGCCCTATGTGATGTTGTTGGCTTAAGCAGTATAATCAATATTGGTTTAATCAACAACATAACGTTGCGTTCGATTGTTGCTTGTATTTTATTTCAATAAATTTTTAGTTGCGTTAAAATTTTTAGATGAAAAATCAACTCCTTTTTGTGTTGTTTTTTACTTCAATATGTATTGTCAAATCAATGCCTAAAGACAGTATGCAAGTGCATCTTTTGTCCGATGTGCAAGCTGTTGAATTTGCTTTGACGCATTTTGCAGATATTAAAAATGCAAAAATTGATGTCCAAATTCAAGAAGCAAAAAACAGAGAATATATTGGTATGGCACTTCCGCAATTAAAAGCAAGTGTAAATGCTACACGTTTTCTCAATATTCCTGTTAGCTTTTTTCCAGATGTATTTTCAGAACCTGTTAGTCGCGTTTTGAACGGATACGGCGTGAAAGACGGAAATGGAAATGTTATTCCTGTTACGCCTGCTGACCCCAACGCAGGTAATTTTGTGAAATTTGGGCAAAATTGGAATACCAGTATGGGTTTATCTTTATCACAAATTATTTTTGAACCTAATGTTTTCATATCTCTTATTGCAACAAAAGAAATGTTGAAAATGGCAAATGCTGCAAAGTTAATTACAGAAGAAAAGGTAACAGAAAATGTGTTGAAATTGTATTACAATGTTTTGTTGCTACAGAAAAAAAAGTACATCATGGAGCAAAATGTAGAACGCATGAAACAGCTTGTACATGAAACACAACGGGCGTATGAAAATGGCTTTAGAGAAAAGTTAGACTTTGATAGAATTAAAGTTGCGTACGCCAATTTGCTTACTGTACGTGAACAAATATCTACAACCACACACTTATTAGAACTGAATTTTAAATATGTGTTAGGAATGAATGTGAAAGATTCGCTCTCTTTAACAAGCAATTTAGATGAACAATCAGCCCAAATTAATGCGGACAATGCTGTGAATTTTTCGTATCAAAGCAGAAAAGATTTTACACAATTGGCAATAGCAAAAACATTACGAGAAATCGACGTGAAAAGAAATAAATTACTCTTTTTACCCGTTATTGTTGGCTCTTTTGATTACAACTACAATAGTATTTCAAATGACTTTTTAAAATTATATGGAAAACAAAATGCTTTTCCAACATCGTATGTAAATGTGAATATTTCATTCCCCCTTTTTAAGGGCAATTCTCAACGTCAAAGATTACGTCAAGCTCAATTGGAATTATTAAAAACCAATACTACAATTGAAAGTGTTAAAAATGCCATTGAAGCTGATGTTGAAGGGAGTAAACGCAGCTATAGCAATGCACTGCAAAATGTGGACTTACAAAAGGAGAATAGTGCCTTAGCAAAAGAAGTCTATAGCATTACAAAGAAAAAATTTAATGAAGGCTTGTCGCAAAGTTTCGAATTGATTGATGCACATAATCAATTGAATACAGCAGAATCAAATTATTATGATGCACTTGCACAATTGATGCAAGCAAAAATATCACTTCAAAAATCTTTAGGTCAGTTGGGGCTTCCTACTGCACCATAAAATTATACAAATGAAAATTGATGGTTATGAAAAAAAACACTTTACTATATGCTTGTTTGCTTTTCTTTTTTCTTGCTTTCTGTGGAGAAAAAACAGACAATAGCAATGACATTGAACTGAAAAAGAAAACCTTAAAACAATTGCAACAAGATGTTGCCATGTTGGAAAAAGAGATTCAAGAATTAGACACAACAAAGGCTTCAGACGTACACGTGAATAATAAAAAAGTGAGCACAATGGTTGTGATTCTGCAAGATTTTAAACATTATATCGACTTGCAAGGCGAATTGGTCAATCAATCTGATGTTGCTGTTTTGCCTCTAAGTGGACCAGGTTTGATTAAAGCGATTTTTGTAAAAGAAGGTGCAGTGGTGAAAAAAGGAGATAAACTTTTACAATTAGAAGACACGATGTTATTGAGTCAGCGTTCAATTTTGGAATCACAATTAGACCTTGCAAAAACTATTTATCAAAAACAAGCAACGCTTTGGCAAGAAAAAATTGGCAGTGAAGTTCAATTGCTAACGTCTAAAACTACGGTAGATAATATAACAAAACAACTCTCCATTTTAAATACCCAAATTCAATACACGTCTGTTGCTGCACCGATAGACGGCGTGGTTGATGAATTGAATGTAAAAGTAGGTGAGATTTTTAGTGGCATGACGATGAAGGGAGAATCTCAAATTAGAGTGCTTGATTCAAAAAATTTAAAGGTGAAAGTTAACGTGCCAGAAAATTATTTGTCAAAAGTGAATGTGAATACATCAGTTAGAATTGAGTTTTTAGACAATCAAGAAATTTTATTGAAAAATATAGACGCTGTGTCAAAACATATTAACCCTTCAACAAGATCTTTTCTTGCAGAAATTAAATTGAACAATAATCCTCATTTAAGAGCCAATCAACTTGCCGTGGTAAAAATTTTAGATTATGCTGTCAATCATGCGACAGTATTGCCTATCAACACAATTCAAATTGATGAAAATGGAAAATTTGTTTTTGCTATACACAATAAAAATGGAACTAAAAAAGTTGTCAAAAAAAGAGTTATTGTGAAAGAAGTTTATGGTGAAAATGCACTTGTAACAAATGGTGTGCAAGCCAATGATGTGATTATTACAGAAGGATTTCAACAAGTTGTTGAGGGACAAGAGTTAGGAAATGTAGATTAAGAGACTCTTTGGCTGAATCGAATAGTTTACTTTTTCATATTCTATATCCAATACTTTTATCATTCTAATCGAATCTTTTTTCTTTCAAAAACTGTTTATCAATGAGTGCTATCAATTACCTTACTAAAGAGTCTTTAGAAAAAACACAAGCTGAATTAGTACAGCTGAAAACTGTTGGCAGAGCAAATATTGCTAAAGCCATTGCCGAAGCCAGAGAAAAAGGAGACTTGAAAGAAAATGCTGAATATGATGCTGCGAAAGAAGCACAAGGAATGCACGAAGCAAAAATTGCACAATTAGAAAGCGTATTGTCGAATGCTCGCGTTATAGACACCGCAAGTTTAGACATTAGCAAGGTGGCTATTTTGACCAAAGTGTTAATTGAAAATATGGCTACAAACAAAGAAATAGAATATCAAATTGTTTCAGAAAATGAAGCTGATTTGAAAAATAAAAAACTTTCAGTTACTTCTCCTATCGGAAAAAGTTTGTTAGGAAAAGCCATTGGCGAAGCTGTTACAGTACAAACGCCGGCGGGTTTATTGTCATTTAAAATTAAAAATATTTCTATTTAAAATTTAAACAGAACGAATATGCACACAATTGAATTTGAATTTGAACAAAAAGATATTCAGTCGATTACCCTTCATCATATTGCACCGCATCAATCTATTTTAGAAGTTGCCGCCGCACATCAAATTGAATTGCACCATAATTGTGGCGGTGTTTGTGCGTGTACAACGTGTCATGTGTATATTGAAACAGGCGAAGAGTGTTTGTCTGAAATTACAGACAGAGAAGAAGATTATATCGACCGAGCTGTTAAGCCAACTTTACAATCTCGGCTTTCTTGTCAAGCAATGCTTTCTAATAACAGCGGCCATATTAAAATTCGTATTCCAGACCAATCTCAATTTTTGGGAGAATAAATAGCACCTTCTCAATTGTTATTGAAATGCTTATTTTGTTGTTGGGCTTACAATTTGCATTGTATCACGATGTTTTAAAATAGCATAGTATTTCTTTTTTGCTGTATGAATACGTGCAATTTGCCTTATTTCTCCTTTAAAAAAATCATTGTGTATGCGTTCTACAATGAATTTCCCTTGACCTTGATTATTCAAAATGATGCCACTACTTGCATCGCTACGTTCTAAAGGAATATTATTGTAACTGAAATTTCCACCAAGTAAAATATTTGATAATCCATTTTTTCCTTCAATGAGAGACATTGTTTTCATTGTTGCAAGTTGAGTTTCTGGCGGAAGAGGGGTAGGGCGAAAGGCATTGCTTTGCTGTAAAAAAAGCATAGAACGAAATTCGTAAGCTGTAAATTTTTCTGATTTTTCGAGTTTTTCTTTGCCTAAAATTTCTTCGATACTTGCAGTCGAAAATTTTTCTGCGTATAAAAAATTCTTTTTGATTTTGGGAATTTGTTTTTCTATATCTGCTTTGGGAAATAAAGTGATTTCGCGATTTTGTAAAAAATAAGTCAGAACAGTTTCCTGCTGTCCATTATCATCAAAATCATTGACATACATCGTCAAAGGTTGTACTGGAGTGGCTTTTGATAGGCGGTGGCTCAATCCCAAATTGCTTGCCAGTAAATCCATATTGCCATCTTCGTCGATGTCGGCAACTAAAAAATTATTCCAGAACCCATGCAAACTCGTGATTTTTTTTTGTGTCAATTGTTGATTGTGCATTTCAAAATATACAATGCCGCCCCATTGTAAGGCAAGAATAAGTTCTGGAATATTGTCCTTATTAAGGTCTGCAAAAGCGGCTTTATTAATGAAACCAATTTTTTCTAATTTAGTATTGTATTTGTTCGTTTCGTTTTTAAATGAATTGTTTTTTTGATTGATGAATAAATAACACGAAGGTATTTTGCCATATTCAGAAGGTACGCTATTAGAGCCGATAAAAATATCTATAAAACCATCGCCGTTGATGTCGCTGGCACACATTGTTGATGCGTTGATGCGAATGTTATTGAAAGCGTTTTGTTGTTCAATAAAATTGTTTTTTTGATTATTGAGATAACATCGTATGCGGTAATTGTCGCTGTTGAGTGTTTGTTCATTTCCACCACCGGCAATAATTAAATCATCAAAACCATCATTGTTAATGTCTGCAAATAAGGCTGCTCCGTCTTCTTTATTTGTTGCAACGTTTAATTCAGGAATGGATAGTTTTTGAAATATTCCCTTTGCTTGTTGTAAAAAAATCATCTTATTCTGACCAGCAGAAGAGCCTATATAAACGTCATCTAAGCCGTCTTTATTGATGTCTCCTTTGATTAAAAAAGGGGTTTCTGTAGATAATAAATAGGGCATTAAAGGTTCTCTGTCAAAATCTGAAAATGAATTTTCGTGATGA
Source organism: Chitinophagales bacterium (assembly GCA_031539345.1). Taxonomy (GTDB): domain Bacteria; phylum Bacteroidota; class Bacteroidia; order Chitinophagales; family Chitinophagaceae; genus JAVKMO01. The sequence continues at coordinate 47,038 of JAVKMO010000007.1, read as the reverse complement.
ATAAACTCAAGACCTGTTTTATTTTCTTGTTTCCATTCTACGCTTTCTTTTTTTGTATGCAACAGTTCATAGTTAAATTTTTCTGTCGGTTTCAATTGAACCAGGATGGTGTCTTTTTGAAAGATGTCGGGAGAAATTTTTTCAAAACTATTGTCTTGCCAAATGAGCCACGCAGAATCAATTTTTAAAATACTTGGCACATAAAATGGCAATAAACTACTTGCTTGAAAACCATGATTCGTATTGTGTTGATAGGTTAATTTTCCTTTATCTGTAAACAAAATTAGCTTACTTCCAATGGCAAAATGATTGTCTGAAACTTCACTCCATAAACGAATGGCGTGTTGTGGTCGTACGCCATTTGATGCTGTTTTATTTTCATACAAGAGAGCATTGTCGTTAATATTATTGACAACGATATCAATATCTCCATCATTATCAAAATCGGCAGAAACGGCGGAATTTGAAAAAGTATTTGGATTGTTTTTTATTTCATCAGACAATTCTTCAAATTGCATATTCCCTTTATAGGTATAAAATTTGTTTTTCAATTTGATTTCTGGAAAGCTGTTTAAAATTTGTTCTTCTTTTGAGCTTAATGTTTTTGAAACGATATTTTGTTGTACTTGTTGATTGACAATAAAATTGATGTAGTCAATGTCATTCAGACGTTTGGGAATTCCGTTAGAAATAAAAACATCTCTATATCCATCATTATTAAAATCAATCAATAGGGGAGACCACGACCAATCACTTGACGCAATTCCTCCATAATAAGCGGCTTCAAAAAACTGCTGATTGCCTGTATTCCATTGCAACGAATTGTGTGGATATTGATAACTAAAGCCGTGTTGTTTTTTAAAATTAAAAATCGAATAATTATCTTCCCCTAAGGATTTACGCAACATGGCAGGGTCTTCTGGTTGCATATCTACGGTCATTATTTCAGGAAATGCGTCATTGTTGATGTCTGCAATATCTACTCCCATAGAAAACTTGCTCGTGTGTCCCATTTGTTGTTCACCCACTTCTGTAAATATTTTTTGACCTGTATTGATATATAAATAATCATTTTCATGAAAGTCGTTGCCAATGTAGATGTCACTTTTTCCATCTAAATTAATATCTGCGATACAAACGCCTAACCCATAGCCAATTGAATTACTATAGATGCCAACTTCTTTTGTTTTGTTCAAAAATTGTCCTTGATGATTTTCAAAAAATTGGTCTCCACTCATGGGATCAAATTCTTTTTGGTAGGATTGTCTTGTATGATATACCCCATTGTAATGTGGGGCATGGTTTAATAAAAAAAGGTCTAAATCGCCATCAATATCAAAATCAAAAAAGGCAGCTTGTGTGCTATATCCAGAAAAATTTAAACCATATTCTTTGGCTCTGTTTGTATATGTAGGAAGACCATTTTTATTGGTGCCGTTACAAATCCAAAATTCATTTTCTACTTTATTATTTGAGTCATTGGAAACTTTACAGACATAAATATCTAAGTAACCATCGCCGTTAATATCAACCACAGACGCACCTGTATGCCAGCCTTCTTGATGATTGATTTGTGCTTTTGTTGTGCTATTTTTAAATGACAAATTTCCTTGATTCAGAAAAAGTTGTTTGCCTTTTTGATTTGTGGTAAAGAATAAATCAATCAACTGGTCATTATTGAAATCTGCTGCAATCAAACCTCCGCCATTGTAAAAATACATGTATTCAAAAGCATTCCAATCTTTTGTTGGCGTGAGGGTATTGGCAACAAACAGGTTTGTTTTTTCAGCGTCTAAGCTGTCAAACAAAACGGCTTTTTGATTACAAGTAGGATAAACAATACCCGCAATAAAAATAAAAACTAATCGAAAAAAAACACTTTGACGAGTGTTTTTTTGTTGATGAGGGTAAGGTTTATTTTCGATATGCTTGTGCATTATTTACTGTTTGCTCTTGCAATCCAAGTATCAATTAACTCGGTTAAAATATGCATGGGTACAGAGCCATTTTTCAATAGAATGTCGTGAAAAACTTTGATGTCAAATTTACTGCCCAAAGCAGCTTGTGCTTTTTTTCTTAACGACAGAATGTGCATCATGCCAATTTTATATGATGTTGCTTGACCAGGCCATAAAAAATAGCGTTCAACTTCTCGTTTGCAATCGGTAAAAGAATTTAGCGTATTGTCATTCATATATTGTGTAGCCTGTTCTACCGTCCATTTTTTTTGATGAATACCAACATCAACAACCAAACGTGCTGCTCTAAATAATTCCATGCTCAAGCGTCCAACTTCGTTTTCACTATTTTTGTACAAACCCATGTCTTTGCCTAATAATTCTGCGTACAATGCCCAACCTTCTACATAGGCATTATTGTAATTGTATCTTCTAAATTTTGGAATGCCTGTCAATTCTTGTGCAATTGCAATTTGCATGTGATGACCAGGTATCGCTTCGTGATAGACGAGTGCTTCTAATTGATATGTTTTTTCGGCTTCCATATTTCCTAAATTGACATAAAATCGTCCCGGTCGAGAACCATCTTCTGAAGGTTGTTCATAAAATGCACCAGCCGCAGAGGCTTCTCGAAATTTTTCTACCGGCATCACAACACAAGGTGCTTTTGGAAGTATGTTGAAATACGTAGGAACTAAAGTATTGATGTTTTTAATGAACGCATTTGAATTGTTTAATAAAATGTCTCTCCCTGCTTGTGTGTTAGGATATGAAAATTGTTTATCTGTTTTTAAATAATTAAAAAAGGCTTTTAATGTTTTCGGTGCTTTTTTAAATGCAGGGATATTTTTCTTAATCTCTTCATGTAAGCGATTGACTTCTTGTAGCCCAATTGTATAAATTTCATCTGGTGTTAAATTTGTCGTTGTATGGGTTTTCAGTTGATGCTGATAGTAGGCTTCTCCTTGTGGCAAAGACCATGCACCATAATTATGATGTGCAATCGACTTCCAATCAATAATTGCATCAAGTAATTTTTTGTAAGCCCCTTTTACACTGATTGATAAAACATATAACGCTTTTGATTGCAGTTCATTTTGAACTGTTTTGTCCAATTGTAACGCATTTGTTTTTGTAATAAAATCAGTCAATAAAATATTTTTCTCATTCGTCAGCTCCAAACCTTCAATCATTTTTTGAATATCCTCAATCACATAACTATATGTAAATAGAGGGGGTGCAATGTTTGCATTTTTTTGTTGCTTTAAGTTGTAAATATCTTGGTCAAATAAATGTTCAATTCCTTCTAAACGAGACACATAATCGCGAGCATCTTTTTCATTATCAATACGATGTACGTTGATTAAAAAATTTGGAATATCAACGTGGTCTCCATTCAGTTGGTTGATAAAAAAATCATGCAAACGCCATTGGTATGAAATTTGCATATTCATTGCTTCTTGTTCAAAAAGCTGAACGCTCAATTTTGTTACTGGGTCTAATCGTTCGATATTAAAATTGGCTTTAATTGTTTGCACTCCTGCCAACATCATTTCAAAAGTTGCCTTTCTATAAGCGTAGCTACGGTCTGTCCAAGCGTGATAATTTCTTTTGTCTCCAATACTTGCCGCAAATTCAGGGTTACGATTTAATACATCTTGAAACAACTGATCTAAATGTCGATTTACAATGAGAGAGTCTGGATGAAGCTGATTTGCGTTGCTATTCATTTTAAAAAAGAAAGAGAATAAAATAAAACATAGGGTTACAAAATAATAACGAAACATAAGTACAGATTTTGATGATAATTAAAATGCAAGAATTATTTTTTAACGAGTACAAATAAATTAAAATACAACATAGGGTATTTCATTTGATTTTATCGAAGCAATTTGTTTTTTTTAAATAATAAAAAATTTCTACATAAAAAATTGCTAAGATGTTAATGTTACATAGTTGAGTATCGATTTTTTTTTAGCTTTACTGCCTGTTCTCTTTTTCTCATTTCATTAAAAATTTAAAAAATAATTATGACAAAGATTATTTATCTCGTTCCCTTGTTTGGTGTTTTAGCGTTACTGTTTACGTTTATTAAAAGTGCGTGGGTTACTAAACAGAGCGACGGCAGTCCACGTATGAAAGAAATTAGCCAATACATTGCCGAAGGAGCAATGGCATTTTTAAAAGCCGAGTATAGCCGTTTAAGCATCTTTGTTTTGATTGGTGCAGTATTATTAGCGTGGATGGGTATGACGAATGAAAAATCAAGTCCTCTCATTGCCGTTGCATTTATTATTGGTGCAGTATTTAGTGCATTAGCGGGTTTTATTGGTATGAAAATTGCCACAAAATCAAATGTGCGAACAGCAGAAGCAGCCAAAACAAGTTTGAGCAAAGCTCTCAAAGTATCTTTTACAGGAGGCAGTGTAATGGGCTTAGGTGTTGCAGGTTTAGCTTTAATTGGCTTAGGTTTATTGCTTATTATTTTTCTTCAAATTTTTGGTGCATCGGGTGAACAATTAGAAATTGCATTAGAAGTTTTAACAGGCTTTTCATTAGGTGCCGAAAGTATTGCCTTGTTTGCAAGAGTGGGTGGTGGTATTTATACTAAAGCGGCTGATGTTGGTGCAGATTTAGTCGGTAAAGTAGAAGCAGGTATTCCAGAAGACGATCCTCGCAACCCTGCAACAATTGCAGACAACGTTGGAGACAATGTTGGAGATGTGGCAGGTATGGGCGCAGATTTATTCGGGTCTTTTGTTGCCACAATTTTAGGAACAATGGTCTTAGGCAGAGAAATTATTGTTACAGATAATTACAATGGATTATCACCCATTTTATTGCCTATGGTGATTGCCGCAGTTGGCACAATGATTTCATTAGTATGTACTTATTTTGTTCGTGTAAAAGAAAATGGCGACGTACAAAAAGCCCTCAATATTGGCAATTGGTTGAGCGTAATTGCAACTGCTGTAGCGTGCTATTTTATTATTATGACCATGCTCCCAGACACGCTTGTATTGAGAGGATTTACCTTTACCCCACAAGGTGTTTTTTATGCCGTGATTATTGGTTTAGTTGTAGGTACTTTAATGAGTATGATTACAGAATATTATACCGCAATGGGCAAACGTCCTGTTTTAACCATCATTAAACAATCTTCAACAGGACATGCTACAAATATTATCGGCGGTCTTTCTGTTGGCATGGAATCTACTTTTGTGCCAATGCTTGTTTTGGCAATAGGCATTTATTTATCGTATCATTTTGCTGGTTTATACGGCGTTGCAATTGCTGCCGCAGGCATGATGGCAACAACAGCAATGCAATTAGCCATTGACGCTTTTGGACCCATTGCAGACAATGCAGGCGGTATTGCAGAAATGAGTGAATTACCTAAAGAAGTACGTCAAAGAACAGATATTTTAGACGCCGTAGGCAACACAACCGCAGCAACAGGAAAAGGCTTTGCCATTGCTTCTGCTGCTTTAACATCATTAGCCTTATTTGCCGCTTATGTTGGTATTGCAAAAATAGACGCTATTGATATTTATAAAGCTGAAGTATTAGCGGGCTTATTCGTTGGTGCGTCAATTCCTTTCTTGTTTTCATCGTGGGCAATTGCGGCAGTCGGAAGAGCAGCTATGAGTATGGTTGAAGAAGTACGCCGTCAGTTTAGAGAAATTAAAGGTATTATGGAAGGAACAGCAAAACCAGAATATGACAAATGCGTTGCAATTTCAACACAAGCCTCAATTCGCGAAATGGTAAAACCAGGTTTATTGGCAATTTTATCTCCGATTATAGTTGGCTTTTTGTTCGGACCAGAAGTTTTAGGTGGATTGCTTGCAGGGGTTACCGTAAGTGGTGTATTGATGGGTATGTTTCAAAGTAATGCAGGTGGAGCTTGGGATAATGCAAAAAAATCATTTGAAAAAGGCGTTGATATTAATGGTCAAACTTACTTCAAAGGTTCAGAACCACACAAAGCATCTGTAACTGGAGACACTGTTGGCGACCCTTTTAAAGACACTTCAGGACCATCTATGAACATTTTAATCAAATTGATGAGCATTGTAAGTTTGGTTATTGCACCAACACTTGCAAATTTACACGGCATAAAAACAGCCATTAAAAAAGATATTAAAAAAGAAATTATCAAAACCCCTCTTGCTGTAAAAGGGTAAAAAAATATTACTTCACTTTGTTCAAAAGCGACTCTATTAAGGGTCGCTTTTTTATTTTGATGCTTGTTATTTTATTTTGAGACCATTCCAAACCACTTCCTGCTTTTATTGATTTGAGGGGCAATTGTTTTTTTAGATAGAACAGATGAAGGTGCTGTTCGTGTATGGTCATGTTAGTTTTTCTGAGAAAAAATTACAATCCATTCGCAGTAACTCTTGAAGTGTTTTTTTTCAGAACATGCCGTTATCCAACAAATGTATTTTTATGCAAGCACAAGCTCGTCTGCATATTTACCAATGCCATAATTTTTTTCTACAGCGGCAAGAGGGTGATTGACGTGCCATTCAAACTCGTCTCTAAAGTGTCGAATAGCCGCCGCTACAGGCCATGCTGCAGCATCGCCAAGCGGACAAATAGTATTGCCTTCTATTTTGCGTTGAATTTCATTTAATAAATCAATGTCTTTTAAAGTGCCGCTACCGTGTTCTATTTTGTCTAAAATTTTTTCCATCCAACCAGTTCCTTCTCGGCAGGGTGAGCATTGTCCACAACTTTCGTGTTTGTAAAATCGGGCAAGCGTCCACGTGTGTCGAACAATACATTGCGTATCATCAAGAACAATAAAACCACCAGACCCCATCATAGAACCTGTTGCAAAACCACCGTCACTTAAACTTTCATAGTTCATTTTACGCACTTCTCCTTTCGCAGTTTTGAGCAATAAATTGGCAGGTAAAATGGGAACGGATGAACCTCCGGGAATGCAGGCTTTTAATTTTTTTCCATTGTTAATGCCTCCACAATATTCATCGCTATAAATAAATTCTTCCACAGAAATGTTCATATCTAATTCATAAATACCCGGCTTGTTGATATTTCCACAAGCTGAAATCAATTTTGTTCCTGTAGATTTTCCTACACCAATTTTTGCATATTCATCACCGCCCATTTGCAAAATAGGCACAACAGCGGCTAAGGTTTCTACGTTGTTAACAACAGTTGGGCGTTGCCACAGTCCTTTTACAGCAGGGAATGGTGGCTTTAATCTTGGGTTTCCTCGCTTACCTTCTAATGATTCTATCAAGGCTGTTTCTTCGCCACAAATGTATGCACCAGCACCTCGTTGAACATAAATTTCACAATCAAAACCGCTGTTTAAAATATTCTTTCCTAACCAGCCTTTTGCTTTTGCTTCTCCAATTGCTTGTTCTAAAATATCCACTATCCAAGCATATTCTCCACGGATATAAATATATGTTACGGCTGAACCTAAAGCATAAGATGAAATAATCAATCCTTCAATTAATAAATGCGGAATGTGTTCCATCAAAAATCTGTCTTTAAAAGTGCCCGGTTCAGACTCGTCAGCATTGCAAACTAAATGTCGCGGAACACCTTCGGGCTTAGCAATAAAACTCCATTTCATGCCTGTTGGAAAACCAGCTCCTCCTCTTCCTCGTAATCCACTTTTTTTTACTTCTTCGACAACTTGGTCGGGGGACATTCCTTTTAATACTTTTTCTAAGGCTGTATAACCTTCATTTTTTCTGTACGTTTCATAAGTACGAATATGTTCTTTTTGAATATGCTTTAAAAGTAATTGCACGCCCATAAATTTATTTTTGTATGATTTTTAGAATAGTAAAAAGTGTTTCTAAAGTATTTCAATTTTTGTTACAACAATTTTTTCTGTAGAAATATTTTTTTGTTATTGAAAGAACACCCACTCCAATTTTTTATCCACTAACTTGATACTCGACTCAAAATTTTTTACCAAAACTATAACTTAACCCTAACCCAAAAAAATCTTGAATAGAACCATTTGTGCCAAAAATATGCCCATTAGAAATATGTCCCCCATGTAAAAATAAAGAGAATGATTTTTTAATTGTATAGTTTATGCCAAGCAAATGCAAAAAATTGATGCCTCTTTGAATACCTCTTGTTGATTGTCCCTCAAACCACCCAAGGCTAATTTGATAACTCCAATAAAAACGAGACGTAATTTTATTGCTCAATTTAATGCCTGCTCCTGCTCCAAAATCATAATTTAAGGCTTGATAATAAAAAAAAACAGGGCGAATATTGAATAAAGAATTACAGTATTCGGTTTTACAAAAGGTATCGATTTTTTTTGAAATATTGTATTGAAATGGGGCATAGTATTGACCAATAAAAACAGGATATTGAAACGCAGATGTTGAGTTGAGTCTTGTTCTTGCGAGGCTGGTGATAGCTTCTATTTTTAAAGGTGCAGTTGACAAATTTGCTTTGCAGGGCAGAGCCAAATAACCCTGCTGTTGAGAAAAACTTTGTAAGCTACACAGTGCAAATAAAAAACTGGCATAACAGAAATGTTTGAATTGCATAAGAGGTTTTGTTTCAACACGTCAAGGCTATATAGCACAATAAGGAATGCAAGTAAATGATTTAAAAAGAACGTAAACTTTTATTAAAACAAGACAAAAATCATCTCCTTCAACGGCAATCTTTTTTTACATTCGGACTTCTTTATTTTATTTCCAATACAAACCATTTATGCAAAAAGAGCAACTTTATGAAGGCAAGGCAAAAATTATTTATGCCACAGAAAATCCAAACGAAATTATTATTGCCTATAAAAATGATACAACTGCAAATAACAACTTGAAAAAAGCTCAATTTGATGATAAGGGTAAAACAAACAACCTCATTTCTACTGCCATATTTGAATATTTAATTGAACATCAAATTCCTACTCATTACATTAAAACACTTTCAGAAACACAGCAATTGTGTCGCAAAGTGAGTATTATTCCTTTGGAAATTATTGTTCGCAATAAATTGGCAGGCTCAACGGCACGTCTTTTGGGCATTGCAGAAGGAACGTCTATAGACAATGCACCTTTGGTTGAAATTTGTTACAAAAATGATGAACTGAAAGACCCCATGATTAACGATCAACACGCCATTGCTTTAAAATTGGCAACACAAAAAGAATTGGACGAAGTGTACGTATTGGCAAAAAAAATTAACGTATTACTCATTCCATTATTTGCAAGAATGAATATTGAATTGATTGATTTCAAAATTGAAATGGGCAAAGATGCCGAAGGTGAAATTTGCTTGGCAGATGAAATTTCGCCAGACACGTGTAGGCTTTGGGACAAAACAACAGGACAGCGATTAGATAAAGATGTGTTCAGAAAAGATTTAGGCAATATGATGGACGCTTATGCCGAGGTGTTGTCAAGATTTCAGTTAAAATAAGCCCAATGAATTGGACAAATAAACAATGGCAAGCCGATAAGCCGCGCGAAGAATGTGGCGTATTTGGCGTCTTTAATATTCCAGATGCGGTTAATTTCACTTATTATGGGTTACACGCATTGCAACACAGAGGGCAAGAAGGTGCAGGTATTTCTGTTATCAATGCAGACAAATTATTAACTCACAAGGGTGAGGGTTTGGTAACCGAAGTGTTTGATACCGAATACTTGGCAAAACTAAAAGGCGACAAGGCGATTGGGCATGTGCGTTATTCGACCACAGGCGGCGGCGGCGTACAAAACGTTCAACCCATTTCTATTCATGCTTATTCGGGTGAATTTGCCGTTTGCCATAATGGAAATATTGTCAATGCAGAAGAGCTTAAAATTGCTTTAGAATTTCAAGGAAGCATTTTTCAGTGTACATCAGACAGCGAAATTATTGCCCATTTAATTCAAAAAGAAAAGGGCTCTTTTGAACAAAAAATTTTGCACGCAGCAAAATCGTTAGAGGGGGCGTTTTCGTTTTTAATTTTAACCAAAGACGCACTCTATGCACTGCGAGATAAAAATGGATTGCGTCCATTGGTACTTGGAAAAATTGACCAGAAATATTGTCTAAGCTCAGAGTCTTGTGCCTTTAATGTTGTTGGTGCTGAATTTGTGAGGGATATAGAACCGGGTGAATTATTGAAAATTGACACTAATGGCTTAACGACGTTTACCTATACAAAAGAAGTGGTTAAGAATATGTGTGCGATGGAATACATTTATTTCTCTCGTCCCGACAGTGAAATAGAACAGATTAACGTACACGCTTCACGCAAAAAATGTGGCACGATTTTAGCTCAAGAAAGTAACACCGAAGCAGACATTGTCATTGGCGTTCCAGATTCTTCTATTTCTGCCGCAATGGGCTTTGCAGAAGAAAAAAAAATGCCTTATGAAATGGGGTTGATTAAAAATAAATATGTCGGCAGAACTTTTATACAACCTAATCAATTGCTACGAGAAAAAAGCGTTAAAATGAAATTGTCGGTTGTTGCGTCTATCATTAAAAACAAAAGAATTATTTTGATTGATGATTCTATTGTTCGTGGAACAACGTCAAAAAAAATTGTTTCTTTATTACGCGAAGCTGGTGCTACAGAAATACACGTAAAAATTGCATCACCCAAAATTATCAATCCTTGCTTTTATGGTGTTGATACATCGCGTCAGCAAGAATTGATAGGGTCAAAATATGATGATGAACAGATGCGTCAATATATCGAATCGGACTCATTACAATTTCTTTCCCTCGAAGGATTGTTTAATGCCATTGGCAGACCAACGCTTTGTACAGCCTGCTTTACAGGAAAATATCCAACGCCCATTTTTTCCTTAGAAAAATTATTACAACCTCATCAAATCAACGCATAACCACTTTTTATGCGTCTAAAACAACCTGATATGTTTGGGCTGTTTTTTGTTCTAAATGTTTGTTTCTGTTTTTGATAAGTTGTTGAATAATGTCGTCATTGTAATGGCGAATGGTGAGCAATTGCTTATTGTTATGTCGCATAATATGAAACGTGTTTTTTGCGAGTTCGATCATTTTTTCCACTTTGCTTGTACTGTCTAAAACTGCATAAATGCTAACTGCTTCTGACTGTGTTAGGTTAGTTTTAATTTTTAGTGAAGATAAAATATCTAAAAATTCTTTGATGGGTTTTTCACTCACAAAAGACAAATCTTTTGAAGTGAGTTGCAATAGAACTTGCTCATTTTTTTGCATAATGATAGGCGGCAATGCGGTGTTTGTTTTTTTATGAATTGTTGTACCTGGCAAGGTGGGGTCTAAAAAACAACGCACATGCAAAGGAATTGATTTGTTGTACAACGGCTTCATTGTTTTAGGGTGAATGACTTGTGCACCGTAGTATGCCATTTCAATCACTTCGTTATAGTCTAACTCTGAAATAAAAACAGCTTCAGGAAATTTTTTAGGGTCAGCATTCATCACGCCTTTAACATCTTTCCAAATGGTTTGGCTTTCTGCGTGCAATAAATTTGCAAAAATAGCGGCGGTATAATCGCTGCCTTCTCTGCCTAATGTGGTGGTTTCATTTTCTAACGTAGAGCCAATAAAACCCTGAATAATGACCAACTTTTCATTTTGTAAAATGGGTTTTAAAATGGTGCTTGCACTTTGCTGAGATTCATTCCATAAAATATTGACATCTCTAAAATTATTATCTGTTTTTAACACGTCTCGAATGTCAACCCAAACATTTTTGAGGTTTTTAATTTCGCTTAAATAACTGCTAATAATAGACGTTGATAAAAGTTCGCCAATGCTTACAATTTGATCATAATAATAATCATATTCTCTTTGTACATCGCCTTGTAAAAGCATTTCAACCTCTTGGCATAAATTGTCAAAGCGGTCAATACATAGCTTACTTGGTTGTGGCATTAAGCCTTTAATAATGTCAATATGTTTTTGTTTGATAGTTGCAAACAATTGCTTTGCCTCATTTGCTTTTTGATTAAAAAATGCAGTTGCAACGTGTTCTAATTCATTTGTCGTTTTTCCCATTGCAGAAATGACAACGACTAAATTGTCGCTGTGGTGGGATTGTAGAATAGAAGCCATGTTTTCTATTCTTTCTGGTGAGCTAACGCTTGCACCACCAAATTTGAATACTTTAAGTGCCATTGAAAATTGTATTAAAGAGTAAATGAAAAACGGCGATAAATCAAATTAAAAAAATGAATTTTAGCAGATGCAATTTTGAATTTATTGAAATGCTTATTGTTCATTTTTATAGTGTTCGATTGCCAAATAAGGCTGAACCTATGCGTACCATCGTGCTGCCTTCTTGTATGGCTAATGTATAGTCTTGGCTCATGCCCATAGAAATTTCTTTGAAGTGATTGTAGTTTGAAAAATATTTTTTTTTCAAGCTGTCAAATACATTTTTGAGCGTTTGAAATTCTTGTTGCACAATGTTTTTATCGTCCACAAAAGAAGCCATCCCCATTACGCCAACAATATGAACATGAGTGAAATGCAAGGGGTTAAATTGTTGCATCAATGCGTCAAGTGAAGACGGATTTAATCCATATTTTGTATCTTCTTGAGCAATTTTTATTTGTAATAAAACTTTTATTTTTTTGTTGATAGCTGCTGCTCTTTTTTGAATCTCTTGCAACAGTTTAAGGTTGTCAATGCTATGAATGTATTGCACATAAGGCACAACATCTTTTACTTTATTGCTTTGTAAATGACCAATAAAATGCCAGATAATTTCTTCGGGTAATGCACTTGCTTTTGCCACTAATTCTTGAACATAATTTTCGGCAAAATGAAACTGCCCAAGCCCATAGAGAGCTTGGATTTTTTCATTCGATTGTAATTTGCTTACAGCAATTAATTGAACGTTTTGTGCTTTTGAAAGTTGCTCAATGTTCAAATATGCTGCTTCGTTAATCATTTCTTTTTGATGTCTGGTTTAAGAATGGAATCGTTCAAATGCAGAAAAAAAGAACGCAGCTTCAATATCTGCATTCTCGTCGCTGTCGCTTCCGTGTATGGCATTTTCACCAATACTTTGTGCATATTTTTTTCTGATTGTTCCCGCTGCAGCATCTGCGGGATTTGTTGCACCAATGAGTTTTCTAAAATCTTCAACAGCATTATTTTTTTGTAAAACTGCAGCAATGATTTTTCCGCTACTCATAAAGTCCACTAATTCGCCATAAAAAGGTCTGCTTTTGTGAACAGCATAAAATTCACCCGCTTTTTCTTTTGATAAATGCACCATTTTAAGGGCTACAATAGTAAAGCCCGCTTCGATAATGTCATTTAAAATTTTACCGCTATTACCTGCTTTAAAAGCGTCAGGTTTAATCATGGTAAAGGTTGTATTCGTATTCATAGTTTGTGATTTTATATAAAAAAAGAAAGTTGTTTTAGTCGTTAAAAGATGAAGAATTAAATTCAGACATAAAGTTTTTTGCAATCTCTAATAATTGTTCTTCTGCAAATTGTTTGCCCATAATTTGTGTGCCAAGAGGCAACCCTGTACTGTGTTGTGAGATAGGAATAGAAACTGCTGGACAAGAAACTAAATTAGCCAAAACAGAAAAAATATCTGCTAAATACATTTCGTCTGGGTTGATGTTTTTGCCTTCTCCAATTTTCCAAGGTAGGCAAGGGGTATTAGGAAAAATGAGAACATCGTACGTTTCAAATAATTCTTGTATTCTATCAATAAGCGTTTGTCGAATCTGTTGTGCTTTTGCATAATAAGCATCGTAGTACCCAGAACTTAAAACCAAATTACCCAACATAATACGTCGTTTCACCTCTTTGCCAAACCCCTCTGAGCGATTATTTTTATAGAATTGTTTAAGGTCATTTGCTTTTGTTTGACTTGTTTTTCCATATCGTATGCCGTCATAACGGGCTAAATTTGACGTTGCTTCTGCACAAGAAATGATATAATAAGTGGGCACTAAAAACTCCAATAAGTTAAAATCTACAGCAACAATTTCATGATGTTTTTGATACGTTTTAATGACGTTTACAAATGTCGTTTTAATTTCAGGTTCTATGGCGTTGTAATTGACCACCTCTTTAAAATAAGCCACTTTTAATTTTTGTGGAATTGTTTTAATAGGCGTTCTGTTTTTGCATGTGCTATCAAAATCGTCTTGTCCTGTCATTGTTTGTAAAACAGTAGTTAGGTCTTCTATGGCGTTTGCAAAAATGCCCACAGAGTCTAACGAGGACGCATACGCAATTAAACCGTAGCGAGAAATTCTTCCATAGCTTGGCTTTAAACCATATACGCCACAAAAGTCTGCTGGTTGTCGAACAGAGCCACCAGTATCACTACCAATGCTTATCATACACAGTTGTGCCGCTACTGCTGCCGCACTTCCGCCTGAAGACCCACCTGTAATGCGAGTGGGGTCATGTGGATTTTGAACTGCACCATAAACAGAATTTTCATTTGATGCACCCATTGCAAATTCATCACAATTTACTCTGCCAATAATAATAGCGTCTTCGTCTAATAATTTTTGAATGCAAGTGGCGGTGTAGGCTGCAACATAATTTTCTAAAAAGGCAGAAGAGGCAGAAGCAATATGACCTTTGTAGCAAAAGACGTCTTTGATGCTCACAACAACGCCAAACAGCTTACCCAATTTTTCTTTGTCATTGATTTTTTGGTCAATTTGTTTTGCTTTTTCTAAAGCCTCTTGAGCAAAGCATTCTATAAAAATATTATTTGTGTTTTTGCTTATGGCTTGCACATAATACTGCACAAGTTCTTCCGTAGAAAACTGGCGTAAAAAAAGCTGACTTTGCAGGTCAGCTATATTTTTAAACGTAATGTGTTGTATTTTATACTGGTTCAAATGGTCCACGCTGTCAATTAAAATAGGTTTGCAATGATAAAAAAATCTTTTGATTACAAGGTAGTTGTTACGTCAAAATATAGTCGATAAAAGTTCGTTCAATACATCATAAAAGTAATTTTACTCAAATGAATACAAACGGTAGTGAATTGTTTTTTTAATATTAAGTATGATTTTTCGGTGTGCCTAAAAAAAATGAAAATACCGTAGTGCCGTAATTTCGTTGAAAGCGACAATGTGTATGATTTGAAAAATTGTTTTTAGGCGTGTGTTCTAAAACAAAAATACCTTCTGTATGCAGCAAGTTGTATTGTATAATTTGATTAGGAATCTCTTCAATTTGCTCAAGGGCATAGGGTGGTCCTGCAAAAATAAAATCAAATTGTTGCTTACATGTTTTTAGATATTGAAATACGTCCATCAACATAACAGTTGCATTTTTAATGTGCATTTGGTCGATGCTTTGTTTGATAAACGCATTCATTTTTGGGTCTTTTTCAATAATGGTTAAGTGCTTTGCACCACGCGAAGCCAGTTCATACGAGATAGACCCCGTTCCACCAAAAAGGTCTAAAGTGCTGAGGTCTGAAAAATCAATATAATTGTTTAAAATATTAAACAAGCCTTCTTTTGCCACTTGTGTTGTAGGGCGTGTATGAGGCATATCGTTTGGTACTTGCAAAAATAAACCACCGAGAGAGCCACTTACAATTCGCATAAAGCAATTTCAAATAAGGGGGCAAGAAAGAAAATGCTCTTTAACTCTTGTTGAAGCATATACTTGAAAGTGATGGGGGAATTTTCCCTTTCGACATGATTGCTGTAGAGTGTTAAAATATTTTCTAAGGCTTCTGAAATATCAATAGTACAAATGTAATTCAAGTAAATCGTTGTATCTTCTAATGATAAATTGAGAAGGGATAGCGTATGAAGAATATGATAGACACAGTCTTCGTGAGTGGCAATATCAAAGCAATGGACAGAATAAAATTTGTGTTGTTGATAGATGAATAGCATTGTCGTACTATCCGTGATAACAACGCGTGTGAAATTTTTTACCGTATAAATTTTGTTAATTTTATTCTGCGTAGACTGTAAAAACAAAGAATAAAAATGAAATTCTTTTGTGAAACCGCTGATCATTTTTTTTTCGATTTGATACGTATGCATCAAACCCATTTTAGTGATAGTGTCGGTCTGAAAAGTGTAATTTGCTTCTAAGGCGAGTGGAAATAAAACTTGCTGAATGCTAGCATTTGATTTTACTGAAAACTCTTCTTTCGGAACAAATACACTTTCGGGTGAAGAACAAACATTTTTTATTTTTCTCAATGAAGCAATATCAATTGAAAAAGACTGTTCAAAGGATTCGAACGAAAAAGTTTTGTCTGCATTATTGATAACAGATAGAAAAACGAATTGATTTTTGAGGTCTTCGGTGAGTGTAATGTAAATGATGTCTCGAATCGACAACATGGTCATAGAGCAATTTTGTAAGATGACGCTCTCAAAATTTTGATGCTGATTGTGGAGTAAAATATTCACAGTAAAATGGTTTTAAAAAAAATCTAATCATTGAGTTTTAATACCGCTAAAAATGCTTCTTGAGGCACTTCTACGTTTCCAATTTGGCGCATTCTTTTTTTGCCTTCTTTTTGTTTTTCTAATAATTTTCTTTTACGAGAAATATCACCACCATAGCATTTTGCTGTAACGTCTTTACGCAGGGCGGATATCGTTTCTCGTGCAATAATTTTTGCTCCAATCGCTGCTTGTATTGCAATTTGAAATTGTTGTTGAGGTAATAATTCTTTCAATTTAATACAAAGTCTTCTGCCAAAATCTTGTGCTCTATCCCTGTGTATCAACGCACTCAAAGCATCTACTGTATCGCCATTGAGCAAAACATCTAATTTAATAATATCGCTTTGTCTATAATCAATTGGCGTATAATCAAATGAAGCATAACCGCGCGTAATGGATTTTAATTTATCATAAAAATCAAATACAATTTCGCTCAAGGGCATTTCAAAAACAAGCTCTACGCGTGTTGTGGTTAAATAAGTTTGATTGATTAACAGGCCTCTTTTTGTCAAACACAAGTTCATAATATTGCCAATATAATCTGGTAGGGTAATAATTTGTGCACGAATAAAAGGCTCTTCAATACTTTCTAATCGGCTTACATCAGGCATATCTTCAGGGTTATTGATAATTATTTTTTCTCCCTTTGTGGTCATAGCCGTATAACCCACATTCGGAACTGTTGTAATTACATTTTGTTGAAACTCTCTTTCTAAACGCTCTTGAATAATTTCTAAATGCAGCATACCTAAAAACCCACAGCGAAAACCAAAGCCCAAAGCATTTGACGTTTCTGGTTCAAAAATTAAAGAGGCATCGTTGAGTTGTAATTTTTCCATGCAATCGCGTAGCTCTTCAAAGTCGTCTGTTTCAATAGGAAAAATACCCGCAAATACCATTGGTTTTACTTCCGAAAAGCCTTTGATGGCTTGTAATGAAGGGTTCGCAACACTCGTAATTGTGTCACCAACTTTCACTTCTTTGGCATTTTTGATGCCAGTAATAATATAGCCGACATCACCGGTTAAAATTTCTTTTTTAGGTTCTAAACCAAGTTTTAACGTTCCCACTTCGTCGGCATAATATTGCATATTGGTATTGAAAAATTTCACTAATTCACCTTTTTGCATTTTGCCATTGTAAATTCTAAAATAAGCAATAATGCCCCGAAAGTTATTGAATACACTGTCAAAAATAAGTGCTTGTAAAGGTCCGTCAGGATTTCCTTTTGGTGCTGGTAAACGAGTTATCACTGCGTTTAAAATTTCTTCAATACCAATGCCTGATTTTCCGCTTGCTAATAAAATGTCTTCTTGTTTACAACCAATCAGTTCGATAATTTGGTCTGTAACTTCAGGAATTTTTGCACCATCCATGTCAATTTTATTGATAACGGGAATGATTTCTAAATTGTTGTCGAGGGCTAAATATAAGTTAGAAATGGTTTGTGCTTGAATGCCTTGCGAAGCATCTACAAGTAATAAAGCTCCTTCACAAGCAGCGAGTGCTCGAGACACTTCATACGAAAAATCAACGTGTCCTGGCGTGTCAATCAAATTGAGCGTATAGGAGTTGCCTTCGTACATATAATTCATTTGTATGGCGTGGCTTTTTATTGTAATGCCTTTTTCTCTTTCCAAATCCATATCATCTAAAACTTGATTTTGCATTTGTCTATCGGTAATGGTTTTTGTAAATTCTAAAAGCCTATCCGCCAAAGTGCTTTTGCCATGGTCTATATGAGCGATAATGCAAAAATTTCTAATCTGTTTCATTCAAAAAATTATAGGTCGAAAAAAGTTTGTGATGAAGATGGTATTGTGATGAAAATAAAGTAGTGCTTCAAAGGGCAATATACAATAAAGTGAATTGTTAATTTTAGTGAACCTCTTTCATAAATTTAAATTCAATGTCTGGATGATTTTGTCTCTCGGTATTTAAAAACCATTCACTTGCAGCAAGATAAACAAGGTCGCCGTCTTTGTCTAAAGCAATGTTATTGGTTTTATATTTAATAAATTCTTGTAGTTTTTTTTGATCCTTTGCATACAACCAACACGCCTTGTAATAGGCTTGTTGTTGAAAGGTGCAAGACGCTCCATATTCGTTTAAAAGACGGTGTTGAATAACTTCAAATTGTAAATCTCCAACACAGCCAATAATTTTTCTACTGCCATTATATTGAACAAAAAGTTGTGCCACACCTTCGTCTGAAAGTTGTACAATTCCTTTTTCTAATTGCTTCGTTTTGAGCGGATCTTTATTGATGACTTCTTTAAAAATTTCTGGCGAGAATGTTGGAATACCTGTAAAATAAAATTTTTCACCTTGTGTAAGGGTGTCTCCAATTTTAAAATTGCCAGTATCAAAAAGCCCAACAACATCTCCAGGATACGCATCATCAACAACACTTTTTGTGCGTGCCATAAAAGAGTAGGGGTTACTAAAACGAACTTCTTTTTGAAGGCGTACGTGATGATAAAACGTATTCTTTTCAAACTTGCCCGAACACACACGCATAAAAGCAACGCGGTCTCTATGCTTAGGGTCAATATTCGCATGAATTTTAAAAATAAAGCCGCTGAATTTTTCTTCTGTTGGCAAAATTTTTCTCGTCGAAGTATGTCGCTCTAAAGGAATGGGAGCAATTTTGATAAAAGTGTCTAAAATTTCCTTTACCCCAAAATTATTGATTGCACTACCAAAAAAAACCGGTGCAATGTTTCCGTTTAAATATTCTTCATGTGCTAAACTGCCGTACACACCGTCAATCAATTCAATGTCAGCCATGAGTTGCTGTCTGTTTTTTTCTCCAATTTGTTGATTGAGTTCCACTTCATCAAAATTTGAAAAAGGAACTTTGTCGTCTTCATTTGCTTTTTGATTTGGATAAAAAAAGAGTAAACTTTTATCGTATAAATTATATACGCCTTTAAAATCTCTACCCATGTTAATGGGCCAACTGAGCGGGTGAACACGAATGTTTAATTTTTCTTCCACCTCATCTAAAAGGTCGTAAGGATTTTTTCCATCACGGTCTAATTTGTTGATAAAAATAATTACAGGCGTTTGACGCATACGGCACACAGCCATCAATTTTTCTGTTTGCTCTTCAACTCCTTTTACGCAGTCGATGACTAATATTACGCTATCAACTGCGGTTAATGTTCGATAGGTATCTTCTGCAAAATCTTTGTGTCCCGGTGTGTCTAATAAATTGATGATGGTTTGATTGTATTCAAACGACATAACTGAAGTGGCAACAGAAATTCCTCGTTGTTTTTCTATTTCTAAAAAGTCACTCGTGGCGTGTTTTTTGATTTTATTACTTTTAACAGCACCTGCAATTTGTATTGCACCGCCAAACAATAAAAACTTTTCTGTAAGCGTTGTTTTTCCCGCATCGGGATGCGAGATAATGGCAAAGGTTTTTCTTTTTTTTATTTCTTCTAAATAAGACATTTTCAATTAAAATTTCAAAAGCACAATAGGTTAAATGCAAGCGTTGATAAGCGTTTATGTTTTCTTTTTTGTCCAATGATTCCACTGCAATCGAAGTACGCCCTTCATCGCTTCTGTAATAATTCCCGAACTCATTTTGGATACCCCTTCAACGCGGTCAATAAATGTAATCGGCACTTCTTTAATTTTAAAACCTGCTTGATGTGTTTTAAATTTCATTTCAATCTGAAAACCATAACCCGATAATTGAATGGCGTTGAGGTCTAAAGTTTGTAGCACTTTTTTTGTATAACAAACAAAGCCTGCTGTCGTATCGTAAATGGGTAATCCTGTGATGATGCGAGTATATAAAGAACCCATTTGAGAAATGAAAATCCTTTTTTTATCCCAGTTTTTTACGTCCCCGCCTTTCACATATCGTGAACCAATTGACATGTCAAACCCTTCTTCTGCACACGCTTGATACAAACGAACGAGGTCTGTTGGGGAATGAGAAAAATCGGCATCCATTTCAAAAACATAATCATAATGATTGGTTAATGCCCATTGAAAACCCATTAAATACGCAGTTCCTAAGCCTAATTTGCCTGAACGTTCTAATAAAAACAATGTTGAAGAAAACTCTTTCTGCAAATCTTTGACGGCATTTGCTGTTCCATCTTTAGAGCCATCATCAATAATGAGAATATGAAAACCATGATTTTGAAAAAAAACAGCACGAATGATTTTTTCTATATTTTCAATCTCGTTGTAAGTCGGTATGATTACTAAAGCGTTCAAAGTGGATTTCTAAGAGGATGTTAAAAAATATGTGTTTTGTCAAGTAGTCAATAGAGCGTTGAAAACTAATATTTTCTTCTAAGCGTATTGCTTTTTCTATACACCGACTAAGTGATCTATGTTTGACGTCTTGTTATTATTTACATTCAGTTTCAATACGCACTTTTGGTGAGGGTATATTTTTGTTTCTTTCTTCTTGTGAACAACCATTTAATCAAAGAATTTTCAAAATGGATTAAACAAATAAATTGGCGTTTTTTGTTCCATTACGCATCAGTCATCTCTTTTATTTTATTATCTATTATGCAAAAGAATTTTATGTTTAAAAATGTCTTTTTTATCGTTTGTGGTATTCTCTTTGTGAGTGCTTGCAAAAATGATAAAATGCCAACAACACCAGTACAAATTTTAATTCGGCGTTTTGACAAAGTGTTGTTTGAAAGTGATATTAAAAACACAAAAACGATAGATAGCATTCAAGATGCTTATCCATTTTTTTATCCTGATTTTACCGACAATATTTTGGGCATTCCAAGTATTCCGAATAATCAAGAAGAGGTGAAATCAGAGATCAATAAATTTGTCAATAGCTACCAAAGATTATATCCTCAAATTGAGGCAAAGTTCAAAGATTTAACTTCTATTGAAGCTGAGTTTGAACAAGGATTTGAAAATTTAAGAACGCATTTACCACAATATAAAATTCCTCGCATTGTTTCTTTTATTGGTCCTGTAGATGGCATTTATCAATCTTGGTATGGTGCAACGCCAGATTTTATCAATGATTCTGTTATTGGCATTTCGTTGTTGTTGCATGCGGGTGAAAACTTGATGCACCTTAAACAGCCTCTTTTAGAAGACATGTACGACCAATACCTGTTGCGTAAATTCACTCCAGAAACTATTGTCCCCAATTGCTTTAAAAATATTGTTGAAGACATTTATTCTGACAAAAGCAGTGCACAAAATTTAATCAACCAGATTGTTGAAAAAGGTAAAAAAATCTATTTCGTCAAACAACTCCTGCCGCAGATTTCTGACACCATTTTATTTGGCTATTCTCAATCTCAATTGACTGCTTGCATACAAAGTGAATCGATGATATGGAAATCCATATTGACGAATAATAATTTGTATTCAAAAGATCCCCAAGTGATTCGTAATTTTATTGGCGACGCTCCTTTTACAACGGGCTTATCAAAAGATATTCCAGGTTATTTAGGCTTATGGATGGGCTATCAAATTGTAGAACAATATATGGCAAAAAACAAAGACAAAAAAATGACAAAATTGATGAAAATGGATAATGAAAAAATATTTAAAGCATCGAGTTACAAGCCACGCAAAGCGTAATGAGTGAAACAATAGGCGATTATCTTTATCATTATCAACAACAAATTGCCCGCATTTATTCTTCACAAGAAGCAAAAGAAATTTGTCGCAGCTTGTTCTCTTCAATTTGTGGTATTGCGTATGATAAATTGTCGATAGCAAATCATATTCCTATTGATCAAACCATGATAAAACGCATCGATGAATGCGTTCTTGAATTGCAAAAAGGAAAGCCTTTACAATATGTTTTAAATGAAGCCTATTTTTATGGGCATTGTTTTTATGTTGATAAAAATGTACTTATTCCTCGACCAGAAACAGAAGAAATCATTTCTATTTTAGTACAAAAAAAATATACAAACCCCTTACATATTTTAGAAATAGGCACTGGTAGTGGATGTTTAGCGATTAGTATAAAAAAAAAGTGGGCAAATTGGAATGTTGATGCTTGTGATATTTCTTTAGAGGCTCTTACCGTTGCAAGAAAAAATGCAGATACGCTACAAGCAGATATTCATTTTTTTGAAGCCAATATTTTAGAAACGATTTTGCAACAAAAAGTTTCAAAGCAATACAATGTCATTGTCAGCAATCCACCATATATTCCGTTGCGTGAAAAAGAATCTTTAGCACCCCACGTTGTCAATCATGAGCCTCATCTTGCCCTTTTTGTGCCTAATGAAAATCCGCTTCTTTTCATTCAGCATATCTGCCATTTTGCAGAACATTGTTTAGTAGCAGGCGGAATGTTAATCATAGAAATTCATGCTCCATTAGCAAGTCAAATTGACGATTTCTTAAAACAACAAATACAGTTTTATAACATCAAAATTGTGAATGATTTTCAACAATTACCACGTTTTATTACAGCAGAGAAAAGTTGCTATTGAAAATGTTAATTTGTTCAAACACATCCAAGACATAAAAATCAAAAATTGCATAAAACATCTTGGAATAGAAATGCAATGAAATAAAATAACTGTTTACCATTTCACACCAATGAGAAGATACTCCCTGTCTTTAGCATAAGTTTTCTAAATTTGTACAATCAACGCATTTCCATTTCCCCTTAAACTTTATTTTATGACACCAAAAAAGAAACCTACTCAAAAAGAAGAAACTCTTTTGGGGGCATTTACAACCATTGAATTTGGCAACTCTGCAATCAATATTTCATTATTGATTCTGCGTATTTTTATCGGTGGCTTTATGCTTAAACACGGCATTCAGAAATGGATTCATTTTGACGCTATCGTTGATAATTTTCCTAATCCGGTTTATTTGGGATCTCGCTTTTCCTTACAAGCAAGTATATGTATAGAAATTGTCTGTTCAATTTTTATTTTATTAGGATTACTCACTCGTGTTTTTATTATGCCCGTTATATTGCAAATGATTGTGATTATTTGCCTTGTTCATATCAATGATTTGTTCAGCGAAGGCGAATTGTCGATATTTTATTTTGTGGGTTATTTGGTTTTGTTTTTTTTAGGACCGGGCAAATTGAGTATTGATGCAACAATTCAACACCGTATGGGAAATGATGAATTGGCGGGTAATGATGATGAAATGTAATGCAGAATCAAAACACAGAAGAAAGAAAAGAATGGTTTTCTATTTGGTTTGACACTCGTTATTACAATCAGCTTTACAAGCAACGTAATGAACACGAAGCCCTTGTCTTTATCACAAAAATGATTCAACTCATTCCGCAATCGCAACATCATTCTTTATTAGACGTTGGTTGTGGAAATGGAAGGCACACGATTGCGTTTAATCAGTTTATTGACCGTGTTGTAGGCATTGATATTAGCCCTCAAAAAATTGAAGAAGCGAAACAAAAAAGTAGTGCGGCTATCGAATATTTTGTCCACGATATGCGCAAAGCCTTTGCGTACAAACCTTTTGATATTGTCAGCAATTTGTTTACAAGTTTTGGCTATTGTGATAACGAAATAGAAAATGATTTGTTTTTTAAAAATATGTGTGATGCAGTCAAAGAAGGTGGATATTTTATTTTTGATTATTTGAATGCAACGGCATTTGTTAATGATAAAATAGTTGTAGAAAAAAAAACAATAGATAATGTGGTATTTACGATAGGCAAATTTCAAGATCCGTTTTTTTTCTATAAAAAGATCCTTGTTCATGATCTTACACTTCATCAAGAATTTGTATTTCAAGAAAAAGTGAAAAAATATTCGTTGCCAGAAATTATTCAAAAGTTAGACGACAATCAAATGACACTCGTTGATGTGTATGGTAATTATACTTTAGATTTTTTTAATCACCCCACGTCACCAAGATTGATTGTATTAGCAAAAAAACAACCCAAAGTCCATAAAGTATAAGGTTTCCCCTACGTGTGAACCGCCTCTTTATGATGATGAAAAGGAGCATGAGCAAAAGTGTTCAAAAAAAATATATTTGGCACCATATGAATTTAAAATGCGCATGTGGCGTAATTGGTAGCCGCGCTAGACTTAGGATCTAGTGCCGCAAGGCGTGGGGGTTCGAGTCCCTCCATGCGCACTTTTTTATTCTATATTATATTTTATCCTTCTCTCTACATTTTAATTTTTCACAAGCCAATGGCAAAAGTACAGCAAGACATAGTAGATTTATTACATGAAAAAATCACCATTTCTATAGAACCAAATGAATACCAAAAAACGTATCAACAAGCATTAAAAAATGCGGCAAAAAATGTTGCTGTTCCTGGCTTTAGAAAAGGTAACGCACCTGTGGGCATGATAGAAAAAATGTATGGAGGGTCGATTTTTTTGGAAGAGGCTATGAAACTTGCAGAAACACAATTATTTGACCACCTCAAAACAAATAAATTAGATATTCTTTATCAGCCACTTTTGGCAGATAGCAATTTGTATCAACAAAAACCAAACACAACAGAAACGCTTCAATTTATTTTTGAAGTAGGCATCAATCAAAGTATTGATATGTCTGTTTTGAATAAAATAAAAACTGATTTATATCACATTGCTGTAACACAAGATATGGTGAATCAAGATGTCGAATATTACCAAAATCATTTTGCCAATCACCTGTCGATTGATGTTTTATCTAATCAACAACGTGATTATTTAGTAGGCGAAATTAGTGCAGTGAATGCAGAACCTGATGCAAAAATAGACCCACAAACATTTAACCTTTTTACAGACAACCTTACACCTGAAGGGTATAAAAAATATGCAGGTATAAAAAAAGGTGATACAATTCGATTTGTATTGAGCGATTTGAAAGAAGACATGAAACAAAAGTATGAATCTGGGTTGCCCGTTTCTGCCAATCATGAACCTAATCAAGAATATCAATTTGTAATAGAAGAATTAAAAACAACGACCCCACATGAACTGAATATAGAATTATACAAATTGACAATGGGGGATAAAACAACCATCAGCAATGAAGATGAATTTAAGGCAGAAATTACACGCAGCCTTTCTCAAACAATGGATTTTAAAACTAAAGAACACGCCATTCATCTTTTATCGCACGAGGTCATGGATCATTTTGATTTTCAGTTGCCTAAAACATTTATTAAAAAATGGGTAGAAAGTCAAAAAGCAAAAGACGCTAAAGCCGAACAAACAACCATAACAGAACAAGAACTCCAAGATATTTGTAAGTATATTAAACAAAATTTGGTTCATCGACAAATTATCGAACAAGAAAAAATTACTGCCAATGCAAGAGAAATAGAAATGGGCATGAAGCATAAAATCATGAATCAATATGGGCAGTTTATTAGAGATGAAAAATATTTAAGTTCTATTATTCAAAAATTTATGCAAGACAAAAAATTTACAGACGATATAGAACAAGAAATACTCACATCAAAAGTGTATGATTATATTTTTAGTAAAGTAGAAAAAACAACAAAAGATATTTCAGTTGAAGAATTTAAAGCCCTTATAGAAAAGCACAATCAAGAACATCATCAACACGATCACTAAAATTTTGATATGAATTTACAGCATGAATTTCAACAATTTGCTACCAAACATCGTGGTATTAACAGCAATACTTTACATCAATATCAAACCAAATTTCCACAAGCACTAACACCTTATATTATAGAAGAACGTCCTTTAAATATGGCACAAATGGACGTGTTTAGTAGGCTAATGATGGATAGAATTATTTTTTTAGGTGAGCCTTTAGACGATTACGTGTGCAATATTATTACTGCACAATTATTGTTTTTAGATTCTGTTGATAGAAACCGAGACATTCAAATGTACATTAACTGCCCAGGCGGATCTGTTTATTCTGGATTAGGGTTGTACGACACGATGCAATATGTTACACCAAGTATTAGTACAATTTGTATTGGTATGGCAGCATCTATGGGAGCTGTGTTGTTATGTGCGGGAACAAAAGGTAAACGCACCGCTTTAAAACATTCAAGAGTGATGCTCCACCAGCCATCTGGAGGAATTGGCGGACAAGCTACCGACATTGAAATAATGACGAATGAATTGATTAAAATGAAGCAAGAATTGTATGATATTATTTCTTTTCATACCGATAAAGAAGTTAAGAAAATTGCACGCGATTGTGATAGAGATTTTTGGATGAATGCACAAGAAGCAAGAGAATATGGTATAGTAGATGACGTATTACTCTCTAATCCTAAAAAAAAATAACCCTGTATGAAAAGATATTATATGCCACTTTTGGGTGAACAAGAAAAAGAAGACGACAAAAACGGCTTAGAAAATTTTGTTGGCGGACGTGAGTTTGACAAAAAATTGATTGAACAACGAAAAGTTTTTTTATGGGGACAAGTAGATGACAAATCAGCTAAAGACGTTGTCAATAGACTGCTTTATTTAAACGCATTAGACCCTAAAAAAGACATTCAATTTTTTATCAACAGCCCAGGAGGAATGGTAACGTCAGGCATGGTGATTTATGATGTGATGCAAATGATACAAGCACCTGTACACACAATTTGTATGGGTTTAGCCGCATCTATGGGGTCTATTTTATTGTCTGCAGGCAAAAAAGGGAAACGATTTATTTTTGCTCACGGTGAAGTAATGATTCATCAACCGTCAATTGGAGGTTTTTATCAAGGCACGTCAGCCGATTTAGAAATTCACGCCCAACAAATTAGAAAAACAAAAGCCATCGGTGCTGCTATTTTGGCAAAAAATTGTAATAAAACGATTGCCCAAATCAACAAAGATTTTGACCGAGACTATTGGATGGACGCAAAAGAATCTATAGCTTATGGCATTGTCGATCATATTATCGAAAAAATTTAAACTCATTTTAAAACTAATTCTCTTATGAAAAAAACGATTAAAAGTTTCTCTTGTATTGTTATCATTCTGAGTGTCTTTGCTTGTAGTGGAAAAAAAAACAATGTTACAATTGAAGTGAATTTTAAAAATGCAAATACGGACACTTTGTTTTTAGTCAGTGAAAACACAACAGACCAAAAACCAATTATTGACACGCTGATCATCAAAGAAGGAAAAGCCAGCATTCAAAAAAATCAAAAAGAAATTTTACAATATCAACTCGTTCTCAAAAACACGAGAAGTTTTAAAGACTTTTTTGTAGGAACAGGCACAACAACCCTAACAATCAACGATACTTTTTTAAAAGATGTACAAATTATAGGCACTCAAGCACAGAAAGACTTTGAAGAATACGGCATCATTCTAAAAAAAATTACTACGCAATATGACTCTATTGCCAAAGACTTTCAAACTTTAAGAGAAAACCCAAGCGAAGCTTTATATCAAAAAGCTGATGCAGCATTAAAAAAATTGGGTGAAGAAAAAATGTTGTCGGACAGCCTATTTATTAACACTCATAACAACTCGGTCATTGCTGCTTATGTGCTTTTAATCAATATGGTTTCAACGCAAAGTACGTCTGATAAAACCCTTGCCGTATTGAATACATTAAGTAAAGACGTGCAAGCAAGCTATTATGCTACACGCATAAAACAAATTGCTAAACCAGAGCCTAAAATAGGACAATTAGCACCTGAATTTAAACAAAATACACCGGACGATAAACTAGTACAACTAAGCGACTATAGAGGCAAACTTGTGCTTTTAGATTTTTGGGCAAGTTGGTGTAAACCTTGCAGACAAAACAATCCTGCTTTGGTTCGTCTGTATGAAAAATATCATCCGCTTGGGTTAGAAATTATTGGTATTTCTTTAGACGCTGAAAAAGAACTTTGGGTAAAAGCGATTCAAAAAGACAAACTTACATGGACGCATATTTCCGACCTAAAAGGGTGGGGAAATGATATTGCTCAAACCTATAAAATTGAATCCATTCCTAATACCGTATTGATTGATGCAAAAGGAACGATTGTTGCTATGGGTATCGAACCACAACAGCTCAATAAAGTACTTGATAGCTTATTGAAAAAATAGAGAGGAATATAGATATAGGTTTTTTTGGTATCAAAATGGGTTACGCTACATGGTTGAAACATTATTTTGATTTGAAAAATGATACTATTGCGTGTATTTATGAGATGTGCAAAAGCCTAGGGATTTTGCACATCGGAGGGGCTTCACGTGATATGCGAAATCCTATCAGAGAAGAGACTCTGAAATTAAAAACAGACCATAAAATCAACATTTTTTTTATATGTTTGAAACATGAATTATTGGACTGAATTAAGTATAGACTGAATTATGAATAGTATAGATAGGCAAATTATTGAACAAGATAACATTAGAGAAAAACATTTTCACGATTTAGTTATTAAAAATGACAATATTAAATCTGATTTACTATCTATTTTAAATTTGCCAGATGATTTAACAAAATTAAATCTAATTCACGAAGACAGATATATTAATGGTATTACAGCCGATTTTACCTTTGTTTATAATAATCAAATAAGAGCAATAATTGAATGTAAAGCAGGCGACATTGGTGTAACCGATTATGTTAGAGGAATTGGACAGGTTTTACAATATGAATATTTCAATGAGCAAAATATATCCTCAAAGGGTATTCAATACAGCAAGTTTTTTAATAGCATTTTATTAGTTCCTTCTTCTGCATTTAATAACACGAATTTTAACATTGGTAAATTTAAATATCCAAAATCAACTTATATAGTTGAGATTAACGATTCTAACAAAGTTGCAAGAAGAATATCAGAAGAAGAATTAAAAACTCTTTCTACTG
Source organism: Chitinophagales bacterium (assembly GCA_031539345.1). Classification (GTDB taxonomy): domain Bacteria; phylum Bacteroidota; class Bacteroidia; order Chitinophagales; family Chitinophagaceae; genus JAVKMO01. The sequence goes on along the minus strand of JAVKMO010000007.1, from coordinate 17,880 downwards.
TTGAAAATAACTCTTTGACAAGTATTTCACAATATTATGTACGAGATACAAGACTATTTGAAATTTATATGCTTTTGAGATATTTATGTTTTTTAAAAATCAAAAATATAGCTAATGTTAAAAGAACAGAAGTTGAATTAGAAATTAAAAAAACTAATTCAATTAATAATAATAATTGGCGAAATGCTTGGATAAGTTTATCCTCACTTGGCTTAATTAATTCTAATAATTTACCAACTAAATCGGGACTTGAATTTGGAATGTGTGATTTTGAAGATTTTTTAATAATGATGTATAACTCTTATATCAAACCTTACGTAGAAACTTTATTAAATTATTTCACAAAAGCAAATCAAAATATTAACCAAGATTTAAAAATAATTCGTGCAGAAATTGTTTCACAATTTTCAAATAAAGATGTGTTATTTTTAACACAATCAGAAACAAGATATTTATCTTCTTGGCTCAATATATTAAGAGATGACTTTGGTTGTATTGATTTTAAACCAAGAAATTCAAATAGAATTATTAATTATAATCCTTTGGAAATGAATGAAAAATCATTGAAAGAAAATGTTATAAAATACACTAAATCAAAACCGTATATTGACAATTTAATAAGCATTCTTAATGAAAAAAAAACAATATACAATATTTGAAACCTTTGTAGGAGCAGGTGGTTCGCACATAGGATTTAAAAAAAATAACTTTAAATCCGTGTATATTAATGACAATAATATAGACTGTATTAATACTTTATTATTAAATAATCCTGAAATAAAAGAAACTGCATATATTGACCATAATAGCATTATTGATATTAATGTAGATAAACTTTTAAAAAATATAAAATTAGAAAAAACAGAACTTGATGTTCTGTTTGGAGGTATTGTTTGTAAAGGATTTAGTTTAGCAGGAGAACGTTCTCCAAATGATGAAAGAAATTATTTTTATCACAAACAATTAGAACTTGTAAATGAAACAAAACCAAAAATTAGTATTATTGAAAATGTAAAAGCATTTTTAAATGGCAAAGTTTTATCAGAAGAAACTCCAATAGAAATAAAACAAAAAGTTGATTACGTTTGGCAACAATTAGAAAACTATAAAGGAAAAAAAGCAGAATTAAGAAAGAAAAATAATATAACTGATGAGTTTTTACAAAATGGACTTTTTTTAAGAAAAGAAAAAGAGAATTTGTTTAAGATATTAGAAGAAAATCACTATTTAATTTCTGTTATTGAAGATATTTATAAAATCTATGATAAAATAGGATATAACGTTTCTCATAAAATTTTAAATACTGCTTGGTATGGCTCTTCAACTAAAAGAGAAAGGGTAATAATTGTAGCAACAAGAAAAGATTTACCAAATAATTTCCAATATCCACTTCCAAAATATCATTCATATGATATTTCTACAAAAATGGACTTTGATAATTTAGATAATGACATTACTTTTTTAAAACCAATAACAATTGGCGAAGCATTAAGAAAAATTGACTATAAAAATAAAAAAGACATTGATAATGACCCTATGAACCATTCTAAAAAAACTGTTGATAGGTTTAAATTTATTAATGCAGGCGGTAACATACAAGAGAGAATGAATGAACTACCAGAAGAATTGAAAATAAGCAATTTCTATTCTAGAGGTAACACAATGCGTTTAGATATGAATTCTTTAGCACCAACCCTTGTTCCTGGTCATAGCAATTTTCCAGTTCACCCTATTGAACATAGAAGTATAACAGTGAGAGAAGCTGCAATTATTACAGGATTTCCAATAGATTATAAATTTGTTGGAAGCCATACAAAAAGGTGTGAACACGTTGGAAATGCAGTTCCCCCACCGTTAGCAGAAGCAATCGCAGAAGAATGTGTAAAATATTTAGATAAACTTGATAACAATAAAAGGGCTATCGCACAACAGCAGTTTGCCAAAAGTGGCGGTTCAGTGCTTCATAGACATATTTGTGGTTAATAAAAAATTGGTTCTCTGGATCAATATTTGGGGTAAAAATTTCGTCCATCGCAAAGCCTTAAACTGTTAGAGCATAAAAAAAACCTTGTTACAGATTACTCTATAACAAGGTTTTTGTTTTTTGAAAGGGGGACTTATTTTACCTCTTCAAAATCAGCATCTTTTACGTTGTCATTATTACTTGCTGTATTTGCATTTGGGGCATTTGCATCTTGAGGTGCGTTTTTGTACAACTCTTCAGCAACCGCCATTAAAGCTGTTTGAAGCTCTTGTGATGTACTTTCAATACTTGCCATATCTTGTTGTTGATGTGCTTGTTTTAATTTTGCAAGAGCGGCTTCTATGGGTTCTTTTTTATCGGCACTTAATTTATCGCCCATCTCTTTCATTTGTTTTTCTGTGGTGAAAATAAGGCTGTCAGCGGCGTTTAATTTTTCTGTTTTTTCTTTGATTTCTTTGTCTGCGGTTTCGTTTGCTTTGGCTTCATTTTTCATGCGTTCAATATCTTCTTTTGATAAGCCAGAGCCTGCTTCAATTCTAATGTTTTGTGTTTTTCCAGTTCCTTTATCTTTTGCCGATACGCTTAAAATTCCATTGGCATCAATATCAAACATTACTTCAATTTGAGGAACGCCTCGTGGTGCGGCAGGAATACCTTCGAGATTAAACATACCCAAACTCTTGTTGTCTTTTGCCATTGATCGTTCACCTTGTAATACGTGTATTTGAACGCCTGGTTGATTGTCAGAAGCAGTGCTAAATGTTTCTGATTTTTTTGTTGGAATGGTTGTGTTAGATTCTATCAATTTTGTCATTACGCCGCCCATCGTTTCAATGCCAAGTGATAGGGGAGTTACGTCTAATAGTAAAACATCTTTGATGTCTCCGCTTAAAACTGCACCTTGTATGCACGCCCCAATTGCCACAACTTCATCAGGATTGACACCTTTAGAAGGTTTTTTCTGAAATATTTTTTCTACAATTTCTTGAATTTTTGGAATACGTGTAGAACCGCCAACTAAAATCACTTCGTCAATGTCTGAAGCCGTATAACCAGCATCTTTCAAGGCATTTTCACAAGGTGCAATGGTTCTATTGATTAAACTGTCGCTCAGTTGTTCAAATTTTGCACGGCTTAATTTTCTGACCAAATGTTTTGGAGCACCATCGATGGCTGTAATATAAGGGAGGTTGATTTCTGTTTCGCTTGAAGAAGATAATTCGATTTTTGCTTTTTCTGCTGCTTCTTTTAAACGTTGCCAAGCCATGGGGTCTTTTTGCAAATCCATGTTTTCGTCTTTTTTAAATTCTGCAACAAGCCAATCCATAATAGCTTTGTCAAAATCATCACCGCCTAAATGGGTGTCTCCGTTGGTAGATTTGACTTCAAAAATGCCGTCTCCTAAATCTAAAATAGACACGTCAAATGTTCCGCCGCCCAAATCAAATACAGCAATCTTTGAATCTTTTCCTTTTTTGTCTAAGCCATACGCAAGTGCTGCTGCAGTAGGTTCGTTGATAATTCTTCTAACATTTAATCCCGCAATTTCACCTGCTTCTTTTGTCGCTTGGCGTTGTGAGTCATTAAAATAAGCGGGCACTGTAATCACGGCTTCTGTAACATCTTGCCCTAAATAATCTTCTGCCGTTTTTTTCATTTTTTGTAAAATCATTGCAGATAGTTCTTGTGGGCTGTAAAATTTTCCGTCAATATCTACTTTGCAAATGTTGTTATCGCCTTTGACTACTTTGTAATTAAATTGAGATGCTTCTTGACTGACATCGTCAAAACGGGCGCCCATAAAGCGTTTTACGCTCATAATTGTGTTTGAAGGATTGGTTACTGATTGGCGTTTTGCAGGGTCGCCAATTTTTCTTTCGCCATTTTTTAAAAAGCCAATAATTGATGGCGTGGTTCGCCGTCCTTCGTCGTTCGCAATTACTGCAGGTTCATTGCCTTCCATTACAGCCACACAACTATTTGTTGTGCCAAGGTCTATACCGATAATTTTTCCCATAAAGTGTTTAGTTTTTATTGTTGAATGAAAATTGTGTTTGTATTGATACGCACGTATTTTATCAAATGGTGTGCCACAATTTGTTTTTAAAGAAGAAAGACAGATAGGGTCTTTTTTTTATTCAGAAAAGCCAAATTGACAATAGAAAAAAAACAAGCGTACAAAATTGGCTTTAATTTTTATTGTGTGAATGGAGCAATTGTTTTAATTCATTCAATTTGATGAGGGCTTCAATTGGCGTTATCGTGTGCACGTCAAGGGCATTAAAATAATCTTGAAATTGTTTCAGTTGAATTGCTTTTTCATCGTGCAGATTCACTTGTAGTGGCGAAAAAAGTTCTGCTTGTATTGACGTTACCTCGGCAGGAGAGCTTTGTTCTAATTGTTTTAAAATTGTTTCGGCACGCTGAATAATTGTAGGCGGAAAACCTGCCATTTTTGCAACATGAATACCAAAACTGTTTTTAATTCCACCAAGAACGAGCTTTCTTAAAAAAATGATTTTTTGGTTTACTTCTGTATAAGACACGTGATAATTTTTTACACGGGCTAATTTTTTTTCTAAATCATTCAATTCGTGATAGTGCGTTGCAAACAAAGTTTTTGGTTGAAAAGGTAAATGATGATGTAAATATTCTACCATACTCCACGCAATCGAAATGCCGTCATAGGTGCTTGTGCCTCTTCCAATTTCGTCTAATAAAATCAAACTTCGTTCAGAAATATTATTCAAAATACTTGCAGTTTCATTCATCTCAACCATGAATGTACTTTCTCCAGCACTCATATTATCGCTCGCACCAACGCGAGTAAAAATCTTATCCGTTAAAGGAATATGTGCCGCTTTGCAAGGCACATAACTGCCAATATGTGTAAGTAAAATACTCAATGCCACTTGGCGTAAAATGGCACTTTTTCCACTCATATTTGGCCCTGTAAGAATCATAATTTGAGTGTCTTCTACGTCAATATAAATATCGTTTGGCACATAATGTTCGCCGTTTTTCATGTTTCTTTCTATTACAGCATGTCTGCCTTCGGTCATAGAAATATTTAATCCTTCATGAATAACAGGCTTACAATAGTTGTATTTTATTGCATTGTGTGCAAAGCAAATGAGGCAATCAATTTGTGCAAGGCACTGAGCATTGAATTGAATGGCTTGAATATATTCTTGTAAAGCAACCAATAAATTCTGATACACGACTGTTTCTATGGCTAAGATTTTATCTTCTGCGTGTAAAATTTTTTCTTCAAAAATTTTTAATTCAGGCGTAATGTATCGCTCTGCTTGAACAAGTGTTTGCTTGCGTATCCATGTTGAAGGAACTTTATTTTTATGCGTATGCGACACTTCTAAATAATAACCAAACACATTATTAAAGTGAATTTTTAATGAACTGATTCCCGTCTGTGCAATTTCTTGCTGTAGCAAAATGTCTAAATGTTGCTTGGCATCACTGCGTAAAGATTTCAATTCGTCTAACTCAGCATCAATTCCTTTTTGAATAAGTTCTCCTTTGGCACTGTTTAGGGGTGGCTGTTCGACTAAAGTGGAATGAATTTTTTTTGCGATTAAACTGCATGCATTCAAATGTTCGCCTAAACTTTGCAACAATTCATTGTCGCATTTGTTTAAGCCGTTTTTGATTTGTTGTATGAAGTCTAAGGCTTTTGCAATATGTTTTAACTCGCGAGGGTTAATTTTTTTTAAAGGAATTTTGACGATAAAACGTTCGATGTCTCCAATTTGCGTAATCGCATTTTTAATCTCTTTACGTATCGATTCGTGTTGAATAAAAAAATCTACGCCGTTCAATCGTTTTTCAATGCTCTGTTTATGCTTGAGAGGAAAAATAATCCACTTCTTTAAAAGCCTTGCCCCCATTGGGCTTGCAGTATTGTTAATTGTATTGAACAAAGACAATGAGGATTCGCCATGTGGCGTAAAGAGCTCTAAATTTTTAATCGTAAACTGATCCATCCACAAATAATCATCTTTATCCATTCTGTGAATGGTATTGATTTGTTGCAATTGATGATGTTCAGTTTCTTTTAAATAATGAATAATAACGCCAGCCGCGATAATGCCTTGCTGGAGAGATTCTATGCCAAAGCCTTTTAAAGAATGTACAGCGAATTGTTGTAATAATTTGTCTAAGCCATAGTCATAAGAAAATATCCATTCATCTAAGGAATAGGTGAAATATTTTGAACCAAACTTTGTTTTAAACGTAGAGCTATAAGGTTTTGAGAATAAAACCTCTGACGGTTTTAAACTTTGTAACAGTTTATCAACGTACTCTTCATTGCCTTCGCTGATAAAAAAATCGCCGGTTGTAATGTCGATAAATGCAATGCCAAAAGAGCCATCTCGTTCATTCAATGCACACAAAAAATTATTGCTGCTTTGGTCTAAACTTTTGTCATCACTTGCAAGCCCAGGTGTAACAACTTCTGTAACGCCTCGTTTAACAATTCCCTTCACTGTTTTAGGGTCTTCTAGTTGGTCGCAAATGGCAACACGATAGCCGGCTTTGACTAATTTGTGTAAATAAATATCTAACGCATGATGAGGAAAGCCTGCTAACTCTTGTGATGCCTTGTCGCCGTTATTTCTTTTGGTTAAAGTAATGCCTAAAACTTTTGCTGTAATGACCGCATCTGCACCAAATGTTTCATAAAAATCGCCTACTCGAAACAGTAAAATTGCATCAGGAAATTTTGCCTTGATGTTTTTATGTTGTGTCATCAAAGGCGTTTCTGTAGCGGTTTTGGGAGGCATAAAAAATCAACAATAAAACTATAAATGAAATGAAAATTGCTCGACGCTAAAAATGTGTTGCCAAAGGTTGAGTTTATTTTTTAAAAATGAAATAAACAGCAAGAATTAAAAAGACAAATCCAATCAAATGATTCCAGCGTAATGGCTCGGTTTTAAATACAACAAGTACAAAAACGCTAAATATAATGAGCGAAATAATCTCTTGAATTACTTTGAGTTGCCATAGATTAAATGGTCCGCCATTGCCGACATAACCTATTTTATTCGCAGGTATTTGTGCTGCATATTCAAACAAAGCAATGACCCAACTGATAACAATAATGCCCACTAAACCTAGTTGCGAAAACCACGAATATTGCTTGAATTTCAAATGCCCATACCAAGCAATGGTCATAAAAATATTCGATAAAACGAGTAAGAGAATAGTATAAATGGCTTTCATATTTTTAGTATTTGTATAGCAATTATGCCTTTGGAATAGCCTGTACTCCGTAGGTTTTCATTGCATTCGCAATTTGATTTTGTTCTGTTGTGTTTGGATATAGCCAATAGCTTGGTGCTTGAATTGTTTCTATTGTTTTAATGTCTATAACAATCACAGCTTGAATTGGAAATGTGTCTGAAAATAGCTTGATTAAAGGTTGTACCACATTTTGAAATTCCCTTTCAGGCTTGCTAATAAGCGTGGCTGTTCCTTTTATTTTGAATCCTTTTTGAACAAAAATATCAACAAAACTAACGCACACGTTTGCGTTATGAAGGATATTCGCAACACTATTTGGAGACGCAAGATGTGCAATGAGTAAGGTCTTGTTATCTTGATATGTAAACATTTCTTTTGGGGAAACATTTGGTTCGTTATGTTGATTGACTGTTGCTAACCAACACAATACACTTTTATTGATACACTTTTTGATGATGTCGTTAAGCATAGTATTATTGTAAAATTGAATCGTGTATGTTTTTATTAGATGTTCTATTGCATTTCTTCCGAAGGCGTATAAGCCATTAAATTCCAAAATAAACTTAGAAATACAAGACCTTGTAGGCGATCTAAATAATTGTCAAATAAAAGTAAGCAGATAAAAAGAAGAAAAAGAGCAATGAGTTTTGTGTCTTGTTTGATGATGATGTTTTGTGCGATGCGATAAAGTATAAAAAGAAATAAAATAAAACCGACAAGACCAATAGAGATGAGTATTTCTAAATAAGAATTATGGACTAAACTTTTGTGTTTAATCGCCAAAACAAACTGTTGCTTTTCGTATGCAGACAGCAATTCTTCACGAACATCACCCACGCCAACGCCAAACAATAGATTGTTTTTTACAACATCAAATCCAGTTTTCATTAAAGCTATACGATATGAAACGGTTGTCCATCTTGTCGTGTCGGTTTGTTCTGCATAGTGAATTTCTCCACGTGGGTCAGCATAAGGAAATGAAATGTGAGCAAAATCTCTAAATCGATTTTGCAAAGATTGAGATTGATAAAATAGAAATGCAACTACACCGCTCAGACAACACAAAAAAACGAGTATGAATTGTTTACGGATATGGTTTTTTTTTAGTAAAATAAAGATGAATTGATAGACAAGAAAGCATAAAAACAAAATGCTTGTTGCTTTAGAACCCAATAGAATCAAACTAATTGAAAGAATTACAATTTGTAGAACACAACTTATTTTTTTCTTTTTTGTGTCAATTTGAAAAAGGCGGTGAGTTAGAATAATGATACTTGCCAATACATAGGCAGAAAAAACGCTGGGTTGTATGCGAAATATAGGGGGCATTAAATGTTCAACAAAAAAAACAGATGTATCATTCGTTACAATGAATTGTTTAGTGCTAAGGAGTAAGAAAAAAAGCACAAAACAGAATATGCTATTTGCGAATACGCCATATAGTTTTTCGATTTGTTGTTTGGTGAAATTATATTGTGGCATACTGAATGCTAATAGCAGTAGCGTAACTTTTATTTGTATAAAAAAAAGACCTGCGTGGAGGTTGTCTGAATAAAATAATGATAAACAGCAGTAAATAAAAAAGACAAAAACGCTAAGGCTAAACTTTGACGTAAAAATATTACGGAAAATTTGTTGCGGTTTGTGTTGCAAAACGCCACACAAGGCAAAGGCACTAAGGGTTAAGGTAATAAGAATTGGCGATTTCGTATTGAGAGGTAAAATAGATACAAAAACGAGTAGCAAATAATATCCTATATGATGAAGTTTGCTTTTCATGGCAAGAGTGTTTCCAAAATAGAAAGAGAATTGATAAAGTTAAAACGAACTGAAATTGCCATATTGCTTTCTACTGTTACAAAAATAGCATCTACCTTTTTGATAGATGCTATTGTCGAGAGTAATTTTATTCTTTGATAGGAGAGGCTAACCTCGTTTTATTCTTCGGTATCGTATTGGCTAATTTCTTGTGATATGGCCAATTTTTTGTACTCTTCATTATTACCCACTAACACTTTGGTAAATTCTCTCAATCCTGTTCCTGCTGGAATAAGTTGCCCTGTAATTAAGGTTTCTTTTAATCCTATCATATTGTCCACTCTGCCTTGTATTGCAGCTTGAGAAAGTACTTTTGTTGTCTCTTGGAATGAGGCTGCAGAAATCCAGCTGGATACGCCAAGTGAAGCTCTTGTAATACCGAGTAATGCTGGGCTTGCTGTTGCAGGGTTAGCATCTCTGTATTCAAGGTTCTTTTTATCGCTTCTTTTTAATAACGAATTTTCGTCTCTTACGTCTCTGATGGAAATAATTTGTCCTGGTTTATATCGTGTTGAATCTCCGGCGTCAACAACCACTTTTTTGTCAAAAATATTGTCGTTCACATCGATAAATTCAAATTTTTCTACTACATCTTCAGGTAAGAATTTAGTATCTCCTGGGTCTTCTATAATGACTTTGCGCATCATTTGTCGTACAATCACTTCAACGTGTTTGTCGCTAATTTTTACGCCTTGTAGTCTATAAACTTCTTGAATTTCATTGACTAAATATTCTTGTACTGCAAAAGGTCCTTTGATTTTTAAAATATCCGAAGGAGCGATAACGCCGTCTGATAAAGCCGTTCCTGCTTTTACAAAATCGCCGTCTTGGGCTAAAATTTGCATACTTAAAGGAACAAGATATTTTTTAACTACGCCATCTTTGGCTTCTAAGCTGACTTCTCTGTTACCTCTTTTAATAGCACCAATGCTTACTACGCCATCAATTTCTGCAACAACAGCAATCACGCTTGGGTTACGTGCTTCAAACAATTCTGTTACACGAGGTAAGCCCCCTGTAATATCTTTCAGTTTGCTTAATACTCTGGGAATTTTAGCAATAATCTGACCTGCTTTGATGTTTGTGCCATCTTCAACAATCATGTGTGCTCCAACAGGTAGGGTGTAGATTTTTTCGTCTTTACTGTTTTTGATTTTGAAGGTAGGAATTTTTGTTTTGTCTTTACTTTCTACAATTACTTTTTCTTTATGTCCAGTTTGCTCATCTGTCTCTTCTCTGTAAGTAATGCCTTCAATAACATTGCCAAAAGAAATCTCTCCGTTGATTTCAGAAACCATTACGTTGTTGTAAGGGTCCCAAGTGCAAATCACATCGTCTTTTTTAATTTTTTGACCGTCTTTGATTAAGAGTTGCGAACCGTATTGTAGAATATTTGTTACTAATAATTTTTCTCCTTCTGGGCTGATAATTCTTACTTCTCCCGTACGTCCGATAACAATTTGTTTTTTCTCTCCGTTGTCGTCTAAACTTACTGTTCTTACGCCGTCAAATTGAATGATACCGTCATATTGAGCAGCGAGTTTAGAATCTACTGTTGTTGAGCCTGCTACACCACCAACGTGGAAAGTTCTAAGCGTTAATTGGGTACCAGGTTCGCCAATTGATTGGGCTGAAATAATACCTACAGCGTCGCCTTTTTGGGCTAAAATGCCTGTTGCTAAATTTTTGCCATAACATTTTACGCAAACGCCTTTTCTGCTTTCGCAGCTCAATACAGAACGAATTTCTACGCCTTGTATTGCATTTTTTTCAATTTCTTGGGCAATGTCTTCGGTAATTTCGTCGCCTGCAGAAACCAACAATTCGTTCGTTAATGGGCTATGCACAGTGTGTAAAGAAATTCTTCCGACTAATCTTTCCCATAATGGTTCTATCGTTTCTTCATTATCTTTTAACGCCGTAACCATAATTCCTCTCAATGTTTCGCAGTCTTCTTCAGTGATGACAACGTCTTGAGCAACGTCCACAAGTCTTCTGGTTAAATAACCTGCATCAGCTGTTTTTAAAGCCGTATCAGCCAAACCTTTTCTTGCACCGTGAGTAGAGATAAAGTATTCTAAAATGCTTAATCCTTCTTTAAAGTTGGCAAGAATTGGGTTTTCGATAATCTCTGATCCTGTTGATCCGCTTTTTCTTGGTTTTGCCATCAATCCGCGAATACCAGTCAATTGTTTTACTTGTTGTTTTGACCCCCTTGCTCCGCTATCTAACATCATGTAAACCGAGTTAAAACCTTGGTTGTCATTTGCCATCACTTTAATCAACTCTTCTGTAATTTTAATATCTGCTCGAGACCAAACATCGATAACTTGGTTATATCTTTCATTGTTGGTAATTAAACCAGCGTTGTAGTTATCCATAATTTCTTCCACGTCTTTTTGTCCTGTTTTTAAAATTTGTTTTTTAATATCAGGAACAATAAGATCATTAATACTGAAAGATAAACCGCCTTTAAACGCCATTTTAAAGCCAATGTCTTTAATATTGTCTAAGAATTTTACGGTTGTAGGAATGTCTGTGTGTTTAATAACGTTACCAATAATTTCTCGCAAATTCTTTTTAGTGAGGAGTGTATTTACATAACCTACATTTTCAGGAACTGCTTCATTGAATAAAACACGCCCAACAGAAGTTTCTATCAATTGTGTTGATAACGTGCTTTTATTTCTCACACTAGCTTTCACTTTGATGATTGCGTGTAAGTCAATTTTCTTTTCATTATAGGCAACAATGACTTCTTCGCCAGAATAGAACAACTTTCCTTCTCCTTTAATTGGTTCTTTCGGTGTTGATTTTTTGTATTTTGTCATATAATACAAACCAAGCACCATGTCTTGAGATGGAAGCGTAATTGGTGTTCCGTTTTGCGGGTTTAAAATATTGTGAGAAGACAACATCAATACTTGTGCTTCTATAATTGCGGCATTGCTCAATGGAACGTGTACCGCCATTTGATCGCCGTCAAAATCGGCGTTGAATGCAGAACATACCAAAGGATGTAATTGAATGGCTTTGCCTTCTACTAATTTTGGTTGAAATGCTTGAATAGAAAGTCTGTGTAATGTTGGGGCACGGTTGAGTAGGATAGGGTGTCCTTTTAAAATATTCTCTAAAATATCCCAAACTACGGCTTCTTTTTTATCAACAATTTTAATGGCACTTTTTACAGTTTTTACAATTCCTCTTTCAATGAGTTTGCGGATAATAAAGGGCTTAAATAATTCTGCTCCCATATCTTTTGGCAAACCGCATTCATGAAGTTTCAAATCTGGTCCAACGATAATTACAGAACGCCCAGAATAATCAACCCTTTTTCCTAAGAGGTTTTGTCTAAAACGTCCTTGCTTACCTTTTAATACTTCGCTTAAACTTTTTAAAGGCCTTCCGCCTTCGGCTTTTACGGCACTTGATTTTTTTGAGTTATCTAACAATGAATCAACTGCTTCTTGGAGCATTCTTTTTTCATTTCTTAAAATAACGTCAGGTGCTTTGATGTCAATGAGTCTTTTTAAACGATTATTTCTAATAATCAATCGACGATATAAGTCGTTTAAATCTGCTGACGCAAATCGTCCACCGTCTAAAGAAACTAAAGGTCTTAAATCTGGAGGAATAACTGGAATAAAGTTTAAAACCATCCATTCTGGTTTATTTTCAATATGCTCGTTGGCATCTCGGAAAGCTTCTACAACATGGAGGCGTTTAAGTGCATCGGTTTTCTTTTGTTGAGAAGTTTCTGTATTTGCAATTGTTCTTAATTCATAAGAAAGTTTGTCTAAATCGATGCGTGTCAATAATTCTTTAACAGCCTCTGCACCCATTTTGGCAATAAACTTATTGGTGTCGGTATCAGGCAAATTTTGATTGTTTGTAGGAAGGTTATCTACTACATTCACGTATTCGTCTTCTGTTAATAAATCACCCTCTACTTTTCCTTTTTCTCCAGCGGCACCAGCTTGAATAATGATATATTTTTCAAAATAAATAATGCTTTCTAATTTTTTTGAATTGATGCCAAGTAGATAGCCGGTTTTATTTGGAAGTGTTTTAAAATACCAAGAGTGAACAACAGGAACAACCAATTTAATGTGTCCCATTCTTTCTCTACGCACTTTTTTTTCTGTTACTTCAACCCCACATCTATCACACACTAAGCCTTTGTAACGAATTCTTTTGTATTTACCACAAGCACATTCAAAGTCTTTTACAGGTCCAAAAATACGTTCACAAAATAGACCATCTCTTTCTGGTTTATAGGTTCTGTGGTTAATTGTTTCTGGTTTTAAAACTTCGCCGTGCGATTTTTCTAAAATACTGTCGAGGGAGGATAAGCTAATCGTAACTTTTGTAAAGCCTGATTTAGGTTTTGATTCTTTTCTAGCTGCCATAAAATTAAAGTTCGTTTGTTAGTGTGAGTGCTGTTGAAAATAATGTAATAGAAAAATTTATTCAAATTTCAAGTCTAACCCTAAGCCTCTCAATTCGTGAACTAACACGTTGAAAGATTCTGGAATGCCAGGTTTAGGAAGGTTTTCGCCTTTGATGATGGCATCATACGTTTTATTTCTGCCAACCATATCGTCAGACTTGATGGTTAATAATTCTTGTAAAATGTTTGCTGCACCATACGCTTCAATTGCCCATACTTCCATTTCACCAAATCTTTGTCCACCAAATTGGGCTTTACCGCCAAGTGGTTGCTGGGTAATCAAACTATACGGCCCGATACTTCTGGCGTGCATTTTATCATCAACCATGTGATGTAATTTAAGCATATAAATAATGCCTACGGTTACTTTTTGGTCAAACCTGTCTCCAGTTTCACCGTCATACAAATAGGTATGTCCAAATTTAGGCAAATTGGCTTTTGTAATATAGCTTTCAATATCTTCAAAGCTTGCTCCATCAAAAATTGGGGTTGCAAATTTCAATCCTAATTCTTTGCCTGCCCAACCTAAAACGGTTTCATAAATTTGTCCAAGATTCATACGACTTGGTACACCAAGTGGGTTTAAAACTACATCAACTGGAGTACCATCTTCCATAAATGGCATATCTTCTTGTTTTACAATTTTTGCGACGATACCTTTGTTACCATGTCTTCCCGCCATTTTATCACCAACTTTGAGTTTTCTTTTTGAGGCAATAAATACTTTCGCTAATTTTAAAACGCCAAGTGGCAATTCATCACCAATCGAAATATTATATTTTTCTCTTTTGAATTTTCCGACTTCTTGATTGTGTTCAATGGAGTAATTGTGGAGTAAAATATTGATGTTTTCGTTAAGGTTAGAATTGTCTGTCCAGTCAACAAAATTGACATTTGTATAATCTAAAGCAGTTAAATTTTTGGTTGTGAATTTTGCTTTTTTACCAATTACAATTTCTCCAAATAAATTTGTTACGCCTGCAGAAACTTCATCACCAATGAGTGATAATAATTTTTCTACCAAAATACCTTTTACAACTTTGATGTTTTGTTCGTGTACTTTTTCAGCTTTATCGACTAATATTTTTTCTTGATTACGAGCAGCTTTATCTTTTTTGTTTCTTTCAAATAACAACGAGTTAATCACAACGCCTTCTGTTCCCGCTGGGGCTTTGAGAGAAGCGTCCCTTACGTCGCCTGCTTTTTCGCCAAAAATGGCTTTCAATAATTTTTCTTCTGGTGAAGGGTCGCTTTCGCCTTTTGGCGTAATTTTTCCAATTAAAATATCGCCTTCTTTTACAAAAGCACCCACTCTAATAATACCAAATTTATCCAAATCTTTTGTTGCATCTTCTCGTACGTTAGGAAGTTCTGCGGTCAATTCTTCTTCGCCTAATTTTGTGTCGCGCACTTCTAATTCAAATTCATCAACGTGAATAGACGTAAACCAATCTTCTTTAACTACTTTTTCAGAAATTACAATCGCATCTTCAAAGTTGTATCCTTTCCATGGCATAAATGCAACTTTTAAATTGCGTCCTAATGCGAGTTCTCCGTCTTTAATAGCATATCCTTCGGTTAAAAAAGTTCCTTTTTTCACTTTGTCGCCTTTGCGTACACAAGGTTTTAAATTGATTGATGTGCTTTGGTTGGTTTTGATAAATTTTGTCAATTTGTAAACGACAATATCTTTTTCAAATGACAATGTTTTTTCGAGTGCTTTTCTTTGATAACGAATGTGAATTTCGTTTGCATCAACATAAACAACTTCGCCTTCTCCGTCTGCGTGAATTTGAATTCGAGAATCTTGTGCCGCTTTTGCTTCCATACCTGTTCCTACAATAGGTGGTTCTGGAAAAATTAAAGGCACTGCTTGACGTTGCATATTAGAACCCATCAAGGCTCTATTGGCATCGTCGTTTTCTAAGAAAGGAATGAGTGACGCACTTAATCCTACAATTTGATTTGGTGCAACGTCCATAAATTGGACTTGTTTTTTTGATACGATAGGAAAATCGCCTGTTTGTCTCGCTTTAATTTCTTTGTCTAATATTTTTCCTTCTTCATCTAATTGAACATTCGATTGGGCAATGATTGCAAGGTCTTCGTCTTCTGCTGATAGATAGTGCATGTGTTTGCTATCTACTTTACCGTCTTCAATTTTTTTGTACGGTGTTTCAATAAACCCTTTTGCGTTAATTTTTGCGTGTACACAAAGGGTAGAAATCAACCCAATGTTTGGACCTTCTGGCGTTTCAATAGTACATAACCTTCCATAGTGAGAGTAGTGAACGTCTCTTACTTCAAAGCCTGCTCTTTCTCTGCTTAAACCGCCTGGTCCTAAGGCAGAAATCCTTCTTTTATGAGTGAGTTCTGATAACGGATTGGTTTGATCTAAAAATTGTGATAATTGAGATGTGCCAAAGAAAGACTGTATGACTGAATTTAAAGCCCTTGAATTGATTAAATCTACAGGAGCAAAAACTTCAGTATCACGCACGTTCATGCGGTCTCTAATGGTTCTTGTGAGTCGTGCTAACCCAACGTTAAATTGCGCTACTAATTGTTCGCCTACTGTTTTCACTCTTCTATTGCTCAAATGGTCTATATCATCAACATCGGCTTTTCCATTTGATAAAGCAACCAAATATTTCACAATACTAATGATGTCTTCTTTCGTTAATACTTTTTTATCTAATGGCGTTTTCAACCCCAATTTGGTATTGATTTTATATCTGCCTACTTGTCCTAAATCATAGCGTTTTTCCGCAAAAAACATTTTGTCAATTAAACTTCTTGCACTTTCATCATCTGGTGCATCTGTACCCCTTACTTGTCTATAAATGGCTTGTACAGCTTCTGATTCATTATTAGAAGGGTCTTTGGCCAAGGTGTTGTAAATAATGGCAAAAGAGTTTCCTAAACCTTCTTTTTGTAAGAAAACACTTTTAATTTCTTTCATAGAGATAATTTTCTCTACGGCATCTTCATCTAAAATAGAGTCTCTTTCTAATGCTACTTCTGTTCTTTGTAAATTCACAACTTCTCCGCTGTCTTCATCTACAAAATCTTCTACCCAAGAACGTAAAACGTTCGATGCTAATTTTCTTCCGATATGGCTGGTTAAGGTTGATTTGTCAGTTTTGATTTCGTCAGCCATTCCAAATAAATTCAAAATGTCTTTGTCGCTTTCATAGCCAATTGCTCTTAACAAAGTGGTTACAGGGAAGTTCTTTTTTCTATCTACATAAGCATACATGACATTGTTAATGTCTGTTGCAAATTCCATCCATGTTCCTTTAAACGGAATGACGCGAGCCAAATAAATTGGTGCTCCACTAGGGTGCGTTGATTGTCCAAAGAAAACTCCTGGTGAACGGTGTAATTGCGATACAACAACTCTTTCAGCACCATTAAACACGAACGTGCCTTTAGGTGTCATGTAAGGAAAATTTCCTAAAAATACTTCTTGTACAATCGTTTGAAAATCGACGTGTTCTTCATCACTACAACTCAATCTAAATTTTACTTTAAGTGGAACAGAATAGGTTAAACCTCTTTCCATACATTCTTCAATAGAATAGCGAGGACTGTCGATGTGATAGTCTAAAAATTCTAAGAGAAAAATATTGCGACTGTCCGAAACGGGAAAAGCATCATGAAAGGCTTTGTATAAATTTTCATAAATTCTTTTGTCTGGAGTGGTTTCAATTTGAACCAATTCTTTAAAAGATTTTAATTGTATTTCTAATAAGTCGGTTAAATCGCCAAGGTTTTTTTGTTTACCAAACGTAAATCTTTTTGTCAGTTTAGAAGTCATTGAAAGAAGCTATTTTTAAGATATGGAGTTAGATAGATATTGAATGATAGACGTGTTGAAACAACCCATTTTTTTAACAGTGAGATTGATAAAAATGGATTGAGAAAATGCACTAATAAAGGCAGAACAAATTGTCGTGTTGAGCATAGTGAAAACAAAATTCAGGAGAAACATGCTTAACGTGGTGTGTTTTAAATGAAAAACAAGGATAAATAAGAGCTTTCTACAAACGTGCCAAAAATGAGATGGATAGAGGATTTATGCTATTCAAAATCCAATTCAATCACAAGAACCCACTTGAGAAACGTCCGAATTTAAAAATTTTATCAAAACCGCAAAAAAAAGTTTTTTTACTTGAGTGTAAAAGTTATTATTGTGAATTCACAGCCGAACGTTTTTTATTACTAGAACCCTTTGCAAAAGCCATTTCTTGGTTAGGTGCTTTTTAAATTAGGTTGTTTTGAGGATTTTCGTTTTAAAAAGCATGATCATAAGCATGAATTACTGTTTATTTTTTGTTGTTTGAATGGGTTTGCTTGTTTT